>JAPOQK010000056.1 GCA_026710795.1 Candidatus Poribacteria bacterium
TATTAGAAAGTAGCCAAAAAACAGACAAAAATCAAGTAGAACAAAGGTTACGGTTTTTCTTTTTTTTCACATTCAAAAAAACCGATGAAAACAACCCATAAACCCAGACAGGAACTAAAACCAGTAAAAATTACCAAAAGTTACCGTTATGCAGAAATTAGACACAAAACGGTAACCTTTTTATACGGAAAAAAATCCAATGAAAATACAAGACAAACAATTCACAGTCAATATGATGTCCGAAGTCTTGTGCATGGTGTTTCCATTCCTTTCTTTATGCAAAAACTTTACACACCCTTCATATCCACTCACTTGACAAAAATCGTATCAATGCTATAATTCCATAAAAGATAATAGACAATACATTTTACACCTATAACTAAACCAAACTATATTTTACGTTGATTTTGACACGAAAGGTATTCCATGAAAGTATTAATAACTGGTGCGAGTGGCAGACTTGGTGCGTATGTCATCCGAGAATTGTCTCAACAACACACACTCGTCCTCATGTCCCGAAGACAACCCCCCGATGAATTCTCCAATTTACCATTTATACAAGGTGATCTCAACAATTTTGAGGACTGTCAACGCGCTGTAGAAGGTGTTGATGCAATCCAACACCTTGGTGCACAACCGAATCCTGTTGACCATCCAGATATGCGTGCTGGTGCTGAAGAGAAAGGTATTCCTTTTGATGCAACATTCAAAACGAATATGCTTGGAACTTACTACCTTATGCAAGCTGCAATTGAAGCAGATGTGAAAACGGTGGTGATGTCCGGAAGTAATTGTGCATTAGGACACGGATTCCGAATAAGCAAAACTCATATTCCTATAGATTATCTACCCATTGATGAGGAACATCCCTGCTATCCGGAAGATTCCTATAGCTTCTCAAAACGGTGTGGTGAAGACCTATTGGCAAGTTATACCCGCGCTTATGGAATACGAACATACATCACACGTCCTGCTGGTATCACACCTGAAGAACGTAGAAAGCAGATGGCAGAAAATGCTAAACCGACAAACGGATGGACACCTTGGTTATGGTGTTGGGTTGGCAGTGAAGATGTCGCAAGTGCACACCGTTTGATCATGGAAAAAGCAGAAAATTTACCACCGCACGATGTCTATTTCCTAAATGCTGATGACACTTCAGCTTTGGAACCTTCACTTGAACTTGTTGAACGTTTTAAACCTGAATTCCTTCCAAAAGTCCGATCACTTAAGGGACATCAATCTTTTCTCAATTGCGATAAACTCAAAGATGCTGTTGGGTGGCAACACGAAACTTCATGGAGAAAATAATATGGCAACGAACGACAGAATAAGGATTGGTGTGATTGGTGTTGGGAGTATCTCTGTACGTGGAATTCTACCACACCTTACACAGGACGATGTACAAGATAGACTACAGGTGACCGCTGTCTGCGATCCTGTTCCCGGACGAGCACAAGCTGCATCTGAGAAATTCAATGTCCCTTACGCTTATGAAACATATCAGGAACTATTGGAAGATGGACATGTTGATGCTGTTTCGATTGCTTCACCAATTGGTCTGCATTATGAACAGGGAAAACTTGCCATAGAACACGGTCTACATGCACACTTCAACAAAACGATGACGACTACCGTTGACGAGGCAGACGATCTGATTGAATCAGCCGCACGTAAAGGTGTCAAATTAGTTGCTTCCCCTGGACAGATGTTACGACCAATTCATGGTGAAATCAAAAGGCTAATTGATGACGGTGCTATCGGCACTTTGACATGGGCTGCTACTGGTTCCTCATTTGGTAGATACCACGAGGCAGAATCCGTACGTCAAGGTGATGACGTGCTTTCCAACATCAATCCAGCGTGGTATTTTCGCAAACCGGGTGGTGGTCCGCTTTACGATATGACCGTTTACGGACTACATACGATGACAGGTATCCTTGGACCTGTCAAACGTGTTACCGCGTTCTCAGGAGTACGCGTCAAAGAACGCGAATTTCGTGGTGAGATGCTTCCATGCGACATGGACGATAATACCTTTATCCTGCTTGACTTCGGAGATGCGTTTTTCGGTTTTATTTACGGTGCAGCAGCTGGACACGCGATCAAGGGTGGATTAGCGATTAATGGAACCGCAGGAGCAATTGAGGGAAGCACTATAAACGGAAAACCGATTGATGCACCGAAAAGGGAATTGCCACACGTCGTTGGTCCTCATCGTAGTATACAGGAAGCACACGTTTTTGAAGACATAATGCAGCTTGTGGATTGGATTCGCGAGGATAAACCGACCATCGTTACTGCTGAACATGCACGGCATGTCATAGAGATTTTTGATGCGGGATATCGATCATCTGAAAGTGGAAAAGCACAGACTTTGAGAACTACATTTTGAAATAGTTGAGGGTGGTGCATAAATAACGTTCTACCGAGTCTTCTGTAGGAGCGACCCGGGGAATGCCAATAGGCATTCATACCGTTGATTTGGGGGAATGCCAATAGGCATTCATACCGTTGATTTGGGGGAATGCCAATGGGCATTCATACCGTTGATTTGGGGGAATGCCAATGGGCATTCATACCGTTGATTTCCCGGTCGCGACCAGGAGGTCGCTCCTACAGAATGTCAGAAGATTATGAAATAAACCGCTTTCTGTTGCGTTGTTTGAAAAATAATACCAATTCTAATATTTATTGTCCCATTACTGGATTCAACCATTGTTATTGATTGGAAATCTTTCTTCTGTAGGAGCGACCTCCCGGTCGCGACCAAGAGGTCGCTCCTACAAGTAGTCCTCAGTAAATGGCACTTTATTTATTAAAAATGGTATAATTATGCACCACCCTCAAATAGTTAATCATAATAAGAGGTTTACTATGTTTAGTTATACAAAGAGTCTCATTTTATTTATTGGAGTTCTTATTCTTACAGGTATTTCTGCATGTCAACTGAACCCACGTGTTCCAGAACCGTTGGAAACCAATTATACTGCAACCACACAGTTCAGTTTACCTAACGGAGCCAAAGCGCGTCTCGGCAAGGGAACGATACAAGGAATTGAATATACGGCGGATGGAACACGGATCGCAGTATTTAGTTCCATTGGGATTTGGCTTTATGATGCTGAGAAACTTCAAGAATTAACACTACTTACGCAATATACTGATTATATCTATAGTGGCAGCATTTCACAGGATGGCACCAAAGCTGCCTCCGGTACTCATAAGGGAAATGTCCATTTATGGAATACTTCTACAGGCGAACTCTTATTTACTTTGAACGAACATAAATTAATGGTTACTGCTGTCAGTTTCTCACCTGACGGAACGATACTTGCTACTGGTGGTTATGATGGGAAGTTGCATTTGTGGAATACTGCTACTGGTGAACATCTAAAAGGTTCGCAAAAACACACGCACGCAATTCTTGACATCAGCTTTTCGCCAGATGGACAAATACATGCAACCGCAACAAAAGGTGAAAAACCCAAAGTTGGAGGTACTATATATCTATGGAATGTAAGTACAGGTGAGACCATAAACACACTTAAAGGTCATAATGGAGATGTTAACGGAATTGATTTCTCACCAGACGGTAAGATACTGGCAAGTTGTAGCACCGATGATACTGTCCGTTTGTGGGATACTACCACAGGAAAAAACCTAAAGACCCTATCAGACCATTCCAGTTGGGTCAAAAGTGTCCGTTTTTCTCCAGATGGTGAAACCCTCGCAAGCCAATCTTATGGGGGTAGAGTGCTCTTCTCCGACGTCAACACCGGTGAACTCCTTAGAACACTTGACGACAATCTTTTTCATTTTGGAAAAGGAGTCTGTTTTACACCAGATGGGGTAACAATAACCAGTGCTAATCATACAGTCGTTAATTTTTGGGATCCCTCCTCTGGCAACCTTCTAAGGACACTTGGAGGATATTCGACTCGGATTGAAAGCGTTGATTATTCACTGGATGGTCTAAAAATCGCAACCGCAAGCGATGACGGAAAGGCGCGTATATGGGATGCTACCACTGGCAGACTACTCAACATCTTAGATGAATACACCTCCAGAGTCAAGAGTGTACATTTTTCACCTGATAGTAAAATACTCGCAAGTGGTAGTGAGGATAGGAAAGTGCATCTTTGGGATGTAGAAACAGGAAGACATATAAGACCACTCATTGGACATGGAGGGTATGTTTTAAGCGTGCGTTTTTCACCGAACGGACGGAAAATCGCAAGCGGTAGTTGGGACAAAACAGTACGTATATGGGATGCAACTACCGGAGAACACTTAAAAACATTACCTTATTCCCATTTTGCAAATCACGTCCGTTTTACGTCGAATGGCCAGAAAATTGTAGTTGATAGTAATGATGGTACGGTTAATTTATGGAATGTAATCACAGGTAAACATGAACGAACACTTGTTAAGTATCCTGGAAATGGTGTGAGTATTGCACCTAATGGCAGAACAATAGTAACTGGGGGACATAACGAGGTGCATTTACGTCCGTTTGGTATGTTAGGATTCACTAAGACCCTTAAAGGGGCAACAGGTGGTTGGGTAGTAAATGTCAGTTTCAGTCCTGATAATCGCACAGTGGCAAGTGCTAATAAGGATGGAACGGTATCATTATGGGATGCTTCTACAAAAGAACTAATAGCTAATTTCGCAGGACATGGATCAGTGGTTAATCAGGTATGCTTCAGTCCAGATGGACAGACTATTGTAAGTGCCAGTCAAGACGGTACTGTGTTGTTATGGGATGTTCCACAGAAGTAATTCACCAAGGATAACTTATTATAACCTAAGTTGCTACCTGTTAGTTTTGGATTCTCTTGTAGGTCGGAGCGAGCTTGCGACCTCCGACATTTTACATTCTATCAGGAGCGACCTCCGATCTACGATATATAGTGAATTACAAAATTAAGTTTACACCTTCTGTAGGAGCGATCTCCGAATCGCGACAAAAAGCGGTGATAGTCAGGAATCGGAGTTCCCTCCTACAATTGGAAAATGTAAAGGTAATTTTAGATTTTACTATAAACCATAAGTAACTGTAAATTACAGAATATACATAAAACTAAATACTCCTGATAATGAGGATTAATTCTATATGCCAAAAGCATTATGTATCGGTGAACTTCTTATTGATTTTGTATCCACAACTCCAGATGTAACCCTTGCAGATGCTCCAGGATTCGTTAAAGCCCCTGGAGGTGCTCCCGCAAACGTTGCAGTTGGGTTAGCAAAGTTCGGCATAGATACGGGTTTCATAGGAAAAGTGGGGGCAGATCCATTTGGTCAATTCCTGACTGATACGCTTCAACAGAACAGTGTAGATACGACGTATCTCATTGCAGGAGAGGCGTCTCGTACCACCTTAGCCTTTGTCGCTACACGCTCCGATGGAATGAAGGATATAACATTCTATCGTCACCCGGGTGCTGACATACAACTTTCACCAAATGAAATTGACGAAGACTACATACAATCTTCGGAAGTTTTCCATTACGGTTCTGTTAGTCTTAGTCATTCACCTACCCGCGAGGCAACACTCAAAGCGATTCAATGTGCTAAGAATGCGGGTGCGTTTATCTCTTACGATCCAAATTTGCGATTGATGCTTTGGGATAGTGCTGATGATGCTAAGCACTGGATCTGGGAGGTGATGCCTTATGCAGATGTCGTCAAGATATCAGAAGAAGAATGGGAATTTGTTACAGGGGATGTGGAATTGGCAAGTGGTATTGAACGGATACTTGGTCTCGGAGTGAAATTACTTGTAGTTACTTTAGGAGAGCGAGGATGCTATTACACAAATGGTAACATTGAGGGATCCGTAGATGGTGTTGCTGTTGATGTTGTGGATACACTTGGTGCGGGGGATGCATTCGTGGCTGCTATGCTATCACAACTGATGCAATATGATGTCCTGACTTCGCTTACAAAGGATATACTTGATAAAATAATGCGATATGCAAATGCTGCAGGAGCACTTGCAACTCAAAAGGTTGGTGTTATACCAGCATTGCCAACGCATACGGAGATTGAACAGTTTTTAGCGTAACTTCTCTGATCGAAATACGATAAATTGACTTTTTTTCTATTTTTTGTGATACTTTGGCTAGGTTATATGTTTACTGTATGCTGTAGATGTATTCTTGTTAAGCAGCGTAACATTTCAATACAATAAATTCAGAACCATCCTTACGGTTCTCAACTTTGGAGTGCTGCTATACGGAATTTCAATTAATACGGTATTGCTATAAAAAGGGGATATTATTATGAAACGATTATACGTATTTAGTATAGTGTTATTTACCTTATTCGTTATTATCGGAGTCAATCCGGTGAATGTTCATGCGGGGACCTTGGACATTACAGTTACAGATTCAAATACTGGTAAAAAACTGAGCAACGTATCCATCAACGTCAAACCAGCAATCGGTGATGATGTCAAAGGTGTAAGCGATGCTAATGGCATGCTTTCATTTGTCGATTTAGCTGCGGGTATATACACGATTACTGCTACTTCTCAAGGATATGCTGATAAAGTCATGACAAATGTCAATCTTACAGCAGATGAAGAAAAAGTGGTAGAAATTGCACTCTCATCAGACATAATTGAACTTGATCGCATTTCCGTTACTGCATCACGGCGCAAAGAGAAGGTTCTTGAAGCACCTGCATCCGTTGCATTACTTGATTCGTCTGAGATAAAAGATCGTGTCTCATTAAGTGTAACCGAACATTTAAAATCACTACGTGCTGTCGATGTTGTGACTTCTGGTATTGGAACTTCGTATGTAGTCGTTCGCGGATTTAACAACGTTTTTTCAGGAAATTTGTTATCTCTTGTTGACAATAGAATTGCAAGTGTTCCGTCTTTACGAGTCAACGCTTATACGCTAATTCCGACCATTAGTGAAGACATTGAGCAGATTGAGATCGTCTCAGGTCCTGGTGCGGCGTTGTATGGTCCTAATAGTGCGAATGGTGTGATGCACATCCTAACTCGTTCACCTTTCACTTCACAAGGCACAACCGTTAGTGTTGGCGGTGGTGAACGCCGTATATTCACAGGTTCAATTCGGCATGCAGGTGTAGTTAATGACACAATCGGTTATAAACTGACAGCGAACTATACCCGTGGTGATGATTGGGAAGAGGGACGTGCAGAAGAAGATGTTGAAGGTGAACTGCCTCCAATATTTGATTCCAAGCTTGCTCGGGGAGAAGTCCGTGTGGATTATAGTCCGAATGATGATACGACAGCAATCATTGCAGTCGGTGGCACGCAAGCATCTGGAATTGAGTTAACGGGAATCGGAGCCGGTCAAACTAAAGGTTGGACTTATTCCTATGGACAAGCGCGATTCATTCATAAAGACCTTTTCGCACAAGTGTTTGTAAATAACAGTGATGCGGGGGACACTTATGTTCTACGCACTGGTTTACAAACAATTGATTATTCCAACTTATATGTTGGTCAAATTCAGCACAGTTATGGTATTGGTAATGTGCAGCGATTTACTTATGGGTTAGATGTCCTACTCACACGTCCCGATACTGATGGCACGATTAATGGTATAAATGAAGATAATGATGCCATTGACGAAATTGGTGCGTATCTGCAATCTGAAACTAATATCTTACCACAGCTTAAGCTTCTTATCGCGGGTAGAGCAGATAGCCACAACCATCTCAATGATATTGTGCTCTCACCAAGGGTCGCGCTTGCATTACAACCGAATGATGATCACAATGTAAGACTAACCTATAACCGCGCATTCAATACCCCTGGAACATCCAATCTGTTCCTCGACATTCTTTCTTCGGAAAATCCGTTTACAGTGGGAATTGACATACGAGCACAAGGGGTTCCCTCAGAAACAGGATTTACTTTTAAAAGAAGTGCTGATGGAAGACCTGAGTTTCGATCACCCTTCTCACCGTTAGGTGACAATTACATCCCTCTTGATAGTCCTGAATTTACTAATATAATGTGGAATGTTGCCAGAACTGCCGTCATGGATGCAGCCAAGCCTCTACTTGAAGGAGGTTTAGCGGCGCAAGGATTTCCAACGGAAACTATTGAAGCTCTATCCGCAGGTTTTGAGAATGTTATTCCACAACAAGTGACTGGTGTGAAAAATGTACTACGATCACTTGATCCACAGACATCAAGTTTTGTAGATGTAGATGATGTGCATGATGTCAATCCGCTTAATCCAACAATCACGCAAACTTATGAGGTAGGCTACAAAGGGATTTTCCTGAATATGTTATCATTTTCCGCGGACGTCTATCACTCAAGAATAAGCAATTTCATTGCTCCTCTGTTTGTTGAAACACCGAATGTGTTCTTGGATGCAGATACATTGAGCGCGTCTCTTGGACAACAAATCGGTGCTGCGTTAGCGGATCCACAGAATATTATACTGGCACAAGCCTTGCTTGCTTTCGATTCCCCAAATTCAGGAGGAAATGGAGACGGTTCACCTATTGAAGAGTTGGTTAAGATGTTTGTGGCTGGGACAGCAAATAATGGTGCTGCTTACATTCCGTATGGCACAGTGACACCCGAACAGGCAGCAGATCCGAATGCAGTCCTACTTACGTATCGCAATTACGGTGATATTTCACTCAACGGATTGGATCTGAATTTTACCGTTTTTCTGAATCCGAGTTGGAGTGTCGGTGCAAATTATTCGTTTGTTAGTGAAGACCTATTTGAAAATGTAGATGGAATCGGTGATATTGCACTTAACGCTCCAAAAAATAAATTCGGAGTTAACGTCCAGTACATTAACGCTGATCTTGGATTGGGAGTAGGTCTCCGTGCGCGTTATGTTCAGGGATTCCCTGTCCAGTCAGGAGTTTACATTGGAGAAGTCGAATCGTATTATACGCTTGATCTAAACGCAGGTTACGATATACCGCTTGGTCCGAAACCCCGTTTCTCATTGACTGTCCAAAATCTACTGGATCATAAACATCAGCAATTTGTTGGTACACCGGAAATAGGTAGATTAGCAATTGCGCGTTTGACACAAACTTTCTAATAGTAGACACAGAAAAATGCGCGATGAAAACGGTAATATCACCGAATTCATCGCGCATTATTTTTGTAGATATAGTCAATTCATTATTTGTTAGACTTTATACTGCCCCATGTTGTAGTGAGTTTATCTGCTGGTTCCACAGCAAGAAGGACACCATTCATTACATCCATAATTTCATCTTGTGTTAATGCACGAGCAAAAATATAATACTCATCCAATAATCCAGCAAACCAACGACCATTCTTATGGTGACCAATACCAGCGGAAACACCCCAGTTGTCTGATAGTTTTCCAGCACCAGTGCCAGAATGCGTTTCCTCGCCATCAACATATAACTTTATATCGCCACTGTCGCTGTCGTAAGTGCCAGCAAAATGAACCCATTTATTCGCTTCAATGACTGGACCTGGGTTTATATTGAAGACAGTAGTATTTGTTCCATCACGATGGAACCATCTGACACCACCTGTCCGTATTTCTACGTGGAAAAGACCACTGCCATGGTCAGTACCAATTGCATCAAGCAGTGTTTGTGGATCAGAAGAACCCGTATGGTTAATCCATGTTGACAGTGTGAACCCATCAACCGGACCGTTTGTGAATTCAGGTCCATTCATATCAACCCATGTGTCTGTTTCTAAACTAACTGCTTTGTCAAACACGCCATCTTCGCGCATGACATTACCAACAATCATGCCGTCGTTACCATTGACCGAACCATCTTTGACAGTCTCACCATCTTCATCAAAACTATAGTATACAGAAAGCGTTGGATCAGACAGATCCGCATGCGCGGAAATCAGGCTTACTCCCATGACTAACAAGATAGCGAAACAGCCGTAAATCAATTTTGTATCAAACTTCACTTTTTTCTCCTATCTATTACTAAACATTGAAAGTAGAACTTAATTGGTTGAGAATAGACTATTACTGAACATAACAGTTAAGTTCACTATAGCATATTATTTCCCGCAATAGCTGCGAACATACAACAATTACGAGATAAATTTATAAAGATTAAGAATATCAAGATTGCATAAATATGTCAAATATTAAAATTGAATATTCTAATGATGGTAACTGAGGGTGGTGCATAAATAACGTTCTACCGAACCACCCAACCTATAGCACGACTCTAAAAAGTTTTAGAGTCATTTCCGACTAAGTTTGTCATAAATATGCCGTAAACTCAGTGTATATAAGGGATTGTAGCCATAAGCATAAATTGACATAATTACGATTGACTCTAAAAACTCTAAAGTATGACAATTAATTCCATTGAATTGTCACGAATAACTTGATATGAAGCATCTTAAATATATTATGTGTGCATAGAAAAAATATTGTTTGAAAACGAACATATACCTCCTACCTTTATCTTATAAAAACGACAAATGGATATCTCTGTCCAAGAAGGAAAATATGATTGCGTAATTCTGCCAATGATGTTATGATGAACATATAAACCATATCTCTATAGGTGGAATTTCCTTCCAGTATCAAAAGGGTATTTACCATGAAAAAACTACTCTATTTCGTTGCACTCACGTTTGCGATAGCTTTTATCTGTCCAATTGGAATGACTGCGACTGTTGTAACAGATGGTCTGGTGAGTTATTGGACGTTTGACGGATCAGATATTACTAATGACACTGTTAAAGATGTTTGGGGGAAAAACAACGGTACAATAGTTGGAGATCCTAAAGTAGTCGCTGGACAAGTCGGAGATGCATTAGAATTCGATGGTTCAGACGACTATGTAAATTTGACAAATCTTGGTGATTTTGGTAGTGAAGTTGGCTCATCAACCTTTGAAGCATGGGTCAAAACAGATTTCAAACAGGAATGGACATCATTATTTAAGGTACTTGATGTGGGTTGCAGTATGGCATGGGCAATTGATGTCAACCGTAGTGCGAAAGCAGGTTTTCCTCTCGCACAAGATGTTGTTCATTTCTATGTTCGTCAGAAAGCTGTGGCAGGATGCATTGATATTGCAGTTGAAATCGAATTTGAACTGTCTGACGGAAAATGGCATCACATCGGTTTTGCTATTGAAGACGCAGGTGAACCAAAAATCAGTATCTATATGGACGGTCAACCACAAGAAGTTATCGTTGCGAAAGGAAGCAAATTAGACAACTTTGTTCCATTTGTGGAACCAGTCTATATCGGTGCTGCGAATAATCGTGGCAACGTAGAGAGACACTTTCCTGGATTGATTGATGAAGTGCGCATTTACGACCGTCCCCTCACAGCAGATGAAGTGACACAGAACTATAATTCCAAAGTCGGACTCAGTGTTGAACCTGATGATAAGTTATCGATAATTTGGGGTAAACTGAAATCAACAATTTAACTTGTTCATAACGTTATATTAGAAGAATTAGCAATTTACTATTGCTTGATTACCAAGTCACGCAACTTAAACATTAAGATTTCATATACGTCTTAATTTCACAAAATCAGATATAAATAGGAGGAATAATACATTGCATAAATGCATACCGATATATTATCGGATAATTATCTTTTTTCTCTTAATTGCCATGCCGATCTTTGTTTATGCCAACGACTGGTCAAGTTGGCGTGGACCTAACCAGGATGGTACATCTGCAGAAACTGATTTAGTTTCTGACTGGTCAATAGAAGGGAAAAACCTGATCTGGCAAGCAGATTTTGTCGGACGTTCCACACCTATTGTTATGAACGATAGGGTTTACGTCGTTGGACGAATTGGCAAGGATATAACTGAGCAGGAACGGATTGCTTGTTTTGATGCCAAAACAGGGGACATCTTGTGGGATGACAAATTCAACGTTTTTCATACGACCATTACTTTCAACCGTGTGGGCTGGACAAGTCCAGTTGGGGACACAGAAACAGGGAATATCTACATACATGGGGTTCAAGGTATATTCAACTGTTACGATATGGACGGGAACATTGTCTGGTCTCGTTCACTAACTGAGGAATATGGAAGGATTTCTGGTTATGGTGGTCGTGTTCACACACCAATTATTGCTGGTAACCTTGTTGTCGTAAGTTACCTGAATGTGAGTTGGGGATCTCAGGCTATCCCTCGTCACAGATATTTTGCTTTTAATAAATATAACGGTGAATTGGTTTGGGTCTCAACTCCTGGCGGTAGACCGTTGGATACAACTTACTCTACACCCGTTGTGACAGAAATAAATGGACAACGCTTAATTATTGGTGGTAATGCTGATGGAAGTATTTATGCTATGAAACAGACGACAGGGGAAATGGTTTGGGGATTTAAACTAAGTAAACGCGGTATCAATACCTCTGTAATAGTTTCTGGTAATAAGGTTTATGCTACGCACAGCGAAGAGAATTTAGACACAACAGCAATGGGACGCGTTGTCTGTATTGATGCGACTGGCACAGGAGACATCACCGATACTCACGAAATATGGCGATATGATGGTGTTGGGGTTGGATATGCCTCTCCTACACTCATGAATGGAAGGCTCTATGTAGTTGATAACTCTGCTAATATCCACTGTGTTAATGCCGAAACCGGAAAGGCAATATGGGAACATAGCATCGGTACCGTTGGTAAAGGTTCACCGGTTTGGGCGGATGGAAAATTATATGCTACAGAAGTCAACGGGAAATTCCATATACTTCAACCCAGTGCAGATAAATGTGAATCACTCAGTGTTCAGGAAATAAATCGAGTGCATGATGACCATTATGTTGAGATATTCGGTTCACCTGCAATTTCCAATGGACGTATCTATTTCACCACAGAAGAACGTCTCTATTGTATTGGGAGGAAATAATGAAAAAGATTAGATTTACACTAAGCCAGATAGATCTTTTTTCTAAAGGCTTTCTATTAATTGCATGCTTGATTTTCTCCTTATTTGCAATGGGTTGTGCAACAAAAAATAATGTTACTTTACAAATGAGCAATGAACCCGCGGTGTCCCTCCTACTCACCCCATCTGAAACCGTTACATCAGGTGAACCTGTTGAACTCACTGTCATCGGTTATGATGCTAACGGTAAACAGACCAGTGCAATCGGTGCCTTAGAATGGACGCACGTAGGATTAACCGGATCATTGGAGAACAATACGTTCACCCCTGAAAAAAGTGCTGGGGCACATGCAGGAACTGTCACCGCACAATCAGGTGAGATGAAGGCTACTACCCGTATTCGGGTGATTCCTACACTGCCGTGGACAGAGGACTTTGAGTCGGTCGAACTTGATAAAATACCAACACACTGGATCGGTGCCACAAATAAATTCTTCGTCAAAGAAAAGGATGGAAACAAGGTATTGCTCAAGACACCTGTTCAACGGGGATTGAATCGGTCAAATGTGTATATAGGTCCGCCTACGATGAAAGACTATCAGATCCAGATTGACCTGATGGGGACCAAAGACAAACGTCGACTTCCAGATATGGGATTAATTGCTAATCGGTACACATTGGATATGCAAGGTAGACATCAACGATTACAGATTAGATCATGGGCATCTGACCTACGAATGGCTAAAACTATTGATTTTGAGTGGGAAACCGATGTCTGGTATACCATGAAAATGAAAGTTGAAGTTATTGACGATAAAGCTGTGATCAGTGGTAAGGTATGGCGTACTGGAGAACCTGAACCTGAATCCTGGACTATTACTGCTGAAGATCCACTCCCAAATCGTGAAGGGAGTCCGGGTATTTATGGGTATTCGGCTACTGATATTTATTACGACAATTTAAAGGTATGGTGATTTATGATTGTAGAAAATAAAAGGGGTGCCAAAGGCATCGCAAAACTTGTAGACACATCTTTTATACATAACCGCTTTTACGGTAGGAAGATCAATTCAAAAGATATTCCCATTTTGTGTCAATCCAAGTCTGGAATAAAGTCTAAATTTGGATTGCATGCATGTTCGTCAATCCTTTTTCTTGTAATAGCGGGTTTGCTTTTCTTCGGTACAATTTCCAAAGCTGCGGATCATAAAGAAATCGCATTGTGGAGTGGAACATTAAGCCGTAATATGGTCTCTGATGAGACAGATATACCCGATACCTGGAATTTGGAAACAGGTGAAAATATCAAATGGACAGCCGAACTCGGTTCACAAAGTTATGCAGGTCCTCTTGTAATCGGGGGTAAGGTGTTTGTTGGTACCAACAACGAAGCACTACGCAATCCGAAATTGACAGGTGACCGTGGAAACATTCAAGCATTTCGTGAATCTGATGGAGAATTTCTTTGGCAAATCACACATACTAAACTGACTTCTGGACGCGTAAATGATTGGCCCCTACAAGGAATCTGTTCAACTCCCTATATTGAAGGTGACCGTCTCTATTATATCTCTAACCGTTGTGAGGTGGTCTGTATTGATACTGAAGGGTTTATGGATGGAGAAAATGATGGACCATACAAAGAGGAAACCGAAACAAGTAATTTTGACGGAGACATCATCTGGATCTATGATATGATGGATGAATTGGACGTCTTCCCACATAACCTGGCAACCTGTTCGCCACTGGCAGTTGGGGACCTTCTTTTTTTGGAAACCAGTAATGGTGTTGATGAAGGACATATACATATACCCTCTCCTGATGCTCCGAGTTTTATCGCACTTAACAAAAATACTGGTGAACTTGTTTGGGAAGATGCATCTCCAGGTGAAAATATACTACACGGACAATGGTCGAATCCTGCTTATGGTGTAATTAAAGGTGTTCCACAAGTTATCATTCCCGGCGGTGATGGTTGGGTTTATTCTTTTGAGCCAGAAACCGGTAAGATTATATGGCAATTTGATTGTAATCCGAAAGACTCAGAATGGGAACTCGGGGGTCGTGGCACACGAAATAATATTATCTCTACACCAGTCATTCACGATGGCAAAGTCTATATCGCAGTTGGACAGGACCCTGAGCACGGTGAAGGTGTTGGACACCTTTGGTGTATTGATGCATCACAAACTGGTGATACTACAGCAACAGCTGGAATTTGGCACTTTGGTGATGAACAGTTCAACCGCACTATGTCAACTGTCGCAATACATGAAGGTCTCCTATATATATCAGATCTTAGTGGATTCGTATATTGTTTAGATGCCAAAACAGGTGATCATTATTGGACACATGATACTTTCGCCGCGATATGGGGATCACCTTATGTTGTTGACGGGAAAGTTTATATCGGTGATGAAGATGGGGATGTTGTTATCTTGAAAACAGGGAAAGTCAAAGAAGTTTTGTTTGAAACAAATATGGGAAGTGCTGTTTATACAACACCTGTCGCGGAAGATGGTGTGCTCTACATCGTAACGAGAAATCAGCTAATTGCAATAGAAGAGTAGAAATGAATCTTACCCAAAAAATAGAAAAAGCGCGATCAGCACTTGATGTGCATGTGCGAGAAATAGTCAACTGGCATTTCAGTCCAGAAACAGGCTGCCCCTTCTGGTTAGAATACGCTGAAGGATTAGATTTCGACCCAAGAAAAGAGATTGGTGGATATGCTGATCTCAATTGTCTTGGACATTTCCAAGATGAATGGCTGCGTGGTGGTCCGGTTAGAAGGTGGGTGCCTAAAGGGTATGCCGATAAACCGGTTTATGTTTTTGAGACAGGTGGTTCAACTGGAATACCTAAATCTCGTATCAGCATACGCGACTTCCAAATTGATTATGAGTTGTTTAGTAAAACTCTTTCAGATGAGGGTTTCCCACCCGGTAGTGACTGGTTGATGTTGGGTCCAACCGGACCGCGACGTTTACGACTTGCTGTTGAGCATCTCGCACAACATCGCGGTGGAATCTGTTTCCTTGTTGACCTTGATCCACGGTGGGTGAATCAACTCGTCCGTTATGGAAAAAATGAGGAATTGGACGCTTATAAGAACCACGTAATTTCGCAAGCATTAAATGTATTAAAGGCACATGAAAATGTTCAATGTCTATTCACTACACCTAAATTGCTTGAAGCATTATGTGAGAAAATATCCCTACAAAAAGTCGGTATTAAAGGTATCTTTTGCGGAGGTACAGAGATGGACGCACAATTCCACCGATTTGCACGGGAAGAACTTGTGCCGGGTATAGATTTTGTGCCAACCTATGGTAACACCCTTATGGGATTGGCAACTTGTAAACCTTATGATCCGATAGATAACTATGCGATTATTTATTATCCTCCACAACCGCGCGCTGTCATTGAACTGGTTAATCCAGATGATCCAGATCAACAAGTTGACTATGGAGAAACTGGACGCGTCATGCTAACAACATTGACGAAAGAATTCTTTGTTCCACGGTTTCTCGAACGAGATGAAGCTGAACGCGCCGAACCGATTCCTGAATATCCCTGGGATGGTGTTGAAAACCTTCGTCTACTTACAGAACTCCAAGAGAGTGTTGTGGTAGGTGTGTATTAACCTTACTGCAGAAAATCTTATTGAAACGTCCTAAAATAAGTCTTCAAAAGAAGGAAATAAACATGCCAACAAAAATTGAAAAAGCGTTTAGGTCACCTTACTCTGTCCCAAACGGGTTACAAGTTACAGAAGAAGGTTTGTGGATTGTAGACCAAATCACCGACAGAGTCATCTTAGTGGAAATCACTTGCGATCACGAATACCACGTTCCGAAACACATCCATGATATTCCAAGCGAATCCTCCAATACAAGTGGCATGACGTTCGGGTCAGGTGCACTTTGGTTAGCCGCAAATGGATCAGGAGATCGCTGGCGTGCCGTGCGAGATACAGATGCAAAATCTGGTGAAATTTTCAAGGTTGACGCTAAGACTGGTGAAACCCTCGGACGTTTTCCTGTGCCTGAAGGTGGTGGCACACACGGGGTTGAATATGACAACTTTGACGAAGGACATCTTTGGGTACAAACCCTTAAAAATCAGGAAATACATAAGGTGAAAATTTCCGATTGGTCTATTCAACACACATTACCCTTACCCTATGGAAGAGCAC
Organism: Candidatus Poribacteria bacterium; assembly: GCA_026710795.1. Classification (GTDB taxonomy): domain Bacteria; phylum Poribacteria; class WGA-4E; order WGA-4E; family WGA-3G; genus MSPOR6. The sequence goes on from JAPOQK010000056.1 coordinate 17,058, forward strand.
ACGGTACTGTTCGAGTTGAAGATGGACTTTGGGTAACCCACACCTCTGAACGAGTTATAGTCAAACTTGACCTTGATGACGGTGCAATCATTGATCAAATTGAAGTTTCTGAGGATTATCCTGAACCACACGGCTTATCTATTTATGGTGATGATTTTCTATATTGTGATGCGTCTTCGGGGTGGGTTGCAAAGATTACAAGGTAGTCGAAAAAGTTATGGTACACATACCTATTTTACGCGCAGGTCGAACATACAGAAGTTTGAAGACTGTCAGCGTGCCACACATCAAAACGGGGGAACCGCTGGTTGAAGTCAGTCAAGCAAACAGAGGTTTGATAGCTAAAGACCTACTTGACCTACCTTACCATAAGCAAACCTTGTCCCAACACAATATATTGGAACTGATCGCAATTTGTAAGGATGCAGCAAAACTATTCACATCTGCAGACTTACCACTTGATGATGGGACACAGTCTCCTCAAGAATACATAAAACAGGTATCTGGAACAACTGGTCTACCCGAAACACTTTGCCGACAGAATATGGGAAAGATACAAGGTGTTTTGGAAAATATAGAGCAAGTATTAGATGGCTTGACGCGGGAACTTGATTTACAGATACTTGACAATGGATGGGGACTCCAGAATGAACGAGTGTTAAGTTATGTTTGTGAAACAGATGCATTAGGTGCTGTGTTACCGAGTAATTCACCTGGTGTTCATTCTCTGTGGATTCCCGCAGTACCATTGAAAGTGCCACTCGTGTTAAAACCGGGTAGAGAGGAACCGTGGACTCCTTATAGGATAGCACAGGCTTTTATGGTAGCAGGAATTCAGCCAGAGACATTTAGTTTCTACCCGACCAATTATTCAGGTGCTAACGAAATCCTATTTCGTTGTGGAAGATCTATGCTGTTTGGTGGTGGTTCAACTGTTGCACCGTGGGTAAATGATCCGCGTGTGGAAATCCACGGACCAGGACGTAGTAAGATCATCATTCATGATAATCAGAATGGGAACTGTGAAGCACATCTTGATTTAATTGTAGAATCCGTAAGCAAAAACGGTGGCAGGTCATGCATTAATGCATCGGGTGTATGGGTTTCTGAACAGGGGAGTGATATTGCTGAAGCGATAGCAGAACGGTTACGGCAAATTGAACCCAAACCACTTGACCATCCTGAAGCGGGGATTGCAGCATGGGCAAACCCGAAGGCTGCACAAGGTATTTCTGCACTGATTGACAGACACCTTAAACAGGATGGTGCAACTGAATTGACCACTGGAGACAGAGTTGTTGAATTAGATGGTTGCACATTCCTAAGACCCACCGTTATTTGGTGTGAGGACTCAGAACACCCGTTAGCAAATACAGAATTCCCTTTTCCGTTTGTTAGTGTAGTTGAAGTTCCATCGTCACAGATAGAAGAATCTATTGGGGCAACTTTAGTTGCAACAGTAATAACTGAAGATGACAGACTAATTGATACCCTATTGACAACACCTCTTATTGATAGACTCAACATAGGTGCAATTCCAACGAACCAAATATCTTGGGATAGTCCACACGAAGGGAATCTGTTTGAACATCTCTATCGTCAACGTGCATTTCAGCGAAAGTGACTTCTACAATACTGCTTATAAATGTAGGAATGTATAATCTATTTAAGGTGCAACTAAAGAAATGAAATCGACGCACTATTTTCAATATATGCGTCAGAGACCTGACAGAGCTAAAATCAAAAGTGAATGGATCATAGAAACTATCAGGAATCCAATCCACACAGAAACACAGGATGATGGTAGAATAAGAAAGTGGGGATATATATCGGATGAAGGAAAGTTCCTTAGAGTAATTATGTTGGAAGATGGAGAAACAGTTCATAACGCTTTTTTTGATAGGAATTTTAAAGGAATAGAAGTATGAAGGTAAAATATTTTCATGACTCAGATACAGCACTAATAGAATTTTCATCACGTCCTATTGCAGAAACAAAAGAAATCAATGAGAATATCTACATAGACCTTGATTCTGAGGGACATCCTGTTGCGATTACAATTGAACATGCTAATAGGCATGCGAATCTTCCAAACTTTTATTATGAACAGATAGTTTCGCAGAAAACGCAACCAATGTTGCATGAAGAAATAAAACCAAGGATATAATATGACCGAAAGACCAAATGTAATTCTCATTTTTGCCGATGACCTCGGACGTGGCATGTTAAGTTGCTATGGACAGCAACATTTTGATACGCCAAATATAGACCGACTTGCCAATGAAGGCATGAAATTTAACCATGCCTACGGTTGTGCGTTTTGCGCGCCTTCACGTGCAAGCATGTTGACGGGACTCCACGATTGTCATGAAGGAACTTGGACATATACCAAAGCGGGAATATATAAGAGCATTAGCACGGGTGAAATGACATTAGACGAAATTTCAGAGTTGATTCATACAACTGGACTCCAAGCAGAACCCAATGATGTTTTTCTTGCACAGATTGCAGAGGAAGCGGGATATGCCACTGGTCAAGTAGGAAAGCTTGAATGGGGTTTTGCCACAACTGCAAATCGGGTACGTAGACACGGTTGGCAGTATCACTACGGTTATTATGACCATCAGCGTTGTCACGGGTTTTATCCGCCTTTTCTGTTTGAGGACGGTGAACTTAAAGAGATTCAAGGTAATACACATGTTGACTGTGGAAAACATCCAGGCACTGAATCTGAGGAAAATTTTGCCATACGACAGAACCGTGAAGGCAAAGCCATCTATTCGCAGGATATCTTCAACAATAAAATCGTGGATTATCTTCGCGCACATAAGGATGAACCTTTCTTTCTTTACCACCCATCACAGCTGCCACACGGACCTATTTCCATACCCGATATACATCCTGCAGTAAAAGATATTGCCGAACTGACTACTTATGAGAAAGAATACGCATCAATGATCCTAAAACTGGATGAAACCGTTGGGATTATCTTGGATGAATTGCAACGACTTGGAATTGATGAACGCACAATGATAGTTTTCAGTGCAGATAATGGACATGAAGTCTATTACCTGCAAAGAGGTCGGACTTCTGGTGTAAGAAGAAACTTGGAGGGTGAACCGTTTGATGACATCACAAGAAAATACTATTCCGAGGAAGGTGGTGATGTATTTAACGGAAACGATGGTATGGCAGGTTTAAAAAGATCAAGTTTAGAAGGTGGCACTCGAATTCCGTTTCTTGTTAGAATGCCAGGGACAATTGAATCACAAACCGAGTCCAACCACATGCTGGCAAACTACGACCTGATGCCGACATTGGCTGAAATTACCCACGCAGACTTACCACAAGCCAAAGACGGCGTGTCTTTCTTACCTACTTTGCTGGAACAATATGAGAAACAACAATCCCATGACTGGATTGTATATGCATCCGGTCTTGGTCCTGCTCTGGTAACATCCGATGGTTGGAAGTTACGATATATTAACAAATTAGATAGTTTTCAGTTATATCAACTCAATCAAGATTACAGTGAAGAAAACGATATATCGTCAGAACACCCAGACATCGTATCACGTCTAAGTAAATTGTTGCTCAATGCTTGTGATGGTGATTATACTCACGGGACACCACGGGCACATTTTGCTTCTTACCCAACAGATTATTCTAATAGATGAACTTACGTTAGGTAACGCCATTCTCTAAGTTCTTACTTTACAAGATTATAGATCAATCCTGAATTATTGATCTAAGGTTCTTCTATTGGGAATTTCTCCGTTATAAGCATAAGTGGTTTTCCGTTAGCAACTATTCTATATGTCCGACAAAGGAATGGATTGCCTTCACAATGTGCGATACTACTTGGTAAACCTTTCACCCGTTCAATTCCCCACCAAAGCAAATCACGGCGTGTTTCCATTTGGCTGTGCTGCAAAAGAGCACCTAAACCATTTATCCCCGCATCTAATCCCTCCACAACTGTTTTTGGTAGACGTTTATGGACAATTTGAGACACTGCATAGGCATGTATTTTTGGTGTTTTGTTTTCTTTGCATGGAGTGTGTAGGACAACTTCTCGTGCTATGATATTACCACCTGTTGACAGTTCAAGCCATTTATGTTGATTATGTAGGATTCGCCTTGCTTGGTATAGCAGCACAACCTCTACAGGTGAATGTGTATATGCCTCAATGAACCGTGTCACGGTTCCATCTGCTACGAGTAATGCACGCTGAAAGGGTGATAATCTCGTGAGATTGATATCCTTCAAAGCCGCAGGTCTTTCAGATTGTGCGACAAAAAGTTCTTTTACGCGTTTATTCACAGAAATATCAGGATTTGTGGGGGTATCGAATTTCATTCTTTGAATTTAGGAAGGTTTCCATAAGAGTCATCCATTCCAATATTCTTTCATATATTGCGGTTGTTGTATAGTAATTTTGGATGAAACAATGATTGTTTTTCGTAATTATGTGCCGATGTTATTTCATTAACTATTTATATGATACCCTAATATGAGTGCCTTATGCAACCAAAACAGGTAAGTAAATCAATATGCTATAGTAAGGAAGATTTCATTTCAATCAGATGTTAATAGTAATGTTAACAGACCTTTAAACTCCATTATGACCATATCCATTTTGTTTATTGTCTATCAAAATAGACATAATTCATCAGAAAAAGTTCGTGATAGACATAATTATAAGGACACTATGTATAGTAAATTTTCGTTCATCTGATCTTCTAATCCAGATGTATACATAATGGCTCTCACATAACTTCTAAGAAGGTTGACATAGTGTTAATTTAGTGTTATACTTTAATTAAATGATTAAATGCAATCACTGTAATTTATTGGAGCATAGACAAATGAAAAATATAATACAATATCAGACTAAAACATATAAAAAGGTCATCAATCATAATCAGGGAACCCATAATCATATTTTTACGTTATTGGTAATAGCATTATTCTCTTTCCCATTTTTCGGTTGTAGTAGCTATTTTATGGGTGAGAGTATATATGAAACACCTGATTTACCAAAAGACGAACTTGCATCAATCCAAATAGATACAAAAGGACTGTGGATTCAGCGTTATGATCTCATCGCTTTATCAATTAATGGAAAGTCGGCATTTCGTAAGAAAATCATAGAAATCAATAGTTTCTCTATTGATGATGTTTTAGTTGTTCCAGGTAAACATAATTTATCACTTAGCCTTCTAACACAGATTTATCCTGAAGGGATAAGTAAGGAACATCAAACCGTGTCAAATTACACCATTGATGTAAAAGCTGGCAGCACTTATCTTCTAAAGGGTGAGTATGCAGATGACTCTGGTGAGGAAGTTAACTTTGAACTGGTTGACTCAGATACAGACCAAGTCGTTAGCAAATACATAACAACAAGAGAAACTACATATAAAATTGAAGATTCCGGCACTGAGTCCATCCAGATCGAAAGTACTATTGAATTCTAACGTGAGTTGAAATCAAGGTAATGTGTTGAATTTTGCCTTACAGGGATGTGATGTTTATGCATAGGATGTTCGTTCAACCCGTCTCTCTAAAGGTTCCATTTGCTCAAGAATAGACCCTATGAGTTGTGCCTTGTCAGGTGCAAAAGTTGGGTTATTCCACTGATTAACTCGTTCTGCTGGGTCGTTGTCAAGATCATATAGTTCTCCATACGGATGTCCGCAATACCACGTCAACTTACGGGTTTCAGTAACAATTGTTTTGAGACGCAAACCTGATGGATCGTCAATACATTCCACTAAGACTGAATCTCGCACAGACTCCTTTGCACCTGTGAGCATTGGCAGGACATCTACACCGTCTGTATCCGATGGAATAGACAAACCTGCTGCGGCAAGCACAGTTGGCACAATATCAACATGGCTAAACAGCTGGTGAGAACGTTGTTCGGGTGGAATGACAGCAGGATAACGAAGTATAGTGGGAACACGTACCAGTTGTTCATAATGGAAAGGTCCCTTCATCCAAAGTCCGTGGTCTCCGAGTAGTTCACCGTGGTCTGTAGTGAAAAGCACTAATGTATTTTCGCGTAAACCACGATTGTCAAGACATTCTAAAATACGTCCCATCTGCTGATCAATAATCTTCACCATATTGTAGTAGTAGGCTCTGCCTAATCGTGCATCTCCTTCGGGAACTTTACGGTAATCTGCACCGCCACCTTGCCCTGCCATAGCAAATTTTCCACGGGTTTTTGATTTACTAAGTTGTCCACATCGCGCTTCCATAAAATGGGGTGGTTTGTCGTCCAATTCACCTTCTACGAAGTCTGGCAGCAGCACATCAGCGGGATCAACGCGTTCCTCAAATTCTGTTGGCACACAATGTGGATGATGTGGGTCTTGAAAACCAACTGACAATAAAAACGGTTGTTCTGTAGAATGGTGATTTAGAAAATCTATTGTCCGATCAGCAGTCCAAACACTGTTGTGGTATTTTAAGGGAATATCCCAATCGTGTGCACCCCCACCAAATCCCACTGTAGAGAGTCGTCTTGCTTTCGTGTAACTCTCATATACCTCTTGAGAAACCTGAGATTTTACCCATTCACCGTAATGTCCTGAAATTCCATAGGTTGCATGTCCAAGTGCTAATTCTATCGACTCAAATCCATAGTAAGGACCACGAAAATCGGGATATCTATCAGTATTGTTTCGCGTTTCAATAGACTTTTCTGGAGATGCGCCGAAGGGTTGAAAGTGGGCTTTACCAATATAGTGTGTGCGGTATCCAACATCTGATAGACGATGTGAGATCATCGGTTCGTCTTCTGGGACGTTCATTCCGACATTCCATGCACCGTGCCTACTGACATATTTGCCTGTAAAGATAGAAGCACGGGCAGGTGTACACACTGGATTTGTACAATAGGCACGTTCAAAACAGACTCCTTCAGCAGCGAGTTTATCTATGTGCGGAGTATCAGTGAAAGTTGAACCGTAGCAGCTAAGGCTATCTGTTCGTTGTTGATCAGTTGTGATAAGAAGTATATTAGGACGCTGTGTGTTCATAGTTTTTCTCGAATAATCAATCTGATTTAATCGCAGAAAGGTTTTAAATAGGCATAACTCTGTTCTGCTGCGTCTTCCGGTTCCATTATTTCTCTAAACGCTTGATGTACTGTAACATATCCATCGTAACCTATTTCTTCTAAACCGCGAAACACTAACGGAAAGTCTACTCCACCTTCATCTTGCAAACGGATTGGATCGTGTGGAACATTACCTTGTATCCAAGTATATAAGACAGTCTTACCCTCCGGTCTACGGATATGATTCTGTAAATAGACATTGAACAGGTATGGCGCAAACCTTTTTAGTGTTTCAATACCGTATTCTTGTGCACACAGATCAAGATTAGCAGGTTCATAGATTATTCCGAAGTTCTTTCTATTCACACGTTTTAACACATCAATTGATCCATCCACTGTTTCAAACAGACTCTGAGTATGCGACTGATGTGCTAAACGAATTCCGCGTTCTGCTGCCTCATCCGATGCGCGTTGTGCCCACGGTATATCCTCCTCAACCTTCATTGCAATCCGAATGAGATTTGCACCGAGGAGTTCCGTTAAATCGAGATACGGTGTTATATTACGTAATCCGTTAGGTCCGTCATCGTTGTTAAGTGGTACTGGAAAGTCACCAGTTACCATAGATATTTTTAGATTAAGGGCATCTGCTCGTTTGCGCGCTGCTGTGATATTCTCTAATGGTGAATGGATCCCGACTTGGGATGCGCGCATACACATTGCTTCGTAACCAAGGTTTGCTGCAAGTTCCGTCAGTTGAACGAATGTATGAGTGGCATCTTTTTTAGATGCGTTTTCTGCAACGCGAACAGAAAGTGATAATTTCATCTATCCAATATCTCCATATACTAAGTAAAATAGTCGGTTACAAGAGGATATCTGCGATTGAAAGTGCCATTAAAACGAGACTTATCATACCGTTTAGTGTGAAAAATGCCAGATTCACGCGGGACAGGTCATTCGGTTTTACGATGGCATGTTCATAGATAAATATAAGTACGACAATTCCCACACCGATGAAGTAAAAAAGACCTAATTCGGTGAGAAATGGAATACTGAAAAGAAGTCCAACTGCGATTACATGTAGAGCAGAAGATAGCCAAAGTGCCCAACGAATACCTATCCGTGCTGGTATTGAATGTAGACCGTGTTTTCTATCGAAATTAACGTCCTGACATGCATAAATGATGTCAAAACCTGCTGTCCATAGCAACACCACGCTACATAGGATTATAGGTGTCCAATCAAATTGCCCCTTAATTGCAATCCACGCTCCTACTGGGGAAATGGATAGTGCAAGTCCTAACCAAAAATGTGAAAGAGATGTGAAACGTTTGGTATACGAATATCCCATAATCACGAGAAGTGCGACCGGTGACAATGCAAAAGCAAGTGGGTTTAATCGCCACGCTGCAAAGACTAACAAACCTGCAGATACAATAGTAAAGACCAAGACTGCCCCTTTTGTGATTAAACCCGCAGGAATAGCACGTGTTACAGTTCTTGGGTTTTTGCTATCAATTTCAGCATCAGCAAGCCGATTGAACGCCATAGCACAGCTTCTCGCTCCTACCATTGCAACAAGAATCCATCCGAGTTTCGCAAGTGATGGAAGTCCTTCTGCAGCAATGAACGCACTCATGATGGCAAACGGTAGTGCGAACACAGTATGTTCAAATTTTATCATCTCAAGGATGATTCTAAGTTTTCGCATTAACAACCTATTCTTTCCATCGTTGGGTCAATCCAGAGTCTATATCAAACTGATCCAATATTTTCGTCACAACAAAGTTTATCTGGTCATCAACTGTCTTCGGAAAATGGTAAAATCCTGGCATTGCTGGTAAAACACAAACCCCGTTACGTGATAACTTTAGCATGTTTTCAAGGTGGATTGAACTGAGCGGGGTTTCCCTTGGAACAATTACAAGTTTGCGGCGTTCTTTGATACAAACGTCTGCAGCACGTTGTATGAGATTGCGTGAAATCCCTGCTGCGATAGATGCGACAGTTCCCATGCTACACGGTACAACAACCATCCCTTCTGTCCGAAAAGAACCGCTCGCGATTGATGCACCAATATCAGATTCATGATGATAGATAATGTGTTCTGTGGTGGAATTAATCAGTGATTGCAGTTGAAAATTGTCTATATCAACCTTAATCTGTAACTCTTCAAGTAATGCCCGTGCTCCAGATTTTGAGATCGTCAGATGGATCTCAAAATCTTCACGATTTGCAAGGACTTCAAGTAGACGTACACCGTAGACGACAGCACTTGCTCCTGTAATACCGACAATCAATCGCTTCAATTAGTGCGTCTCCATAGAAAATGGCAAAAGGTTGCCTGTTGTGTCAAACTCGAATGGAGTTGTCTCACCAATAACTTCAAGACTTGAATGGAGTTGTGCATCTTCAAGTAATGCTTCAGAGATGTCAAGTTCCGTCAACCGTAGGGTGCTCTCAATACGAATCACTCGCGCATTTTCAGGTTTCGTCAATCCAATTGTGTCGAGTGCAACCTCAATCACTTCTTTGTCAGTATCGTAATAAAATGGGATTTTAGATTTCTGTGGACCGAGTGCTGTAATTCCGTTCATATAGGTCGAGTGTCTGTCAATTTTGTCAACAAGACGTGTCGTTGTAAAATCCGCAAGACCAATACCCGTTGCATTACCGTCACTTTCCTCTGTAAGATCACGGACAAATATCCGTAAAATTGCTGGTTTGAGTGGTTCCGGTTCAAAATTCTGCATCATTCTACCGATTATGTTTGTATCCATACCTGTGCCGCTGATGTTTTTGCCTGACCAATCTACAATTAACAGATCAAGTTCATCAAACGGAAGTTTCCCCATCATGGACTTTGATTCAACAAGTAGTTGGCGTTCAGTCTGAAGTAAATTATTTGCAGTCATTGCTACAACTTTCGCGGTATCTTCATGAGCATTTTCAATAAGTCCTAAGCCAAATGCGATTTTTCCTGTATCAAGTATAAAACTTCCCGCAGCGGTGATCACATGTTCAAAACCGTATTGAAAGAATGCGCGATGATAGAAGTTTGCCCCTTGTTGCTTACCGAGACCAATCACCATCATCTTCATCAATCCACTTTCAATGGAACCGTTGAAATCTGTATGTGCTTTAATGCGATTAAGCGGAACAACATGGTCTGCCTCTGCGGTAAATCTATCCATAAAAACGGGCAAATCTTCTGTTCCTGCTTGCTGTAGAGAGCCAAGTTTCACTACATCCATTGACGCTTTAACTGGTGCACCAACTGTGTCCTCTGTAATCCCGTAATGTTCCAACACAGTACGCTGTCCTTCTGCAGTTGCGCCACCGTGGCTACCCATTGCTGGAACGACAAAAGGTTTCGCACCGATTCCATTTAAGTAATCAACTACTGCTTTGACTGCTGTAGCAATATTGGCAACACCACGACTCCCTGCGGTTATTGCAACGGTTTCCCTCGGACGCACAATAGATGTAACGTTTATCCGATCCAATTCTTCATGGATTGATTTTGGTAGATCGGGGAGAACAGGTGCGTCAAAATGTTGTCGGACCCTTGCCATTTTCGGAAGTGTCATTAATTCATGTCCTTATGTATAGTAATAATCGGTTTTTTCTTAAAATAACTATTGTGGACAATTTTATCAAAGTTAGATGATGAATGCAAGAGAAATCAATATATCGTGATTATTTATAGTAGATATTACAATTACTTGGACAGTTTTAGTCCGTAGGTCTAAGTGTGTAATATCTAATTATTTTCAGAATTCAACAATAACAGATTGATGGTCGGGAATCGGAATATTCCTCCTTAAAAGGTTACCGTACGGTAACTTATTTTGACATAACGGTAACTTTTGGTAGAATTGGTATAAGGTTAGTTTCCGTCTGGGTTTTCGGGTTGTTTTTATCGGTTTTTTGTGGTTGAAAAAAAATAATTTTGGTAACTTTCTTATGTGCTGGGTTCTGGTCGGTTATTGGGTGGATGTTTTTTGGGTGACGGGTGTCGGTTTTTGTTGATAATGTGAGGTGTATCGGTTTTTTATTTTTCATAGTGGTAGTAGTATAACACGTGGTTGGGTGGGTTGGAAGGAGAAGGTGGGGGTCGGAACAATATGTTTCATGTATGTTTCATGTATGTTTCGGTTTTTAGTTTATTTTTCAGTTTTTAGTTGTCAGAATTGCGGGATTGTCTGAATCGCTTAAAACGCAGAGGACGCAGAGGGACGCAGAAAAGAATTGTCAGAATCACAGAAGGCACAGAGGACGCAGAGGACACTGAAGGTAGAGGGGAATGTCTGAACCAGGATTTACAGGATTATAGGATTTTCAGGATAAGAAAAGAGGGTTTTTGGTGGGTTGACTGATAGTCGGAATCGGAGTTCCCTCCTACATATCAAAATGTCCCATTAATTCAAAAGTTTACTATAGTTTTATGAATATTCTGTAGGTGAGTGTTTCTGATAGTTTATATCGTAGGTTGGGTTTAGTCTCTCACCCGACCTACAAGAGGGATAAAATAACCCAAATTTAAACGAAAAATACTTAAGTTGACGCCTATACCTTTTTTTGAAGCACACGACGGATTTAGATTGAAACTTATTACGTAACCGATTACAATATTTATATCATTTCTTACAGTATGTAGTCATAAGAAGGAATAACCCACATGAATTCTGAACAATACGATGCAGAAATTGTCGCTGAAAAAGATGCAAAATCCGATGTAAATAAGATTATATGGATATGTGCCGGACTTTTTGGCAATGTTATAGGCATTCTGGTCGCGTACATCTATCAACCGACACCTCCATTATCAAGACTTTACAATAAATCTGATGAGTATCAGATGTTTTATACTGATACATATAAAGCAAAGACACGGAGGGAACAAACAATCTACGCACTTATTGGTCTACTAATACTTATCGGTGTCTACATCATTTTCTTTGGATATGTAATGATAAGTATTAACCAAATACAACGCCTGGGTAACAGGTGATAGTCTAATGGAGTAGATAGTTATGGAAAAAGTAATATTTAAAGCGGAAAAAGTTCGTCGGAATAAGATACTATGTTTTTTTCTGGTGTTGAATCTGGCTATTTATATGTTCGCTCCCCAAGTAACATTTGCTGCTGAGGTAGAAGACATCATCAAGCATTTAGATCAACTGTATCGTAGCAAGACGAGTCATGCAGACATAGAAATGCAAATCGTTACACCGCACTGGGAACGGACACTATCAATGACGGTATGGACAAAAGGAGTGGATAAGACATTTATTCGGATTACCGCACCGAAAAAGGAGAAGGGTTTAACCACATTACGTATTGGTAAAGAGATGTGGAATTATCTACCAAAAGTGAATAAGACCTTCAAGATTTCTCCCTCTATGATGATGGGGTCGTGGATGGGTTCTGATTTCACGAATGACGATTTAGTTAGGCAATCCTCAATGGTTGACGATTATACCTACCAACTCATTACACCTGAAGATGCCTCTCCTGATTATCTATATGTTGAACTCATACCTAAAGAAGATACACCAATTGTTTGGGGAAAGATTATAGCGGCAGTTCAAGCAAGTGATTATTTACCCGTGTGGCAGCACTTTTATGACGAAAAAGATAAATTAATGCGTATTATGAATTATAAAGAGATTAAGAAATTCGGTGGCAAAACCTTACCCTCTGTCATGGAAATGGTCCCAACAAACAAGGAAGGACATAAGACTGTAATTCGGTTTATGAATGCAGACTTTGATTCTAAACTTGATGATAAAATCTTTACGCGTAGAAATCTTCAGAAAAGGTAATATATGATTACATCGGTGTAACAATAGGTATGATACTGAAAATAGCGTTTCGTAACATCTTCCGTCAAAAGCGACGTACAATTCTTACAGCCCTTGCAATGATTGTCGGTTTCACGCTCTCATCTTTGTTTATCGGCTGGTCAGATGGCATATATTCCAATATAATATCAACATTCACACGGAACCGTATTGGACATATACAGGTGCATACTGAAGGCTATCGTGCACGTCCTTCTATTTACAAAACGATAAGCGACTATGAACCGGTTGGAGAGACAATACAAGACATATCTGGTGTTGAAGCGTGGACTCCACGGATTTATGCAGCTGGACTCGGTTCTGTCGGTGAAAAGAGTACCGCTGTGCAAGTCGTTGGAGTTGATGTAGTACGGGAAAACGATGCCACCCAATTATATCAGAAAGTGATTGAAGGCAGACTATTTACCGAAAATACAACACATGAAGCAGTTATCGGTAAAAGACTCGCAAAGATTCTCAAGGCAGAAGTGGGGAGTGATTTTGTTATATTTTCTCAAGCAGCAGATGGATCTCTTGCGAATGACCTTTACAAGATTGTAGGCATTACTGAGAGCGGTGACGACAGAACAGATCGGACTACATGTTATATAAACCTCGCTGCTGCTCAAGAACTGTTTGTACTAAATGGACGTATTCACGAAATCGTTGTGATTGTCTCAAATATCAATCATGTTGGTAAAATAACGAATAAAATGAAGGAAAGTCTTACCAATGCAACTCTTGAAGTTGCTCCGTGGCAGGAGGTGGCAAAATCTTTTTACAATGCTATGAAAACCGATCAACAGGGAGATGCGATAGGACGTTTCGTTATTCTGTTTATTGTTGCCATGGGTGTACTCAATACTGTTTTGATGTCGGTTTTGGAACGGACACGTGAGTACGGACTGTTAAAGGCAGTAGGTACAACACCTTTACAAATCTTCTACTTAGTAATCTGTGAAGTGGGAATCATTGCATTGGCAAGCATTATTGTTGGGGCATTATTCGGAACTTTCTTCAATTACCTATTATCGGTATACGGAATCACACTGTCTGAAGAATTAACTTATGGCGGCATGAAATTTGGAACGATGCATGCGGAAGTTAATGTGCGAAGTATTCTGATTCCAACTATTACAGTGTTTTGTTCTGCGATGTTAGTAAGTCTTTATCCCGCTATAAAAGCCGCACGTATTCTACCTGCAAAGGCTATGCGTGTACATTAACGTGATTTCGGTATAAGCGATTATTGTAGCACAAACTGTTAGTTTGTGCCTCTTTCATTCATGTTATCTGTTTGCAATGCTTTATAGTAGCCCCAGCGGGAAGCATACCGTTTGGTATACTCCATGAGGTGTATAGCAATAGCTGCACTTACAGGAAGATATGAGTAGAATTCAAGGAAAAATACCTCATATTTTTACACCGAACTCCCGTTACGATAAAATATCCATTATATAACCAATATATATCCAATATAAAATTCTATTTTTTTATTTGACATACACAAAAAGGTTGTATATAATTAACATGTGTTTATATTTCAAATACATATTGGCTACATAAATCGAACTAATCTAAGAAATATTGAGGAACCCTGATGAGGCGGGAATCCAGACTATTTAATCCCAGAAGTGTAATCTTTGCAAAAACAACAATTATCTTGGTGTACGTTGATTCCGCGGATGACAGGTATGTTCTTAAATTTACACTTACATGTTGAACGAAACAGAACCAAAAAGGTGCCCCCCAAAAAAAAAAGCGAAATTCGCGTCACATTCCTTGTCCTGACTGGATTTAAAACGTCACAGTGACGTGCAAAATGTCACATTTTCATGAGTGTAAAATTACAATTCATGAGTTAAAGATAAAATGTTTCTACTTTCAAATGCTATCATTGTATAAGAATTTATATTTCTTATACCGAACTCACGTTACATAGGGTTATATTCTATGATTCCCATATTGATTAAATTAGCATGGAAGAATATACTTCGAAATAAACGCAGGACACTGATCGCAGCAACTGCAATCAGCATCGGTCTGGCAGTACTGATTTTTCTTGATGCGTTAATGATTGGAATGGAAGAAAATATGGTGAGAACTGCCACCGCATCTTTTCTTGGTGACGCGCAGATTCATCGAGAAGGTTATCGAGATGAACAGGAGATGACTCTGACTATTCAGAATCTTGATGAAATCACTGCTAACCTGTCTAAAGAAGCAATCGTGCAGTATTTCACCCGACGGACATTTACTTCAGGTATGATTCGCTCTGCCGCCAATGTGAATACAGGAATTATGCTTGTTGGAATTCATCCACCGACAGAGCGATACTTGTCTCAAATTGATGACACGATCATTGAAGGTGCTTATTTTGAAGGAAACAAAGATAATGACATTGTAATTGGCGCGAAACTTGCGGAAATACTGGAAGTAGAACTTGGTGACAAAGTGCCGGTAACGGTATCACAGGTATATGGTGGTGAATTCTCACAAGAGGGTTTCAGAGTTTCAGGAATTTTTAGTTTTGCTGACGAGGCAATGAACAGCGGCATGGCATTCATTCGGTTACAAAAAGCACAAGAGATGCTTGGAATTGGTACCGACGTGCATGAAATCGCTATAAAATTCACTTCTACTACCTTCTCACAAAATGACGATTTACATTTTTGGGAAACCTATTCTAAACACGGGAATGAAGCACTTAGTTGGTCAGAAATTTTACCACAATTGAAAGCAATTTTTGATATATCAAAATACAGTAAGTACGTCACGGGATTTATTCTATTTATTGTGGTAGCTTTTGGGATTATCAACACACTTTTTATGTCGTTATATGAACGAATGTTTGAGTTTGGGGTGTTACGCGCTGTTGGCACGAGACCCTTTGGAATGGCACGCCTTATCTTATTTGAGGCAGGAGCACTGGCAATAGTAAGTATCACAATCGGTGTAATACTCGGTTTCGTTCTGACTTCTATTTATGCTCATGTCGGTCTAAATTATACTGGTATAGAAATGATGGGTGTGACAATACAGGAATTTATTTATCCAACATTAATGGTTGAACAATTTATCATTTATCCTATCTCAGTATTCATTTTCACTATTATTGCCGGATTGTATCCGGCTCGGTACGTCGCTAAAATGTCTCCTGTAGAGGCTATGCGACAAAGTTTTTAGGTAGCTAAAATGGAACAGAAACAACAGACAGATGTTATTGCCACTGAAGATGTAACAAGAGTTTATGACCCAGATGGTATACCTGTGACCGCGCTGGATGGGGTTAATCTCACCATTCAATCAGGAGAACTTACGGCACTTGTAGGTCCTTCTGGATCGGGTAAAACAACTTTACTTAACATCATATCTGGGTTGGATTCACCGACTGAAGGAAAAGTATGGCTTGCTGGAAAAGTTTTATCTGAGATGAGTGGTAATGAACTTTCTGATTTTCGACGAGACAACATAGGATTCATTTTTCAAGCATTCAATCTCATCCCTGTCCTTACGGTCAAGGAGAATGTTGAATATATCATGCTCTTAGCAGGTGTGCCGAAAACTGAACGGCATGAACGTGTTTCAGCAATGCTAACATCGGTTGGATTAGAAGGAGTAGAAGATAGACTCCCTACGCAGCTATCAGGCGGTCAACAACAACGCGTCGCAATTGCACGAGCAATGGTTTCTGAACCGGCAATTATTCTTGCTGATGAACCGACTGCAAACCTTGATTCAAAAACTGGTGCCGATCTACTTGAGATGATGCGAAAACTCAACGCTGATACAGGAATGACATTTATCTTTTCAACCCACGATCCGATGGTAATGGAAAGTGCAAGACGGTTGATTACACTCCGCGATGGCAAAATATACAGTGATGAGACAAAATAGTGGGTGGAAAATGAAACAACTCGTCACGATCTTAATCTTTTTGCTGATATTATTTGGTGTTAGATGCACACATGCTGAATTTCAATACGGAGGCTATTATAACAACTTTTTTACGACTATTGGTTCTCCGTTTGCAGACACACAGATGCTGGGTGTTGTCGTCAATAGGCTACGACTCAACCTAACTTATGCATCAACTGACTCGTTATCATTTAATATTGCTTATGATATTAACCCGCGCATACAAGACCCATCACTTTTTACCGAATCCCCACTTGCTGTTGGAATTACCTCCTCCAATTATCGTGTCAAAGACTTTGATTCGCTATTGTATCCTGTTGAAAATGAACAATCTGGAAGTGTTGGTATATATCATAATCTTGACCGGGTATTAGTTCAATATAGCACTAATTTCGCAGACATCTCCATTGGACGTGATGCAATAGCGTGGGGTAGTGCTCGGATAATTAACCCAACTGATGTCATTACACCTTTTTCCTACGATCAGTTGGACTCTGAAGATCGTGTAGGTGTTGATGCTTTTCGCGTTCGTATTCCGGTAGGTGTTCTTGGTGAAGTAGATACTGGTTACATTTTCGGCAGTGATTTCGATTTCAACAAGAGTGCTATTTTCTTAAGGACACAACTAAATTTTGCTGAGACCGATTACTCATTTTTAATGTTTGAAGTTCAGAGAGATCTGCTTATAGGATTAGATGTTACACGAGGGGTTGGTGGTGCAGGATTCTGGTTAGAAACGGCTTATGTGTTGGTTACTCCTTTTGACGATGTAGCAGAATCATCTGATAATTATATTCGGTCTTCTATGGGTATAGATTATAGTTTCGGCGGAGAAACTTATGTATTTATTGAATATCATTACAATGGAGCGGGTTCAGACAAACCCAAACATTATCCCAATAACCTTACTCAGCCAGCATACAAACGGGGTGGTGTATATCTTCTGGGTGTTCATTATCTTGCACCGGGATTGACTCATCAACTAACACCATTGACAAGTATTAACGGACAGATATTGTATAACCTATCTGACCAATCGACTTGGATTGCCCCACAGTTTTCATACAATATTGCAGAGGATATCCATTTATCGGTGGGAGGTTTCATCAGCCTTGGAAAACGACCGATAAATAACGACTCAACGCAGTTTCAATCCGAATTTGGTAGTTATCCTAACCTAATCTTCACTTCATTTAGAGTCTATTATTGAGAGGGTATTTGTCTCGATTCTGACATCCGATCTACGGATGTTTATATATATAGTATTGGTAATTTCACGAATTCTGCCATCAAACATGGTATTATACTTATCTATATGCAAAACATGGTTTTTGATATGAGAGACCATCATGGATAATTGTTGTCACGATAAATCTGATGAACTTGAGGAACTCCGTGAACGGCAATCCAAAACACTTTGGATTGTGTTGGTCATTAACGGTGCTATGTTCTGCTTGGAATTTGTCATTGGTTTGCTTGCGGGTTCAGTTTCATTGCAAGCCGATTCACTTGATATGCTAAGCGACACTTTGGTATATGGATTCAGTTTATATGCTATTGGCAAGAGTAGTCGTTGGCGTGCCGGTTCAGCAATGCTCAAAGGTAGTATTATGGCTATTTTTGGCATAGGAGTATTGTACCAAAGCATCTATAAGTTCATCGCGGGCGGTGTCCCTGAGTCACACTTTATGTTTATGATGAGTGTACTCGCCTTGATTGCAAATGGTAGTTGTCTATTTCTTTTATCCAGGCATAAGTCTGATGATATAAACATGCGTTCAACGTGGTTATGTTCACGCAATGATATAATTGCAAATTCCAGCGTGTTTATTGCAGCGACACTCGTTGCTATAACCCACTCTAAGTTGCCAGACATTGTAGTGGGTTTGCTGATAACAAGCATATTTCTCAAGTCTGCTATTTCCATTCTAAAAGACTCGTATGCAGAACTTCGTCAACCTGACGAAGTAACTCCACTAACCCAAACTGTCCAGTTCTCTCCTGTTCAGGACCTATGTGATGCTGGTATCTGTCCAGTGAATGCATGCAAGTGTGTTGGTATATAAAACCAAATTTGTTTACAGGTGCTACAAAAAAAGTCTCACAAATTCAACATATAATTCTAATGATTATGAGCGCGTAAATAAAATCGCGATTTGGTTAGCGCGCCTACCCAAATCGCGATTTTGTAAGCACGCCCAAGGGGAGAGGGACAGGCGTACTCACACCGTTAAGGCACACAATGTATGCCAAGATCTAATGCGGAAACTCATATACTATTTTGTAACATATTTATTAAGTTCGTTGAATAAAATATAATATATGTGAATCTCCGAGACTATTAAGCAAGTTTCATGCCATAAAGTAAAATTATTCTATTATTTGGTCATTTAGGTATATATCTGTTACATACTCCTGTGCTGTCAAGTGTCTTAAACACAGATAGCAACTGAAGTTTTGAATCAATCAATTCGTCTAAGAATATTTTTAGCAGAGCTATACTCATAGTAACTGAATTTATTGTATTATGTGTCTATTTATCCGAAATTAGCATAAAATGTTTTTAAGCACACAATTATTGCTTCCTGACATACAATAATTGTAGTGTTAAAACTATAATAAAATTATTTTGAATAACTTAATAATATGTATCTATATGACATATAAAAACCGGGACAAAAAAATGACCAACAAATTATATGTACTAGTCAACCAAAAACTGGTGTTGCACGTTTATTGCGTAAATATAAAAAAATGTGCGGCATTATATGTTCTACATGGCACAAATGATACGCGTGTGGTAATGACGCATCACATTGCTGTCGGCTTTGAAGGACAATAACTGCTCCAACTTAAATATACTTCGTCCAGACTATATTATACTTAAGGAGCACATTATGAATAGGCAACCAACTTTCATCGAATTACCTTCTGAACCGATGCAGGTGATTTATGAAAAAATCAAGCAGGTTGTAAAGTCAAATATTCCGTTTTTAATTACTGGAGAAACAGGAGTTGGAAAGGAAGGTATAGCACAATACATACACAAAAACAGTCCACGAATAGACAAACCGTTTATTGCAATAAACTGTGGTAGGTATTCCGCTGAACTCCTCCAAAGTGAACTCTTTGGACATGAGGCAGGGGCATTTACCAGTGCAATACGACAAAGAATAGGAGCATTTGAACAAGCTGATGGTGGGATTCTTTTTTTAGATGAAATACCCGAAATGTCTTTTGATGCACAGAAAATGCTACTACGTGTATTAGATACAACTAAATTCACCCGACTTGGAGGAAATGAAACACTTACTGTAGATGTACATATCCTCACTGCAACAAATAGGGATATTGAAGAAGTTGTTGAAAAAGAGAAATTCAGAGAAGATCTCTACTATAGACTCAAAGGTATGACACTTCATCTACCTCCATTACGACAGCGACCAGAGGATATTCCTCCTTTGGTAGATGTTTATATCAAGGAATTTAGTTCTGAATATGGTAAAAGTGTAGTGGGAATTACACCAGAGGCACTGACACGTCTTGAGCAAGCAGCATGGCCAGGTAATATCCGGCAGCTTAGAAGTACTATACAAATTGCTATTGCACTTGCATCCTCAGATACACTTGAACCAAAAGATTTTCCAGACATTTATCCGGAATTCGTGCATACACTTATCTCTATTTGGAGTACACTTCCAACACAGACACAACACGCTATATGGGAGGCACTCCATCCAGAGACACAACATATTATTATGCATGAATTCTCGACCCAGCTGCCACAACCATGGTTTAGCATTAGGAATGGTTTTGTGACATCACCTTTGATAGATACGGAACCAATTGAAATAAGCAACATGAATCAAAACCAGATTCTTCGCGATGTTGCTCAGTTGAGGATGCAAAAGTATTCATCATTACGTGCTGCTGCAGAATCATTAGGGATCGATATCCGAACCCTTCAGCGGCATGCACAGTGGACAGAATCAGATGATGAAAATAGTGATGAATGAATACAGCATGTAGAATTTGGTTAGTACTATAATCACTCATTTACATGTTCAGATAAACTGGACTATGTACAACTAAAAGAGAACTCTTAATGATATAAAACATACCATTTAGAGTTCTCTTTTCTACATAAGAAGATAGGTTATACTGACTTCAAGCTTATACTATGTCAATTCATTAATCTTTGTTGACAAACAGTGTATATGTTTGTATCATAGAGATATAGAACATAACATCAAAGAGGAATTCGCATGAATAAAAATCGTCTTCTGTTTATCAGTATCATCGGTGTCATCATTGCATGTAGTGCAGTCTTTTTATGGCATACACAACGTCAGAAAAACTATGCGAAAATCCGTGAGTTATTTGCTCCTTATTATTCATATTCTGGTAAACTCACAGCAGAAGAACAAAAAAGCTTTACTGAATATATAGTTTCAATTACAGAAGGTATTGAACCTTCCGAACTAAGTAAATACATACTCCCAAAACGCGAACGTCTTCAATTAGAAGCGCATAGTATGTCGTTACATTACGACAACCCTGAAATGTTCTTTAAAGAACCATTTGGAGTTGACAAGGTTTCTGATATCAGACCATACCAATTATACTTTGGCATCCTTACACTGATTGCTAAAACCAAATTGGCAGATTTACCTTCAAGTAGCCGTACACATATAATCAAGCACCTTGAATTACTTAATGAAAGACTTACCAAGAATAGCGTTGAGGCATATATTGAAAAGGTTAAGAAATTACCTCCAAGTCCAAATCTTAATCTTCCGTTAATGGCTTATGGGATCGAATCTGTCATGCCAAACCACGGTGACCAATGGGTCATGGAGGCGGACGGTTCGCTACATTTGCCAGAAGGTGGAAAATTAGGTAGTGTACATATTACCGATACTTATGGAAATGAGTATACAGTTGACTATGATGCCCCAAAAGATACGGGTTTGACAGAGAATACAGAGGATTTATATACAAAGATTGATACAGTGTATAAACATCTTACAGATGCTGAATTCCATAGACTGTCTACCCTCAGTAAGTCTAATAGACACGCTGCAATTGAGACGTTGTTTTCTACAGAATAGATGAGAACAGAGATATATACTCTGTCATTTTGTGCCAAATGTGATTTCTTCGGTTCTCTCAACCCTACCTACAAACCTTCAACCTAAGGATAAACCCATTAATTCCAATTTTATTATGAGTAAACAGCATGACGGAACATCTCTCATCCAACTTGATCCGTTGCTAAAGCCTTATACAGCCGAATTGCGTAAGAGGTACATATCTTATCATAAGAGCAAAACACATATAGAAAAGCACGGTGGAATCTTAGGTGAATTAAGTCAAGGGCACAATTATTTCGGTCTCAATCGTGGTGAATTGAATGGTGAAACCGGAGTGTGGTACCGAGAATGGGCACCAAGGGCAGAATCCCTTTCTCTCATAGGGGATTTTAATGAATGGAACAGAGATGCAAACCCGATGTCTGTCGATGAATGGGGAATATGGCATCTTTTTCTACCGGACAAAGATTATGCTGACCGATTGACACACGAAAGTAGAGTCAAGGTGCATGTCGTATCGGAACTCGGTGGACTTGATAGGATTCCCGCTTATATTCAACGCGTTATTCAGGAAAGCGAAACCGAATTCACGGGACAATATTGGTCTCCTTCTGTTCCATATCAATGGAAACATGACTCTCCCTATTTAAACACCCATAAAGAAGGTCTAAGAATCTATGAAGCACATGTCGGCATGGCACAAGAAACAGAAAAGGTTGGAACTTTCGCAGAATTCACTCAAAATGTGCTTTCGAGAATTGCAAACTTAGGCTATAACGCGGTGCAACTCATGGCAATAATGGAACATCCTTATTATGCCAGTTTCGGGTATCATGTCAGTAACTTCTTTGCAGTCTCAAGCCGTTTTGGAACACCTGAAGAATTGAAAGAACTGATTGATATAGCACATGACATGGGTTTGTTGGTCATTATGGACATGGTGCACAGTCATGCAGTTAAAAACATCAATGAAGGGTTGAACCGTTTTGATGGCACAGATCACCACTATTTTCATGCTGGTGCTAAAGGTGAACATATTGCGTGGGATTCACTGTGTTTCGATTATAGCAAATATGAAGTACAACGATTTCTCCTGAGTAACATTCGTTTTTGGCTGGAAACATATCGACTTGATGGTTTCAGATTTGATGGTGTCACAAGTATGCTTTATACACACCACGGACTTGGCAAGGAATTCTCCGACTACGCTGACTACTTCGGTGACGATGTTGACATTGATGCAGTTACTTATCTGATGTTAGCAAATGAGATGGTTCATGCTGTTAATCCAAACGCAATATCCATTGCTGAGGATATGAGCGGAATGCCAGGACTTGCGCGACCAATTGAAGAAGGTGGAATCGGATTTGACTATCGACTTGCTATGGGTATCCCAGACTATTGGATTCGGTTGTTAAAAGAGAAAAAGGACGAAGAATGGCATATAGGAGATATTTACGGTATGCTCCGCAACCGTCGTGTGGGTGAGAAACATATCGCTTATGTTGAAAGCCACGACCAGAGTATTGTAGGTGATAAGACGCTTGCAATGCAGTTGATGGATGCTGAACTTTATACAAATATGAGTGTCTATACACCTAATCTTAGGATTGCACGTGGTGTTGCATTGCATAAATTGATTCGCCTGATTACGTTTAATTTAGGGGGTGAAGGTTATCTTAACTTTATGGGAAATGAATTTGGTCATCCAGAGTGGATTGATTTTCCGCGTGAAGGAAACAATAATTCCTATTGGTATGCACGTAGACAGTGGCACTTGGTTGAGGATGATACACTCTATTACAAACACCTCAACGCTTTTGATGCAAAGATGCAACAGCTTGATAAAGACTTTAATCTGCTAACTGATGAAAACATTCAACTTCTATTTATACATGAGGATGCCAAACAGATCGTCTTTGAACGTGCTGGACTTGTCTTTGCTTTCAACTTACATCCAAACACATCAGTAACAGATTGGCGTATCCCTATTCCAGAAAAGTCTGACTATCGTCTTATTCTAAACACGGATGATATAAAATTTGGTGGCTACGGTGCCATAGAAAACGTCCATTATCCTTGGCAAGATATTACAACAGAGGGACATAAACAATCTATTCAGTTGTATGTCCCTGCCCGTAGCGCGCTGGTGTTAATTCCTAAATAAATCCCTAAATATAATTTTATCTTGTTTTGACAATCAGATTTTTGTATGTTATAATATTACCAGTTATACCTGAGTACAATACTTTACCCAGATTAATTTGTGGAATTGAGAATACGATATTGGATGTATTAAGGAAGTACTGGGTAAATTCATTTTAGTACTTATTTAGTTAATGCAAAAACGTATCTATATTGAAACGACAATTCCCAGTTCCTACTATACACTACGGACAGATGAGGAATCAATCGTTAGACAGAAATTGACACGTCAATGGTGGGATGATTATGCGGAACTCTTTATCCTAACCTCAAGTACTGCTGTAATTGAAGAAATTGAAGAAGGCAGAAAACAAATAACATTAGACAGACTCGCTTTACTTAATGATATTGAGATATTTGAACCTACGGTTGAGATTGTCCAAATCGCACAAGTTTATATCGAGAGATTGATAATGCCACATGAGCCAAAAGGAGACGCACTTCATTTAGCAATTGCAACCTTTCATCAAGTAGATGCGATGCTTACATGGAATTGTGCACATCTCGCTAATCCTAACAAGTTTGTTCTCATAGCACGTATTAACCAAGAATTGGGGTTATCAACACCTGCACTAACAACACCCCTTGATTATTTAGGAGAAACAAAATAAGATGGATAAGAAAATTGATCTACTCAATCCAGAAACGAACGAAGTTGTTAAGGAAGTTCGTGAAATTAGATATAAAATATCAGAAAATTGTGGACATGATCTTTATAGATTACTCGCTCATTACCAAGAAGTCGGTAGGAGATTACGG
Source organism: Candidatus Poribacteria bacterium (assembly GCA_026710795.1). Taxonomy (GTDB): domain Bacteria; phylum Poribacteria; class WGA-4E; order WGA-4E; family WGA-3G; genus MSPOR6. The sequence continues at coordinate 41,952 of JAPOQK010000056.1, forward strand.
GAAACAGGTAAGTACAAGTTCGCTGAGACACAACCTCCTATTCAAAATCCTACTCCTCCAGACTCCTCCTCAAATAAAGCTGCAGATTAGCGTTTTCTCAACAAGTAATGGTTAATTATTGATAATTACTTTTCGTGAATAAGTACCGTATGGACAGTACTTTTCTATGGAAAGGATAGGGACAGTCAACCGTGATCTCTGTCAATATGAATTTCACAAGTTGTAAATTTCATAGAACTGATTTTGGACACGAGGTTTATGACAGTTGGTATCTTGAGCATGCCAGACATAATTTTGAGGAACCCGATTTTGTCCGAAAACACTTGCCTTTTTATGAAAAGGTTCTACAACTATCCAAAGATGATAATATTTTAGATGCAGGATGCGGAATTGGGAGTTATACGCGTGAATTTGCAAGGCGTGGATATAATGTTACGGGGACGGATATGTCTCCAAACTTTCTCTCTGAAGCACAGAAAATCACAAAGAATGAAGGATTAGAGATTGAATATCTATTAGGTGACTATAATGAAATGTGTTTTGAGGAAGTATTTTCTGTTATATTCTTTGAGGGTTCATTTTTCTATCAGTCCAAGGAAGGATTGGTTGATCTTTTAAACCGACTCCACAAAGCACTTACTCCCAATGGTAGAGCATATTTTGTACATGCCAATCCTCATATAAGAAAGCAGCAATTTCCTTATGAGAATCGGAGTGAAATCAAGAATAATGTATATGTTCTGGAAAAGGCAGAATATGACGAGAATGCAGGTGGAGAAAGGTGTGAATGGCTAAAAATAGATTTGGAAACACAGAAACATTACAAGTGCGACTATTTTAATATGCACCTGTCACCAGACGAACTCAAGGAATGTCTTGTGGAGGTAGGATTTTCAGATTTTCATTTCTATAAGAAGCGGGAGATAGGAGAGTTTGATCCACTGAAGGATAACGGATATTCTGTGGTATGTATAAGGTGAAGGGAACAGTATTCTTGGTCGTATATACATACCATATCTTCGTAGGCGCGGTTTGCAACCGCGCCTCTTATTACTATTATCATGTCGTATTATTATCCAACGAATACGCACGGTTTCCACCAGGACCCCCACCAATCGCCCAAGTACCACGGAACAACGATTGTCGTCTCTGTGGCATCGTTTCAATAATTTCATGGCTCAGATTTAACCGATGCCACTGTGCCCAAAGTGAGTTATAGCAATTGAAGACCGCACATCTCGGATTATCAGGATTTGTCCAATCGTTGGCTGCATGCACAAGGCTTTCTGTGAAGATAACTACAGAACCGGGTGGACAGCTATATTCATCCATCATATCACGCATACTATTCTCCCAAGGGGATTCACTGATATTCGGACGAAATGGATCAGGACCTCCATAGTTGAAATGAGCTTTATGAGACCCGCTAAGAAAAGATGTACCGCCCTGTCCTTCTTTCACCTCCTCAAGTTCCCACACTACACGAGTGAGTCCAGCAAATATTTTTCCACCTGCGACCTGATACCGCATAGCGTTTGCTTGCTGTGGGGGACGAACCACGTGTGGTAAACCGTTGTCACCGCGTGACAACTTGGTCCATCCGGGTTCTCTGATAGTCGTAAAAGATCCTTCACAGCGAAACCCATAGCTATCTTCGCGCACAAAAGGATTTTCGGACAGAATTTCATTTAGTACACCTACAATCGCAGGATGGTCAAGTAAGTTCTGGAGTGCTCCGTGATAACTTTGTCTTGCCCCCGCATACACTTCCGCTTTCATCTCTTCTATTTCTGAGTCTGATAATATTGATGGCAATAAAATCCAACCGCGTAAGTCGAAGAAAAACTTTTGTTCTTCAGTCATAGGTACTGGTTCACCGTTTATAGTAGATTTTAGAATTACTTGAACATATCTATAATTTCGGTAAGTTCTTTCTCTGAGTTATATTTTCTGAGCCGCTTTATATTAGCGAAGTCGTGTTCAATCGGATTGTAATCTGGGGAATAAGGCGGTAAAAACAA
>JAPOQK010000111.1 GCA_026710795.1 Candidatus Poribacteria bacterium
GAGCCATCTGAACTATACGCGACCTCAGTCACAGTATCAGTATGACCTTCCAAACGAAAGATAACTTTTTTCGTTTTCACATCCCAAAGCTGCACAGTGTTATCATTGAATCCGCACGCCAATTGAGAGCCATCCGGACTATAGACAATACATAATAATAGACTCAGTTTGTTTATTTCAAGAATACTTTGTATACCTGTTTGTACGTCCCACAACCGTATATTGTGGACTGCACTTGCACATAAAAGTTCTTTTCCGTTGGGACTGAAAGCAAGACCTGTTATCCAAAATCGAATTTGCTGCGGTGTCCATAGAGATTCCCCTGTTTGGATATTCCACAAATGTATAATGTTGTCTTCATCGGCACTTGCGATAGTCTTCCCATCAGGACTAAAGACAACGGTTTCAACATGTTTCCTATGTCCTTTCATCACCCGAATCAATTCACCTGTCTGGATATCCCATAAATTAACGGTATTGTCCCTACCCCCGCTCGCTAATATATTCCCATCAGGACTGAATGCTATGCTATCAACTCCATTTGTATGTCCAGTTATCGTCCGCAGCTGTGCGCCGGTGTTTGTGTCCCACAAGCGAACGGTGCCGTCTCGACTTCCAGTCCGAACCGTTTTCCCATCCGGACTGAACGCGATACTCAATACATAAGAAGCGTGTCCTTTTAGCGTTCGGATATATGCTCCAGTCTGTGTGTCCCATAACCGCGCTGTATGGTCCCAACAGGCACTCGCCAACATCTTCCCATCAGGACTAAAGACAACGATATCAACATTGGCGGTGTGCTTATCTATCTTGTAGCGTTCTACTCCTGTCTGCACGTCCCATAACCGTACTGTGTTGTCATCGCTGGAAGTCGCAATTGACTTGCCATCTGGACTGAACGAAACGTACTTTATTTTACTTGTATGTCCTATGAACGTTTGCACCAATTCACCTGTCTGCACGTCCCATAACAGCACTGTTTGGTCCTTACCGGCACTTGCCAGTAATGCACCGTCCGGACTAAACGCAACACTTACGACACCATCTGTATGCCCATCAATTGTCCGCAGTTCTGTGCCGGTCTGCACATCCCATAGACGAATGGTATGATCATAACTTCCACTCGCTAACAGTGTTCCGTCAGAATTGAATGCTATACCTTCAACACCGTTTGTATGTCCCGTCATCATACGCAGTGCTGTCCCAGTGCGTGCATCCCACAAACGGATAGTCATGTCACCACTCCCACTTGCCAATAGCGTTCCGTCGGGACTGAACGCTGACATCAAAACAAAATCCGTATGTCCTGTAAGAAATCGGAGTGGTTCGTCTGTGTGTGCATCATATATCCAAATGCCGTTGCTACACGATACCGCTAAATACTTTCCGTCGTGAGAATAGGTTAAATTCCCTCTTATTCCTCCTTTACCGAACCGTGCTTTTACGCCTTGGGGTAACCCCCATAAATGCAAATCTTGTGTATCTTGCGAAATAGTGTATTGTGGAATACTACATATCGCTAAACCAACCGCTAAAATAAAGAACAGTGTATTTTTCATGAGGAAATCATCCTTTAATGTAATCCGTTATCGCCTACATTGCTGTTGACCCGACAAAGAATAATCCGGATAATCATAATTCATACAAAATATACAACATCTTAACTCATGAAGACCTATATGTCAATTTGCTATTACACATAATACATGATATATACGATATGAAAGAATACCGGACCCGTAACCGCAAGAGAATCAATTCTATCTAAAATACCGCCATGTCCAGGAATTGTATCTCCTGTATCCTTAAGACCGATATCCCTTTTAATAGCAGAAACAACTACATCTCCAATGAAACCAGTTATGGCAATTACACCACAAGTGATAAGTATTTCAATTTCTGAAAACGGAGTCAAGAAACGCAAAAAGTATCCAACTACCACCGAAGTAATCACACCGCCTATAAGTCCTTCCCAAGTTTTACCCGGACTCACCTTCGGAATAATCTTAAATCTACCAAGGAACTTTCCCCATGTAAATTGGAAGACATCGTTCATTTCCGTAATGAATACAATAAACAACAAGAGTGCCCTTCCACCAGCATTAAACCCTTCGATTTCTGGCAATGAAATCAGAAACGCTAAGTGACTAATACCAAATACCGTTAACATCAATTGGGCTGGTAGGACGCTCATTGAACGACTAATATCCTCTGTCTCACCAATTATCACCAACATAAATGCAATCCATACATACATAAACACTGGAATGAATATAATAAACAAACTATATTGACCGATGTAGGCGAAATAATATTGAAATGGGATGCTCAAAAAACACCAGATCAGGACTTTACGATCAGCCTCTCGGATATTTTTACTGATTGATGATAATTCGCGTAATGCCAGAAATGAAAGCAACCCCAACGAAATAAAGGTTATGACGGGATGTAAGACGACTGCTAAAACAAATACAGTTGCCATGACCCACCAAGACTTTGTTCGCATAATTAATTCGGAAAGATTGGCTTCTGGTTTAGCTTTGCTTAAAATCCAAAACAGGATACTCGCAAAAACCAGAATACCGAATATTAGACCGATGACAATGGCTATTTCTTTTTGTTGTACTATGAGTAAATCAAGTATATTCATTTTCAACTCCCGGCTTGGGTTAAACCATTTTTGATTCGTATTGCAGAACTTAACAGCAATAGAACACTCATTCCCAGAAAAATATAATCAAAGGCTATATATATCGCGGGGAAAAAGTAAAACAGCAAACAAGTTAATCCCAAAATGAATGCTCTATCACTTTTTCCCATTGGTCCATCATACCTTCTTGTCCCGGTTGCAGCTTTTGTTAGGACCCCTATATATTCATTGAGCATTGAAAGGAAAATAAACAACAACACCCACCGGAAATTCACACCTGCCAGTTTTGTCAAAGGAAAATATAGGGCTGCATCAGAAAGAACATCACCGAGTTCATTCAATATTTCTCCTGATTCACTTGTCATATTATAGGTTTTTGCCATCATGCCATCAAGTGCATTCAATGTCATTCTTAGTAATAATGCAATAGGGAAAATCCAAAGCATGTGATCATCGGGAAAAAACCAGAATAGGATGCCAATCGTGAAAGAAAATAGTATCGCGATCCCTGTAATACCGTTAGCAGTAAAACCGGCTTTATAGAACAAATTTAGTAATGGTTTCACCAATTGTTGAAACTTCGGTTTTATTTTGTAAAATGAAATCATACTGTTATCCTTTTAAAGGTTTTTAATTAGGAATCTTTCCGAGTAATTTTATAGAAATTTTGTATCATATGTTAGAATAATGGAGGATTTGACAGAAACAAATTGATGCGTAGGTAAGAATTTCTGCAGTATTTCACTGAATGTTGTAACTGCATACTATCATAATATTCAATTTAATCAAGTCCTAAGATGGTTTCAACGTGACTTAGTAATTGCTATAGGTTAGGTAGAATGTGAGGAAAACCCAACGGGTTGCAGTGCAGCCAACCGTCCAGCACACACCCCAAAATTTGCATTTTGACCCCATATTTTGCATGCTTCCCTACAAAATATGTGCTTTATACCAATTTATAGCGAGTCCAAAATTTACAGAATCCTATAACGGTAAGGGTTTGTGGATTTGGCATCAAAGTTGCTTTTGCACTTGTAAGCTGAGACGGTCTTATTTATAGCGAATTATCTTGGACAGCCAATGCTCAAAAGGAGGTATAAGATGTATCGTGATATTTTCAGCAACAAATGGGTTCTCGGTGGCGTTGGATTTCTGATTATATTATCCGTTGCATGTGTACTTTGGTATCAGCACGATACGACAGCTGAGAGACAAGCGGCAGCCGATACAGAAAAGCTGCTGCCCCAATCGGATATAGCAAAAATGGGTTCCGAGATGGAACAGGTATCCGATGCCCCTATGGATAGCATAAACCAATCCACAAAAATACCTGTAACCGAAACAACCCTCGTGCCAAAAGACACAGAACTGATACAAGCACCAAACGAAACGAACTATCCTGTGGAAAATGCAGAAACAAGTTCCGATGTACAAGTGTCAACTTACGGATTTGGTCCATACCCGAAGGTACCTGAGGATTATCCAATCCCACCCACTAAATTCAGATGGGAATTCTGGGGGAAAACCCGTAAAGGTGAATTGATGTCACGAGTTCGCATCAAGTTATGGAAGGAAGGCGTTAAATCCGAGGGGGCAACTTTTCGAAACGGCAAGGTGTATCCAAACATATTGGGAACCGTCTACGTTGAATGGGATGGGGAAATTATTCGAAGAATGACTGGACATCCGGATGATGACTTTGATGCTATTGAAGCAGCATTGGAGGCAGGACAACCTCCCCCTGAAGGCATTACGGTTCTTAACACTAATGAGGCAGGTATTGATCCATATACCTTCTTAGAACTTAAGCAAAAGGAGTAAATACTTATGAGAAATTTGTTTGCGTACTTATAGGTGTCAACTTAGTGTTTGCATACCTACATATTGCTCAACAAAATATTTACATAACCAAAAAGGGATTGCTCTGGACAACTTTAGGTAAAATCCGAAATAATTGTTAGAAGAGGAGGTATACCGAATGAAAAATAGGCTATTTCTTACCCTAACACTACTCACCATTGTCTTGTTTTCGTTTATACCAAGAAGTTTTGCACAAGAAGAGGCGCCTCAGGAAATTGTTGATTTAAACATTGGGGAATCCAATGTGGTTCGGCTTATCTATTTTCTACCGAATGACCGTGAGGCACAACCGGACATTGACACGACATTTGATGTTTCAATAAAAAGGTCACAGAAGTTCTTCGCTGATGAGATGGCACGGCACGGTTTTGGTAGAAAGACTTTTAAATTTGAAACGGACCAAAACGACAATGCGATTGTTCATCATATAGGTGGGAAACACAAGGATGCATTTTATCAGACCGACTCATTCGATAGAATCTTTGACGAACTGGATGGACAATTTGACTTCGCCAATAATATCTATGTCATCGCCGTTGAGATCAGCAGTGGTGCTTTTAACGAGACTGTGTGTGGTATTGGTGGAGACAATAAAAATGGTGGTCATGTTTTAGTACCCGCATCAGGAGGTTGTAGTGATAATATTGCCCTTATCCCACACGAACTCGGACATGCATTTGGATTACAGCACTACTTTTTCAATTCTGCTGATATTATGTCTTATGGAGCAACTCTCGAGGATTTGTCTTCAAAGGAATTGTCTTTATGTAATGCCCAATGGTTGAGTGTTCATCCTTATTTCAATTCAGACAAAGTAATCACTCGAAATCTAAATACAAGCATACATCCGTTATCAGCCGAGTATGATGAGAAACCGCCCCATGCATTCAGACTCCGTTTTGAATTAAATGACCCGGATGGACTTCATCAAGCACAACTTATTGCATCTAAAAGCGCGGCATTGAATGATAGCAGTGAACCAGAGTTTATAGATTGTCAAGTGTTAAGCGGCGTTAGTGATCAAGCGGAATTTGCCACAACGCGTATTTTGGATTATGTCATGATTCAGGTGATAGACAAAGAGGGCAACTATACAAGGAGATTCTTTGAAGTTGACTCAACAGTGCCGACCTCCGAGACCAATGCCGCCATTATACCCGATCCAAACTTAGCTTCAGCGATACGTGAAGCATTGACGATTCAACCTGCACAAGAGATTACCACGTTTGATATGGTCAGCCTCTCATCTCTAACGGCTATTAACCGTGGGATAACAGATCTCACAGGACTTGAACTTGCTTCGCGATTAGAGTTTTTAGACCTTAGTGATAATGAGATTCAAGACATCACACCGATATCAGCGTTGCCACTCCTCCGCAGGCTAATACTCAATGGTAACGCTATCGAAGACCTAACGCCTATTTCAAAGTTGACGCATCTCACAGAGTTAAGAATCGGGGGTAATCAGATTCGAGATCTTACACCCCTGTCAAACTTGAGGCAGCTTGAAGTGTTAGTTCTGTCTGGAAATCGTATCAGTGACATTACGCCACTGTCAAACTTGAGGCAGCTCATAGCGTTAGTAATCGATAATCCTTTCTATTTTGACTTCATTGAAGAAGATTTCAAGCCTGTCCCTGGTTTGAATGAAATCAGTGACATTACACCACTGTCAAACTTAACGCAGCTCCAACATTTACGTCTCACTGGTAATCGCGTCTTTGAGGATCTCACGCCACTGACAAACTTGACACAGTTGCAAACATTAGGACTCGGTTTTAATCAGATCCGTGATGTTACACCCCTCAAAGATCTAATTAATTTAGAAAGTTTAGTGCTTCAGCATAACCAGATTAGTGATATTCGTCCGCTCAAAGGGTTAGTCCGACTAAAAAGGTTATATATTGACAGCAATAATCAGGTAGAGGATATTTCAGCACTCGAAAATATGACACAATTGAGATTTTTACAACTCCCAAGCCCTCTGATCACAGATATCACGCCTCTGTCAGGGTTGACGCAGTTAGTCGAATTATCTATAAGGAATAATCAACTACGCGATATTAGCCCTCTTGCAAACTTGACGGGATTAAGAGCACTTGCCTTGTTTGACAATCAGATTACAGACATCAAGCCCCTTGCGAACATGACAGAATTATATGAGCTTGGTTTGACTAACAATCAGGTTACAGACCTCACACCACTGTCACGATTAACAAAGTTGGAGCGACTTGCTTTGGTTAACAATCAGATCAGCGATGTGCGTCCACTTATGGGGTTAGTAAGTTTAAAAGAACTAGGGATTTGGGGAAATCCGATTATGGACCGAGGACCGTTACTCACACTCCTGCGGCGTAACCCGGGTATAAGAATCTTACACATGAAGGGCGGCAAACCGCTCCCTGTTACGTTGTCCAGTTTCAAAGCCGAACGCGCGGCTGACGGTGTTGTCATTAATTGGACAACTGAATCAGAACTGAACAATGCAGGGTTTAATATCCTGCGAAGTAGGACACAGAACGGTGAGTTTCGGAAAGTCAACACTAAGTTGATAAAAGGGTCTGGCACGACAGGTGAACGTAGCACTTATACTTGGACAGATACATCCGCGAAACCAAACACCGTTTACTACTATCAGATTGAAGATGTGTCTTATGCCGGTGTACATAAAACACTTATGATAACGCGCTTGCGGGGTTTGATTTCTGCTAAAGGCAAAATGATTACTCGTTGGGCACACCATAAAAAAATACGATAATCGGAAATGCGTTTTGTGTCACGGACATTACGGTAGCGTCAGCACTCCGTAGCGTGCATCTGTCGCTACCTCACCACTCCGTAGCGTGCATCTGTCGCTACCTCACCACTACCTTCCAAACCACTATAAGTTGCAACAACGCGAGGATCACAGCCTGTTGTCTATTTTGGTAGACCGATGTTGCAGGCTATTAATATAACTCAAGTTGCTACAATATTTTTGAGAATAGTGCCCTTTTATTGATCAAAACAGTATCTACATGTCTAAAATGTTGTAGGTAGCAACTTGGGTTAATATAGAAATCTGCTAACAAAAAGTCCGAATAAAATACGCTTCTTATGAAAAGTGATTTGACATATCTTATGTAGGTAAGTATAATAGCACGATGTATTCCAGAATCCATCTTGTTAAATGTGCCTGCCAGTGGTATTCAACGTACTTATTTAAAATACACCCAAGGACCTGAACGTATATGTTAGCAGAAGAGAAAATCCAGTTCCTACAAAAAACCGAGCTTTTCGCAGAACTCTCAAAAGCAGATTTAGAATCAATTAGCGATATTGCACACGAGGTGGTTTTCTCCGCGGATCACACGATTTTTGAGGAGGGTGCGGAAGGTGATTCACTATACTTGCTTGTTGATGGTGAAATTAGCATTATAAAAGCCGATACAGAGGTGTTATCATTTAGAGAGAAGGGATACTGTTTCGGTGAAGTTGCGTTGATTGACGATAAACCGAGAAGCGCAACAATTAAAACAGTTACGCCTACTCATCTCCTACGAATCACTCGGAATGAGTTTTACCACGCATTGGCGCGAGAACCTTTGATTGGTAGGGGGATGTTTCGAGTTCTAAATAATAAAATACGCCACGATCTCGAAGTTCAGATGAGTGCAATCCGAAAAGAGGTGGCACAAGAGGAGTCTATGCGTCTTGCCGCTGAGGTGCAGCAATCGATCTTACCGAATGAAGAGATTAAGCATCCGTGTATCGCATCCGCAGGATATTGTCAACCGACGAACAGCGTAGGTGGGGATTATTACGATTACCTATATCTACCAAACAAACAGGTTGGGATTTTCATCGGTGATGTCATGGGGCACGGAGTTCATTCTGCCATGGTCGCAGCAATGACGAAAAGCGGTATCCAGACACAAATAAGGTTCGATGCATCAGTGCCAGAAGTAATGAAAGCTGTCAAACGTGTTACCGAAGAAGATGCTCAAACCTTTATCTATATGACGTGTTGTTATGTGATTATCCATCAAGACAATCGGCTTGAGTATGCTAACGCGGGACACCCGGCAATGCTTCATTTTCGTACGAGGGACAAAGAATTTATTGAGTTGGAATCACAATTTACACCAGTAGGAATTGCATTACCTGATCAAGATCCGGTGACACACTACCACAGCACTGAAACAACATGGGAACCCGGAGACCTACTTGTGCTTTATTCAGATGGTATCACAGAGACCTTAAATGCAAATGCTGAGATGTATGGACTTGAAAGGTTCAAAAAACTATTACATGAAAAGCGACACTTGCCCCCTATTGAAATTCGGCAGGCAATTCTATCCGATCTCGAAACGTATCAACAAGGTGAAAACATATATGATGATATTACTTTGGTCGTTGCAAAATTTCTGTAGTGTGTAAGGAGATTAGTTGGTTAAATCACTACTTTTTCTGTTGTAACTTATTGACAGCATAATGGATAATGTTTTCCATAAGCAACTTATTATTGTTTACTGTGAATTGGCTATCGTTGCGAAGACTGGTAATAATATAAAGTCCTTTTCCATGTTTCCGTGCTCCTAAAACAAGTTCGTTGCGTTCTTTTGTAGTTGCAAATACTTCATCATTCTGATCCCAATCCACCCAAGCATCGTCAACATAGATAGTACCAGATTGGATTCTGTTGGGTGTCGTAAAAAGAGGTGCTGACTTACCAGTAACTACAAAATATCTATCAGGAGGACTTTCAACACCTTTCAAACTGCCTTGCAACCATCCGATCGCACACGGTTTTGTCGGTGTGCTGTCCTGACCGGAAACGACGACAATTCCACCATTTTTGACAAAATCCTTGATTTTTTTCTCTGTGGCATCGGTAAAAAGATTCCGACCTAAGTATGATATTTCTTCATACCCAATCCATAAAATATCAGCATCTTTTAAGTCTGGCAAGGTGCGCAGTTTGGTAGATTCATAAGCCATTGGACGTTTACCAACCTTTTTAACTTTGCGTAATGCTTGGTATTCGTAAGTCATTGAGTTAGTATGTACGTATGTTTGGCTCCAAGTTGTTTCTGTGCTATTTCCGGTTAAAACAAGGACTTTTACTGCATTCTTTGCTGCGAGAACCCACATCTTACCATCTATAATGTCGCGAACAACTTTTTGAAACGCTCCCGTTTTACCATCAAAAGTGCGTTTCATCATTGGGTCAATGTGTGTGAAACTCCACCATGAATCGCCACTTCTGTCAAATCTGTTGCGTCTACCTTGATAGGAGCGCATTTGAAACCATGTGTTATCAATAAAGCACATACTATCAATGCCATAGTGCTGGCGATAGAACACGATAATTGGCATGCCTTCTTTGAGCAGACGAACCATCTTTTGCGGGGATGTGCCTTGTTTATATTGTCCTGTGGCAAAGTTCATTTTGATTTCTTTTAGACCACTTTTACCTTTTACGTCATCTGTGACTTTAATGACAGCTTGTAGTCTTCGAACATTGACACTTTGCACTTCACCAAAAACAATATTGGTACAGGCATCAATAACTTCGCGAATTGTATACTCTCGTTCAATGAATCCAAACGAAGATGATGGAATAATGAAACCGATTAGAAGTAGCAATACAATTAACATTGAAAAGGCACGTGTGAAACGCATAAGATAGCCTCCGCGGGTAGGTAATAGGTTATGTTTAAAATAGTATCATGGATTATGCTATTTGACAACAATTATGTTATAGTAAAAGCGATAATTATTTATATACTGGGGAGTTTTCACTTATTTTAGGTTTCACTATAATGGAACAAAATCCGAAGAAATTAAACCTATACGAGAAAGCGATTTACGTTGGATTTATTATATTTGTTCTATCATTGCCCTTTGATCATACATCCCTGTTCCTTAATGTAGGAATGTCGCTTGTCCTGTTTGGTTGGGTAGGACGTATAATCTATGAGCGTAAGCTAAATTGGAAGCGGACATTGCTTGACATCCCGATTGCACTGTTTTTAGGATTAGCATTGGTTGCTTCACTCTTTGCACCACATCCTGCTACAAGTAGTCTCGGTTATTTTTGGAAACTGCTTCGGGCAATTTTGTTATTTTATGCTGTAGTTAATTGTCGATTAGGAATTCGGTTGCGACATGTTTTCATAGCATTTATTGTTGCAGCTGGTATTTCATCATTCCTCGGTTTATTGCTTTACATAAACGATACAGGGTTAACACACAGTTTGATGGGACGAATCGGGTTAGAATATCAAGGAGAACTTGCAGCAAGAGAGGGTTTTTCAGACGAATTACGTGTCGAACTGCGTCAAATCAATATCCCGCTTACCCAGACCGCGTCTATCTTGCAGTCAAAAAAACCTGATGAATGGAGAATAGATGACTTGGAGAGAAATAGACGTTATTTAGTCCGTAAGCGAGAAACGGATCTCTCGGTGTATATGATAGAACAACGTCTCACTGGCACGTTCAAGGCACCGAACTACCTTGGTGCATACCTTGCCCTTGCGCTTCCTTTTGTCATAGGGTATTTTCTTGCAAGTTGGCAAACTCTACGCAAAGAGAAACATGGGGTATGGACGATTTCTGGGATTGGTATAGTTGTTGTTATGATGACCGCTAATCTCCTGTTAACGCTCACCCGTGGTGCGTGGATAGGTGTTGCTTTCGCGACACTATGTATCTGCTGCTACTTGGTTGTCCGAAGATTCTCAGAAATCAAATCTACCAGAGGCACTTTAAAGCAGGTATTGATCGGGGCAACGTTAATAATTGCGATTATTTCAGTGTCTATATTTCTGATGCCACATCATATCAAGACCCGTTTCAACACTATGATAGAGAAACCAATGGGATTTATGGGAGAACGTCCACAGTGGTGGCACACATCGCTTGAACTCATACAGAAATATCCTATTACCGGTACTGGAATGGGTAGATTTCGCTATGAAGCAACATTAAATGCACCGTCCGATCTGACTGATGTTCCTTTCCATGCCCACAACATCTATCTGCATATCGCTGTTGAACAAGGTATTCCTTCTCTCTTACTGTTTTTATTGATGATAGTTATTATTTGGAAACGGATCCGGTCAATGAAAGATGAAAAGGATTTTTGGGGCATAGGTGCATTTATCGGTGGAAGCGGGTTTCTTATCTCTGTGCTTGTCTACGGATTAGCAGATTACATTTTTCATCACCGTTCTCTCTTGCTTTTCTGGTTTATCATTGGCATAATATATTGTATTCAACAACATAAGGACGAAATAGATGAAAAAAGACTTGAAACCGATTGACATGTCCTCCGTGAAGACATACCCGCTAAAAGATCGGATCAACAAAGTGTCTGTTAAGGATTTTGCGACACCACCAGATACTCGGGTGGATTTATCTCAATATATAAACTCCCTTCCCAAGATTCTCAGAGGAACAGATTTTTCTGAACTCATTGACAAGATCGTTACAGCATATCAACGTGAAAAGGCGATCATTGTGATGATGGGTGGACATGTCATCAAGTGCGGTTTATCTCCACTGTTAATTGAACTCGCTGAACGTGGCGTAATAACTGGGTTTGCTTTTAACGGAGCAAGTAGTATTCACGATTTTGAGATTGCCCTCATAGGTGAAACTTCTGAAGATGTATCCGCATACCTACAGACAGGAAAATTTGGGATGTGGGAAGAGACAGGAAAACTGATGAATGAGGCAATACAGAATGCTGCTGATACTGGATTCGGGATGGGAGAAGCATTAGGTAAAAAGTTGGTTGAAATGGACGCACCCTATAACAAATACAGTCTGCTTGCTGCAGGAATCCGACTGAATATACCGATTACTGTGCATGTTGCTATTGGAACGGATATTATCCATCAACACCCTTCAGCAAACGGTGCAGCTATTGGCGAAACAAGCTTTACAGACTTTCGGTTATTGACACAACTTGTAACAGAGTTGGAAGGTAGTGGAGTTGTTCTGAATTTAGGTTCAGCAGTGATTTTACCTGAGGTGTTTCTGAAGGCATTGACGATTGCACGAAACTTGGGGCACACCGTGACTCACTTCACTGCTGCTGATTTTGATATGATCCAACAATATCGTCCTGCAGAGAATGTGGTCAAACGACCAACAGAGATGGGAGGAAAAGGTTATTCCTTCACGGGACATCATGAATTGATGATTCCGCTTCTGGTGCATTCTATTCTCTCACGGCTGTAATCTGAGCTTAGATCGTGTGTATTATTCCCGTAACCTATAAATATCATAATCTAAGCAGCACCAGCGGGGCGAAAGGTGGAAAACCAAACCTTGCATTTAGGTTCAATGAATCATTGAACCTATATCAGAAAGTTCTTTAAATTGTCCAAACTATAGTAAGGATATAAAAGGTCTTAGAATACGCTTATGTTCTTTAGAACAGGATAGGTAGTTCGCAAAGGAAGGATATAATTTACAAATTGTATGGCACACAAAACCTACTAAACAGACCCTTTATTATAAAGCATACGACGAATCGCTTTTAAACACTTCTTTTTAGAAGTCTCACAATGACTCAATTTCGCTTTGATTTCAAATAACAATGCGCGGGCAGCCTGTAACTGAGGCAGTGATGGGGTTTTCAGATAAATACTTAATAGTTCTTTTCTTTTATCACTATCTATCTCATTTTCTGATTCTATGATTTTACGATATTGAGAATAGTCCATAATATAATTCTCCAATTTATGTCCCACGTTGTTATTTGGTGCCTATTGTCCTTTGTTATTGTTTTGGTAGTTCACTGTATGAAACAGCAATCGGTTCTGCGGAGTCTAAGTCAAGTGTGGTTTTAACGAGTTGATGTTCTTCAATTGCATCGGTTTCGCTTTGCCCTTGAAATACCGTTTCTAATTCAACGAATTCACCTAACTCATCAACGGTATCAAGATGGATTCTGGTATGGTTATACATCCAGAGTGATCTCTGTTTTTTTACGATTGTCTTGACACCTAACGCGGCAGTCAATAGTTCTTTTAGTGCTTCCGGTTCAGTAATTTGGCAGAGTTGGTATATACTATACCGAGATTCCAACTCATTTGGACGTTCATAATAAATGAGCCACCCATCATCTGATCTCTCTGTTTCGCGTAACTTTAACCTCCCTTTCGGATTCTGGAAATATGTGTCCACTTGATGAATAATACCACGGTGCGAAGCCTTCAAGTCTGATAACTTTGGCAGAAGCGAATCCAATGACTCGGTTCGCACTTTAAACTCTAAGTTTTTTGCCATTATATGATTTTAATGTCCTTTGAACTTCTATTCTGGAATGTCATCAATATTCAGAGATGTCATCAAAATCCAAAAAATCATCTTCAGTTTGATAATTGTTAATACAGGAACGATTGCATCGTTCACCTTGTGCCTGCAAAGAGCACACGCTATGGTCCAATCTTAAAGAACTTGTCAGACAGGTGCGTAGTTGTTCTGTATCAAAATTGCGTCCGACTAAGAAACTATAACTCCCTAATCGCATCAACTCACGAGCCCTGCTATCATCTGATACGATCGAGATGATTTTGACACCAGGTTGATACCTTTTGACATAAGTAAAGATGTTGGAACGACGGTATCGAGTGAAATCAACGATTATCAGTTGATATTTCATTAACTTAAGCATACCGACTGCCCATGAACTCCCCTGGGCAACATCACACCGATAATTTTCTGATTCAAGCACACCTTTAATTCTTTCTCGTAAAGGTTCATGATATGAAACTATGAGCACTTGTCCTTGCAACTTGGAGAAACCTCTACTCTCTTGAATGTTCAGAGGTACAAGTGCTTGCCGAACTTGCCAACCCAAACGTCCACGTGCCTCACGCATTCGTCTGTTAACTGGGGCAAGTTTCTCCTCCATTTCAGGACGGCGTTTTCTTGATCTTCGCATACTATTACTTTTTACCTCATTGATACGTGGGTTACGCAATTTATATAAGGGATGAGGATCAACCAAGGTGTTGCGTAACCACAAGCCCATTAAATGTACGCATTCCTAACACGTTAATAACGATAGAATCTAAAAAAGAATTCATTAATTTTGAAAAAGTGACAACAAACTTTGTTCTATTTCTATTCCTTTAGATTGTCTAACCCCGTTTTTTGTTGTAAAAAAATAAGAGGTGCTATAAAATAACAATAATTCTATAGACTACTGACAACCTTGTCCACCTATTCATTTTCGGAAACACTGTCTTGTTACATATTAGACCAATTTGTATTAAAAAAGATAGAAAAAAACACTGTTTCGTTGTGTGATGTACAGTTAGACGTATAAAATTTGAAAAGAGTATAAAATGAGTAACATACAGTCTACCTCACAAATTCCGATACCAGAGCATTTTAATCCGGAACAAGTAGGACAGGTCTGGCGTGTACCGTATCAAGAACGTCTTCATGAGGCGCGTTCTTGGGCAAAACAATACAACATCGCCTCCGCATCTGAGGATTCAGTGAAGACTTGCTTGTTGCTTGTTGATGTTCAAAATACATTCTGTATACCGGATTTTGAACTTTTCGTGGGTGGTAGATCTGGGAATGGTGCTGTTGAAGATAACATTCGTTTGTGTCAGTTTATATATCGTAACCTTCCGCATGTCAGTAAAATCGTATGCACATTAGATACACATACTGCAATGCAGATATTTCACGAGATTTTCTGGATAAATGATGCAGGTGAAAATCCCATTCCACTACAAACCCTTATCACGCAAGAGGATATTGAAGCAGGTAAATGGCGCGTCAATCCTGCTGTTGTTGATAGTCTGATGGAAGATTCAAATCAATATGACTGGCTAAAAGAATATGGTGACCATTATGTCAAAACACTTACAGCAGATGGCAAGTATCCGCTGACGATATGGCCCTACCACGCGATGCTCGGCGGTATTGGACATGCTGTTGTTTCTGCTGTTGACGAAGCGATCTTTTTTCACGCAATTGCTCGCAACAGCCAGACGCATTATGAAACCAAGGGACAGAACCCGTTGACAGAAAACTACTCTGTACTCCGACCAGAAGTGGTAAACGATGCAGAAGGTAAACCAATTGATCAAAAGAATACGGACTTTCTGCAAATGCTGTTATCGTATGATCGTGTTATTATTGCAGGACAGGCAAAAAGCCATTGTGTCGCGTGGACTGTGAATGATCTACTTGATGAAATCCAGCAAAAGGATGCAACGCTTACCGAAAAAATCTATCTGATGGATGATCTAACATCCCCAGTTGTTGTAACGGGTATAGTGGATTACACTGACTCCGCTGATGCAGCTTTTGCGCAATTTTCGGAAGCAGGAATGCATATCGTCCAGTCAACTGAACCGATGGAAAACTGGATTTATGGTGAATATTGAAAATAATTTGACATGATACCCAGAGGTCGGAGTGAGTGGACGCTTACATGGTTACTTTGAATACCGAGACGGTAGACACGCATGGGCGAAAATCTTTATGGTGCCTATTGTCTTAACAGTTCTTGCAGCTGTAGTTTTCTTAATATTGTTTAATGAACGGAAATATCAGGAAAATGCAGATGCCGAGTAACGAGGCAAGATCCTAAACAGAATTGAGGTGCAAATTATGGCAACTATCAAGACACTCATGTTTGAATCATCTGGTGGGGGGTTGTTGGTCTCAACGATGCGGAATTGGCGTATTGTCATCGCTGATGATGCTATTGATTTAGAAAGGTATGCCGCCGAAGAATTCCAAAAATGGTTCAATCAAGCTGCTTTGTTCGCGTTACCACTTGGAACAGCAGACGAAAACACTGCTAACAATGATGGACAGGTTTCTATCGGTGCCTCTACTACGATGGACGATGAAGAGATCCGTATCACTATAGAAAAGAAACAGATATATCTCAATGGTGGCGTGGCACGTGGTGTCCTTTACGCTGTATATCAGTTCCTTGAGGAATTGATCGGTATTCAATTTTTAACCGCTGACCATACCTATATTCCAAAGGTCACAGAGTTGACAATCCCTTGTGGTACTTATACATACAAACCTCCGTTTTCATTTAGATGGAGTTACTACCGTGAAAATTCAAACGAACCAGAATTTGCTGCGAAACGAAAAGTGAATACTGTCACGGATGCTGAGAAACTCGGTGGAAAAACTCGTCAACAACTTATCAACCATTCATTTCATGTGCTTGTCCCTTATGACACGTATGGTGAAAGCCATCCAGAGTATTATGCTTTAGTTGACGGAAAACGTGATACGAATACACATGGCGGTGGACCTCAGTTGTGTGTTACCAATCCCGAAGTTATTGAGATTGCTTCTGAGACAGCAATTCAACGGCTCACCGATAATCCCGATGTTGCAAACATTAGCGTCAGTCAAGCAGATACTGCTGCATACTGCCGATGTGAACAGTGTGAGGAACTAAACAAAGCGGAAGACACACCGATGGGTTCTCAGTTGACTTTTGTCAATGCAGTAGCAGAACGTATTGAGAAAACCTATCCTGATGTCAAAGTCGGAACACTTGCTTATTGGTATACACGCAAACCACCTAAGACAGTTAAACCGAGACCTAATGTCCAGATTCAACTCTGTAGTATTGAATGTTGTACACTCCATTCCATTGATAACCCTGATTGTGAACAAAATCAAGCATTTTGCGCGGATACAAACGAGTGGGGTAAAATCTGTAATGACATCTGGATTTGGAATTACAATACCAATTTTCGATCCTACGATTTACCTTTTCCCAATTTACGTAGTATTGGACCAAACGTCCGTTACTTTTTACAGAATAATGCCAAAGGTATCTTCATGCAAGCAAATGGCAACGGGTTAACGGGTGAATTCTCTGATCTAAGAAATTACATAATTTCACATCTTATTTGGAATCCGCATCTTGACGATCAGGAAGTCTTAACTGAGTTCGTCAATTTGCATTACAAAGCGGCTTCACCTGCGATTATGGAATACATCACATATCTCCACGATAATGCAGAGGAGCGAAACTTGCACCCAAGGTGTTTCCCAACACCAGAGGATGTGGGTTTGGATGCAGAGAGTTCACAACGCGTGTTTGACTATTTCCAAGAAGCATTAGCACTTGCAGATAATTCTGACGTACAAGCCCGCGTAGAAAAAGCGTCTATTCCCGCTTATAAAGCGATGTTGGTAGCAGGCGGGGAAATTGAAACGAAACGACGGCGTACCCTGATCGCAGAATATATAGCATTGTGCAAACGATATGGGTTGACGCACACAGCTGAACACCAAATTGCAGAAGTGTATTTTGAAGAACTTCATAAGCAATAGAAGGCAGATCTCTACTATCTCTACAATCATAATCTTGACATCAATCTAATTTTGTAATATACTTTAAAAACACTACGCTGAATTAATATATCTTGATACTGGGAGATGAAACGATGCAGAAAAAAATACAGTCTGCGCCGACAATAGTCTATCCGGAATCGGATGGCAAACCTATGGCAGAAACTGATAGACACCGAGACCTGATGATAGATTTTATTCAGATGTTAAAACACCATTACCAAGATTCTGATGATGTTTATGTATCGGGAAATCTACTTATGTATTACGAGGAAGGTAACCCGAAAAAGTCTATTTCCCCTGATGTGTTTGTTGTTTTTGGTGTCGCTAAAAAACAACGGAATACCTATCTGACGTGGGAAGAAGCAACCACGCCTGATTTTGTACTGGAAGTCGCGAGTCCGAGCACTTTTGCTAAGGATTTTGGTAAGAAGAAAGAACTTTATGCTTCTGTCCTTTCGGTGAAAGAGTACTTTATCTACGATCCTCTGGAACAGATTGTTCCGAGTTTTATTGGATTTCAGTTGATTGATGGCGTATATCAAGAGATCAGTTTTGTAAATGAACGGCTACCATCAACAGTTTTAGGTTTGGAGTTGGGGGAACATGGCGACGTATTACGGTTATATGATCCTAACACTTCGCAATGGTTACAAACGCCTCCTGAACGCGCCGAAAATGCTGAGACACGCGCACAACAAGAAGCCACCGCACGACAGAACGCTGAGACACGCGCACAACAAGAAGCCACCGCACGACAGAACGCTGAGACACGCGCCGAAAACGCTGAAGTGGCACTCGCCGAGGCTTTATCAAAACTTGAACGTCTTCAAGCAAAATAAAGTAATTGAAATCCGGTTTCGGGACATTTGTTATGATACTTCCCCCTACACATCTCTCCAATCTTGATTCTGTCCTATATACCAAACAGTAAGTAATGGGTGATGACCAAAACCCTGCATTTGGTTTTCTTGATAGTGTGCAAAGAATTTCGTATATCAATTGGGAAATTCGCAGATGTTTGATTTTCAATCCCCTCTCTTCTTACTGCTGCTTGCGATAATCCCCATTTTTTACATTATCCAATTGCGAACAACTGTCATTGCTGCGAAATGGCGAAGACGCACCACTTTCCTCCTCAGATGTACTGTACTTTTATGTATTATCCTCGCCTTGGCAAATCTGCAACGAACTCACAGAGAACAACGACTGGCAGTAGCATTTCTACTTGATACATCCGAAAGCATTGACCAGACTCAACGGCAAATCGCAATAAATAGGATTAATTCCGTTATTGCCGAATTGAAACCTACAGACCAATATGGGGTTATCGGTCTTTCACGGGAAGCATCTGTCTTAATTGAAATGGGGGAGGTGCAAAGACAACCTATGTTGGAATCAGATCTGATGGAATTATCCACTGAAAGTGATGGTACGGATATTCTAACTACTCTCGAACGCTCCCTTGAACTACTCCCGGACAATTACCATAGACGTATTGTGCTTTTTAGTGATGGAATCCATAATTATGGTAATTTTACAATAATTGATTATTTACCGTTGCTTGCTGCAAGTGATGTGGAAATTTTGACTGTTCCATTAAGTTCTGTAAAAGATCCGATTCAGATACAGGAACTTCAATTACCGAATAAGGTTAGAAAAGGGCAATCCTTCACTATACAGGCAATCATTGAAACAGACGGTAGCATACCAACTGTTTCAGCAACTCTTTATCATAATGATATTCCAATCACTGATCTTGAATTCGACCTTGAAGAAGATAAAAATGTGTTAACGTTGCCGACACAACAGGTATGGGAAAATCTTACACATACATATCAACTGAAGTTAAACATCAACGATGTAATTCTTGAGAATAATCAAGCTTATGGTGTGGTTCAAACTCAGGACAAACCTAACGTTCTCTACGTGGAAGGTGACTTTGAATATGCAGATAGCTTAAAAGAAGTACTTGAGGAGAATGGGTTTGTTATTCATGTTATACCTGCTGTAGAGATACCAACAGAACTGGTTCAGCTTCAACATTACGATGGGTTGATCCTTAGTAACGTTTCTTCTGATTCACTATCGTCGGAGCAGCTTGATGTAATTGAAACCTATGTGCGTGATGTTGGACACGGGTTAGTGGCTATCGGTGGTGACCGGACATTCGGTGTTGGAGGTTCGACAGATACTGCTTTGGAACGTATCCTGCCCGTAGAGATGACACCTCGTGAACGACAAGAGTCTGTTGCGCTTGTGTTTGTTATTGATACATCGGGAAGCATGGCAAATTACGCTGGTCCACAGCAAAAGATTGAACTGGCAATTGAAGCAATACGTGCGGGTATTAGAAATATAGAGGATGAGGATCAAGCTGCAATATTGGGTTTTGACGTTAACAAGCGTTTTATTGCATCCCTTACTAATGACCATGATATGTTGATTGACGCTGTTGGAAGGCTTAAACCAACGGGCGGAACAGCTGCAATGGGATCGGCAATTGAAGAGGCAGGAAGGATTCTCAAGAATGCTGATGCGAAACGGAAACATGTTATTCTATTATCAGATGTAAAATCTGGCGAGGACCACTCTGGATTTATAGAGACAGTAAAAAAAGTGACCGATGCAAACATCGGTATTACCGTGATCGGAATTGGTGATGCAGACACAAAACTACTACAGGAAATAGAGGATACGGGGGTGGGACGATCTGTGCATGTTAAGAATGTGCAAGAACTACCAGAAGTGTTGATGGATGCCGTTCGTGAAACCCAAAGTTATATAGTTCAGGAACAGTTCCAACCCAAAATAGTTAACCATACAACCCCAATTTTGGAAGGTATTGATACGTTGCCGTTACTGTATGGATATGTCGCAACGGCAGAGAAAACGGCAGCACAAGTATTTATCACATCGAATAAAGATGAACCTATTCTTGCAGGTTGGAATTACGGTTTGGGAAAATCTGTCGCGTGGACATCGGACATCAAACCTGCATGGAGTAAAGAATGGATTTCGTGGTCAAATTTCGGTAAGTTTTGGGGGCAAATTGTCAACTGGACTTTACCGACTGAGGGGACAGGAACGGATTTTGATCTAATCGTTTCATCCCGTAATGGCAGAGGACACGTTGTCATTGATACCCAAAATGCATCTACGGCATCTTATATGGTGCAAGTTGCAGTGCCGAATGGTACAAGTCAATCTGTTGAGATACAACAGGAAAGTGCTACTCGTTACGCTGGGTCATTCCAGATGCACAATAGCGGTTCCTATATCGTGACTGCCAAAGGGGAAGGTGATACACATAAACAGACAGAGACCCTTTCACTCTCCTATCCTGCTGAATATGCGAATTTTGATGTTAACGATGACTTGCTAAAGATGCTTTCTGAGTCTACTGGAGGCATTTATGAACCAACTATATCTCAGATAACTAACCCCGAAGGAACCCCGATTGAGAGCCGAAAATCGCTTTCTCATACGTTGTTAATTATTGCTGTTGTGCTGTTTGTTTTGGAGATGATTCTGCGTCGGTTTAGTATAGCGAGTGGGTATTTGGCAGAACTCCGCGCACAGTTTCGCAGACAATCTGAAACAGTTATTCCTGATTCGCTGTCACAGCTTACACAGAAGAAAGGTGCAGCAGTCACAATATCTAATTCAGAAATCTATACACAGGTTGAAAACATATCCTCACGTGAAGATGTTGAAATTGAAGCAGTTCCCGAAATAACCCAACCCGTTGAAGGGGCAATGACACGGTTGTTGACTGCGAAAAGAAGATCAACATCCTAAAATAAGAGGAGTGCTTGACTTACTCCTTGTTGTGCCATAAAATAGCGTTGTGTAGCAATAGCAAGATTACAATATTGTAAGATTAACAACATATATTCAGGAGTGAATGATGACAAAAGTAGGACTGATCGGCGTTGGTAATATGGGAACTGGCATGTCAAAAAATATCTTGAAAGCGGGACATGAACTCACGGTATATGATGTAAGAACGGAACCACTGGAAAGGCTTTCTCGATTGGGAGCACATGCCGCTGCCTCTCCAAAAGAGGTAGGGGAAGCATCTGATGCAGTCTTCATCATGGTTCTCAACGTTGATCAAGTCAAGGAAGTACTTCTTACTGAAAATGGTTTGTTAGCAGGATTGAAACCCGATGCAACGGTTATTATCACAGCAACTATAGGACGTTCACAGGTAATTGAGGTGTCCGAACTGGTTGAAGCGAAAGGGGTTAGCATCATAGATTCACCTGTGAGTGGTGGTGCACCCGGTGCAGCCGCAGGAACTCTCACGATGATGGTTGCAGCAAAGAAAGAGTTATTTGAAGCATCATTGCCAATCCTTGAAGCAGTCGGAAAAGATATATATCACGTTGGTGAAGAAATCGGGATGGGACAAACTGTCAAGTCTGCGCTCGCAGTCCTGATTGGTACTACCTATGCAGGTATATTTGAATCGCTGACACTTGCTGTTAAAGCAGGCGTAAAACCAGAGATGCTTCGTGAGGTTGTTAGTACGAGCGTTGTCGGCAATTTTCTTTTTAAGGATACCACAGAGAACATATTAGAACGAAACTTTAAAGGGCAGAGTAATATTGGAACGATGTATAAAGATCTTAGTCTTGCGAAAAGTATGGCGAATGATTGCGGTGTGCCTCTGTTTGCAGCGAGTGCCGCTTTTGAGTTGTTTCAAGCTGGAAAGGCGGTAAATCCTGATGAGGATAATTGGACGATTATCAAAATACTCGAAAGTATTGCTGGTATTGAAGTAAAAAAAACGGACTGATTGAACTTAGGGGTGATGGGGGGTTAAATGGGAAATAAACCAAAAATAGGGATCATCACGGATGGTATCAGCAGGGATTTCGAGTATGCGCTTGATACGATGGTCGAGACCGATTTGAAGTATGTTGAATTACAGTATCTGTGGGAAAAGCAGGTTGGTGAGTTAACCGATTCAGATGTTGAAAAGGTTAATGATCTTATACAGTCACGAGATTTGAAGGTGTCGTGTATCTCACATCACAATTTGGCAGGGACACCTGTTAATATTGCTGTGGACGCACCCGCTTATCGTGATCAACTCAACACGTTACAAAGATGCATAGAAATCGCACAAGCACTTGGTACGGGTCTGGTTCGGATTTTCAGTTTCCAAAAGGAGATGGTGTTATTTGGTGCGGAGCCGATTGTATCTGAAGGAGCGTGGTCAACACTACTGAACCGATTAGAAGAACCGCTACAGATTGCAGAAGCGGCAAACATTACATTGGTGGTTGAGACTGCGATCTCTTCTAACATCACATCTGCACTGCTTGCTCGGAAATTGATTGATGAATTAGCAACCGAACATCTTAAAGTCCTATGGGATCCGTGTAGTTCACTCTATTGTACCGAAGTGCCATATCCTGATGGCTATGAAATCATACGCGACCATATTGCACATATCCATCTCAAGGACGGTGTTGTCAATCTTCCTGCTGCGACCTTTGAATTCTGTGCAATGGGACAAGGACAGATGGTTCCTTATTATACAGATATTATGAACGCCTTAAAGAGAGATGGATATCAAGGGACTATCTCTTTTGAAAGTGTATATACACCTGAGAATGGGACACGAGAGGATGGGTTTAGAGAATCGCTGCCGGTGTTTATGGGATTGATGGAATCGTTGAAAGAATAATTGCGAAAGAAATATCTTACCAAGGAATTAAATAATAAAGGACAGTGTTATAACACTGTCCTTTATTATTTATTGATATAAATCTGTGGTGTTACTTAGCACCTTTTAACTTGCCCCAAGTTGTGACAAGTTTATCCTTAGCTTCAACAGCAGTGTCAACGTCAGTAGAAGAGGGTCTGTAGGCTGTTTCTACATCAGCACCGATACCGGCGAACATACCCCATCCGCCACCGCGTTCACTAACTTTGATCATCAACAGATTGTCACCTTCTTGCAGATCAACAGTGAAAATATCTTGGAAGGACCCAGCACCGCCACGTCCGCGGTTTACTGCGTTAGTATGCACCACTTCACCGTTGAGCCAGACCTTGATTGCGTCATCACTGCTAACACCCATTGTTACATTATCTACCGCTTCATCAGAAACGAGGGTTATGACTGCATAGGATGAAACATCATTGAAATCTGCATTATCTGTCACCTCTGCTTCAACGAGCATTGCGTTTATATCTCCACCTGCGGGGAGTTCAGCAAGGATCCAATCGTAATCACCTACACTGTCCCCTTCGGTTGCGCCATTCTCAGCAATCATTGCTTCAGTAACATCATCATTACTTGCAACTGCGAGGGAGTCAATGTCTGTTGAATTGGCACCACCTTGGTTTGCTTCGGTTGGAGCGATCATCCAGAGATATTCGCCTGTGATGTGTCGGAGAGCGGGTCTATATGAGGTTGTAACGTCGGCATCAATACCTGCAAACATACCCCATCCGCCGCCGCGTTCACTCACCTTAATCAATAACAGGTTGTTTCCTGCTCTAAGATTTACCTGAACGGTATCTTGATAGCTGCCTGCGGCACCGCGACCACGGTTCACAGCATTGGTATGAACGACTGCTCCGTTGAGCCAAACTTTGATTGAATCATCACTGCTTACACCTAAAGTCACATCGGTCTGCGCCTCAGCAGAAACGAGCGTAATGAGTGCATAAGATGAAACATCGTTCATATCTGCATTTTCAGTCACACCTGCTTCAACAAGCATAGTATTTATATTACCGTCTGCGGGGAGTTCAGCCAAGATCCATTCATAATCTCCGACTGTATCACCTTCTGTGGCACCAAGCGCAGCAACCATTGCTTCAGTGACAGCATCCTCACTTGCAACTGCAAGTGAATCAATGTCGGTAGAATTTTGACCGCCTTGGTCTGCTTCGGTTGGAGCGATCATCCAGAGCCATTCACCCGTAATAGCCTCTTGTGCATCAGCGGTGTGTGGCATGATCGACAGAACCATCAAAAATGCTAATCCTATTACACATAATTTCCTGTACATTAAAAACCTCCATTAGTTTTTCAAGAATATGAACTATAATTCATATATACCATTTATCCGCTAATATTAATTTATGATATACATCATAAGGATAAACGATTATTTCTTAATTAGTTTAACAAAAAACCACAATTTAATCAAATAGACTTATCTAATATTTTTTATTTCTGCCCATTGTGTTGTTAATTTATCAGCAGGTTCAACGGGCAAAACAGCATCAATACCAACTATATCATAATCACCTGCGACACCAACGTACATACCCCATCCGCCGCCGCGTTCACTCACCTTAATCATTAAGAGATTATTTCCTTTTTCCAAGTTAATCTTAAAACGATCTTGGTAAGCACCTGCAGCACCTCGTCCGCGATTAACAGCATTTTTATGTACCTCTTCACCGTTAGCCCAGACTTTGATAGAGTCATCACTACTAACACCCATATCTACATTCGGTTGTGCTTTATTGGTTCTTAGGACAATTAACGCATAAGAACTAATATCATTGAGATCAGCGTTTTGTACCATCCCAATAGTAATGAGCATGGCATTTATGTTACCGTCAGCAGGAAGAGTTCCGGTTGTCCATTCATAATCACCGACCACATCTCCTTCTCTTGCTCCTTTTTTTGCAACCATCTCTTCAGTCACATCTCCATTACTGGCTACATCAAGTGAATCAACATCCGTAGAATTTTGACCACCTTGGTTTGGTTCACATGGGGCAACCATCCAGAGATACGGTCCAGTAACAGGCGTCTGTGCATCAGTAGTAAGTGCCATAATTGAAAGGCTCATCAAACAAACCATTCCTATGACAAAGAATTTTCTAAACATTAATTTAATCCTCCACAAGTTATTCATTGTTCTGTTGTCTTTATATATTAAATATAGATAAATAATATCTACACGGTATTATAGCAAAATGTGAAAACAAGTCAAGTAAAATTATAATAAAAGTTCTATTATTCTGCTACCAACTGTTTATGAACACTATCAACTTTATCTTTCATCGTTTGTGCTTTATCAATCCGAGTCCCAAACTTTAGCGTAGTGGTAATTCGTGGTGCTCCCATCTCATGCACTACTTCATGACAGCGTTTGATTGCATCAAACACTGTCTCCCATTCACCTTCAATATTAGTGCCATAGGCGTGCAGTTTTGTTTTAAGTCCCGCTTCTTTGAGCACTTTTTCACATGCAGTAACATATTTTGAGACAGATACACCGACACCCATCGGAACAACACATAGGTCTGCAATCACTTTCATTCGTTTTCCTTAATTGTCGCGCAGCTTTTTCAAGATGGCAGCTGGTAGTGGAGATGCACCAGAGGTGGTGACACCATCATCAATTTGCGCGGGTGTCATCATGCCGGGTGTAACACTACAGACTGCTGGGTGTGCCAGGATAAATTTTAGCGCGGCTTGTGGAAGGCTTTTTGTTTTTCCTTTAACGACTGATTTTATCTGGTCAACCTTTTCTAAGTCTGAAAGGAATTTCTCACGTTGCCAAGTTTTCCGATAATCGTTTTCAGCAAAGACTGTGTCAGCGTTGAGTTTCCCTGAAAGTAAACCCGATGACAAAGGTTGACGCACGACAACAGCAATACCTTTTTTCGCTGCAGTTTCCATCACAGGTTTTGCCATTCCTTGATTAAGGATATTGTATGTAAGCATTAGCGAGGTGATGCCTGTTTCATTAATTGCCTTAAGTGCTTGTTCTTCATTTCCGAGGCATAACCCGTAAAAACGGATCTTCCCTTCGGATTTAAGTTCCTCCATAGTTCCGAACGCTTCATCCCATATTTCAGAAGGAGGCGGTGAGTGGAATTGATAGATGTCTATCACATCCCTTTTCAATCGGGTGAGACTCCCTTCAACTGCTTGTCGTATATAGTCTCGTGATGCGTTGAATGCGGGTACTTTTCCACCTTGACTAATCCATCCATCGGAGTCCAGTTCATATCCGAGCTTTGTAGCGATGAGAACCCTTGAACCGAGGACAGAGAAAGCTTCTCCTAAGAGACGTTCAGCGCGACCCCCACCGTATTGGTCAGCGGTGTCATAATAGGTAACGCCCTTTTCAAAAGCGTATCGCAGTAAATCCACGGCTTCCTTTTCGCCAATGTCTCCCCATTCGCGTCCTCCGAGTTCCCATGTTCCCATGCCGATTTCGGAGACGGTCAAACCTGATTTACCAAATTTGCGTTGTCGCATTGTTTCTCTCCCGCGTGAACTTACAATTGTATGTTATTAAATATGCATTTTTTTGTCAATAATATTCTTTTTCATAGCAGGGTTATATAGTTTTCGGTTTTTTCGGATATATTTTTCACAATTCAATATCATCTCTTGTAGGTCGTGTAGAGAGAAGCGAAATCTATATCTGTTATTTTACCCTTACATTGTTCATCTGTATGTGCTAAAAAGTGTGACCTTTTGCACGTCACTGTGACGTTTTGCATCCAGTCAGGATAAGGAATGTGACGCGAATTTCGCTTTTTTTTATTTGCTCTTTTTTGGTCTTTTTCTTATCTTGACCTACTACCTACTTTGGGTTTCTGATCGTGTCATCATTTTTGCGAAGGATTTGACGGCGAATTGTTTGTGTATGTCATTGAATTTCATCGGAATATTCCTCCTTAAAAGGTTACCGTATGGTAA
>JAPOQK010000059.1 GCA_026710795.1 Candidatus Poribacteria bacterium
ACGAATACGGTTATGTTGGATTTGGATGTGGTTGCGTTTTTCATAGTGATAGTATTATAACACGTGGTTTGGGAGGTTGGAAGGGGAACGTGGGGGTCGGAACAATATGTTTCATGTATGTTTCATGTATGTTTCAGTTTTCAGTTTTTTGTCAGAATCGAGAAAATAAGCATGCCCAGCATGAAAGTTGGTTTAGTTGATGGAAAAATATTTACACACCCGAACACCTATTTGTGCTTGATTCATCATCCTGTATCTGCTAAAATGACGACTAATTCTGTTTTCTCAGAGGTTTAGATGCAAGAAGTTGTTGTTGATGCAGTGAAGCTGCACGATTTTGCCCGTTCTTTGTGTGAAAAAGCAGGTCTCCCTGCTGAAGATGCAGAACTGATGGCAAAACTTCAGGTGCAAACCGACCTGCGCGGAGTTCATTCACACGGTACTCGTGCCCTTCCCGGATATCTGAATTTAGTGCTTGATGACAAGTTAAACCCAAAACCGAATCTCAGTATTGTTTCGGAAGGTCCAAGTTTTGCTGTGATAGACGGCGACAATGGAATGGGACATTTGGCAAGCACACTGGCGATGGAAACTGCGATTTCAAAAGCGAAAACGACAGGTATCGCTGCAGCAGGTGTGCACAATGCTGGACATTTTGGTGCAGCTGCTTGCTATTCAATTATGGCTGCGTCGAATCAGATGATCGGATTTTCAACGACAAATACAGGTAATCCTTCCATTGTTCCCCCTGGTGGAGCAGAAGCAGTAGTTGCAAACAATGCCATGAGTTATGCTTTACCAACAGGTGATCAACATCCTATTGTGTTGGATATGGCGTGCGGTGTATCTTCATGGGGAAAAGTGGCAACGTTAAGGATGTATGACAGACCGATTCCGGAGGGATGGTTAGTTGATGATACAGGACAACCGAGTAACGATCCAAATCAGGGACGTTTGATGGCACCCGCTGGAGGGGCAAGAGGTTATGGATTGGCTCTCATAATGGGAATTTTGGCGGGTCCTCTGACAGGTGGTATGATGGCTTGCAATAAGACATTAACAACATCCGAGCACTTCTTCATTGCAATAAATATTGAGAATTTCACTGATTTTGATACATATATCTCTGAGGTGAAACAAGGCATCCACAAGATACACAGCGCGAAAACTGCCGAAGGGTTTTCACAAGTCTATCTGCCGGGAGAAATAGAGTGGAATAACTACGACAAATGGATAGAGAATGGTATACCTATCCATACAAATCATTTGCAAAGTCTCGCAAACATTGCAGAAAAATTAGATATAAATATCTTTTGGGAGTAGTAATTTATGGAAGAAACGAATGAACGTGTTGATGGTGGCACACTACCCGATTGGGAGGTAGATGAACTACCCGCTCCACCACAATATCAATTTGGCAAAGCATTCCGAAGCATATTAGGACCTGGGATTATTGCATTAGGTGCCTCAATTGGTAGTGGCGAGTGGTTGTTAGGACCGGCTATTACTGCTCAATACGGCGGCACATTACTCTGGATTGCTACAATCGCAATTATCCTTCAATCAGTTTTAAACACAGAGGCGATCCGTTATACTCTTTATACTGGTGAACCGATGTTGAGTGGTTACATGCGGTGTAAACCAGGACCGAGGTTCTGGGCAATTTTTTATTCCAGTGTAGACTTTTTCAGTATTTGGCCCGGATGGGCAATGGCAGCAGCAACTGCCCTTGCTGCTGCATGGATAGGAAGAATGCCTGCAGATGCCGATCAGAATACTGTACGAGTTTTCGCATACATTATATTTTTCGCGTGCTTAGCAATTATTATGTTCGGTGGAAAGATATATAATGCCCTTGAAAAAGTATTGCTATTTATGGTCGCATGGATTATAGGATATTTGGTTATCATAGATTTAGTTCTTGTCTCACCAAGTGTGTGGTGGACTGTCATTAAAGGATTCTTCAGTTTTGGGGCATTACCACCAGAAGTAAGTAGTGGGAATTTTGACTGGCTACTACTTGGTGCGTTTGCTGCTTATGCAGGAAGTGGGGGTTTAGGAAACATAACTATTTCGAACTATGTCCGAGATAAAGGATGGGGTATGAGTAGTTTGGTTGGTGCGATCCCGTCTATCATCGGTGGACAAAAGATTACACTCTCTCACTTGGGGAAAGTGTTCAGAATCACACCTGAGAATCTCACACGGTTCAAGGAGTGGTGGAAATATGTTAGATTTGAACAGTACTATATCTGGGTCGTTGGGTGTTTCATCGGATTAGCATTACCCGCAATGTTGACACTTGAATATGTGCCTTCAGGGCAAGAGATGGATCAGTGGGCAGCCGCAGGATTTCAGGCGGATGGATTAGCACAAAGGGGTGGTAGAGTTTTGTGGTATCTAACACTTTTATGTGGGTTTTGGGTGCTATTCTCAACACAACTTGGTGGCGTAGATGGTGTTCCGAGACGTTTCACCGACATTATTTGGACAGGTTTTAGAAGTGCAAGAAAATTGGATGATCATAATGCAAAATGGATCTACTATCCAATTGTCCTCGTCTATGTTCTATGGGGTGTCGTTGCAATGTATCTTGCAAAACCTTTATTGATGATTATAGTATCAGCAACGGTAGGAGGATATCAACTTGTTATGTGTTCAATACATACTCTATACGTCAACAGAAAATTCTTACCAAAGGAAATTCAACCACCGATATATAAACAGATTGGTTTGATACTGTGTGCCTTGTTTTATTCAATTTTCGGGACAATAACAGTTTACAAACAAGTTATTGTGAAATATATCTTGCCCTATATTTTCTAATTCTATATTTATAATATGCAACCTTCCGGCATAATATTGTGTCATTTTACTATGAAAGTTCTTAGATTTGCTTGTTTGGGTTATCCTCGTCAAGTTTGTGTAAGTCCTGATAAACTATAGTTGGTGTATTTTTCAGTTCGTCTAATGTTGCGTAAACATTAAGATAATCATCTGTAGTAATAGAATCTATTAGGAGTGTTATATTATGGATAGGCGAATTTACCATGTTATTTTACTATTGATTTGGGGCACATTAATTCTTAACGGTTGCAAACAGTCTCACGAACCACTTGAAAACATGGCACTTATACCCGCGGGTGAGTTTCAGATGGGGACTCAAGATGTAGTTGCAGAATGGCGAGAATTTACAGATCGTGTCACTTATATGAATACTTGGTTAAATGAACAACCCGCACACACCGTCTATGTTGATGCCTTTTATATGGATATATACCCAGTCACAAATAAACAATATAGGGAATTTCTTCTTGCGAATCCAGTATGGCAAAAAGAACATATAGACCCAAAATACCATGATGGGAATTATTTGCGTGACTGGAAAGGGAATAACTATCCAAGGTGGAAAGGCAATCATCCAGTTACTTCTGTATCATGGTATGCCGCGATGGCTTATGCAATATGGTCGGGTAAGAGGTTACCTACTGAAGCGGAGTGGGAACGTGCAGCACGCGGTGGCTTGAAAGGTAAAAGATATCCGTGGGGAGATACTATTGACAGTAGCAAAGCTAACTACGATGAAAATATCGGGAAAACAACACCCGTTGGAAAATTTGCATCCAATCCATACGGATTATATGATATGGTAGGCAATGTTTGGGAACAGGTTCTGGATGAATATGATGATCACTATTATTCTATTTCCCCGAGTGTAAATCCGGTTTCAGGTGCAGATACTATCGCAGAAATTGTAGAAACATACAAGAAGATAAAGACACACCGTGGGATACGTGGAGGTTCTTGGTTGGGTCGTGCATCATCTGTACGCGTTGCTATTCGCAACCGGTTCCAACCTAAAAGCACAAGTGAACTCGGAGGATTTCGTTGTGTGAAGGATGTACCAGATAAAGTAGAAAATAAACAGGATATAATCAATTTTCTTACTGCGAATCCTCCCAACGGGAGTGCTATTAAACCAAATGATATAATAACGCTAACCTTTAACGGTGTCCCTGAAGACATCACCGTAATCCCAAATACAGCACCTTTCTCATACAGTATAGACACTATTCCGAACAAGAAAACAGTTACTATCTTAGGTATCTTTACACCCGGTGAACTTAATTTTCAATTCAATTGGAAACATGGTGCGGATTACTTAGCATACAATGTAGAAACACCTATTCCTGATAACATGGTGTTGATTCCATCTGGTGAGTTTGTGATGTGGCACCATAAAAGAAAAAACAGGTCAGATAATAGTGTCTATATTGATGCATTTTACATAGACAAATATGAGGTCACCGTAGGTGAATATAAGCAATTTGTTAATGAAACTGGATACCGTTCACCTGATTGGGAGAAAATTGCCGAATACTCTCCATCCGACAAACATCCTATGATTTATGTTACTTGGTTTGATGCTATGTTGTACGCACGTTGGGTAGGTAAACGGTTACCGACAGCAGCCGAATGGGAAAAAGCAGCGCGCGGTGGTTTGGTAGGGAAGAAATATCCGTGGGGAGATACAGAACCAGACGGCACACAAGCTAATTTTGCTGTAGCTGAACATGGTTATGAAAAGACTACGCCTGTCGGTAGTTTCCCTTCTAATGGGTACGGTCTCTACGATACGTTGGGGAATGTGAGTGAATGGTGTCTTGACAAGATAGGTAACAGTGATTTAAGCGAAAACAACCAAATCCCAGTTTACAGTGAAATGATAGTAGATATTACAAACAATTTCTTAAAGATCAGATCAAGTCGCGGAGTACAGGGACTATCACGGCGATTCGGTGGAAATTATGGTAGCAATATTCCTGCGCACAACTACATATCTGTAGGTTTCCGTTGCGTCCGACCAGTAGGACAGTGATTAATCATGAAATGCTGCGATAATCCCTTCTGTTAAGCTTTCTATTGTAGCATCCTTCGCAACAACATCAACGCGTATTTTGTGTTTGACCACTGTTGCTTTTGTGGAAGGACCGATCACTGCAACGTTAACAATTGCTAACAAATCAGTGGCATTATGTTCTGGAAACATCTCAAGAAAGTTTGTTACTGTTGAAGAACTGGTAAAAGTAACGAAATCGATCTCTCCATTTAATAAGTCCTTGGCAATAACTTCGCTGCGTTCGTTCTCAACCCTGACAGTATCATAGATAGATACATCATCAACATGTGCACCTCTTTCCCGTAATATCTGGGGAAGGTCTGGTGTTCCAATTTTTGCTCGGGGAAGTAAGATATTTTTTCCATTCACACCATCTATTTCTGCAGCGACAACCCTTCCGCTTGATTGTGAAGGAACGAAATCTGGGTTAATACCGACGTTTTTCAATTCTGCAACTGTTTTCGGACCAACTGCACAGATGTTGCATCCACTGAATGCTCGCGTGTCCATTCCTTTCTCTTGAATGTGTTTGTAGTATATCTCAACAGCATTCACACTTGTAAAGATCACCCAATCATACTTTTCAGGGGTAGGAATATTTGTACTATCAATATCAAGAGGACGGACCTCTATGGTTGGAAATTGGATGACATCTGCACCATTTTCT
Organism: Candidatus Poribacteria bacterium; assembly: GCA_026710795.1. GTDB lineage: Bacteria > Poribacteria > WGA-4E > WGA-4E > WGA-3G > MSPOR6. The sequence continues at coordinate 5,568 of JAPOQK010000059.1, forward strand.
TCTAATATGTTAACAAATCCGCTTGCCTGTGCACGAGCACGGGTAACAAGAATTCGTTTGCCAAAGAGAGGTTTAGTGTCAAACCACCGTAATTGTTGCCGGAGTGTGTTCACCTCCCCAATGACTATTATCGCGGGACTTTTCAGTTGGATCTCTTCTACCTTTTCTACAATATCCGCAAGAGTGCCTTGCACAACAATTTGTTGGGGGGTCGTTCCGACACGCACCAAACTCACGGGGGTTTGTGCGTCTCTCCCGTGTGTGGTCAAGCGTTCCACAATCTGAGGGAGATGTGCAACCCCCATATAGACGACGAGTGTATCTACTGCTGTTGCGAGAGATTTCCAATTGATGTTCGAATTAGAGTGTAGTGCTGCAGAATGACCTGTGACGAATGCCACGGATGATGCATAATCTCGATGTGTAACTGGAATTCCAGCATAAGCAGAAGCAGCAATGGCTGAGGTAACACCGGGAACTATTTCAAACGGAATACCTTCCTCTGAGAGTGCCATCGCTTCCTCACCACCACGACCAAAGATATAAGGGTCTCCACCTTTTAGACGAACCACGGTTTTTCCAGTCTTCGCATACTTAACAAGCAAATGATTGATTTCAGTTTGACGGGTTGCCCGGATTCTGGGATCAGGTGCTTTTATCTTTTCGGTGTGTGCAGGACAATGTTCCAGTAATGTATCGTTTAACAACAGATCGTAGATCACCACATCTGCTTGCTGTAGACACTCCACACCCTTTAGTGTAATTAGTTTCTTATCGCCAGGACCTGCACCTACAATGTAAACAATGCCAGTATGTGTTGTACTCATAAATTCCTATTCAATATCTTATACCATTTTCTAATAAATGAGTTTGTTGAGGAATACATATAGGAGCGACCCGGTAATGCCGTAATGGCATTCATACCATTGATTTCTTGATTTCCCGATCGCGACCAGGAGGTCGCTCCTACAGAAGAAAGATTTTCAGTCAACAATAATGGTTGAAGCCGATAATGTAACAATAATTATTAGAATAGGTATTACAACGTTTTCAAGAGTTCATCTGCTCCACTGTTGCGGAGTTTTTCGGTAACGACTTTCCCTAAGTGTTCGGGGTTGTTTATATTTCCAGTAGCCTTTTCCACAATTCGCAACTTACCTTCAGGATGGCATACAGTTCCGATAAGTGAAAGCACACCGTCATCAATGCGTTTAGCATAAGCACCAATAGGTAGTTGACACCCTCCACCAAGGCACTCCAATAATGTTCTCTCAGCAGTTATTTCCGATGCTGTCGTAGTATTATTCAGTGGAGCAAGCAGCTTCTCAACGACAGTGTCATTATCACGCACTTCAATTGCCAAGGCACCCTGACCTACCGCTGGAACCATTTTCTCAGTATCAAAATATTGGGTGATGTGATGCTCTTTCTTTAGCCGTATTATTCCCGCAGCAGCGAGAATAATTCCATCAAGATCTGTTTCTTGCAGCTTTCGTAACCGCGTATCAACATTGCCACGGATATCAACGACTTGTAAATCTGGACGGATGTGTAGGAGTTGTGCTTTTCGTCTTGGACTTGTTGTACCGATTTTTGCCCCACTCTGTAAATCCTCTAAAGAAGATCCAGATGATGTTATTAACACATCCCGCGGATCTTCTCTTGTAGGGATAGAACCGATGTAAAGTCCATCTGGTAATTCGGTCGGTAGGTCTTTAAGGCTATGGACAGCAAGATCTATCTCTCTATTATGAAGTGCGATCTCTATCTCTTTGGTAAAAACACCTTTACCAAGCCCCACCAATGAACGGTCCAGGACGGCATCTCCAGTGGTCTTGATGATCTTTAGGTTAACTTCAACTTTTGGGAAATAGTGTGCTAATTGACGCTTAACAAATTGTGCTTGCCAGAGGGCGAGTTGGCTGCCACGCGTGCCGATTGTTATTGAGCGGTTCATTCCTGATCCTTTTCATCAATTTCATTCAAAGCGAACAGTTCTTGAATTGCGTGAACATACTGTGCGTGGTCAGTATTCCCGTCGTTGACTGAGTGTCGTAAATTGGTGACGGGATGGTGGAGGAGTTTTTTGACAATTGCCTGTGTCATAGATGCAACCGCTGCTTCCTGTGTATTGGTCAACTCGGACTTATCAACACACGCCTGTAGTTCCGTTTCAGCGATTTCCTTAAACTGTTGATGAAGTGCTTTTATGGTTGGATTGACTTCAAGGATTTGTATCTGGTCGTGGAACCTTCTCGCCTCCTCAGTCACGATTTGTTCTGCGTGGGTCGCCTCTTGTTGTCGGTCTTTGAGATTAGAGGCTACAACTGCTTCTAAATCATCAATATTATATAGAAAGGCATGGTTAATTTTACTGACATCAGGTTCTATATCACGCGGGACAGCAATGTCAATGAGAAACATATACCTGTGCTTCCGTTTTTTCATGATTTCAGCGAGTGGTTGACGTTCAATGAGGTAGTGTGGTGCATCAGTGGAACTGATAACAATATCCGCATCAATCAGGAAATTGAGATCGTCCTCATAAGCGACAGGAATACCTTTAAACTTTTCAGCAATTTTGACTGCTCGTTCATAAGTGCGATTAGCGACGATCACTTTAGAAACCCCATTTGCTACGAGATGTTTAGCAGTCAGTTCACTCATTTCACCAGCACCTATTATTGCAACGGTTTTGTCTTCTAATGCGTTGAAGATTTTTTTGGCAAGTTCAACTGCAGCATAACTAATTGAGACAGCCCCAGTAGCAATCGTTGTTTCCGATCGGATTCGTTTGCCAACGCTGAATGCTTTTGGAAAAAGACGATTGAGTATTGTTCCCGCACCCCCTGCAGAACGGGATATGTCAAACGCTTCTTTTACCTGACTTAATATCTGCGACTCACCCACAACCATAGAATCGAGACTTGATGTTACCCTAAATAGATGTTGGATGGTCCCAAGGTTGTGATGACGATAACTCCATTTTTTGAGAGTATCAACACCAATCTTATGGTACCGTGACACAAAGTCCATTATTACTTTGATAGGTGCTTCACTTGTTTGTTGGGAATCTGCTACAGCATATACCTCTACGCGGTTACAAGTAGAGAGAATTACTGCCTCATGAACACGATATGATTCACGTAGGTGATGGAGGGATTCGATGAGTTGTTCATCAGAAAAAGCCAGTTTTTCTCTGAATTCAACGGGGGCAACATGATGGCTTGTTCCGATAGATACGATCTGGTTCATGGTTAATACTCTACGGAAACTTAATACTTTGAACAACCGTAAGTTTAAAAATTATATCACAGTTTAGTGTGAATGTCAAATACAGTGCTTGATTACTTATAGCCGAATTAGCGAAATGTATGTGTGCTATCTAAAAACAGATTTACACCAATATATGTACATAGAACTGCGACAAAACCGACGATTTCAGAATATGCAGCTTTTCTTCCACGCCAACCCCACAGTTGACGGATACCAATTTGCACAACATAGATAACCCACGTCACGACAGTTAAGAATACTTTTGCATCCAACCATCTCCATGTAATTTCTTGGATATACTGTGTCCACAAAGCACCTACAATCACACCAATTGTCAGTAAAATAACACCGAGGATTGTGCATCTGTGTCCAAGTTCGTCTGAAGCACCGAGAGCAGGCAGCAGATTATGAAAGAGGGTGTGTGCTTTCTGTCGAATTTTCTTTTCAGCCATCAGATAAAGCACGCCGAATCCAAATGCGGTAATAAACGCTGCATAAGCGAGAAGGATAAGTGTGACATGAGGCACTAACCAATAGGTCTTCAAATTCTCAGGTAATGTAGCTTCATTTCCAGAAAAACTATACGAAATCAGAATTGCAACGAAAGCAGTCGGTATAACGAAACTACCTATGGCACGTAATTGCGTCAAACGCACAACAATCAGGTAAACTAATGTATTTGCCCACGCAAAAAAGGCAGTTGAGTCTGTCCAGTGTGTCATTGGGAAGTGTCCCTGTCGTGACCACCAGAGTATAATAAAAAGCGTTAGTAGACCAAATCCAAGACATGTAGCCCAATAAGCAATTAGAGCAATGCGTGGACGCAGTGTGGGTGTCTCACTTCGTTCACCTATCGTGAGATAAAGTGCCTGAAAAATACTGGCTGCTAAATAAACTAAGACTGTTACAAGAAAGAAAAAATGCATTATTTTGCTGGAGTTATACTATAAGCAAGCACGTTGCTGGTTCAATAAATTGGTAATATAGGTATTTGCTTGTTCGATTTTGCCGTGTCGCACCCAATTAAATAGGCATTCAGCAGTACAATTTTGGTCTGTGAGACTTAGACAACATGTATTAGGAGTGTCAGCAACATGACCGATGAGCGTTTCAAAAAAATCGGCACGCAACTTTGAAGTTGGGAATGCTTCAAGTACTTCTGACCTACGTGTTCCGAGCAGATTGATATATGCTCCGAAACCGTTATCTTCAAACTGATGTTTGAGTCTCTCATATAGTGTCTGACTAACTTTAACACCGATTCTCGTTGATACACTGATTATCAGGTTATCATCAATTATAAGATTCGGTGTGAAGTGAGTTCCTGCACTTTGGTCATCAAGTAATTCGTAGATGAATTGATTACCATTCTGTAAGTAATCCTCTAAATAAATCTTCTCGGTAGAAATGACAAGAAAAGCGTTTTCAAGTTCCTTAGATTTTACCTCATCAGGAGATAGCCCTTTAACATTGGCACCACATTGGCGAAGTAATGTAATACGTCGTTGTATTTCTGATGTTTTATGGTCGCACAAGACAATGCACTCCCGATTATCCAGGAGTAGATAAATTGGATAGGGTAGACCAAGATTTTCAACTGGTACCGGTTTCCCATTTTCAAATCCGAGGGTATACAAAGATGATGCGTCCAACATCTCCTCAAAATGCTCTCTGATACGACGGCTTGTCGCAGGACTTTTTCCACTTGTAGAGATACTCAACATCACTTCGCCATCCGTTACAACAGAAGCAGCGGCGAAGGTGCATTGGGGTATCACATCAACGACATTCACTAAGCGAATATTGTTTGTATCGTGTGCTTCTGTAAAGACTGCTGAGTTGATTGTAGTAGAATCGGTTGCGGCACAGACAAGAAAATACCCGTTTGTATCTCCTTGTTTTAGGTCTCTATTGTGCAAGCGAATTGAGCCATTGTCTGCAAGGAACGTAAGTAAGTCTGTTGCATCAGGACTAACCACTGTCACATCACCACCACTGATGAGCATGGAGACAACTTTCCGTTCAGCAACAGTTCCACCGCCAACAACAAGACATTTTCGGTTCTGAAGGTTTATATATGCAGGATAAAACATTACAGTTGTGAAGAGTGAGTGAATGAGAACATCAGTATTTGCTACGAATCCCGTGAAACCACGTAATTCGCGAGATTTTCAAGGGCAAGGCGTGCATCTGATTGAGGTGTTTTAGTCAACGCTGTATTTGCTCTGTCTGCATAATCTTGAGCAGCTTTCAGACAATGCGTTTCAATATCATACTTTTGGAATAAGGATTCAACGAATGCAATTGCTTCGGTTTCATCACTATCAGGACTGAGGACTTTTTCAAGCATCTTCTTTTCATTATCATCACACTTTTTTCGGGCATAGATGATGGGGAAAGTGAGTTTGCCTTCTCGCAGATCTCCGAATGCATTTTTTCCTAACTTCTCCGGTGCTTCCACAAAATCAAGCAAGTCATCTACTATTTGGAAGGCTGTACCAATCTGTTGTCCATAGATAGTAAGTGCGTCTATAATTTGTTGTTCCTTTGTGCCGAGGTGTGCTCCGAGTGTACAAGAGGCTGCTATTAACTTACCAGTTTTGAAACTAATTATCCTAAGGTATTCTTCTTCTGATATATCAAAATCACCGCTTTTATATGCGTGGATAACTTCCCCCTCACACATCGCCTGTGTGGTGTCAGCAAGTATTGCCATCGCAGGATCATCTGACCGGCGTGACACCAGCATTGAGAGAACACGTGCGTGAAGATAATCACCTACAAGGACGGCTACCTTATTACCCCATTTTGTCTGCAATGTATCGCGTCCACGTCTGATTATAGCTTCATCAAGAACATCATCATGGACAAGTGAAGCAACATGGATTAACTCAACAACCGCTGCAAGTGTGTGTGCATCGCTACCCACATACCCACATGCCCTTGCAGAAAGTAAAACAAGAATTGGACGTAACCGCTTGCCGCCACCTTCTACCACATGTTGAACTGCCATATCTACAAAACTATATTCGCTGGCTGTATTTTCTGTTAGTTTTTCCTCAACAGCGTTTAGGTCTTCAGAAATTAATCTGACAATCTGATCAAAACTTGACATTCAATTCCTTTACTATAGTTTAGAGATTACCTCAGATGCGGCGTGAACGGTTGTGTTGATATCCTCTCCAGAGTGAACTAAAGAAACAAATCCAGCCTCAAATTGAGAAGGTGCGACATAAACACCGCTTTCCATTAAACCCCAAAAATACTTTTGGTATCGTTCTGTATCAGCAGTACGTGCACCATCGCCATCTGTGACAGTTTCAGACGTGAAATAGAGCATCAGCATAGAACCTACGCGGCTATGCCAAGCATCAATACCGTGTTTGTTCGTTGCTTCGGCAAGACCGTTAGCAAGGGCAGATGCATTGGTTTCGAGTTGTTCATATACCCCTGGTTCAGAAAGTTTGTTTAATGTCGTTATGCCAGCCGTAACCGCCAACGGATTGCCTGATAGTGTTCCCGCCTGATAAACATCGCCTTCAGGGGCAACACATTGCATGATTTCCCGTTTGCCTCCATAAGCACCGACAGGTAACCCGCCACCGATTACTTTTCCAAGACATGTCATATCTGGGGTTACGTTATAGAAGGACTGTGCACCACCATACGCGATCCGAAAACCGGTAATCACTTCATCAAAGATTAATACAATCCCATGTTGTTCTGTTATTTTTCGGAGTTCATTGAGATAGCCGTCACGAGGAGGGATGATACCCATGTTCCCCATAATAGGTTCAAGAATTAGGCACGCAATTTCATCTGGATTGGCATTAATTGTGGTTTTCACCGCTTCAGGATTGTTGAAAGGTACTGTGAGGGTATTACGCGCAAAATCCTCTGGAACACCGCCACTATCTGAAAGACCGAAGGTAGCAACCCCGGAACCTGCTTTTGCTAATAGATAGTCCACATGTCCGTGATAGCATCCATCTATCTTAATGATTTTGTCGCGTCCCGTATAGCCACGAGCAAGACGTATTGCACTCATTGTGGCTTCTGTGCCAGAATTGACCAGACGAACCTGCTCAATAGAAGGGACAGCGTTGACGATGATTCCCGCGAGTTCCGTCTCCAATGTCGTCGGTGCGCCGAAACTTGTACCATGTGAAGCTGCAGCACTGACTGCATCCACTATCTCTGGATGTGCATGTCCCAAAATTAGGGGACCCCATGAAGCGACATAATCTATATATTCGTTTCCGTCAATGTCATAAACTTTTGATCCGTTTCCACGTTCAATGAACCGCGGATGTCCACCAACTTTGCTAAAATTACGGACAGGACTGTTGACTCCCCCAGGGATATATTGCTGTGATTTTTGCCACGCTGATAACGATTTACTACTCTCCAATTCGTTCCTCCAATTCGTTGAAAATTGTAAAAAATGTCATATTATTCACATTACGATACTTGTGTCTGTACCTATGGATATCGCAATCCTAATTCTCAAGCCACTCAACAACTGACTTCGCAAAATATGTCAAGATCATGTCTGCCCCAGCACGTTTGATACTGGTTAGGACCTCCAGTGCGACTCTCTTTTCATCAATCCATCCATTTTGAGCTGCTGCTTTTATCATGGCATATTCACCACTGACGTTATAGGCTGCAACAGGCATTTGAAATTCTGTTTTCACTTGACTTATAACATCAAGATATGAGAGTGCAGGTTTCACCATTACGATGTCCGCGCCCTCCTCAATATCCAGCGTTACTTCTCGTAATGCTTCCTCTGAGTTTGCTGGATCCATCTGATAAGAACGTCGGTCACCAAATTGCGGTGCGGATTCTGCAGCATCACGAAAAGGTCCATAAAAGGCAGAGGCATATTTTGCCGAATACGCCATTATTGGAATGTTTTCGTATCCTGCTTCGTCTAAGGCATATCGAATTGCACCGACACGACCATCCATCATATCTGACGGTGCGATGACATCTGCACCTGCATGTGCATGCGATACACTCTCTTGAACAAGCAGATCAAGCGTTGGGTCGTTCTGTACCTCACCATCTTCAACGATTCCGCAATGTCCATGATCAGTGTATTCACACAGACAGACATCTGTAATTACAAGAAGATCTGGTACTGCATCCTTAATCGCACAAACCGCTTGTTGAATAATACCATCATCCGCGTATGCTTCAGAGCCAAACGGATCTTTATTCTCAGGAATTCCAAACAGGATTGTTCCGGGTATACCGAGTGATGCCAGTTCCTTTGCTGCTATTACGAGCCTATCCACCGAGTATTGGTAACATCCCGGCATGGAAGTAATCTCGTTTGCTGTGTTCTGTCCGTGTACGACAAACATCGGATATATAAGGTCGTCTACAGATAGATGAGTTTCGCGTACGAGTCGTCTTAGGTTTTCATTTGAACGTAACCGTCTTGGACGATATATAGGGAAAACGCTCATTCAATCTCCGATGCAGTCAATTAATATCATACATCTTTATTTATTATTATCAGCAAAGAACTGGTGTATATTGGAATTCCTTCATTTCTGAAATCAATTCTAAGGAGGTGATAGTCTTATTCTCTACCATCATCTTCTTGTTCCGGAGCAGCTGCAATCTCGTAATTCGATAATTCAAATGACTTGATTGTTGTAGCCGTAATCTCGGCTGCTTCTTCCGGTGCAACAGAAGCCTCAGCCAATTCTTTTTCTGACATTAAATTTAAAAAAATCTTTTGTGCTTCTTGGTGATACTTTACAATACCAATATTCGGTGCTAACCATAATGTTGTAACAGTTTCACCGGGTGGATTATCGGGTCCAGGGTCTTCGGGTTGGTCCGATGCGAGTTCTGTCTCAGTACGATATTCTATTTTCAAACAATTTTCAAATGTTCCAGCGGCAGTTTCAACTGTTTCAGTATCAAGAACTATCCCTGTTTCAAGGATAGAAAAAGTAACTGTGACAGGGGGCATAGGTGGTGCAGCAGCAGCCAATTCCTCAGGTAGACCTTGAAATTCAAACGACATTGTGGCTGTAGCAGTTATCTCAGATGTTTCCCATTCATCATCAATATTTGCATCTGCAGGAAGCAAATTGAAATGCTCATCTGCTTCTACCTCTATATCATAAAAAAAGTCTACGGTAATGTTTTCTTCAGGCGGAATCAGGTTTGCAAATAAATTCTTCACCAATGCAGAGAAAGTTTCAAATTCATTGGTAAGACGTGCCTTAACTGCGTTCTCTATTTCCTCTTCAACTAACAAACTAATCCACTCTTCGTTTACATTATATAGGTATGGAACTGTATGACGGTTAAAATCAACCCAATCTTCCAATTCAGGGTCATAACTGAATGCGTTATAATAGACACCAGATATTTCTTCACCTTCAATTGCATGCCGCGTGAACTCATTACCATCTTGATCCGAGTAAACCCAAAAACTCCCGACATTGCTTGGGAAGTATAGTTGTAATGTCTCATTCCCTCGTAGTGTTGTACACAAGAATAGGACAAGAAAGATTGTAGTAATAAAACAAGTTCTTTTATACATTTTGTTATCCTTAAGCAATCATATTTAATCTTTATATAATATCCGGATGATTCAGCAACCCAAGTGCTTACTCTTTTTCTTCACTTTCGGATTCATCAGGGATGATCTCATAATTTGTTAATTCCAAGGTAGCTACATCATCGGTATTTTCATTTTCACTTCTGAATTTGACAATTCCGACATTAGGTGCTAACCATAAAGTAGTCGTAGCCTCGTTGGTTTGTTGTTCAGGTATCATTTGCTGAATTTCTGGGGGTAAATCTGTCTCCGTTGTTGTTTTAGTTTTATATTCAATTATTAAACAGTCATCAAAGGTTCCAGCTTCAGTCTCAACAGATTCTGTTCCTAAAATAACCCCTGTTTCCTCAATACTCGTATTAGAAGTAATTGTTTTGAGTTCTTCAGGAAGTTCAGTGGGTGCCCCTTGAACATCCATTGTCATATCTACTTTTATGTCCAAATGCATTGCGACCCATTCTTCATTATAGGCAATCGGAATTGGAAAAAGATAGAATAAATCTTGGGCTTGGGGGTCAACATCAAAATCAAAATCAATTGTAACCTCTGGGGGTAGTTGTCCAGCGATCTGCTCCTGCATCAGTACGACCGCTTCATCAAGTTTTTTTTCAAGGATGGACTTGGTTGCTTGTTCTATTTCATCACCGACAAGAAATGTAATCCATTCTTCACCAACTTGATACAGATAAGGATGAACAGCATACTGATATTTTTCCCAATCATCTATGGCAGGTTCATAAGTAAAGGCGCGATACGTCGTTCCATCAATTTCTTCTCCCTCAACAGCATAGCGGGTGATTTCGTCTCCATCTTCGTTTACATAAACCCATGAACTTCCGATTTTATTAGGGAAGTAAGTGTCAGCCCATTCATTTCCCATCAACGTAGCAGTCAAGCCAAATACAAGCAGGAATGTGAAAATTGTTCGTTTAAATTTGAACACATTATTGTCCTCCATTTTTGTTTACACTTGCCCTTTAGTATACACCAACGTCCCGTTGATAACAAGGAAATTGTTCTAAACAACCATACTAATAGAGGCTATTTCACCATTAATTTAGTACTCCAGCGGAAAGTCAACAGCAGCACCGTTATTCTTAATTGAACGCCCCATGGCAACATCAATTTCTCGATCTTTTCGTCCATTGTATGCTCCGTATTCTGGTTCTGTATCGTTACGGACAGCATTTACAAGACTCATTAATTCAGATGCGACGGTGATTTCACCATCGCTAAGCGGATAATAGTGCAGCGGATTTTCCCATATCACCTCTGGGTCAGTATCAGCAACAAGTGCCGCCAGTGTTTCGTATCCATCTACATTGTTTGTCTTGCGTGTAATCGTCACTGGTCGTTGTCCATCTGCGTCATCATTTAGAATAACTGCATCGTCTCTAAAACACATGCCGCGTTCCGCATAGAATTTCGTTCCATTAAAACCACGTAACGGTGAACCGTATGATAGACTGGAGAAGTTGAAAATCCCGACTGCACCATCCTCAAACTCAATCACTGCATGTTGCCAATCCTCATTTTTTCGTTTGGGTTGTCCTTTTCTCCACTCATGTTCCTGAACCTTAAACCTTTTGTTGAAGCCATAAATCTTCACAGGTTCATTATCAAAACCGACATAACTTCGGATTAACCCAATACCGTGGTAGCCGTGCCCGCGAAAATCGTTGTGAGCAACGTTCACCTTACCGAATATGCCATCAAGAATCATTTGGCGTTTTATCCGTTCAGACGGACGGCGGTAATAATTCTCGTTCACTTCCAGTTTTGTTCCGTGCTCTTTGGCTATTTCAATCATCGTATCAGCGCGACTAAGATCCGTATTTATAGGTGTTTCCGTGCAATAACTGACTCCATGCTCGGAACAAATGTTGCCTGGGACGTGGTTATTACTTGGTGTAATGACTATAGAGCAAAGATCAGGTTTTACCTTTTCCAACATCTCAGCGGTGTCTGTGAAAGCAGGGACACCATATTTTTCTCCCTGTTCTGTAACCCTTCCTTCGTGTACATCACATACAGCAACAAGTTCCATATCAACAGACAGTTTTGAAATAAGTGGTAAATATGTATTGGTTCCACGATTACCTGTCCCGATATGTGCAATTTTTAGCTTATCCATGTATGTCCTCCTGTTAATACTTATGACTATTTTACCTATTAAAATCTATGGACATTGACACCATTTACTGGTAATATAGGATATCTGACCATTTTAGCACGTGCATATAAGAAAAGCAACTTTTTCGAAGACAAAGGGAAGAACATGCCAGGACCATTGACAGGATTAAAGGTATTAGATTTAACGAGAGTACTGGCTGGACCTTATGCGACGATGATCCTGAGTGACCTCGGCGCGGAAGTCATAAAAATTGAACAACTTGAATCCGGAGACGAATCCAGACGTTTTGGTCCGTTTAAGAACGGATTTAGCCTCTATTTTATGAGTGTGAATCGTGGCAAACAGAGTGTGACACTTAATCTAAAAACAGAACGTGGTATACAGATATTCAAACAACTTGTCAAACGGAGCGACATCTTAGTAGAGAATTTTCGTCCGGGAACGATGGAAAAACTTGGCTTGGGTTACGAAACACTAAAAGTGGAATGTCCGTCTCTGATTTACGCGTCTTGTTCCGGTTTTGGACAGACAGGTCCCTATGCTGCAAAAGGTGCTTACGATATGATAATCCAAGGGATGGGTGGCATTATCAGCATTACAGGTGAACCTGATTCTCCTCCTGTACGTGTCGGAACATCCATTAGTGACATCACGGCTGCACTATTCACGACAATTGGAATCATGTCTGCATTGCACCATCGAAACAGAACTGGAAAAGGACAGTTCGTGGATGTAGCAATGTTGGATAGTCTTGTAGCAGTGTTGGAGAATGCAATTGTCCGTTATTTTGCAACCGATGAAATCCCACAACCCCTTGGTAGTCGGCATCCAGCAATCACACCTTTTGAAGCATTTGAATCTGCTGATGGACACATTATTATTGCAATTGGTAACGATACGTTATGGGCAAAATATTGTGAACACATAGACCAAAAACATCTTATCTCCGATTCTCGGTTTATTACTAACGCAGAACGAACAGCAAATCACAGCGATCTGTTTCCTATACTCTCAAAAATTATGCGTCAACGAAAAACGGACGAATGGATAGAATCTCTTGAAAAGATTGGTGTGCCGTGTGGTCCGATTAACACTATTGATAAGGTTGTCAATCATCCACAAGTTCAGGCACGGGAAATGATTACTAAAGTGATGCATGAAATAACAGGGGCAGTTGAGGTGCCGGGTGTACCGATAAAACTCTCTGATACGTCTGGTGTTGTAGATGCCCCTGCACCAAACCTCGGTGAACATACGGATACGGTGTTAACGAATATGTTAAACATATCACATAATGAAGTAAAACAGCTGAGAGAAGATGGAATTATATAACCATGTCTGAATAAGGTTATACAGGAGAAACGAAAATCATGTCAGAAAAACCCGTTCAAGTATTATCAGGCACTTCTCAATTAACCTTTGAAGGTGATCTTGCCGCACAAATGGTTGAAGACCTTGATAACTATACATCTCGCGCTATAAAGATAGCAGCAGAAAAACGCGAAACTTTGTGGGATCGGGATTATAGTTCGCAAACAGCATATACCGAATCTGTTGAACCGAATAGACAACGTTTCATACAACAGATAGGGAGTTATGATGAACGTCTACCGATAGACGCACTTACTTATCATGGGACGACAATATCCAACGCACAAATTGCATCTGGTGAGAATTTTTCAGTATCGCGCGTTCGGTGGCAGGTATTCGATGAGGTAGAGGGTGAAGGACTACTTTTAGAACCTAATGACAAAACACAAGTTGTCGCACAGGTTGTTGCCCTTCCAGATGCAGATTGGACACCAGAAATGTTAGCTGGTGTAACTGATGAACTTCCATCTTCTGCACGGTTTGCGCGCCGTTTAGCAGCCGCAGGTTGTCGGGTCGTAATTCCGACCCTAATTAACCGTGATGACACTTACTCAGGCAATCCGAAAATCGGCAGATTTACCAACCAACCGCATCGTGAATTCATCTACCGAATGGCATATCAATTGGGAAGACATATCATCGGGTATGAGGTACAGAAGGTCTTATCACTCGTAGACTGGATGACTTCTTATGATAAACCCATCGGTGTTATGGGGTATGGTGAAGGGGGACTTATTGCCTTCTACAGTGCTGCGGTAGACACACGAATTCAGGCTGCGGTGGTCAGCGGATATTTTCAATCTCGTGAAGATGTATGGCGTGAACCGATTTATCGGAACGTGTGGGGACTATTGCACGAGTTTGGAGATGCAGAAATTGCAAGTCTCATTGCACCACGTCCGTTAGTCATTGAAACGAGTCGAGGTCCTGAGGTAATGGGACCTCCCACTGCACGTGATGGTCGAGGTGGTGCTGCCCCTGGACAACTTGTCTCACCACCGGTTAAATCGGCAGAAAGTGAATATAATCGTGCACGCGAAGTATATCAAGAACTTGGTTGCATAGATAACATCCATCTATTTTCACCTGAGGATCGTCTACCCGGTTCAGAAGAAACAGCAACAACTTTTCTTACCAATCTCGGTATTAAAAACCCGGATAATGACAATGATCAACCTCTTTCTATACAATCCACTGAAACGTACGACTACGAGGCACGTCAACAACGGCAGTTTATGCAACTTGTCAATCTGACACAACGTTTTCTAAGGGAAGCAGAAACCCGAAGGCAGGAATTCTTCTGGAACAAAACAGATACCTCTTCGCTTGCAAAATGGGAAGAAACATGTGTAGATGCCAAAACCTATTTCTGGGATGACGTAATCGGTCGGTGTCCTGCCCCTGATGTTCCCGCAAATCCAAAAACACGGCTGATATATGACGAACCGAAATGGACAGGTTATGAAGTTGTGCTTGATGTGTGGAAGGATGTGTACGCTTACGGTATTCTACTACTCCCAAATGATATTAAGCCTGATGAAAAACGACCTGTTGTTGTGTGTCAACACGGATTAGAGGGTAGACCACAAGATACTGCTGATCCTAACATAAATTCTGTTTATCACTCTTACGCGGCACAGTTAGCAGATAGGGGTTTTATCACCTACGCACCGCAGAACCCGTATATTGGTCAAGATGCTTTTCGTGTAATCCAAAGGAAAGCAAATCCTATAAAATGGTCGCTCTTTTCGTTGATTATCCGGCAGCATGAACGTACACTTGACTGGTTAGCAGAACTGCCTTTCGTTGATGAAGATCGTCTCGGCTTTTACGGTTTATCTTATGGCGGGAAAACAGCGATGAGAGTGCCAGCAGTGCTTGAACGATACGCTTGTTCCATCTGTTCAGCAGATTTCAACGAGTGGATTGTGAAAAATGCCACGTTTGATTCAAGGTATAGTTATATGTTCACTGGTGAATATGAGATGCCTGAATTTGATTTAGGAAACACATTTAACTATGCGGAGATGGCAGGGTTAATCGCACCGCGTCCCTTTATGGTTGAAAGGGGACATGATGATGGTGTAGCACCTGATGAGTGGGTTGCACATGAATTCGCGAGGGTTCGCCGTCTATATGTCCGATTGGGTATAGCGGATAAAACTGAGATTGAATTCTTTGATGGTGGACATCAAATCAATTCAGACAAAACATTCCAATTCCTGCACCGACACCTGAATTGGCAACAGCCGTAAAAGGATAAATATGATATATTCAATATCTACCACAGCGGGACTGGAAAATATAGCACGTCAAGAGATTAATTCACTCGTTGGAGATACCAAACAATTCAAAATAATCATGCGAAAACCGCAACGGATTGTTTTTCAATATACTGGTAGTCCAAAAGACCTATTGTCGCTACGTACAGCAGAACAGTTGTTCCTTGTTGTACAGCATATTCCGAAAATGACCCGTTCGCGTCGTTCCTTAACTGCCATCAGTAGTTCACTGAAACGTTTCAACTTTGCGAACACGTTTGATTGTTGTCGACAAGTTGGTCTCAAAATTCGGAAACGAACTCAGTTCCGTGTTATGACAAGGATGTCAGGTTTCCGTAATTTTCAAAAAAGGGATTTACAACAGATAATTGAAAGAAGTTTGGTAGACCGAGGTTGGCAATTAACACGGTCAGGTTCGGGCATAGATGTGTGGGCAGAGATGCATGGTGAGGATGCTTATATCAGCATTCGACTTTCCAGACCTGACATGGCTCAACGTTCATATAAGCAAGCAAGTGTTCCGCATACGCTTAAACCCACGATAGCGTCCAGTATGGTGAGGTTAACACAACCGCAATCCAACGACATATTTTTGGATCCGATGTGTGGTGCGGGGACTATTCTGCTGGAACGCGCTTTTACTGGACGTTATGGCTACCTTATCGGTGGAGACATATCTGAAGGAGCACTGGACGCGACCAGAAGGAATTTTGGAAGGCAGCACCAACCACGTCAGTTTTTTCATTGGGACGCGCACACTATACCTATACAAACCAATTCTGTTGACAAAATCGTCTGCAACCTACCTATAGACGAAAATTACGATAATAATTCTAACCTTCAAGAACTATACAGAAAAGTACTCATTGAATTTGAAAGAGTAATTAAGTCTGGAGGAAAAATTGTCCTGCTTTCCATGCAGCCATCACTTTTAAACAAGATACTCAAACAGCGAAAATCAATGAAAACGAGACAACAGGTGGGAATCAATGTAAATGGGAAACGGGGTAGGATATTTGTGATACACTATTATTGAGTGGCAGGCACAGATACCGAACCGACATTTACTTATGTTGTAGCATAAACTTTTAGTTTGTGCAAAATGTGTGCAAACCAAAAGTCTACGCTACACTTGTCAAGAATTCTTAGAATTCTGGAACCCTGACTGCTACCTCTTTACCCGCTTCATGTGAGCGGAAGATACCATCCATAATAACGTTCGTGAGGAGTACACCCTCTGGTGATATCGGTGATGGCGCGTCTGTTTTGATGGCTTCACGGAATGCAATCATCTGTGCCGCCCAGTTATCAGACGACGGGAATCCTGAGAACTGAATAGTTGTCATCCCTTCCGGTGGGTCCGGTTCCGCAGTTAACCCCTCTGATTCAACAAGCTTCTTCAGATCGCCTGCATACGCATCAGCGAATATAACCGGTCCATCCAAAGAAATCCCCGCTTTTGTGCCGAGATGGAAGTTGCCACCGAGTGAGTTTGCGTGTACTGCCCATGAGATTTTAAACACCATGACACCACCATTTTCAAATCGGATCCATGCCACACCGAACTCTTCAACATCCATTTTTCCCTGGAACCTCGGATCCTGCATTGATATGTAGTCCTCAGTAATGGCAGAAACCCGTACCGGTTTAGGATAACCCATTGCAAACAGCGACCTATGCATATTGTAGACACCGATATCAACGGTTGCTCCCGCACCAGCAGTCTTTTTGTAAATGAAGGTATGTCCGGGATTCCCGCGTCGTCTGCACCCTGCGGATTCAGAATAATAGACATCTCCGAGTAATCCTTCGTCATAGACCTTCCTCGCAAATTGGAGTCTCGGATCAAACGTAGGATTAAGACCGATCTGTAAGATTTTACCTGTTTCCTTCGCTGCCCGGACCATGGCGGTCGCATCTGGAAGTGTCGCAGCCATCGGCTTTTCACAGAGGACGTGTTTACCCGCTTTCAATGCAGCAACCGTTGGTCGGCGATGTCCCTGATTGTAAGTACAGACACTTACAGCCTCAAGTTCGTCCATTTCAAGCATCTTGTTATAACTTGAAAAGGCATTCTTTTTCGGTACACCCCACTCTGCAGCTGCTTGGTTTGCCTTACTTTTGATTTTGTCACACACTGCGATAATCTCAAAACCGCCTACTTTATCATAGGTACCCCGGTGTGCTCGTGAGATACCACCTGTACCAATAATACCTACTTTAACAGCCATACTGTTATCTCCTTATGAGAATTGCTATTAATTTGATGTGTTAGTTTAGATGATATTATATTGAAATGCAAGCAATATTTGATTTAATTATGGAGTACCCAATGTCATAAATCCTATATTTCGGGAACTTTCACCGCGACCTCTTTCCTACTTTCATGCGAGCGAAAAATACCATCCATAATCACATTCGTAAGTAAAACACCTTCGGGTGGAAGTGGTGAAGGACTATCTGTTTTGACTGCTTCACGGAAGGCTGTCATCTGTGCTTCCCAAACGTCTACCTTCGGAAAACCTGTGAAGCGGATTGTAGTCATGCCTTCTGGTGGATCCGCAATAGCAGTTAATCCTTCCGACTCAACAAGTTTCTGCAGTTCTTTGCTATAGGAATCAGCAAAGACAATCGGTCCGTCTATAGATATTCCAGCATTCTTACCGAGGCAGAAGAGGCCACCGAGAGAGTCTGCGTGAACTGCCCACGAAATCTTGAATACCATCACTCCACCGTTTTCAAAACGAATCCACGCTGCGCCGAATTCTTCAACATCCATTTTATCTTTGAACCTTGGATCTTGCATTGAGATATAGTCTTCAGTGATAGCAGAAACACGTACCGGCTTCGGATACCCCATCGCATAAAGTGAGTTGTGTAAGTTATAGATACCGATGTCAACGATTGCCCCCGCACCTGCGGTTCTTTTGTAGATAAACGTCCGTCCAGGAGTCCCACGCCGTCGACATCTCGCTGATTCGGAATAGTAAATATCCCCAAGGAACCCTTCATCAATAACTTTCTTGGCAAATTGAAGTTGTGGTGTAAAGGCACTTTTTACGCCAATCTGCAGTATTTTCCCTGACGCTTTCGCTGCCCGCACCATAGCAGTTGCATCCGAGAGTGTTGCAGCCATCGGTTTCTCACAGAAGACGTGTTTGCCTGCATTCAATGCAGCGACAGTGGGTCTCCGATGTGCTTGGTTATATGTGCAAACACTTACCGTGTCAATCTCATCCATTTCGAGCATCTTGTTGTAGCTTGTGAATACATTCTTTTTTGGGACACCCCAGTTTTCGGCAGCTTCAAGTGCTTTTTCCCGTATGATGTCGCATACAGCGACTATCTCAAATCCACCTGCTTTGTTGTATGCTCTATGGTGTGCCCGCGATATACCGCCTGTACCCACTATACCCACGCGTATTGGCATATTGAATCCTTTCTCCATTCCATAAGATTTGATGTGTTAGTTTAGAGGATATTCAGTTGGATTGCAAGTGAAATATATTCTTATATGTGGGTCTACATTTGCTATATTATTTCCCTTTTTAGAGTTTCATCCAGATAAATTGAATCGACTTTATTCCAACTTGATATACAACTTCAAAAAAGGTATAATAATATGTAGTTTATATTTTTATGTAGAGTTCGTTCACTTTAGTATGACAAACAATACGCCTTTCGTTCAAATAATAATTTCACTATCCACTTCTCACGGATAAACACACGGAAAACATAAAATTCAGAACATAACAAACTAATACTTCTAAATGGTGGAGGATAAAATGCTAACAAATGGCTGGACATGCCCCTATTGTAATAGGATTGCAACAATCACTCAACCAAATTACATAGAATTAGAAAATTACATTCATACATATAAAGGTGTCTTTATCTTAAAAGTTGTTGTGGTTAATTGTCCTAATTCTGAATGTCAAAAGTACACAATTACATCAGCACTTTACAATACTACCAAAACAGTGAATAATCTCGGTAGACAGAATTATAATATAAATGATGATCCACTTCAATCTTGGAATATGATACCTCAATCGCACGCTAAGCAGTTTCCTGATTATGTTCCAAAAGCGATAATTGCAGATTATGAAGAAGCGTGCCTAATTCAGGATTTAAGTCCAAAGGCTTCAGCAACACTTTCAAGACGTTGCTTACAAGGAATTATAAGAAATTTTTTGGGAATTAAAGAAGGAACACTGTATGCGGAAATTAATGCCATTCAAGGGAAGGTTGACCCGCAAACTTGGAAAGCAATTGATGGAGTGAGATCTATTGGAAATATCGGTGCTCACATGGAAAAAGACATCAATTTAATTATCGATGTTGAACCAAATGAGGCGGCTGCACTAATCAGGTTGATTGAAATCCTCATCAAAGATTGGTATGTTGCTAGGCATGAACGCGAAAGTGATCTGAAAAGTGTGATTGCGATTGCAGATCAAAAAAAGAAGGAAAAGAAGGAAAATTAGTGAGAAAACCATTCATTTTGTAATTCTATTATGTAATTTTGGAAACTTTTCTTGACTTTCAGTTGATTATATGATGTAATTTTGTTATATATTTTCAACATTGGAGGGTACAATTATGGCTCGGAAAACACACCATGTCGTTCCTAATTCGGATAGGGGCGGCTGGGATGTCAAACGCGGCGGTGCAGCTAGGGCATCAAGGCACTTTGACACAAAAAGAGATGCTGAAGATTACGGGCGGCAGGTCAGTAGAAACCAAGGCACTGAATTTCTCATACATGGTAGAGATGGTAAAATTCAGCGTTCTGATAGCCATGGAAACGACCCGTATCCACCTAGAGGATAAAGACAAAGACTAATACGAAGGAGTCGTTCATTTGTTGGATTGCTCCTTCATTTCTTTTTTTAAATTTCTAATTTATAATGGAACATGAATCTTATGGAAAATCGAAAACTTGTTATTGAATTTGTAGCACACCTTGAGATACATAGACATCCAAACCTCCAAATTGAGTGCTTTCCGGATGAAAAGAATTCGACCACTCCAGACATAGATGCTATTGCGGGACCATTTGCAATTGAACATACAAGTATTGATACAATTCCGAATCAACGTCTTAATTCTGATCGCTTCCTGAAAGTCATTGGCAACCTCGAACAAGAATTTGCTAGCCTTCCGTTTTATTTAGGAATCACGTTTACAGAAAGTGCCATCACAATAGGACAAGATTGGCTCGTAATTCGCGCAGCACTCAAAAATTGGATCCTTGAAGATACTCCAAATCTATCAGTGGACAAACCTTATACTCCCCATAGAGTCCCTGAAATTCCTTTCACAATCTATGTGACAAAAAACACGGACCTATCTGGTCGACTTAGTTTCTCACGCTTTGGTCCCGATGATAATACTCTCTTTAACAGAGTCAAGGACTTATTTGGCAGGAAAGCAGCGAAACTTAAGAAATATCAACGTGATGGGAAAACAACTTTACTTCTCGTTGAAAACAACGATATCGCACTGATGTGTGATTACAAACTATTGAAGGCAACAAAGCAGGCTTTCCCTGATGGTCCTCCAGACGGAATTGATGAAATATGGTACGTTGATACATCAATAGGAGATGAGAGTAGATTTGTAAATTTCACTCATAAATTGGTGCAAAATAACAAGTTAACAACCTCTCGTCGTTCTAATAACTTGTTAAATTATCTTAATACAATTAACACTGATTGAATTGTTATGTCCTGAAAATTCATTGTTTAAACATTTTCTCACGATGCCATGCTAAAGCTTCCTGAGCTGGATACAGTTCTTCACGTTCCGGCAAGAGAATACCTTTACCATTGAGCGTAGTTAATTTCCATTCCATAGGTCCTTGTTCTGTCATTAAGTCTGAGACAGTAACGTTGTAGATTTCATCTACTGAAAACAAGTATCTATCAAAAGCCCAATGGTGCAACTTGCATAGCGAAATTCCATTTCGTACATCATCATTGTTTGATTTTCTAAATGGAATTATGTGTGCTGCTTCAGTAACACTTTCACCACTCAATGTTAAAATCTGCAACTTGCAGACAGCACAAGTATAGTCGTAAATCCTCATTATTGCGCGGCGAAAACCTGGTTCTCGAATCTTTTTTTTACCTTCAATTGGTTCCTCAAGTTCTGTTGAGAAATCGTGTTGAACATAATCCAATAGTTCCTTGCTAAAACCACTGATCTGTTGTTCTTCTGAAATAACACTTTGGATTTCACTCGTCAAACCGAGGAAATATTTATCAATGAGTGTTTTCCGTAATATCTCTCTTTCCAAAGGTTGAATTAGTAGAGTAAAGAGTTCTTCATCAAGACTTGCATGTGATATTATCTTTCGTAGTTGAGAAAAAGTCTTTATTTGAGAAACGACTTCTAATGCTTTTTCATAACCAGGATTTGGGTGATGATGCCAAAAACTGCGGTTCTTTAGGTGGAAGAACGGTAAAGCAGGATTTGGTTTCCTATTAGTGATGCAATTCCAATACTTTAGAAATTTCTCAACCAAATAGGGTGATGGAGGGATTATGTTAATTTCAATCTGTTTTTGCTCAATCATTTCAATAATTGTTAACAAGAGTACTGGTTGATGTGGAGCATTACCATGTGCCCTATCTATTCGTAAATTCCTAAACTCATTGATGTATTTTCTTAGGATCTCTTCATTCATAATTCTTAAATTTTCAAATAATCCAGAAACAGATTACCACAGGATACAACCTACTTCCTCAGCAATATCTTCCGCGTAGCAGTAAAATCTCCAGCAGAAAAGGTATAAAAATACAAACCACTCGCAACTGACTCACCACTATCATTACGTCCATCCCAATACGCAGCACTACCCCGACCAAAATATGTCCCCGCAGATTGATACCCTATATCTAACCTTCGGATTAGGTTCCCGCGAACATCATATATCGTAATCGTAACATCAGATGCTGTTGCCAACTGATACGGAATCCACGTCTCCGGATTGAACGGATTCGGGTAGTTGTCCAACACAACCGTTTCTGTTGGCAACACAGAAGCAAGTAGTTGTTCAAGTATCTCAATACCTTTGTCAACGTACGCATCGCTAATCGGTAATTGTCTTGCCTGATATATCCATTGTTGTATCATATCCGAATTAAGCGATGCAGTCTGATAAAAAATAGTTGGTGCAGCATTTCCATTATTGAGTTCGTTTATGACCAATAGCAAATCAATAATATCCACTACACCATCCCGATTAACGTCAGGATTCGGATTGACATTCCCGATAACTGTTTCACCGAAATGTGCAGCGACAAGAACGAGATCAGTTGTATCAACAGTGCCGTCTCCATTAATATCAGTGAGGTTCCCATCAGCAGTTGATTCTCCAACACGAAGCACGTATCCCTGTCGCGTGATATTTCCGTGTACATCAATTACTTTGACAAAAATAGTGTTCGTTGGAAATGTCGTAAGCGATGTAATATCGAATTCAACAGCAGTGCTTTGTGCATTAACTAACTGACAACTATGTAATTTTTCGCCAGGTGCTGGGTCTGCGTCTGTTGTTGGCACAAGCAACTGCACCTGATGAACCCCATCAAAATCTGTAACCTGAAATAGAACATTGAATTCAGTTGCGTTCGGTGGGTATATTTCTGAAGTGAGCATCTGAAGCGATGTTTTGTCATTGAAAGATATGGTGTCAGAATTAAAGAACCGACTGACACTCAACCACTCTGTAGCACACTTGGAAAATTGATTAGGAAATTTCCCGTAAGACATGATATATCTATCATCTCGGAAATCGTGTTCTAATCCGAAAGCATGCCCAAGTTCGTGTGCGGTGACAATCTTACCGAACTGATCATCAAAACAATCGCCAGATGCGGGGATAACAGCATATCCTCCGTGTATTTTTACGTCATGTTCTCCTACAAGCCAATTACTGCCGCCAACACCACATGTATCTTCATGTTCAATCGCTTGGCTACTAACCTCTGCAACAATCAGATATACGTGTTTATCAAAATCAAACAACGGTGCGATTTCATTCCGAATCTTCTGAGTAGTGTTTGCATGGTAATAAATGTCCCTGTAATTCCCATCAACGCGATAGACAACTGTTTGTTCGTTCTCATCTGTTTCAAATGTAAATGTTTTTCTATCAAATCCGTTTGCTTCCATCTGGTCTGCATACAAATCCTGAACATCTCTAATGAGACTATCAAGTTTTGTCCACATATCGGGTTGTGCTGTTCGATCATAAGGAATAAAGTAGATGATTCTCACCAAATTAGAGGTAGCAGACTGATATTGTGTTACATCCCAAAGACGTAGTGTACCATCGTCACCGCCTGTTGTTAGAGATTTTCCATCAGGAGAGAATGCAGCAGCAAACACCCATCCTTCGTGTCCAGTCAGTGTAACTAAATTCTCACCACTATGAATTGACCACAGTATTACTTTTTCATAATCTGTGCTGGCAAGCGTGCTGCTATCAGGAGTAAAACTTAGAGCAGTGACTGTTGCATTAGTAGGCAATGTACCGATGTGCTCCCAATCCGACACATTCCACAATTTTATACCACCGTTATACCCTGCACTTGCGAGTGTTTGGTCGTCAGGAGAAAACTGTAAGGCAGTCATAGAATCCGCATCCCCTCTGAATTCAATGACATCTTGTTGGTTTTGTAGATTCCTCACCTTTATCTGTCCATCTGTATCTCCGATTGCAAGGTGTTTTCCATCGTAGGAAAAAGCAACAGCATATATCCATCCACCATGCCTAATCGTCATAATTTCACGAAGTGTGTGAATATCCCAAATCTTAACATGCCGACCAGCAGATAAGAATCTTTGTCCGTCTGGAGAAAACGCTACTATCTTAATTTGCGAACGGAAAAAGTCTGTGACATGCGAAAGTGTAGAGAGGTGACGTTTGTTTGCGATGTCCCATATTTTTATCGTAAAATCATCACTTCCACTAACAAGTTTCTGCCCATCCGGTGAAAATGCAACGGAATTGACCCTATCTCTATGGCTACCTAATGTCGTTACAACATTATTCGCCAAATCCCACAACTTGACAGTGTTATCGCTACCTGCACTTGCAATCAGTGATGAATTGATAGGAGAATACGCCACAGTTTCAACACTCCCGCCATGCGTATAGACTGTGTGTTCTTGCGCGTATGTTGCGAAAGGGATTATTATGAGAATAGATAGTATGACAAAGATGATTCTGTGTTGCATAAGAATAATGTTGTTAGACTTACCATTAACCGATAAATAGTTTAATATCGTGCGATATCTTCTGCTTCTACAATATCTTCACTGATAGAGACACCCAATTTATCGGCGTATTCCTGAAGTTGGCTTCTGATTGTATCGGGTATTTCAATACCTGTCTTTAAACGTTCCGCACGGTTGCGAGATTCATAGTCTCCTGGAACTAATACTTCATCAAAACCCGCAGCGGGAGGTGTGGATTTTATTATATCTAAGAAAGCACGGACACCCTTCTGATATTCGTCAATAGGTGTGAATGCATTGACATCAACGACTTGCATATAAATTCCTCCCATCTCGCCAGTTTCGGTGTTAAATGTTCCTGTCAAACCACCGAGTAGACATGTGAACATAGCAAGGGCATATCCTTTATGTCTGCCGAAAGCCAATAGTGCACCTCCATCATAAAAGTCTGACGGTTTAACACTCGGTGCACCGTGTTTGTCTAATATACATCCTTCCGGTAATTCCGTTCCTTTGCTTCGTGCCACCTGTATTTTTCCCTCTGCGATCACACTCGTGGCAAAGTCTATAATGAAAGGTCTATCGTCTCCTGTTGGAACACCGATAGACATGGGATTTGTGCTAAAAGTTCCCTGTGAACCGCCAAAAGGGACTGTCGGTCCAGCACCTTTACCACCCTTACCAACGGTTATGAGTCCGATACAACCCGCTGCAGCCGCAGTTTCAGCATACTCCCCTAAACGACCGATATGTCCAGTATTGAAGATGCTTACACAACAGGTGTTTGATAATTTAGCTTTTTCTATCGCTTTTCGTATAGACCACCGTGAAACATAATGTCCGAAACATCCATTTCCATCAACTCGCAAGGTGTTGTCGGTTTCTGCCACGACTTCAGGTTCTGTAGCAGGTTTGATACTTCCAGCCTCTATCGCATTCAAATATGCTGGAATTCGGAGGACACCATGTGAATCATGTCCTGCTAAATGTGCGTTTACAAGATGTTCAGCGACCTCGTTTGCTATGTGTTTAGAGGCACCACCGGCAATAAAGAGTGTTCGGGATAGTGCATGAAGGTGTGGGGTTTGAATAAGATGCGTTATTTCCATATATTCAGTCCTTTGGGTTAATTATATGAGGGTGGTGCATAAATAACGTGCTACCGAGTCTTCTGTAGGAGCGACCTCCCGGTCGCGACCGGGAGGTCGCTCCTACAGAATGTTACAAGATTATGAAATAAACCGCTTTCTGTTGCGTTGTTTGAAAACAATTATGCACCACCCTCAATTATATGTATCTATCAGATTAAACTGCTGAGAATCTGTTATTATTTTATCCAATATATCTATTTATCACAAGAAAAACATGAAGGTTGAACACACAAGACAGTATTGGTATAATATCAAAAACTTCAATTGGAGCATATAAATGCATCAGGTTACTATTTATCGAGAGCCAGGTCGTTATGCTGGTTGGCCAGCGAATTACGGAATTTGGTCATGGGAAAACGAAATCGTCGTCGGTTTTACTGTAGGATACCACAAATCGGATGCGGGATTTCACCGACGAGACAGAGACAAACCTTTTACAGCAATGCAAGCGCGGAGTACTGATGGTGGAGAAACATGGACTGTCTCAGAAACACCCTGCCGTCTGCCAGGAACAGGCACTTTGTCTGCAAATGAACATGTGCAGGATAAACACAAACAAGAAGACACCTCATATTGCACACCACAAAGCGTCAACTTTGAGCACCCCGATTTTGCCATGATGTGCAGCAGATCAGGTTTGAAAGCTGGGGCACAATCATGGTTTTATACCTCAACCGATAGATGTCATAGTTGGCAAGGTCCGTATAAACTACCCATGTTTGGCTACACAGGAATTGCAGCACGGACAGATTACCTTATCAACAATTCTGAGGAATGCCTGCTATTCCTGACTGCATCTAAATCAGATGGGGGTGAGGGGTTGGTATTCTGTGCACGTACAACAGACGGTGGAAAGACTTTATCATTACATTCACAGATTGGACCTGAGCCTGAAGGTTTTGCCATTATGCCAGCAAGCGTCCGGCTCTCAGACTCACAGATTTTAGTTGCTGTCAGATGTAGAGGAAGAAGTGGACAAGGTGGGAAGGACTGGGAAACCCTGCGAAATTGGATTGACTTATATGCGTCGGATGATGACGGAAAAACTTGGAACTATATGAATCGTCCGGTTGATGATACAGGACGCGGTGGCAACCCGCCAACCTTAACTCGTCTACATGATGGAAGATTGTGCCTAATTTATGGCTATCGTGATGCTCCGCATCGTATCTGTGCAAAGTTGAGTAACGACAATGGTAATACTTGGGAAGATGAAATAGTGTTGCGCGACAACGGAGGCGATCCCGACATTGGATATCCCCGCACGATACAACGTCCCGATGGTGTTGTCGTTACCGTATACTATTTTGATGAAGAACCGGATGGTGAACGATTCATTGAGGCAACGTTGTGGAAACCGTAAGTGAAATACTGTTAATCTTCGGTTGAATCTAACGTGAAACAGATGAGACGGTTTTTACCACGAATATACAGACGACCATTTGCCAATATCGGTGCTGCCCACGCAGGATAGTTTATCAACTGCCTCCCATTTTTGTCAGTTGGGGATGCTTGAGAGATGAGTTGCACTTTCTCTGGTGTGCATTTCAGTAACATCATCCGACCATACTCTCCAAGGTAAATGAAGTAGTCATTTACCCAGAGTAAAGATGCGCGTTCGTTAACCCGTTGCCTCCACATAACTTTACCAGTTTTCAATTCAACGCATCGGAACTCAGCACCACCGGAATGTCTCCCACTACACCCGTAGAGGTAACCTTGATGATGGATTGGTGTGTGCCAATGCATTTCCATCGCTTTGTTTCGGGAATTTGCACGATCTTTCCAAACGACTTTATAACCACCCGGCCGCACTTGGAGAACTGAACTGCCAACCCCATACGATTCGCTGATGAAAACATAATCGTCAGCAACAACTGGACACGATGCATTCACAGATTCAATGGCAGTATGCCTCCATGGATAGTGGAAGTCAATTTTGCCAGTTTCCGGTTCAAATCCGACAAGTCCTCCTCGTAGGAATGCAAAACCCCACCGTCTCCCATTGATAGTGGAAAATATGGGACTTGCATAACTGGTTAGTTCATCCGCAATTTGATAGACTATTTCTCCTGTGTGTTTGTTAAGGGCAACGATTCCACTCCTGTTGGGTTTTGGTTTTCCATCTGATGCCCAGATGTTCTTTGGTGTTCCGGGTGGTGATCCACCTATCTGAACGATAAGCAATTCTCCTTCAACCGCAGGGACTGATGCCACACCAAAAAAGTTATCTGTGACATTAAACTTCGTTGTGGTGTCTACCTTCCAAACGGGTTTACCGGTTTTGCTATTTACACAATGTAACTCTCCTTCAGCACCAAAGATATAAACGCGATCGTTATCTACGACTGGACAACAGCGTGGACCATTGTTGTAGCCATACATATCTTCATAGTCAGTTGGATATTCATATCTCCAACGTTCTTCGCCAGAATCGCTTTCTAAACAGGTTAGTCTTGCCATATCGTCGTGGCGTGCGAAAATGTACACACATCCGTTAGCAATGGCAGGTGGTCCGTAACTTGTCCCGGTCTCTATTGTCCACAACACGGGAGGACCTGTTTTAGCCCAAGGTGTGATATTTATCTTTTCTTGGGATTTACCGTTACGCTCCGGACCAAGAAAATCGTACCAATCCGATGAATACACATTCGGAGACACAAACAGTAACAATGATATAAAAAGAAGTAAAAAAGATTTTGATTGAAACTGCATATAGTTCTTGTTAAATATGTTTGTCACGCATATTACCACAATATATGGTAACGTGAGTTTGATAATAGATCCATGTCCCTCATTTTGCAAGAAATCTTACTGCAACAATATGGATGACGGGGAACAGAGCTCCCGTCCTACAATGTGTTAAGGGTCTTGTGCCCTGAGATGTGCACGCTTAATATCTTTTTGTGTGTTTTAAATGTGACCTTTTGCACGTCACTGTGACGTTTTAAATCCAGTCAGGACAAGGAAAGTGACGCGATTTTAGCATTTTTTAATTTTGACCTTTTTTGTTTGTTTTGATCATTCTTACTTACGCTAAATGTCGCACATGCAGCAAGTAACGCAGAAGTCAAAATGTGCCCACATTCTAAACACGTGTTAATTATATAGTATTCTTTTGTATATGTCAAATTAAAAAACAAATGCCTCTTACCCGTTGACAACATTTCAATAATGATACATAATGATTAATTAAATCCCATAATCCTTTTAAAACCAATAACAATCACTATTGGATAGGAGTAAGCAAAATGGAAATAACTATCACATGGCAACTGGTACTGTTGTGCGGTTTGTCCCTCTGCGTTGGATGGGGAATACGCGGTAATTTCGGTCATGAATATGGTGCTGCTCTGCCGGGTGCCCTTGCTGCTATGGCTATTGTGCTGCTCTCAGGACGTGAAGATTGGTGGCGATACATCCACTATTTTGCTTTATTTGGCGCATTAGGATGGTCATTCGGTGGCAGTATGTCGTATATGATGGTTGTTGGTTACTCCCATTCCTCTCATTCCCCGACTGTGCTATACGGATTTGCCAATTTATTTGTCATCGGTTTTTTATGGGCAGCACTCGGTGGCGCGGGAACAGCCTTACCAGCGTTTCTATCTGGTATTGAACAAAATGGGTACACATCTCCATTATCTGTATTCTTTCTTCCAATTTGTGCTGTATTCATAGGATGGTCTCTCCAAGCAGTCATCATTGATCGAATTTTTGCGCCAAAACGTATGCAACGGCACGAAAGTCCGCTATACTGGTATGATACCGACTGGTTAGCTGCACTTGTGGCAATTGTGGCTGCTCTCATCGTCATCCTAATCAGAGGTCAGATAGATATGGGAACATCACTCATCCTATATATGGGGATTGGGTGGTTCGTTGCGTTTCTACTATTGGTAAATATCTTCAAACTACGCATGACACCACCACGCGGAGACAATTGGGCAGGATGTGTGGGCATGGTTGTTGGCGTATTGGTGTATTGTTGGCAATATAAACTCTCTGGTGTTGCCTTTGTAACACTGATGGCTGGATTTACAGGTGGGATTGCTTTTTCATTTGGTCAATTGATAAAGTTACTTTGTCTGCGGACAGGACTACAAACCAACTGGCACAGTGTTATGGAACAGGTGCAAGGCTTACTATTCGGTATCGGATTAGCAATTACATTTGGCTATATAATCAATCGCTCACCAACCTTAGAAACAGACCCAAATATCCCTCGTTGGATTGAGATGTTCACGATCTTCTGTATCATCATCGCATTGACATATCTGAATTATCGGAAAGCTGTCCAAACTTGGGTTGATACCGTTGAGTCATTGCCTGATCGTTTCTTCGGACTACCAGTCGTCGGTTGGTTTCGTCATTCAAGAGGATGGATAGGATGGTTTGAGATATTCTATATAGCACTCACCATCGCGCTAATTACAGTATTGGCAGTTAATCTCCAAGAACCTATTCCATTTTTTTCAGGAAGTTGGGTGGGGAAAGGACAACTATTATATCTCGTTTTTGTGTGGTGGATCGTAATTTTCAACTTTGAACGTGCATTGGTTAACTTCAGTCCACATCGGTTGGTAACTGAAGGTGTCATTACCCTTAATGCAATTATTTGTACAATCCTCGTTGCAATATATCCTCAAACGATAATGAAACAGACAGGAACTACCTACTCATTTTCCAATCAAATATGGACTGTTATAATATGGGGTATTGTAGTGATGGTAGGGACAACATTTGCTTTCTGGGGAATCAAACATGCACTTTATGGGAGGGAACATGCCCCTGGTGCATCACTACATATACGTTTTGGTGAGGAATCAAATGCTCCTAAGGAAAAACCGAAGACTGGAGAACCTCATCCCTGAGATTCACTCCATTTTGCATCAATCGAATAATTAAGCTTCTATTTCAGCTGCAGTACCACTTTCTGCTGATGCGTAAATAGCATCCGTAATTTGTTGGACGACAAGTGCCTGCTCTAAACCAGTAATAGGTTGTCGGTTTTCTTGGATTGCTGCAGCAAAATCGGTCGTTGGGTCACCATAATGCGGACCTTCAGTGTCCTCACTATCAGCGAGTGCATCTGTACTTGCTCCGTCAGCTGTTGTGGCTTGGGTATGCTGGATACTTCCTGGGTTGCCATCCCCCAATTTCAGTTTAAGCGCACCTTCTGAACCAATTATCTCCCAATTGGAGTTTGAATTCGCTGCCATGAATTCACCTCGTTCAAGAGTAATCACAGTCCCATCTTCACAGCGAACCAGTGCGTTGTAATGCGTTTCAGCATCGGAACCTGGGGCAATATGCGTAGTAAATACTGGAGGTACCGTCCACGTTTGTGCAAACACGGTTTTCGGTTTAAGCTTCCATCCAGTAACACCAAGTAGGAAGTCAATGTCGTAACATCCCCAGTTTACGAGTATACCACCACCGTTGAGTGATTTCGTCAGTCGCCAATCGGGACGTGGAGAATCAGGTTCTTTACCACAACCTCGAATTGCACGACAATGGACTGTACGGAGGTCTCCTAACCCACCTGATGTTATCAGTTGAGTAGCAAGTCGGGCAGCTTTGTTGAAACGATTACGAGACGAACAACAGCCTGAAACTAAGTCGCCTCGAGCAGCAATTAACTGATTAACTTCACCTACGTTCATGGCAATCGGTTTTTCAATCAGCACATGTTTTCCTCTTTCAAACGCACGCAATGCAACCTCGGTACGAAATTGCGTTGGAAAAGCAAGTACGACTGCTTCTACCTCTTCATTATCAAGAAGATCAACATCATTCGTGTACATATTCGGAGGATTGAATCGTTCTGCAGCGCGTTCTCTATAGGAATCAACTAAATCCGCAGCAGCGACCAACTCAATATTATCTGATTCCGATGCAATGCTGAGATGTCTACTTCCGATAACACCACATCCTATTACACCCAATTTTACTGGATCCATATATTCTCCATTCAGTTTTAGTTTTAAAGATTGTCGTATACCGTATTATATCGTTAGTTTATATGACTTTATATGTAACCTGTTGAGCCGTCTGGTCGGATTGGACAGGTTCTTTGCCAATGAACATACTCGTTATCTGTTACAGCGTCTTCGTTAATTTCAACACCAAAACCAGGACGATCTCGCAACTCCAAATACCCATCCTTTGGCATGTAGGGTTCATCTACCCACGAATTCCATGCGGCATCGGTGGGGAGTAGATATTCCAATATTTTGAAGTTCGGGGTGGCAGCAGCGAAGTGAACATTAACCGCAGTCGCCAAAGGTCCCATCGGGTTGTGTGGAGCAACGGTCACATAGTGTGCTTCAGCAATCGCAGCGATTTTACGCATTTCCAACAATCCACCACAGACACAGATATCCGGTTGAATGATATCTGCCCCTTGCGCGGCAATAATATCAAGAAACTCAAAACGTGTATATAGCGACTCACCCGTTGCAAGAGGCACTTGCATCTGTGAACGGAGACGTAACCACGCTGGAATATGTTCAGGACGCAGCGGTTCCTCATAGAAATACGGATCATACGGGGCAAGTGCGTTTGCAAGTTGCAATGCACGAATAGGTTCAAAGATTTTGGCATGTGGATCAAATGCGAACTCCCAATCATCAGGCGTATTCATACGTATTTGTTCAAAGTATGTAGTCGCAGCTGCACATACTCTTCCCCATCGGTCTGCATCTGGATTAAGTTGATACGGACTTGTCTTAAAAGCGGTGAAACCCCACTCTTCATTGAGTTTTCGAGCTTGGTCAGCGGCTTCTATACCATCTTTTCCTCCAATGCTGCGATATACGCGTATCCGATCACGCGCGTGTCCACCAAGAAGCATATAGACTGGTAATCCAGCGGCTTTTCCACTGATATCCCATAGCGCATGGTCAACCGCAGAGATTACAGCAAGACCTGCACCTCCTGGTGGAAATCGAAACTGCTGGTGTAGTTTTAACATGATATATTCTATTCTACGCGGATCATCCCCTTGGATCATTTCAAAGATATAGTTCGCTATCGGTTCAACCGAGAGATCTGGTCCTGTAGAATATGCTTCACCCCATCCGTGTATGCCTTCATCAGTTTCAACCTTAATAAGACCACGCGGACGGTTTCCAAAGTTCGCCATGAAAGTGTGTATTGCGGTAATTTTCATTGCTTATGTCCTCAACGCTATTATTTCAGGTTTCCTGCTTGGTGTCAAGTAAAATGCATTTCATGGGTGTGTAGATATTTTGGCATCAACTAAACCAGCTTTCATGATGGACAGGCTTATTTTCTCGATTCTGACAAAAAACCAAAAAACTGAAACATACATGAAACATACATGAAACATATTGTTCCGACCCCCACCTTCCCCTTCCAACCTCCCAAACCACGTGTTATAATACTATCACTATGAAAAACACAACCACATCCAAATCCAACATTACCGCATTCGTAGGTCGGAGCGAGCGAAGCGACCTCCGACATCTTACATTCTGTAGAACCGACCTCCGACAAATAATCAAAAACAAAAGATACAGTTTTTCAAGTTTTTTAAGACACAGTAAACCGGTGAAAACAATCCATAACCCCTGGCAAACACAACAAGGAGACCACAACACAGTAAAGATACAGTTATGTAAAAAAAGGCCCAAAAC
>JAPOQK010000112.1 GCA_026710795.1 Candidatus Poribacteria bacterium
GTCGGAGGTCGATTCTACAGAATGTAAGATGTCGGTGGTCGATTCTACAGAATGAAAGATGTCGGAGGTCGCTTTGCTCGCTCCGACCTACGAATACGGTTATGTTGGGTTTGTATGTGGTTTTGTTTTTCATAGTGATAGTATTATAACACGTGGTTTGGGAGGTTGGAAGGGGGACGTGGGGTTCGGAACAATATGTTTCATGTATGTTTCATGTATGTTTCAGTTTTTTAGTTTTTTGGGTGGGATTTTTGTTGGAATTGTGGATTTTTTTTGTCTGAATCACAGAAGGCACAGAGGACGCTGAGGGACACTGAAGGAAGAGGGGAATGTCTGAACCAGGATTTGAAATCAAGAAATCAACGGTATGAATGCCTTTTGGCATTCCCCCAAATCAACGGTATGAATGCCTTTTGGCATTCCCCCAAATCAACGGTATGAATGCCTTTTGGCATTCCCCGGGATTAAAAGATTTTCAGGATAAGAAATCGTGATCAGTAAGATGTCGGAGGTCGCTTTGCTCGCTCCGACCTACAAAGACAGGTTCAGACAATAAACGTAGAATCCATTCAAAGTACTAACTTTAAGTAAACTTCAATAACAAAGAATTCTTAAAACTAAATATCCCTGCTCAAAAGAGAATCTGATTGATTTTTTTTCAGAATTCGGGTATTATCTACCTATAATACTTACCTTAAGAGATATATAGTAAATAGCACTTACAAGGATATTGGATGCGAAATTGTCTTGTTGTTACAATAATACTTCTCCTAAGTCTATCAACTTCTGAACTCGCTGCAGAAAATGACGATCACGCAGAATTTGTGAAACAGGTCGAACAAGGATTTCTCTATCTTTTCAAAGGGGATAATAAATCTACTATAGCAGCTTTTGAATCTGCACTTGCTATTGAACCCAATCACTATGAAATTCTACACTATTTAGGGATGTCATACGCATCGGATTCGTCTTGGAATAAGGCAGTTGAAGTATATCGCCGTTCTTTGGATCTGAATCGGGATAATATTGAGGTGTTATATTCTTTAGCAATTGTGTATTTCAAATTAAATCAGTGGGAAGATGCAGTTGAACCGCTCAAATCCGTTATTTCTTTATCCACACAACATGCACGAGCACATGAGGTGCTTGGTAAAGTATATGTCAAACTTCGTCAATTTACGGAAGCGGTTAATGTATTGAACAAAGCCATTGAATTAAAACCTAACGCTGCAGGAAATTATTATGAACTTGGTAATGCATACCTTAATCTAAAGTCCTATCCGCTGGCAATAGAAAATTATAAAAAAGCAATACAGTATGGTCCACCAGATTTTGCTGACCCTCACTTTGGTCTTGGAACAGCCTACCAACGTATTGGGAATAGAACGAAAAGCAAAGAAGAAATGCAGATATATCAACGTTTACAAAAGGAAGCTGCTGAATTTGAACGTTTTACACGTCAAACACGTGTTGATCCGAATAACCTTGAGGCATGGACCGGTTTAGCAAGAGTGCTAATGCGTCAAAAAAAGTATAAAAGGGTGATACCTGTATTTCAAAAATGCCTTGAAATTGGTAAGACACAAAACGCTCCTACAGGAGCGATTGCAAGTTATTATCACGGACTCAGTCAAGCATTTATTAATATTCAATATCCGAAGTTAGCATTGGAACCTGCCCAAAAAGCTGTTCAATTATTACCATCACAGCACCAATTTTATAATACCCTTGGAAGTGTTTACGCAATGCTGGGAGATGTCCAGAGAGCAATTGTAATATTTCGTAAGGCTGTTGAATTGAATCAAGAACAACCGTATTATCATCTTAATCTTTCTAAACTCTATAAAAGTATAGGTAATCATAAACTTGGAAATGAACATTATCAAGCTTATGAACATTATTTATCACAACAAAAAAAGACCCAATAATAGAGTTTGAATTTAGTCAAACAGGACATACTTATAATGTATAATAGACTAATTTCTGTGATAGTTATTACATTCTTTTGTTCTATGTGGATGCTAACCTATGTTACCGCTGACGAAAAAGAGAACAAGATGATATTAGTTTCTGCTGGTACATTTACTATGGGCAGTGCAATACGTGCTGCGGATGAAAAACCTGCACACAAAGTTTTTCTTGACGCATTTTATATCAGTAAATATGAAGTAACAAATGCTGAATATTATAGATTTTGGCTTAGTTTACAAGACAGCAATACTGGAGTGGAAGTTATAGAATATAAACATACCCCTGAGAACTTTACACATCTTGCTCACATAGGTAATTGGCCAGAACGTGCCACAAAATTTCCGAATCATCCTGTTGTTGGTGTATCATGGCATGATGCTAAGGCTTATGCGGAATGGAAAGGAATGCGTCTACCGACTGAAGCGGAGTGGGAAAAGGCTGCGCGCGGTTATTCAGATAGAATATGGCCCTGGGGTAACTCTATGAACCCAAATGCAAATACATCGGAGCAAAATGACGGTTATGTCGATAGTATCGCACCTGTAGGTAGTTTCCCAAACGGTAAAAGTTTCTTCGGTGCAATGGACATGGCAGGGAATGTTTGGGAATGGACTGCAGACTGGTACAGTGATGTATATTATACCCATAGTCCAAATAAGAACCCTATGGGACCAACTGTGGGTAGTTGGCGTGTCCTTAGATGTGGTTCATGGATAGACAAACTTTCACGATGTAGTACGACTTTTCGCTTTTATCTTTATCCATCTTTGAAAACATCTTTTGTTGGTTTCCGTGTAGCAAAATCAGCAGATAAATCAGATAAATAGAAATCCTTCCTTCAATGAATTCTTACAAGTCAATAGTTGTTCTTATCTACCTAATTCTTTCCACACTTACAGCAGTATATGCTGCTGAACAATCGCCTATATTCGTTGATGTCACCAAAGAAGCGAATATAGACTTCAAGCATATAAACGGAAAAACCGATCACAAGCATATTATTGAGACAATGGGTTCAGGTGCTGTCTTTTTTGACTATGATGATAATGGTTATGTCGACTTGTACTTCGTAAACAGTGGTGTCGTTCCTGTAGAAGGAATACCAAAGAAAGCTATTCAAGAAACAGCCATGAATGTGCTATATCGTAATGAGGGAAACGGACAATTTAGCAATGTTACTGATGTATCTGGCTGTGGTGATACTGGATATGGTATGGCTGCATCTGCAGGTGATATTGATAATGATGGTGATGCTGACCTATATGTTGCTAACTTTGGACAGGACAGATTATATCAAAACAACGGTGATGGCACTTTCACCGATATTACTGTAAAAGCAGGAATTGATAATACATTATGGAGTATAGCAGCGATATATTTGGACTATGATATAGATGGAGATTTGGATATATTTGTCGTGAATTATCTCATCTATGATCTGTCAATGCCGGTTACGAAATATAAGGGGGTAATCGGTTATGGACATCCGAGAAGTTATGAAGGGACACCAGATGTACTTTATCGGAATAATGGAGATGGGACATTTACAAACATTGCTGGTGTAGCAGGATTGGAAAATCCGAGTGAAGGGCGCGGGATGGCTGCTATAGCATTTGACTACGATAATGACCGTTACCCAGATATTTATGTCGCCAACGATACAAGTCGCAATTTCTTATATCATAACAATGGTGATGGAACCTTTACTGATGAAAGTTTGTTTCTTGGAACTGGGTATGATGAAAATGGGGTGGCAGAAGGTTCTATGGGAGTAGATACAGGAGATTACAATCAGGATGGTATGTTAGACATCATCGTTGCTAATTCAGAAAAAGCAACACTCTATAAGTTACAAAATTCTGGTGGATACTACTTTTCCGATGCAACAGTGGAGAGTAAATTACAACAACCGACATTACCTCTTGTCGGTTTTAGTCCTATCTTTTTGGATTATGATAACGATGGATACCTTGATATGTTCTGTGCAAATGGACATCCTCAAGCGGTAATTGAGCAAGTAACTGACTACGAAACTTATGCCCAACGTGATCAACTTTTTCGCAATAACGGTGATGGCACTTTTGCCGAAGTGTCAAAGACCTCAGGAATATACTTCTCTGAGGAACTCGTTGGCAGAGCAGCTGCATCTGCGGATTACGACAACGATGGTGATATTGACATCGTAATCATGAATTCCAACCAACGTGCAGTATTGTTGAAAAACGAGGGGGGAAACCGTAATAACTGGTTAGGTATCAAATTGATAGGAAAGCAGAATAATAGAGACGGAATTGGTTCAAAAGTGCTAATTAATGCAGGTGGAAAAACACAAATGGCAGAGGTAAAGAGCGGAACAAGTTATGCGTCAGGAAGTGATATAAGGTTATTATTTGGTTTGGGTGATGTTGAGAAAGTTGAGCGTGTTACTGTTATGTGGCAAATAGGAAATAAACAACAATTGGAGGGAATTAAAATAAATCAATTTTTGACGATAACAGAACCAGAATAATTCCAATTTGCGTATCATAATTTAAAGACAAAAAACCCGTATCACAAAAATACGGGTTTCTTGTTTTTAAATTATTATTTTTATTATCTGCGTTTAATATCTGCCCAAGTGGTAGTAACTTTACCTTGAGGTTCAACAGGTGTCAAAACATTAAGGAACTGACCATCAAGTGTAGGTGCGATCTGAAGGTCTTCATCGGCTTCATCAAGACGAAGATTTACATAATCTCCACCACCACCTTCACCGCATTTGAAATGTAGGAAATTTTCCCCCTGAATCAGGTCAATTTCTGTGGGTTGGGTTGCTACTTGAGCACCACCAGTCCAAGTTGGATTGTTATACACCTTTTCACCATTAAGTCAAATCTCTGCATGGTCATCATGTGCGGGGTACATAGTTGTTGTCCTATCATCTGGTGACAGAATCAATATGATACCGTGCCAAGTGATATTGTCCTTGTACATACCAGGTGCATCATCAGGGATACCGTGACTCTTATACATGTTGTTTGTACTATCTAACTGAAGCGAGACTACCGACCATC
Source organism: Candidatus Poribacteria bacterium (assembly GCA_026710795.1). Lineage (GTDB taxonomy): Bacteria > Poribacteria > WGA-4E > WGA-4E > WGA-3G > MSPOR6. The sequence goes on from JAPOQK010000112.1 coordinate 5,025, forward strand.
CAAGTACTCCACCATTATCTGGGGATAAGTGTACAGCCATTTGTCCGGAGAGTCCAGCACCGTAGCGGGTAGATGCATTCACATTTGTGAGTTCCCCATTAGTACCATCGGAAAGGTAGTCGCGTTCAGCAGATGCCGTGAAACCACCTGTATTAATAACTAAATCAAGTGCCCACCATTTTTCAATCCATTGGTCACCTGCCGGTTGCCAGTCCTGTGCAAATGCAGTTGGTGCCAGGATCAGACAAGCAATTGTAAGAAGAATTGCCAATTTTTTCATAGTTAAGAGATCTCCTTATACAGTTTGCTAAATTTGATTGAATTTAGGTAAGAAGCGCGCTTCCTAAAGCATCAAATTAAGCAACATTAAACTTATTTTTGAATATTTTGGCTTGCTAGCTATGCCAAAATTGTGTGTTATTTCGTGATTGCATGTAAAGATACATATCACTGAGTTGAATTCTGGCTAAATTATAACATTTTTAAACATTTTTTGCAAGAAAATTATAAATTTTTCTAAGATATTATTCCATGTATTAAAAAACCATTAAAGGTATCAAAACTTTATACACAGATTTACATGCCGCGTTTGATTCCAAATTCAGTCTCAAACGCTTCCCAAATTTCTTCCGATATTTTTGATGTTGCAGCTTCATAACCATCTTCAACTTGTGCTTTGTCAGAAGGTCCGAACATTACTACTCCATCTATTGGGGCAGCGAGACAAAATTGCAATGCTAAATGACGGATATTAATCTTGTGTTCCTGACACCATTTCCACATTGCATGCGCTATTGGTTCTGAATTAGGATTACGTCTTCGTTCCTCATCTACGTTTGGTTCTGCTCCAGTCAGACTCCCCATACCCAACGGACTTGCAAGTATAATACCAACATCGTGTTGGCGCGCCAAAGGTAAAGTCGTTTGAGAAACAGATTGAGATATTAGTGTATAGTCCAAGAAAGTGAGTATTATATCAATATGTCCGGTTTCAATCAGTTGTTTGTGAAAATCATGTGACCGCACACCAGCACCAATATTTCGTATAAGACCTTCATCTTTCATTTCAAGAAGCGTATCCAAAGCCTGACCTTTATCTAAAATACTTTCCATATCTATAGGGTCATGAATCAATACAGCGTCCAAATAATCTGTTCGAAAATCTTTGAGACTATTGGTCACACTCCACCGCGTGCCATCAGCAGTGAAATCCTTTCTCCGTTCGGGATGTGTACCAACTTTCGCTTGTAGATAGATCTGTTCTCTCAGCCCTCCAGAGAGTGCCTCACCCCACAAATGTTCTGAATGTCCTGGATAGGAGTCAATATAATTCATACCAAGTTCAATAGCACGTCTGATTCCGCTAATGACTTCATTATCTCCTTTACTCCATATCCATGCAGCACCCAATGCCAATGAATTTGGACGCATTTCAGTTCGTCCCATACGTCGAGTTTCTAATTTTTTATTTTCCATAAGTGTTTTTCTCATAAATGTATTATAGATGGGAGTCTATCTACTGCGTAAGTTCCTTTCGTAACTTGTGTGCTGATGTTGCAAGTGATTCCTGCAAATACGTATATTTGAAACTACCCCATCTGTCTGGTGGTGGTTCGTTTGCTCGTTCTGTTTGTAAATTCACAAATGTTGGTCCAGGTTTTTTCAAGATTTGGGATAGGTCTGTTTCAAATGTATTTATCTCATCATATTCGTGAACCTGCTGAATACCTGTTCCCTTCGCGATTAATGTCCAATTGAAGTTAGAACTGCGAGGGACTGGTTGGTTGCCTGTAACTTCATACGATCCGTTATCACAAACAAAGAGGAGAAAATTAGAAGGTAGTTTACTCAAACCGGTAATTGTAGCAAGTGTTCCTAAACACATCAACATACTACCATCACCGTTAAGAATTATGATTTTTCTATCTGGTTTTGCAATAGCAATACCCAATGCCAAGTCTGCAGCGTGTCCCATAGCACTCCCGACCGAAGCAAAGTCAAGTGGATGGGTAGATATTTTTGCCCAAGGCACTGCCATTCCCATCGTAGTAATAACGACTTCATCTGTTCGCTGAGAAGATATGAGCTGTAAATAGTCTTCTTTGATAAGCATGTTTTCTCCATCTATGAAAACAGGTAATCCTTATTTCTTATCATCTAATGGCAAAAACTTAATAATAGGTTGAATATCAATTTTCGATGTCATTACAGCCAGATGTTGAATAAACTTGGATTCCGTTTCTATTCCCATAATGCCACCTTCCCAAATAGCTAACGTACGATATTTAATATGTCCTTCTTCATCTGGATGTAAAATCATAGATAGCATATCTGGGTCTGCGTCAATCTGACTTTCCGATAGTGTTTTTGGATAGGTTAATGCTATACCGAGGGGATATGCACCTTCTGAATCTGTTCCCCAACTCCACATCAGATTCTGATTTTCGTCAACATCATAAGCATCACCATTCTTTGGAATACCTACAACGATGTTGTAACCCTGTGGTATCGCTTTATCAAGATTGATATGCTGCTCTATCCACTGATTTCCACCATAGATGAATGTAGTTGAAGTCAACTTTAATGTTTCCCCATTGATATTCCATTCTGGAATGATCCGTTGGACAATCGACCGAATTGCACCATTCGCAATAATTCGCACATAATCACCTTCATTTGAAATCGGAATTAGTTCATTTTCCCTATTATTCCATAGTGCATATCCACCACAACCGATCAATCCTTTATTAGAAGTCAATCTAACCATGGTAGTGTTTTCTGCATTAAGGAGATCATTCAGAGATATACCGATTGATTTGTAAAGATTAAGTTCTTCCTCATCCTTTCGGACATAGAAATTGACCTGATTTTCTAAGTCGTTTATAATCCAACGGCTATCAATGTCTAAACTCTCTATAGTAAGGGCTTGTGGTCTTTGTGTAAGAGCAATACCGTTGCGATCAAAATGGAGTCTAAAGTCTGGTGAAAGTTGCTGACCGTTTTGTAATTCATATTGAAACATACTATCAACACTGAAAAGTTCTTCACGTTTTTTGCCATAGGAAATAACAGCTCCGTTCGGCTTTAAAAGATATGCGATTAAGTCCGATTCGAGTGCTGCAATCACATTCAGTTCAGGGAATATACCAGCACGTGTCAGTTTATTAACTTCAAGATAAAATGTTGCCTTGACATTTGGGTCGTAAAGAATTGAGAATTCTTTAGTTTCTTCTGATTCAAGGTCTATGAGAAAAGCTAACTGGTCACGCACCCCGTCGTAATCCAAATCATCTGCTTGTGCAGGAATCATCACTTCACGAGTTGATTGACCTGTAACAACGGAATATGCATTCAATGAAAAGTCTGCACTAACCTTTTGTAGTTGATCTAAAGTCAACACAATTGGAACGTTTTTTCGCTCGATCCTAAGTGTATTTTGTACGGTAAAACTGATACGATTGGTTTTCTGGTTGCCACCTGGGATTGAACAGCTTGCGTAAAACAGTAGAAATAAAAGAATAAAACATAGGCTGCATTTCAAACTATGAGTAGAATTATCTGTTTTTTTAAATATAACCAATTTTCGGTTCCTATATGTATTAATAAACAAACTCTATATCTATTTATGTTATATATCAGGTAAGACATCAAGTAAACGATTAATTTCGTCTTCAGTGTTGTAAAAATGGGGTGAGACTCTTAAACCAGTACCCCGTTCTGCGGTGATAATGTTCTGGTTAAAAAGAAGTTCGTAAAGTTCAGTCGGAGAGTATTTATCACTTTCGAATACCACAATCCCCGCACGTTCAAGATCGTCGTGTGGTGTAATAACTTGATAGCCTTTTGACTTTAAACCTGTAATTAAAGTTGCTGTAAGTTCCAAAACGTAGTTCTCTATCTGAGAAATACCAATATCAAGTAGCAACTCAATCGCAGCTTTGAGTCCGTATAGACCGACAGTATTATAAGAACCTTCTTCAAACCGTGTTGCATCGGGTTTCTGTGTTAGATCGTAGTCAAGAAAATCGCGCGGATTTACCACACTTGCCCACCCGATGTTTGTGTTGATAAGTTTATCCAGTTTTTCACGATTACAATAAAATATCGCTGCACCTTCGGGTGCAAGTAACCACTTGTGTCCGTCTGCTGCGAGAATATCAATATGGTAAGACTTAACATCTACCTCTATCACTCCGAGACTTTGTATCGCATCAACAACAAACCATATATCTCGATCTTGACAAATCTTCCCAATTGCTTTGATGTCGTTTCTGAAACCAGATGCAAACTCAACATGACTAATCGTAACAACTCGTGTCCGTTCGTTGATTGCATTAATTATATCATCAAGATCAATCCTACCGACCTTTTCAGATACCATACGAGTTTCAACCCCGTAACGTTCTTTGAGACTCCACCAAGGATAGACATTTGCAGGAAATTCAACTGAAGTCGTAACAACATTATCCCCTTTTTGCCAATCAATACCGTTCGCAGCGATAAGAATACCTTGTGAGGTATTCTTCATGAATGCAATCTCCGTCGGATCAGCATTGATTAGGTTGGCTGCAAGAGACCGACATATTTCTGCTGTTTCCACCCAAGAATCTACGTTTACAGCACCATTTATAGTGGCATCCTCCAAGAAGTTATTCATTGCATCCATAACTCGATGTGACAAAGGTGCAACACCAGCATGGTTCATATAAACATAGGATTTGGAGACCGGAAATTCGGTTCTCCATTTTTCAAATAACATTTTCCAGTCGTTTTCCATCGGTTTTTGCATCCAAAAAGATTTCAACTCTGTAATCAACAACTCGTTTGGCGTTCGCGTAAGCAATTGTTTCACCGAACAAACCAAAACAGAATATCAGGATACCCGAATTAACGAGTATTGGTCCGATGTGAGGAAGTCCTACAATTAACACAACACCCACTATTGTTACAAACATACCTATAGGACCGAAACTTCTGATAGGACGTCTTGCACATTGATAAATAAAAAAAGATGAGAATGGACTTAATTCAACAGCATCACTTTGTGCAATTGATAGTGACCATGCTGTCATCAAACTAATTCCTATAAGGAATATACCTAACAGAATACAACTGATAGCAGAGATAATATCAACATTGATCAATATAAATCCTAATATAAAGAACGGTAAGCTTAAGTAGGCTGCAATACGGTAAACATTGTATTTAGGAATCATTTGATAACGAAGTGACTGTTCTGTTGATAGGTGTCGACTGTGATTAGGTTTCTGTGCAAAAACGGAAAGGATCAACTTAAACGCTAAGATATCAAGAAACACTCTCCATATTCTACCAAGTCCATATTTGCTTGTTCCAAACTGACGAGGGTGATGTTTGACGACAATTTCTGCAATACGTGCACCTACAACAGTTGACATCGCAGGAATAAACCGATGCATTTCACCATATAGTGGTACTTGTTTGATTACATCAGCACGATACGCCTTTAATGAACAACCGTTGTCATGAATTGCTACACCGGTAACCTTGCTAATGATCCAATTGGCAACGACAGATGGCAGTCGTCGAGTCCAAAATTTATCCTGACGTTCTTTCCGCCACCCACATACAAGATCATAATCCTCATCAAGTTTCTCAAGCAATTGAGGTATATCTGCTGGATCGTTCTGCAAATCACCATCCATACTGATAATAAATTCACCTTGAGCGTATTCAAATCCTGCTGCCATTGCTGAAGTCTGACCTGCATTCTCTTGAAATCTTATGACAGATAAATTTGGCGAGTAACCTCGCATTTCTGAGAGCACATCAAAGGTCTTATCTTGACTCCCATCATCAACAAACAGAACTTCGTATGATTTACCTATAGACTCACATACAGTGCGAATTTTTTCAAACAGTGGACGGACATTCTCCTCCTCATTATAAACTGGAACTATAATCGATAAATATGGTTTATATGTAGCGTTCAATGCTACTCCTTCCGACTTAAGATTATTCTATGGGCATCAGCAAGTGAATCAAAGGTGCCTGCATCTATCCATTCACCTTGCAAGAAAGTATAACTAAGTTGTCCACGCTCAATATAGACATTGTTGACAGAAGTAATTTCATATTCACCGCGCTGTGAAGGTTCAATTGTTCTAATAATCTCAAAAACAGATGAATCATAGATATAAACACCGACTACTGCGAAATTACTCTTTGGATTTTCAGGTTTCTCTTCAATAGAAACGATTTTGTCTCCATCAAAATTTGCTACACCGAAACGTTCAGGATCATCTACCTGTTTAAGGAGTACGCGTGCACCAGTTTGTTGTTTTTTGAAATCCATTACAACCTGTCTAATTGATGACTCAAATATGTTATCACCAAGCATAACAACGGTAGAACCACCAGCAGCGAATCCTTCCGCTAAAGCGAGAGCATGTGCAATTCCCTTTGCCTCTTCCTGAACACGATATGTGAAATCACATCCATATTCTTTACCACTCCCCAATGCTCTAACAAAACCATCAACATGGCTTGGGTTTGTAACAATAAGAATATCCTTTATACCAGCATCTGTAAGTTGTCTGACGGTGTGAAAAACCATCGGTTCATTACCAACTGGCAGTAGATGTTTGCTCGTAACCTTGGTAAGTGGGTATAATCGTGTTCCTAAACCACCTGCGAGAATTACTCCTTTGAGCGTATCGTTGTATGTGGTATTCGACATATATCAGTTTATAATGAGATTCCGATGTGAAGAATCTCAAAAATACCTTTAGATTTCTATTTTATCAGCTTTTTCCGCGACCGGGGAAGGTTAATTCTGCGACACCAGACTTGTCTAAATCCCCTAAATCCAGTTCAATCATACGGTCATATTGGTCTTTAGTAGCCTGTGCCAGTGGGAGAGATATACCAGCAGCATCTGCAAGGTCAAGAGCAATACCTGAATCTTTTGAGGCGTGAGCAGCAGAAAAATAACATTCATGATCGCGAATCTGCATATCTTCACCGTCTGTTTCTAAAACGCGTGAATTAGCACCGGTTTGAGCAAATACTTCCTGCAGCATTTCCAAATCCAGACCAAGGGCAGCACCTAATCCCAATCCTTCAGCAAGACCAGCAGTGTTGATATTCATTACCATGTTTACAAGTGCTTTGACTTGAGCTGCCTTGCCTGCTTCACCGATATAACGAAGCGATACACTCATGGAATCAAGTATTGTTTTTACCCTATCAAATGTTTCTTTCTTACCACCACACATCAGATACAAAGTGCCTTCTCGTGCTTGTGTAATGCTACTTGCCATACATCCTTCAAGGCTTTCAGCACCATGTTTTCCCGCAAGGTCTTCAATGTCAACATGAACCTGTGGACTTATTGTAGCACAATTGATGAATACTTTTCCTGACGCTCCTTTGAGTAGGCTATCATCTGCATCATCAGAATATATCTGTCGCATTGCACTGTCATCTGTTACAACCGTGATAATATAATCTGCGAGGTCGGTGACTTGTGTCAATTTGTCTGCAGCTGCTGAATCAAGTTCTGCTGCCAGTTCTTTGGCATTTTCACTGACAATGTCATATACAACGACAACACTAAAACCTTCGTCACTTAGGTGTCTTGCGATATTCGCACCCATTCTTCCAACGCCTACAACCCCTATTTTATAATCCGAATTAGCCATATTCCCCTCCTTATATATGTAAGTTTATACCTATTTCTATGTTACCGTATAAAATTATTTTATAGATTTTAACCTGATTTGTCAATTAGTTTTAATGCAAAAAGACTTAAACACATATTTCTTTAAAGTATATTAAGTTAAATTTATCTTTTCTCTTGACTATTTTCGCAAATTTGCTATACTAACAACAGAAATCAAATTATATTGTAATTCTATTTTACAGACCGGAAAGTTATCATTATTCATTCCTTAGGAGGATTAACAACGATGACCCGTTTTTTAGCCAGTTTCGTTCTAAGAATGGATCGAAGCTACCTTATTATTCTAATGCTCGGTGTGCTTGTCATATCAACAGTTGGATGCGGTATAGGTATTAACCTTGTCCCGTTAAGTGCGAAAATCCAAAATGCTGATAATGCGTATGATCGGGCGGAAGCAATAACTACACGTTCTGATGATCCTGAACAGAAAGAAAAAGCGACTGCTCAACAACGTGAACTATACGACAGGGCAAGGTCCATATACCTTGAAATAATTCAACAAGATACCGATGGTAAATATGCGCAACGCGCACATCACCAAATAGCAAAAATTTATACGAAGCATTATGAGTGGGATAAAGCTAATGAACATTTCCAAGCAATCATTGAACTTGCCCCCACGGGTTATTATGCAAGTGAAGCAAAAAGTGGAATTGCTAATATCCGTAGAAACCGACAAGTCATTGATACTGAATTAGCAAATTATCAAAACTATAAAGCTATATATGATACCGAAAAGTCAAAAGAATCATATAACATCGCTGCGGAATCACTGTATAAAGTTGCTAAAGCTTATGAAGCTTTGGAAAACTACCCACAGGCAATTGTAACTTATGAACGGATGGTTGCTGAGTTTCCCGAGCATGAAAATGCAGTTCAAGCACAACTTCAGGTTGGAAACATATACTTCTACGAATTATATGATTATACCAATTCTGGGGGATGGGGTGCTTTTGTAGCGGTTGCAGAGAAGTTTCCTGACACTTTTGAAGCTAAGCAGGTAGTCATAGAATTAAATAAAACTGAAGCCTTATTGAGGGAAATTAAAGGACTTCAGGATGAGATTCAGCGTAATAAAAGCAAAAAAGCGGTTCAGTTTGAAAAACTTGGTCGTTATGTGCTTCCATCGGAAAAATGGATACAAGGAAAAGCTGACTTGATCGTTCAAAATTACCAACAGATTGCGAATAACTGGGAAAAACTACGCAATTATCCTAATGCGATTGAAACGAATAGAGCTATCGTAGACGATCTTTCACACAAAAAGTTCGCAGTTGCGGATTCTCTTTACAAGATCGGTGTGCTTTATCAGAAAAATGCTGATTATGAACGGGCAATTCAAGCATTTGAAGACCTTCTTCAAAATGCAGCAGAGTCCACATGGCGTAATGAGTGTGTATATCAACAGGCAGTCTGTTACCGTGCAATTCGGGAATTCCGTGCTGCGTATAAAGGTTTTCAAGCATATATGAGCATTACTAAAGGAGAAACTCCACATTTCCGTGAAGCCGAACAGATCTTACGTCAATATGAACTTGACCAAGATGGGGATGGCTATATGTTCTATGAAGAACAGGAAGCTGGCACTTCAGACCAAGATCCAAATTCCCACCCAGAAAAAAAATAGTAGGGTAAATGTTGGTATATGATACACAAAAGTATCATTTCATTAAGAATGCTATGTTGAGTAGGTTGGGTGAGTATACAAAATCCAACCTACAAATAGATTGTGGTTTTTCAGTTATTTACTGTCAGAAATAATTTCTACCATATTCTACAATAACAGTTTAACCCGTATATGTTCAGAGGAGGGAAGCCTCTTATATACTTCGTGACGGATGAAGTCCGGAGTGTAGCGTCGAGAGAAGTGATTTAAAACTATAAACTCACTATCAAATTCATCTAATATAGCGGGTATCATATCCAAATGTATATGTTTCGTTTTCTTCGCTCGTTCACGATGTTCAGGTGTTAAAAATGTACATTCACATATCAGTAGTTTGCATTGCTTGAGTAGTGGATGTGAATTAGCAGAAATACCACGTGTGTCTCCTAAATAAGCGACTAATGGTAATTGTACTTCATTCGTAATTTCAACACCTGAATGCTTGAGTGCAACGATTTCTCTTTCAGATAAATCATAGTATTCAGGCTTCAGTTTTTTACGAATCTCACATATCAAAAAGGATATTGAAGGCACACTGTGATTCCCGGGTAAGATGTGCGCAACTAAATTCCGACGAAAATGGATTGTATCTCCTACATCTACCGGTGTAAGTTGATAACCCCAGGTTCTACCCCCATCTAATGAAGATATTTTATTCAGAATGTTCTGCAATTGTTTTGATCCATTCTGCGGGACAAATATATTTCCAGGTGGCATACCGGCAAGCCAACGTTGACTAATATAGATTGGTAACCCGAAATAGTGGTCAAGATGAAAATGTGAGATAAAAATATGGTTAGTTCCGATAAACCGCATTGGACATCTACCCAAATCGAAGATAAGATCTAATTCCTTAATCCGAATATAAGTCGCAACGGCAGAACTGGACTTACCTTCAAGAATCCAATTTCCACACTGTAACAATGTCATAGTAATTCAATTACGCAATAGTTATTGCTTTCCTTTGGAGTATAGATTTAAATGCATGTCAAAATAGGTATAATAGGTGGTAGCGGTTTTTATCAGATTGAAGGATTATCAGATATAAAAAATATAGAAATTGATACCCCTTTTGGCAAACCAAGCGATGCGTTCATACAGGGAAATCTTGAAGGACAACCAGTCGTCTTTTTACCAAGACATGGGGTTGGTCATCCACTTCTTCCTTCAGATATTAATGTCCGTGCAAATATATATGCATTAAAATCTCTTGGGGTAGAATGGATAATATCCGTTAGTGCAGTCGGCAGCCTGAAACAGGAAATTGAACCGCGTCATTTTGTTGTGCCAGATCAACTTTACGATCATACAAAGAACCGTATTTCCACCTTTTTCGGAGACGGCATCGTTGCCCATATCAGCATGGCACATCCATTTTGTTCACATCTAAGCACCCAATTATATGATGCTGCCACAGAAGTCGGTGCACATGTTCACAATGGTGGTACATATATCTGTATGGAAGGACCCGGTTTTTCTACACAAGCAGAATCCAATGTTTATAGAAACCTCGGTTTTGATGTGATCGGCATGACAGCAGCTCCGGAAGCAAAACTTGCACGTGAAGCAGAAATGTGTTATGCCATCCTCGCTTGTTCAACTGACTATGATTGTTGGCATACTGAACACGATAATGTTACAACTGAAATGATATTGGAAAACCTAAAGTCAAATGTCGAAATTTCAAAACAGATTGTAAAAACAATGGTATCAAAAATGGTTGATATGCAGCGTAATTGTATATGTGCAAACGCATTACAATATGCTATCGCAACAAGTCCTGACAAGATACCAATTACCAAGCGACATCAACTAAAAATCATATTGAATAAGTACCTCTCGTAACACGTTAAATATTAGTTCTGCTTCTGTTTTCGTGAGTGTTAAAGGTGGTGCAATAAAAATGATGTTCTCAGGTTCATCAACAGCATGACCGATTTTCCCAACAATAACCCCCTTATCTCTCAATTGTCCTAAAATAGAATTTGTATCTGATGTATTGAGTTGAGTCCCATCTGTTTTAATAAGCTCAACCGCAATCATTAACCCTTTACCACGTACTTCACCAACATTTGGTAAATTCTCTAATGTCTTGAGTTTTTCAAGTAGATATGTTCCAATTTTTTCAGCGTTTTCCCAGAGTCGTTCTTCTGTTAGTATTTTCAGATTTGCAACTCCTGCTGCACATGCAACAGGATGTCCACCGTAGGTACAGACCTGTGCAAACTCTTTATTTTCATCCGTGCCACCTAAAAAGGTATTGAATACGTTGGACGTTGTAACGCACGCCCCGAGTGGGATATAACCGCTTGTCAAACCCTTAGCAAGTGTGATGATATCTGGCTGTATGTCCCAATGTTCACAAGCAAACATCTTCCCTGTTCTACCGAATCCAGTAATGACTTCATCAAGGATAAGTAATAATCCGTACTTATCACAAATATCCCGCAATTTTGGAAAATAATCGTCTGAAGGAACGATCACACCACCTCCCCCAATAATAGGTTCAGCAATAACCGCAATTACTGTCTCAGCACCTTCCGATAAAATGATCCGTTCAATTTCATCTACACAAGCTAAATTACACGATTCAAAATCCAAACCCAGTGGACACCTATAGCAGTATGGAGGATTAGCGTGATGGAATCCCGGCACTAACGGTTCAAATGCTTTTCTTCTACGTGCTTGTCCTGTTGCAGACATTGCTCCATACGTAAACCCGTGATATCCACGATACCGACTTATTATTTTGTAGCGATTTTCACCTGGATAGGTTTGCCTACCATACTGTCTTGCAATCTTAATTGCTGTTTCATTCGCTTCAGACCCACTATTGCAGAAATATACATGGTTCAGATCACCGGGAAGACAATCTGCTAACTTTCCAGCTAACTCAGTGGCAGGAACATTAATCTGTGAGTGTGGATAATAGGGTAATTCTTGTATTTGAGCATATACAGCATCAGCTATCTCTTTTCTTCCATATCCAACATTCATATTCCAGAGTGCTGAATATGCATCTAAATATTCACGTCCATTTTCATCTACAAGTGTTGTACCGTGTGCTGATTTAATGACCATTAAGTCTGTTTCTTCCAAACGTTGGTGTTGAAACAGTGGATGCCAAACATAGGATTTATCTATTTCTTTATAATCTTTATCCATATAATGAAATCTCCCGAATAGACTACATTGATTCAGGTGCAGAAATACCTAACAGTCTCAAACCGTTTGCCAATACTGTTTGAACACTCTGGATTAGGATGAGTCTGGATTGAGTTCTATCCATATTATCGGCATCTAAAACGCGATGTTGATTGTAAAATGGATGAAACAGTCCTGCTAATTCATGTAAATAATGTGGCACACGATGTGCTTCGCGTTCCTCTGCGCTTGATAAGACAATTGATGGAAATTCTGCCAATTTTCGAATTAACTCATGCTCAGATGGTTCAGTAAGATGTTCGAGATCAATATCGTCAATCGGTTTTAACTTTATTTGTTGTTCTTCTGCTTGTTGAAAAATGCTACAGCAGCGTGCGTGTGCGTATTGTATGTAAAAAACTGGGTTTTCATTCGCTTGAGTAATCGCTAATTCGACATTGAAATCCAAGTGTGTATTATTAGCACGCATGAGGAAGAAATACCGTGCTACATCAACAGCAAACTGTTCACCGACAGCATCAGCAAGTTCGTCAATCAGGGAATCAAGTGTATAGAATTGTCCACTCCTTTTTGACATATCCATCCGATTTCCATCAGAGTCAACAAGATTAACCTGTTGAATAATGTCGATTTCTAACCAATCATCCGCCAATCCGAGTGCTTTTACAAAATTCTTGAGCCGGAATACATGTCCTTGATGATCGGGTCCGAACAGATCAATAACCTTCTTAAATCCACGGTCGTGTTTATCACGGTGGTAGGCTGCGTCTGGAACGAAATAGGTATATTCCCCATTTGTTCTGATTACGACACAATCCTTGTCGTCGCCAAAATCAGCCATCCGAAACCATGTTGCCCCCTCTGCTTCATAGAGGTAATTCTTTTCGCGAAACATCTCTATGATTTTATCTGGTTTTCCACTTTCTCGGATTGTTTTTTCACTCGACCAAACATCAAAACTCACCCCAAAGCGTTCCAACGATGCTTTTTGTTGACCGAGTAGATATTCAATGCCTTTATCTCGGAACAGCGCAATACGTTCATCATGGCTAAGTTTTAGGTGATTATCTCCATCCTCAGTAACAATAGTTTCTGCAAATTCTTTCAAATAGTTTCCCTGATAACCACCTTCTGGAATATCTAAATTGTCTTCACCTAAGGTTTGTCTATAGCGAACATCTATTGATTCACCGAGTCTATCCACTTGACCACCTGAATCATTAACGTAATATTCACGGATGGCATCATAACCGATTGCGTTCAACAGATTTACAAGGGTATCACCTACTGCTGCCGCGCGTCCACTAACTATATTCAAGGGACCAGTTGGATTTGCACTGACAAATTCAATCTGAACGCGTTCCTTCATTCCTATATCATGAGTTCCATATTTATGTTCTAACTCATTTATATGTAAGAGTGTATCATACAACCAATCATTCGAAAGGTGTACATTAATAAAACCCGGTCCTGCAATTTCAAGTTTGCGAATGATCGGGTGTTCATCGAGATTGACATGTCTTTTGATAGTTTCAGCTATCTGTTGTGGTGGCAACTTCGCTTGTTTTGCTAAACCTAATGCCACAGGGGTTGCCAAGTCCCCGTGTTCAGCGGTCTTAGTCGGTGAAAACGGAATTGTAGGAACTTCAGTTATTTCAAGTTCGTCTGTATCAATTGCTCTACGAATCGCACCTTCTAAGATACTGTTTATTTCCTCTTTAATTCCATCCATATTAGGGTAACCAAGTATTCTATTAGCTATTATTGATTTATAAAATGCGTGAAGGAATTATATCATATCTACTTTCTGAAGTCAACTTTGATTAATCAAGGAACAGGGATATTTATAGTGAACTTTGGAATTAACAGAACATTTTGAGTTGTAGGAGGGAACTCCGATTCCCGACTATCAGTGAGTATTGTCGCGATTCGGGGATCGCTCCTTCAGAAATGTGTCTCTTTAATTTCAATGTCTACCATAAGTAACCCTGGCAAGGTAGGTCAATATGTTGTCAATAGTAATATGACTATGGTATAATATTGTAATCCAATTAATTCTATAAACTTCCCATATATAACTCAGGAGGTAAACACAGTGAAACAATCCAACATCACTCTATATTTAATTCTCTTAGTTAGTTTAGTATTATCGCTCGAAATTGCTTTTGAGACTCATGCATCAAAGATTACGGGTAAGATTGTTGATGAAGATGGAAATCCGGTGAAAGACATCGTTGTAAACATAGAGTCATATAAAGGGAAAATATTACATAGTAGAAATCAAATGCGTAGGAACGAACAAGTATTTCCACCGCCACAACCGAGTAATACTGATGCAACTGGGGCATTCACTATTGAAGACCTCACCTCACCTTCAGTAAATCTATTAAGATTGTCTTTAAACCATGAGTCAGATTATAAACTTCAGGCAATTGAAATGCAGGGAATAAGTTTTAGATTCCATCCACACCAGTTTCATTTGTTCAATGGATTTCCATTCGGAATTGAAGAAGAAACAGATGAAATAAATGTAAAGATTACTGTACAATATCGGATGCGGATTAAAGGACAAGTGTTTAATGCAGATGGAACACCGTTGAGTAATGCTAACGTCGACATTGTGGTAAACTATCGTAGCAAAACTGGATCAGGTAGTGGAACTAGCAGCGGAACAAAAACTCTTGATGAAAATGGTGGATTTACTCGTTATGTAGATTCTCCTGCATATTATACTGTCTCTATAACATATCAAGGGAAAACAGTTGAATCCAAAGAAGTATTTCTTGAACAAGGACAAAGACTTGATGGACTCACATTGACATTTGGAGAAAACATAAAAAAACCTAAACCCAATATCCCAGAACAACATATACATGCTCCCCCTGATCCCGAACGTCTACACGCTGCATTAAAACGTCGAGAGGAGGGTGTTTGGGCAATTAACCCAGCAAACAGACATGCATATAGAATGATTCAGTGTGAATCCCCAGAAGATGCGATTGAAAAGGCGAAAACTCAAAAAGCACATCTCATCGCTATCAATGACGAAGAAGAACAGCAATGGATACTTTCTGTATTTGGGAAAGAAAACTATTGGATCGGTTTCACTACAGAGAATAAAGAGAGTGAAAAAAAGTGGGATAATGGAGATCCGTTCACATACACAAATTGGGATTTACAAAAGCTAATTCCAGATTCAGATAAGAAATCAGAAATTGATGAAAACAGTGGAAAATTATATGCAGTACTCATCGGAGTGACTGGAAAATGGCAACAGATACGTGAAAATAATCCTGTTACAGGAATGACAAAACGTGCAATCCTTGAGAGAAAAGATTTAATCATTGGGATGCCACAACCAGATGAAGACTTAGAATAATACACATCAAAAACATTAAAGGAGACATACCGATGAATTACACCTACATAACAAGAATAATTGGAATAGTTGCTCTCATAATGCTGATTACGCTATTTGATGTTGTTGCTCAAGATAATCCTGTTGAACCTGAAGTCAAAGACGCAATTGAACTATCTGGTAAGGTTGTTGATATAGAAGGTAAACCAATACCTGGATTCTCATTTTCAATTCAATCTACAGAACAACAACGGGATATGTTTCCACGAGGAGTTATGATCCCCCCGCATTTACTAAATCAACGAGGAGGTCCACTTCCAATAGTAGCGGCAAAAACTGATGCAGAAGGGACATTCAATCTGAAAAATATACGTCCCGGATATTTACAAGTAAATCAAATAGATGAAAACAAGTTTAATGCACTGAATGGGAAGGAACCGATGGACCCACAAATTGCACAACAAATACGTATGCAAATGATGCGGTTTGAAGAAAAAAAGTCAGAATTTCAAATCCTCTCCATTCGACTAAATAACGTAACATTTTACTATTCAGATGATGGACCACCTCATTTACGTGGACTATCCTTTGGGCTAAAGCCTGGGACAAACATTAAAAACATGAAAATTACCGTCAAGAAAATGCTTAAGATACGTGCACAGATTGTCTATGCTGATGGCACACCTGTTGCAAATGTCAGCGCAAGTCTTTCCATGCGCTATAACGGTAGAGATTTTGGGGGTAGAAGCGGGTCAGATGGCGCAAGTTGTTTCACTGATGCCCAGGGATTTTTTACAGAGTATAGGAATGAACCCGGTTACTATACACTTTCAGTGAATCTTAGAGGATTCTCAGGCGGTGCAGGTCCATTTCTGCTTAAAAAAGATGAACACCCTGAAAAAATTGTGATAAAACTCAACGGGAATCCTGTAGTACCTAAACGACCCACAGGAGAAAACAGAGAGATAGACAACGAGAAAGCACGCAATATCGTTAATGTATTACTTAACAGAAATAATCGTGCGGAACCTCGCCTACCAAATGTCCGTCCACTAACAAAACCTGAAAAATTAGTTTGGATCATTAATCCTGCAAATGGACACGCTTATGCAAAAATATCTTGTCAGGATTGGCACGATGCACAACGGAAGGCTATTAAAGAAGACTCGCATCTTATATCCATAAACGATGAAGACGAACAGTTTTGGATTGACACAATCTTTGATAGATCAGACTACTGGATAGGACTCAACGATATTGAAAAAGAAGGTATATGGCAATGGGATAGCGGTGAACCTGTTACATATACAAACTGGTCAACGCGTGAGATCTTTCCAGATAACACCCCAGATACAGAAAAGGACTATGTAGCAATCGTTCCTTTTTTTGAGGGTGGATGGCAGTCAACAAGTCCTAAAGGACATCTCGGGCGAACTACACACTCCGCCATCATAGAGAAGGACGGTTTAGTTTCAAAGATTCCCAAACCACAAGATGATACTGAAGAGGAATAGTCTGTATTGTTAGTGATATAGATGAATGATGCTCTATCTCACGTAACCAAATTACCGCAATACGCACACGCATTCACTTCTTTATCACCATTGAATGTTTCTCGTTCAGAGACCAAATATGTCTCCTGATTGGTTACACAGTTCACGTTTTCACACTGATAGGATGATTCTTCAATGTTGCGGGTTGGAGGCTGTGTCAAGATAAGTTGTTCTAACCCTAATAGGCTGGCAATGAGTGCCATCCGTACAGGTACTGCATTCGCTGATTGTTCAAAATACGCTGCTCGAGGGTCATCATCTAACTCATACGCGAGTTCATTGACACGAGGGAGTGGATGCATAATCATTGCATCATCTTTGGCATTTTCCATCACCGCTGCATTTAACAAATAACTTCCACGCACAGTTTCTGCATCTACACTTGCAGGCAGCCGTTCCTCTTGAAGACGATTAACATAAATTACATCAAGCGTTTCAATTACTTCTGTTACATTTTCTACTTCGAGGGGTATCTGACCGTGAACTTGTGCCAATCGGTTGAGTATCCAAGGAGGCATTTGTAACCCTTTTGGGGCTATGTGAACAAGGTTACCACCAAAACGAGAAACTGCTAATGCAAACGAATGTGCCGCACGACCATACATCAGATCCCCGCAAATACCAACTGTGAGTCCCTCAACCTGCGATTTTCTACGGATAATTGTATAGAGATCTGTGAGGGCTTGAGTCGGATGAGCATGACTCCCATCCCCACCATTGATCACAGGGATATTCGCATGACTCGCAATAACACGTGCTGAACCTGCCCAACTATGTCGAACAACAATCACATCAGCATAGTTAGTGACCATTCGAGCCGTGTCAGCAAGAGTTTCACCTTTTGTTACAGAGGTAGAACTTGGATCAGAAAAACCAAGTGTCCCTCCATTCAACCTTTCCATCGCACTTTCAAAAGAAAGGCGTGTTCGAGTGCTTGGTTCATAGAACAAGGTCGCAAGCAATTTACTTCTGCAGATACCTGACCATGTTTCATGCTGTGACTGCATCCCCACAGCTAACCGAAAAATCTGTTCAATCTCAAAATTCGATAAATCGTCAAGTGTTACAAGATGCCTCATTATTCCCTCAATGAAAATTTGTTGTTTGCCTTTGTGTTGCCTTACGTTTATGCCGATTCAGTATCAACCTTTAGACTTCCTACCAATTCTTTGACCGAACTTAGTTCATTTTCCTCAAGGTAAATCTGGATACCTTTAATTGTGTCCATTGATGCCTGTGGATTGACAAAATTTGCTGTTCCAACAGCGACTGCAGATGCACCTGCTATGAAAAATTCCACTGCATCTGTTCCAGTCATAATACCACCCATCCCAACAATCGGAATAGAGACATTCTTATATACCTCCCAAACCAATCGTAGGGCTACAGGTTTTATAGCAGGTCCGGAAAGACCGCCTGTTACATTAGCAATTTCAGGTTTGCGCGTATCTGCATTGATTGCCATACCGAGTAATGTATTAATCGCAGAAAGCGCATCTGCACCCGCTTCTTCAATCGCTCGTGCTATAACGCTTATATCGGTTACATTTGGTGACAGTTTCACCAATAGTGGTAATGACGTATTCGCTCTGACCTTTTTGACAAGTTCATGTGCTAAGTTCGCATCAACACCAAAACTCATACCACCACAATCCAAGTTTGGACAGGAGATATTTAGCTCAATACCTGCAATACCTTCTGCTTCACTCAACTTCTCAACGACTGTCAGATATTCGTCAACTGTTTTACCACAGACATTGACAATCACCGGCACATCAAAATCCCGTAGGTAAGGTAACTTCTCTGAAATAAAGCCATCAACACCCACATTCTGCAGTCCAATGGCATTGAGCATACCAGACGCTGTTTCCATAATACGGTTCATCGGATTGCCAGTCCACGGCACACTTGTAACTCCTTTAACGACAATCGCACCGAGTCGGTTCAAGTCTACGAAATCAGCATACTCACTACCATACCCAAAAGTGCCAGACGCAGTCATCACAGGATTCCGCATGCGAATCCCACCAATATTTACTTTGAGAGAGCTGTTTTCTGTTTCCATCACGCTTAATAATAGCAGGTCTAAGTCAAAATTACAAGACACATTACCAACTTAAATAGACAACGCGAAAATCAAAAAACAATCCAAAAATGCTAATAATTGACGCTACAATAACATCTCCAATTACCAGTCCGATAAAAAACGGTATAGTCCGTCTATACAATCGAACCCCTCCTGTTGAAAGCAAAATCCGTTTTACTGTCCAACTAATTAATAGTGGAAACCATAGACCTGTAAACGTCCACCAACTTGAAACAACATACCCTACAGGATGAAGCGGCCACTGAATGAAACGCCATCGCAACAGTAATAGACCGATAGCAAAAATAAAACCGCCAGCGGTATACATCAATCCGCTAATATTTGTATCACTGGGGTTATATAACCAACCCGCAAGTCGGTTGAATGCTGCACGCGCATACCAGGAACGGGCATTCTCTAAACCAACCTGATAGGATAGATGTAGATGTCCCCAAGCAGCAGATAGTGCTCCCACGAAGATCGCAATTGCCAATACCCATAATAATTGTGTAGCATTAAAACGCGTTTGATGCGCAAGTTTTAACGCCTCCAACTGATGCGGCATAGGGTGTGCTCTGTAGGAAAGATGATTCAACCAGAAAAACAACGACATGACAGATAGATTACGATTACCTATACGACGGGTACCAAATGCATCTGTCAATAGTAAATCTGGTCCTGCATTGTATAAATCATGTGCAGGGGGTCCCAATTCAGCACGAATCCGTGTGATTGTAATTGACATCGCAAAATATAATATAAAAAACAAGATAGCAAACCATAACGACATCCCCGCTTTCAAACAAAAGACCAAAATCATAATCAAACCTATAACCACACCAATAATTGCTGTCCTATAACGTAATGCTTCTCCCTTATCGTTACCATCAAATGTTCGACTACTAAAGAAAGTCTTTAACACTACCTTTACATGCGTCCTTCCCATCCACAACGTCCAAAGAAACAGAGCAATCCATACACCTCGAATTTGCGCCATTTCTCTTGGAAATCCAATAGCACTTCTCCACCCAAAACTCTGTCCAATAATTCGTTCAAAATGCCAAAATAGATGGAAGAACCAGCAGGAAAACCCCAAATCAAGAGGAATCAGGAAACCAATACCGATTGCAAACGGGAAGAAACTAATACGAAATCCAGGATTGTTCATAGCACTCCACGGACTTTCTGTGAGACGAAAATTATGGTAGAGTGGAATTGATGGGAAAACTGGATTGATTTGGTGTAAACTATACATAAGGTTCAGTATAGCAGCCACACTCAAACCTACCGTCATCATACGCTTGTTGAAAAAGCGATTCTGACCTTGTGTGATTTCTAAAGGGAGTTGTGCTATAGGATAGGTAAGTCGTTCATGTTCTTGCCACTGTTTGCGTAAAAGCACATTCAGGCAAAGCATCGTTACACCAAGAACGAGGCAGAAACAAACCCATATTATCGTGGGTACTAACCATGCATGTATATGTGATTGAAGATATAACGTGGATTCCCCTTCATAGAATCCTCGTAATATATCATGTTCACCAACAACAAGCCAATCCGGGAGATGTTGATGGAAGAGTTGTGACCACTCATTTTCAGGTGTTGCATACCAAAATCCGTTACCCATCAATGGAACTAACACTTGTAACATGTCGCGTCCAGCAAATACTGATGCTTGACATAACATTGCATAAATCGTTAGCAATTCACTTTGTGTAAACGCTAACCTCGGGTTTAACCGACGCAGTAACACATTGAGCGCGATAAGAACAAGCAAGGTAAACAGCACATTGAACAGTAAAGCTAAACTGGTAGGACGATTAGAATCCCAGATGTAACTGAGATGTAGAATCCAATAACTGTTGAGTGGTATTAGAACAATACCAATTAACGTCGCACGTAAGGTTATAGGATTTTTGGTTTGAGGTAACATTCAGAGGAAAGAATTATGGTGATGGTAGTATTTGGTTTCGTTGTGATGGTCATTATTAGTGCAGGTGTGTTGATAGCACGTTTGGCAACGGTAGCAAAATCTAAAGGTTCTTGGATATGGGGTGTCTTAATACTAATCCTCCTTATTTCTATTCCACTATTCCTATTAGGTTTATGTGTGTGGTTACTCAACTTTTACAATATTGATTTTGGTCCAATTAATAACTAACCCACTTCTGTATTAGTAGCAGTATCGGTGTTTTCAGATTCAGTAGCATCAGTCATTTTACCCGATAAGTAGAGAAACCATACGGTCAACACGAGGGCAATAACGATCCACAACAACCCCCAGATTTCTGTAGTAAGTAATCCCATATCTTCTGCCAACATCCGTGCATCTGAACGTAGGTTGGATCTATCTAAAACATCACTTTTAATGTCAAGAATCGCATAGAGACAACTTGTCAAACCAATAACACGTAATATCCAATCATTAACCACTTCTGGTAGAAACATTCCAATCCCAATAAGAGTTACTCCAAACGCAATGCCAAAAAGGTATGTAAAGGTATCTGAACCAAAAGCAATGGTGATAACAACCATGCCTATACCGATAATCACACTTACTGCTTTATCTAAATGCGTTCTTGCAGCCAACAGCAGAATTACACCACCCCACAACAGACTTCCAAGGTATCCAGCGGATAGCGTCCAGAAACGGGATCCTCCTCTTGTCAGAGCATGTCCTCCCTGTTGAGGATTAACCTCTATTTGAACGATACTACCACCCGTAGCAATCGCTGCGAGTCCGTGGCTTACTTCATGCATAAACACGACAAATATCTTCAGCGGTGACATCGCATCGGTATTCCACAACAATGTAATGACGATAAATATTAGAAACAGCGCAATATACCTTTTAAAAATTGTCATCATCTATCCTTGTTGAAAATACCAAATTCATAGATAAGTAAAATGTTGTATAGACATATTTTATCACATCTCACCATAAATTGCAAAACTGGATAGGTTGACGGTATGTAAAGTTTTTGGCATGAAATCAGAATGTTGCACATTTCTTTGAGTTGGAGCGTTTGTAATCGCACAATTTATTCCGCATCTTACATTCATGTTATACCAATTCTAATATTTATTGACCCATTACTGGATTCAACCATTGTTATTGATTGGAAATCTTTCTTCTGTAGGAGCGACCTCCTGGTCGCGATGTGTGTGTTATATCGCGACCAGGAGGTCGCTCCTACAGAAGATTATCTATATTTTCTGTTCTTCAGCGTCCTCTGCGCCTTCAGCGATTCAGACAATCCCGCAATTCTGACAACTAAAAACTGAAAATAAACTAATAACCGAAACATACATGAAACATATTGTTCCGACCCCCACCTTCCCTTCCAACCCACCAAATCCCATGTTATAATACCACCACTATGAAAAACAAAACAACCCACATACCCAACATCACCGCATTCGTATGTCGGAGCGATCAAAGCGACCTCCGACATCTTACGTTCTGCATAACCGACCCACA
>JAPOQK010000080.1 GCA_026710795.1 Candidatus Poribacteria bacterium
GGTAGGGCATACCGAGACAGAAAACGCTTGTGGAGTCCAAGTAAGACCTCACACTGAGGCACGAGAGACGGAAGCAGGAAAAGCCGTTTGGAAGCAACAAGTGCTGCCAATATAAGAGCTAAGAATCCCCCATGCTTTAGCTGGGGGAGTATGTCAATCTTCCTCAATAGATTCCATCGCATTTTGGAGTGATTTTAGCAATTCTGGTAACAAATCCTGTGGTGGCACAAGGACAATCTCAATCCGACGATTTTTTGCTTTCGCTTCCGCTGTTTCTGCGGTATCTATCGGCTGATAAAACGCATATCCCGTTCCTGATAAACGTTTAGGATCAATACCCGCGTTTTCCTGTAAGTACTTCACTGCGGAAACTGACCTGTCCGTAGAGAGATCCCAGTTTCTCAAGGCATCTCCAGCAATAGGGTTGTTGTCTGTATGCCCTTCAATACGGATTGCATAATCTGCATAATCTTTGTTTAGTAACACCTCTTCAGCAATTGCATCAAGTAGTTCTTTTCCGTCTTTACTAAGGGTCGCGCTACCTGTTTCGAAAAGTATCTTCCCTTTGACATCAAGCGTCAACCGTCCTGCTTCATCAAGGACAGCACCGACGGTGTCTTTAAATCTATCTTGGATAGCTGCAATTGATCGTTGCGATTGCTCTCGTATCCGCTGTAACTCCGATTCAATCTTGGTCAATTTTGATCGGAGATTCTCTTTTTCTTTTTCAAGGCTGCTTTTATCTTGCTGAAGTTTGTTCCGTTCAGCAGCAATTTTCCGTGCGGCTTCACTTGCATTTTCCAATATCTCTTTCGTCTGATTCAGTTCTGTTTCCGTTTCTTTAAGTGTCTTTTCAGTTTCAGCTAACTTTTTTTCTAAACCGGTTTTCGCTGTCTCAGTTGTTTGTAGTGTTGTTTTGGTTGTAGACAGTTCTGCTTGCGTCTGTTTGAGTTCGTCAGATGTTGAATATAGCAGAAATCCCAGAACGGCAGCTGCAACAACAGCAACGACTATAGATGTGATAGCAATTATTCCTTTTGTACCCATGTTATTCTCCTTGTAAACTTAGTAGTGCATCAAAACTATCTTTCTTTGATGATTTATTCTTCTTTGTAGTGCCACAAGTGGTGCATTGGTGTGTTAACACATAAACTCGTTGTTTCATGGTAAATCCTACTGGTTTCATTAAACCTTGACATGTCTCAGCGCGATCTCCTGGATTCACGTCTACATGCTTGCTCCAAAGGCATTCTGGACAGTGATTGGTGTAGCCATCACCCTTTACAAATACACCGCAATTCCCACAGGTAAAATTTTCAATGTTGCGTTGAAACTTTTTGTTCATTGGTTTAGTAGTTGTATTATCTAACAGAATTTCTACGTATCAATATAAGGTGTCAAATTCCAGAGTAGTACAGTGCCATCAAAGCTGCCACTTGCCAGAATAATGCCATCTGGTGAAAACGTTAACGTTTCAATATCTGTTGTATGTCCCCAAAAAGTGTGTATGTTTTTACCAGTTTCAACATCCCACAATCGTATTGCCATTTTCTCCATTCCTTTATCCCACCAAGTTCCTGAGGTTAGATACCGTCCACATGGTGAAAAGGCAAGTGCAAAAGGTTTTATAGTGATTCCTTGATGTGGGAATGACCTTAACAGTATTAATTTTTCAGCACACCAAATATTGATCTCCCGTAACATCCCTCCAGCAATCACTTTTCTACATGGAGAATAAGCTAATGCCATTGAGAAGACAGGATTATTCAAAGGTAATGTGGCAATTTCTTCACCTACGTCAACGTCCCAGAGACGGACAGATTTATCCGTTGCTCCACTTGCCAATCTTTTTCCATCTGGTGAAAATGCCAACGACTTGACGTGATCGGTATGTCCTGTAAATTGTCTTGGCACTTCACTGTGCTTGAGATCCCAGAGGTAGATTACCCCACTTTTTCCCGCAAAAGCAATGCGTTCTTCTGAAATGGCAATAGTGTCATTCCCTAACTGCGTAGGGGGTGCGAATTCAGTGATGGGAATCCCCTTTGCATTCCTAATCTTAATCACCTTGTAGAGGTTGTGGTCGTGGTTCCAGTTGACAACAAGTATGTCTCCTCCGCGCAAAATTGAAAATGACTTAATACTATCATTGAATTCACTTTGGACTGATATTCTCTGCGTCTGATTGTTCTTTATATTCCATAACACGATATCTCGTGTATCTCCCCGTAAGGCAAGTACTTCACCATCAATAAATTGGATCTTACGCGGAAAACAGATTGGTTCGCGAAGTGTTGAATAAGTTTGTGTTTTATTAGATATTTTCAGCTTGTTAGATAATGTGTAGACAATCGCTAACTTCGGACATTTAGAAAACCATTTATAACCAATACTTTCACCAGGGAATTCATAAGTCTGTAGTTTTTCACGCTGTTCTACGTCCCATACCTCAATTGTTCCGCGTGTAAAAACGGTAGCAAGTAGCGTGCCATCCTGTAAATAAAAAGGTCTCCCATAGTCAACATAAGATTTTTTGAGCACATTCTTTTTTAGATCCCACATAAGTAGGGTGCGGCTCGTATCGCTTGATACGAGGAATTGACCACAAGGTGAAAACTTGATCGCTTTCACTAATTCCTTATGTTCGGTAAAGTGGGAGATGCGTTCACCTGACACGATATCCCACACAGAAACATCACTTGCAAAAGGAACAGATGTGGGATTATGTATTCTATATGAATTCTCACACGCCAACATACGACTATCGGGAGAGAAAGCAATAATTCTTCCAGTAAACTTAGCAATTATTGTTCCCGCCATGGAATTCCACACGTAAATTTGATCCATTACAGAGGCTGCAATGTATTGCCCTTCTGGAGAAAAATGGAGTTTTGAATTGTGATTTATCTGCTTATCATTTAATTCTCGTTCCATTTGTCCAATGCATTCACCGCTATGGACATCTAACATTTCAACAATACCATCACCATTTACAATTGCAATCATACAACTGTCCGGAGAAAATCTTAGATGTTTATATATCACACGGTCTTCTGACCTTTTTATCTTGGTTATACATTCCCCATTCTGAATGTCTCGGATTATAATAAAACTGTTCCAATTGGCAAGTGCAATCAGTTTACCATCTGGTGAAATATCAACAGCGTAGATCATTCCTTGTTCCGTTTCCCAAAGAGCAATGGGGGACATTGAAGATACATCATACCACCAGAGTCCTATGCGTGTGCCGACAGCAAAGTATGTCTCATCAGGAGAGAGTGCTATCTCACTATTACCGATATGATCTTGGTATCCTTTTCCAAATCGTGTAATTGCATCTTCCGGCAATGCCCATGTTGCTCCTGTGGGGTCATTTGGGAGGAAATTCAATGGGGCAGGTTTTGGGTTTTGCAAAGCATAGAATTCCTTTTATACATCGCTAAGTCACAGAGACTTTACGTTACATTGGTTTGTGATTATAACTCGGCTCGTGTCATAAAAGTCGCATAGATAGCAGATGTCTTAATGAGATCCGGAATGAAGACACGTTCATTTATTGCATGACCACCCTCACCCTTCGGACCATAACCAATTCCCGGCAATCCTTTATTCACAAAATAGTGTAAGTCTGTAAACCCTGCAGTACTCTTAAATTTCGGTTGGTTATATCGGACAGTCCGCACCGCATCAGCAAAGCCTTGTGCCAAAGTAGAATCAGTATCTGTCGAACAAGGTTCAATTCGTAGGATGGCGCGCACATCTACTTTTAAATCCGGATAGTATTCACACGCCCCTGTAATTGCTTCTCGCAATTCAAGTTCTGCAAACTCCAGTTTTTCGTTCGGTATAACACGTCTATCTATAGAGAAAGTTAGTTTTGCTGGAACAGTGTTGACTTTATCTCCTTCAGTACCACGGAAGGTCCCACCAATGTTCATGGTTGGAAAACGTTCTCCACCATCAGGTAGTTTAAATGCGCGGTCAGGCAACTTCAAATCCCGTTTAACCCGTTGTAATGCTGAAACAAGTTCGGTAGTTTTTTCAAATGCATTAATCCCTTTGTCCGGTTGAGAACCGTGTGCTGCTTTTCCTTGCACCTCAATTTCCAACCATAACACCCCGTTATGTCCATTGCCGATGTTCATTTCTGAACCACCTTCACAGTTGACAACGTAGTCCGCGTTGACCAATTCCTTTTCGACAATATATCCTGCTCCCAACTGTCCACCTGTCTCCTCATCACAAGTAAACGAACATTCGATGTTAAACAATGGTTCAACATCACTCTCCTGAACAGCCTGAATTGCAAATAGCAGTGCAGCGATTGCATCCTTCATATCATCAGAACCACGTCCGTAAAGCCATTCACCTTCAATCTTACCGCTAAATGGATCATCAAACTTCCATTCACCCGAAACTGGGACGACATCGTAGTGCGCGTTGAAATGCACTGTCTTTTCTGCCCCGACATCCCATCGTGCAATAAGGTTCAATCGTGGATGACTTGATGCGTTAGAAATCACTTGGTCTGCACGTTGTTTTGGTACCTTCACAATTCTTGTTTTCATTCCTAACGTCTTGCACTGCGCCTCAAGTAATGCAACAATCTCAGCGTAATTCTCTCCAGGTGGATTGACGGTAGGGATTTTAACAAGTTCTTGTAGCAAACTACACAACGCATCTTGATTGTCCTTAATATAGGATTGTACGGACATGTCTAATGTCTCCTTTAGCGATTTTCCTGTTTAGGAAACAACCGCTTGATCACCTGCTGACAAATGCGTAACCGTTTCACCTGTTTCTGTAAAGGTGCGGGTCACCTCAACAGAAGCATACGTCCACATAATTTTCATCGGGGCATCACTTTCATTCCAAAACCGATGTGGGATCCCAGCAGGAACGAATGTAGTATCATAGGTATGCATTGTAAAGACATCACCATCAACTTCACAGGTCGCTTCACCTTCAAGAATCGTCACAGATTCATCGCAGTTATGGTAATGGCGTGCAATGGCTGCCCCTGGTTCAAATATTGTTATGCCGTTGGTGAGTGATGTTGAATTGAGCCATTTACCTGCTAAGGGTACCGTTTGGACACCAGTACCGCGGTCAATAGGTTTCTGTTTATCAAAATCAATTACATGTGCTTTTGTGCTCATTTTTGGTAAGTCTCTTTCAGTCAGGATTTGTCATAGTTTCACATAAATAGACTATAATTTCAACAGGTTATTTGTTAATTATGATACGATGAATAAACAATTAGAATGAACTGAACACATTTTTAAACCCGCGCAAGGCATGTTCTATATCTCTATCTGTGTGCGTTGCCATCACGGTAACACGTAGACGACTTGTCCCTGTTGGCACAGCAGGAGGACGAATTGCAGGTGCAAACACATCTTCTGCCAGTAGTGCTTGGGTAATGTCCGTTGCGAGTTGCGGTTCACCTAATACCACAGGTATAATTTGGGTCTGACTCGGAAGTAGCGTATATCCTATTTTTGTCAACGTTGTTTTGACTGTATCTGCATGTTCAAGTAAGCGTTTACGTAATTTTGATGAAGAACGCATAACATTCAGTGCTGTATTGGCTGCTGCTAAGGTTGCGGGTGGAAGTCCTGTCGTAAAAATAAAGCCGCGTCCTCGGTTGATGAGCAATTCAATCAATACCTGACTCCCCGCAACATATCCACCCATACCCCCTACTGCCTTGCTGAGCGTACCCATCTGTATAATATCTTGTCCATCTAATCCGCAGTGGGATACAGTACCACTCCCACTTTTTCCCAATACACCAAATCCGTGTGCGTCATCTACCAGCATCATCGCATCGTAAGTCGTTGCGACTTCGTATATATCGCGTAACGGTGCAATATCACCATCCATACTGAATACACCATCTGTCACAATGAGTCGTCGCCTAAAACCAGTAGCCTCCGATAACAGTGTCATTAAGTGTTCAACATCACAGTGTCGGTATACTTTTTTCGTAGCACGACTGAGACGACATCCATCAATAATGCTTGCGTGATTCAGCGCATCACTTAAAATAAGATCATTTTCCCCCGCAAGCACAGGAATTATACTTATATTCGCGGCATAACCTGAGCTAAACACGAGTGCTGCTTCAGTTCCTTTTGTTTTCGCTAAGTTGCTTTCCAAAGTTTCGTAGATTGTGTTATTTCCAGAAATAAGACGAGAACCGCTTGCACCTGTGCCATATACCATTGCTGCATTGGCTGCTGCCGACATAACCTTGGGATGTGTGCTCAAACCCAAATAATTGTTTGACCCAAGCATCACAACATAGCGTCCATCAAGAGTGACTGTGTTTTGGGGAGGACTCATTACGGTGCGTAGGTTACGTGCTAATCCTGCTTTTTCAAGCTCAGCGTACTCTGTTTGCAGCCAGTCATATTGTTTCATGCAGCTACCCGATGAATTGTCTTAAGAAGATATGACTCTGTCTTAACGCACGTTGTCGCGATGCCAATGTTCCTTCATAGGCGCGATCTTCTACCTCAACACAGACTGCACCGTCATAACCGGTATCGTTAAGAGTAGAGAAAAAACTACCCCAGTTGACATCTCCAAGACCTGGAAGTTTCGGTGTGTGATACGCAAGCGGAGTTGCGAGGATACCAACTTCATCAAGTCTTTCTCTGTCTAATCGCACATCTTTTGCGTGCACATGAAAGATGCGATCAGCGAAAGTAGCAAGCGGTTTCAGGTAATCCATTTGGAGCCAGATAAAATGGGATGGGTCATAGTTGAGTCCAAAGTTTGGGGAAGGAATCTCCTCAAACATCCGTTCCCAGATTGCGGGAGAATAAGCAAGGTTTTGCCCAGCAGGCCACTCATCTTCTGTGAAAAACATTGGACAATTCTCAATACCGATACGAATACCATTATCCTCTGCAAATTGGATAAGTGGTTTCCACACCTGCTTGAACCGTTGCCAATTGTCGTCTATTGTGCGTGTCTGATCTCTACCGATGAAGGTATTTACAATGTCTACTGAGAGTCGTTTTGCTGCCAGTATCAGTTTTTTAAGGTGTTCACTATAGACATTTGCTTCCGTTTCGTTAGGTGTTAGTGGATTCGGGTAATAGCCTAAACCACTAATCGTTATCCCAGCATCCGATACACATTGTAAGATTTCTTCTACTTCTGCATCTGAAAGAGATGCTACATCTATATGTGTTACCCCGGCATAACGTCGTTCCGCTTTCCCTTTGGGCCAACACATCAATTCTACACAATCGAACCCTGTGTCTGCAGCGAATTTGACTACCTGCGGTAATGTTTTGTCAGGCAAAATTGCACTTACAAATCCGAGTTTCATACACTCCTCCAAGTCGTTTTTTAACATTATACTACGCAATTGACAATTTTTGGAGTTTTTTCAATGACTGCAATATGAATTCGTCCTACTCGTCTCGTTTCCTTGACAAACCTTACGAAGAGACATTAAAATTATGCAAAAACTTAGTGAACATAATACTCTCGTTGATTTCGGTGCCAAGTGTCTATTTGTTCTTATGTTGTAGTATAAACTTTTAGATAGTGTAGAGAGTGTGCGTACTAAGAATTTACGCTAATATTTGTGGTAAAATAGTAATTTATTTCGCTATAATCCGTTATCTCTTCAATTTGAGACATTAATTTCGTTTCAAAATATAAAGGTATATGATACAATTCATACCAAATGTGGTATAGGAGGATATAGTGACTCCGAAACAACGATACCTCTTCGATTTAACAGGATATCTTCATTTACAAAACGTACTAAGCGAAGAGGAATTGCAAAATGCACAGGATGCTGTTGAACGATGCGTCCAAACACCTCCAGATGAACTCCCACCCGGTATTAGTTATGGTGGAGGTGGATTTTCCAACGGGTTTTCGTTTGATAAGTCGCTTGAGGCACTCACACTTCATCCAAAGACTTGGTCTATTGTCAAAGAGTTGACCAGCAACAGACCACGTTTCAATCGTGGGTCTCTGGTTGCCAAAGGTCCTGAGCATGATCAGGCTATAGGTAAACTACACTGTGCCCGTGAGGATTGTGGTTGGCAAACACGACGCTACGTTGCTAAAAATGGGAAAATTCACAACAACGACTTTGCCATCTTTTTCTATTTTACCGATGTCTATCCCGGCGATGGTGGTTTAGTCGTCTTACCGGGTTCTCATAAAGCGAACTTTGAACGTCCAGAAGGGATTTTCTTCCCCGATCCAGACAATCCCTCAAATGAACTTCATCCTGCTCTTGTAAATGTTACCGCACGTGCCGGTGACGCAATCGTCATGTCAGAATTGCTAACACATGGCGTTTTAATATGGAAACCGAAGGAACGGTATAGGCGATTTATCATCTTACGTTACAAGACGCAATTTTTTGAAGATAATAGAGGGAAAAGAGATGCTTTTCCACCTGAAGTAATGGAACGGCTTTCTCCTGAAACACGTGAACTCACGCAACCTGCACATTATACACATACCAAGGAAATAGTTAAACAGGAACATGTCCAATTAACCTAAAAGGAACGAAAATGACACCAGAACAACGTTACCTATTTGACGTTACAGGTTATCTACACATACAGAATGCTGTTACGGGTGATGCCCTAAAAGCAGCACAAGAGGCTGTTGACAGATATATTCACATGCCACTTGACGAACGTCCTGAAGGATTTACGACACGCCCACGTGATTTAGAACCCGGCAAAGGCGGCAGATACGAACACGGATATGCCTTTGATCGATCGCTTGAAGCGATGACGGTGCATCCCGCTATATGGTCACTCATCAAAGAATTTACCTTTGATATGCCGAGGTTTGTATCGGGGACTCTCACACTGGAGCAGCACAATCCAGACAGACAACCGATGGGAACAAATCCAGCAGGTTTGCATTGTGCACGTGAAGGTCGCCACTGGCTTACACGATATGAGGTTAAGAATCAACAAATCTACTGCAACGATTTTGTTGCGTTCTTCTACTTGACAGATGTTAATCCTGGTGATGGTGGACTTATTGTTATACCCGGCTCACATAAGAGTCAATTCGAGCGACCTGAAGACCTACTGACACCCGGACCTGATGGCATTGATCCAGAATCCGATGATGTTTTCACCAATATCACACCGAAGGCAGGCGATTTTGTTGTGATTTCCGAACTTTTGACACACGGTGTTTTGCAGTGGAGACCGAAGGATAGGGATAGACGGTTCCTCATTCTTCGGTATCGTCCGCAATATGAAGGCAAGTCGGGAATACCCGAACCAATCTTTGAGCGTCTGTCCCCAGAGGTACAGGAATTGACCAAAACTGCATCTTATGGACATACTAAGGAAATTGTCAATCAAGATGTTGTCCAGTTAACCGCTTAATTGAATATTTATGAGGGAGGAATTCCGATGGAAACCACTCAATACCGCGTATGCA
Source organism: Candidatus Poribacteria bacterium (assembly GCA_026710795.1). Lineage (GTDB taxonomy): Bacteria > Poribacteria > WGA-4E > WGA-4E > WGA-3G > MSPOR6. The sequence goes on from JAPOQK010000080.1 coordinate 9,451, forward strand.
TTGTTGGCTGTGGACGGATGGGCGGCACCATTGATGAAGAAGTTAGCGGAACGCCGCACGGTGCACTACCGTATTCGCATGCTGCAGGATATACCGCTTATGAACGAACAGAACTTGTCGCTGCCGCAGATGTAGTTGAAGAGAAAGCGAAGCACGTTTGCGACAAATGGGACATTCCAAAATACTACCTTGACTATCAAGAGATGATAACACAGGAAAAACCTGATATCATCAGTATTGCAACGCGTCCGGGTAACCATGCAGAAATCACTCAATTTGCCGCTGAAAACGGTGTGAAAGGTATATATTGCGATAAACCCCTTTGTGCATCTATGGAAGAGGCGGATGCGATGCTTGAGGTCTGTGAGAAATACAATATAAAATTTAATCTTGGCACACAGCGTCGTTTTACACCTGGCTATATCAAGATGCGTGAAATACTTGAGAGTGGACAAATTGGAGACAGACGTTCAATCATTTCTTATACGGGTGGTTCTGCCTTATGGGGTTATACACATGCTGCCGACTTGATACTCTTTTTAGCCAGTGATTCAGAGATAGATTATGTTCAGGGCAACGTCGCTGTTGATGATGCTGACTTTGAGGATAATCAAACTGAATCGGATCCGGGTATTGTTATGGGGTACATCCGTTTTAAGAATGGCATCCACGGTATTAGCATTCTCGGTACTGCTTACGAATTTGAGGTGAATTGTAGTGAAGGCACAGTTCGTTCTCTCAACAACGGTCTCGGTTTTCAACTCCGTAAACGTCAGGGGCAATATAGTGAAATTTTAGATACACAATTCCCGCCTTTTGAACGCAAAAGTGGCACCGTCGGATGCATTGAGGACATTGTAGAGGCAATTGACACCGATACTGAAACACAAGGTAATATCCAACTGGCACATCGCAGCACCGAAATGGTCTTTGCCATAGTAGATTCTCAACGTCAGAAGGGCATGCGTGTGCCGATTCCTATGGAAAACCGAGGACTCTACCTCGGTAGGTGGTAACCAATGATTACAAAATTCAAAAAAGTAGTAGGCACAGTCCGTGTGCCGAAATCCATAAAAATTTGCTCAGTCGTTGTAGGTATACTGTTTCTGTCAATCTATGTAACAACTTCACCGCATGGTGATTCGCATTCAAAAAAGGACATGACACGACCCGTAAGTACACTTTATGAACAACGTGCTCCCAGTAGAGATGGGATCGGTAAGATTTACATGGGTCGTGAAATATCGCAGGTGATGGGACATCTCGCTGCCGGATGGTTAGAACGTCCTGAACGCGAACGTGAAGAGATGCCAAATCTTCTCATCGAATCGTTGAAACTAAAGGAGGGAGATGTCGTTGCTGATATAGGTGTTGGCACAGGTTATATTGCACGACGCATTTCACCCGTTATCGGTAATACTGGCACTATCTACGGGGTTGAAATTCAGCAGGAGATGCTTGATATCCTCGCTGAGAAGATGACAGAAGAAGGTATTACAAACATCAAAGGGATATTAGGCACAATTACCGATCCGAAGTTGCCACCGAATTCAGTTGATCTCGTCATTATGGTAGATGTCTACCACGAATTTTCGCATCCGTATGAGATGATGAAGAATATCTGTCGTGGTCTCAAAATTGGTGGTAGAGTTGCGTTTGTAGAATACCGTTTGGAAGATGACAATGTGCCGATCAAACGTCTTCACAAGATGAGTGAGTTACAGGTGATAAAGGAGGCGACACCGCATCCGTTGTCTTGGGTAGAGACGATTGATAGTCTGCCGTGGCAGCATATTATCATTTTTGAGAAGGTTGCTGTAGAATAAAGATGAGAAATTAATTGACATTAAAACCGATTACGCCTTAAAATGGCACAACCATTTTAAACTTTTTGATTACCGTAACGTTACATATCATAATATTCTGTATAACATATTCTGTATAACAAACTTCAGCTTGTAAGTCATATTATAAAGGGAGTGAATATCAGTGAAAAGTGCTAAAAGTTCCATTCCACTAACCTATCTGTTAGTATGTTTATGCATCTTATTGTTAGGGGTACCCCTTGCATCCGCAGATAACCACGAAACCGCACAAACACCAGTTGATTATACACAAGATATCCGTCCTATCTTATCAAATAACTGTTTCGCATGCCACGGACCAGATGAGAAAGCCCGTAAAGCAAACCTAAGACTTGATACAAAGGAAGGCGCGTTTTCTGAACCGAGTGGGTATCCGATTCTCGTCCCCGAAAAACCGGATGAGAGTGAACTCTACCTCCGAATCGTATCTGAGGACGAAAGTTATCAGATGCCGCCAGCAGATTTCAATAAAACACTCACACCAGAGCAGATTGAGACAATCAAGCATTGGATAAATCAAGGTGCAAAATGGGAAGACCATTGGGCATTTACAACTCCTGTTCGTCCTACGCTACCTGCTGTCAAAAAAGCGGATTGGGTAAAAAATCCGATTGATGCTTTCATCTTGTCGCGTCTTGAAAAGGAAGGGCTGAGACCTGCCGAAGAAGCCGATAAACGCTCGCTCATACGTCGCTTAAGCTTTGATCTCACAGGATTACCACCCACGCTTGAAGAGATACATTTATTCCTAAATGACGATTCTCCCAATGCCTATGAAAAACTAATTAATACCTTCATGGCGAAACCAGAATATGGTGAACACATGGCACGTTTATGGTTAGATGTTGCACGTTATGGTGATACCCACGGACTACACTTAGACAACTACCGTGAGATGTGGCCCTATAGGGATTGGGTTATAAACGCATTTAACAATAATATTCCTTTTGACCAATTTACGATTGAACAGTTGGCAGGGGATCTCTTGCCAGAACCGACCCTTGATCAACGTGTTGCTACTGGTTTCAACCGATGCCATGTTACAACCAGTGAAGGTGGTTCAATTGCTGAGGAATACTACGTCCGATACGCAGTTGATAGAGCAAATACCACTGCTACCGTCTGGATGGGTTTAACCGCGGGTTGTGCCCAGTGCCACGACCATAAATACGACCCAATTTCGCAGAAGGAATACTATCAACTCTATGCCTATTTCAACAATATCACTGAGAATGCTATGGACGGCAACCGTAAGGATTCTCCACCTGTTGTGAAGTTGCCGACACCAGAACAGACAGCACAACTTGCAAAATATGATGAACAGATTAAAGACTTAGATGCACAGAGTAAGGGATCAATTCCACATATTGACGCTGCTCAAACTGCGTGGGAAAACAGGATGCCACGGTGGACGACTATTAAGCCAGAAGTTGTCCTTTCACAAGGACTGGCAACGCTCAAAATCAATGACGATAATTCAGTTTTAGCAAGCGGTACGAATCCGGACAAAGAGGTCTACGAAGTCATTGCCAAACTACCTCCTGGCAAATGGAGTGCATTGCGATTAGAAGGTATCCCTGATAAATCCCTACCGGGAAGCGGTATTGGACGAAGTGACAATAGCAATGTTGTTCTAACAGGATTCTCTGTTGACATAGTTCCTGCTGAAATGGCAGAAGAGATGCTTGCTGAGGCTCAGGAAACCGCAAAGAAAGCCGAAGAGGCAATACAGAAGGCTGCAGAAGAAGCGAAGAAAGCTGCAGAGGAAGCAAAGAAAGCTGCTGAAGAAGCGGCAAAAGCAACTGATGATTCTGCTGTGGAAGCAGCACCAGAAACTGATGATGGCAAAGATGCTGAGAAACCTGTTGAGGAAGACACACCGGAAACCGATGAAGAAAAGGATGCTGAAAAACCTGCAGAAGAAGCAGCACCAGAAACCAATGAAGGGAAGGATGCTGAAAAACCCGCGGAAGAAGCAGCACCAGAAACTGATGATGGTAGGGATGCGGAAGAAGCAGCTCTGGAAACTGATGAAGGGAAAGCTGCTGAAGAAGCTACAGTTGACGGAGAAACACCAGAAACTGATGAAGCAAAAGACGCTGATGAAACATCCGAAGAAGCAGCCGAACCAGCTGAGGAAAAAGATCCATGGACATCCGTTCCCGTTGTAATGGCTTGGGCGGATAAGGAACAGTCAGGTGGTGAATTTTCCATTGCTAACGCCATTGATGATAAACTGGAAACTGGATGGGGATTGGAAAGTAATAATAATCGTGGGAACAGCCGCCAAGCAATTTTCCTCGTTGCAAACCCATTCGGGATAGAAGGTGGGTTGTTGCGGATTCGTCTGAATCACGAATCCGAGAGTGCTAAGCACCATCTTGGTCGGTTCAGACTTGCTGTTACAGATGCCCCAACGATCTACCCGATTGGTTCTAAAGTAGGTCTTGCAAACTGGCATTCCGTCGGTCCATTTACCGCTGAACACGGAAACGTTGCCTTCTATAATGTGTATGAACCAGAAACCAAACCTGTGAATACAGGTGACAAATTCACTGTCGGTTCGCAGGAATTAACTTGGAAACAGCAGGCACACTGGAAAGATGGAGAGGTGCATAACGACATCGTTGGTGAAAATAGTGCTACATATCTCTATCGGAATATATCATCAGAAACTAAGCAGAAAGCCACACTTTATCTTAGCAGTAATGATGGGTTAAAAGTGTGGGTAAACCAAACGGAAGTGCTTGCCAGTAATATTCAACGCGATGCTGTACCGGATACAGACAGAATCCAAATTCAGCTAAATCCCGGTAATAACGCCTTGTTGTTGAAAGTTGTTAACTATTCTGGTCCGTCTGGTTTCTATTTCCGTATGGAATCCGATACACCGATGGTAACAGCAAACATCGTTGACACAATAGCAATTGAAAGAGGAAAACGTAACGGTGATCAACAGACGCAAATTCGGGAATACTACCGTCGAAATGTTACTACCGATGAAGGTTTGAAGAAACTTTACGCGGATATCTCGGATACACAAAATAAGCGGAATTCCTTAAACAATTCTTTCACTACAACGTTGGTTATGCAGGAGCGTTCTGAACCGCGCGGTGCATATATTCTGGAACGTGGGGCATACGAACATCGTGGAGAACAAGTCTATCCACAAACTCCGGCTGCACTCCCACCGATGGTGAAAGGTTCACCTCCAAACAGACTTTCACTCGCAAAATGGTTGGTTTCACCGAAGCATCCGCTCACATCGCGTGTCACAATTAACCGTTTCTGGCAACATATTTTCGGTGCGGGTATTGTCCGAACATCTGAAGACTTCGGCACACAAGGTACACCACCTACCCATCCAGAATTGCTGGATTGGCTTGCAACCGAATTTGTCGCATCCGAGTGGGACGTGCAAACAATGCTGAAACTGATGCTAACCTCGGCAACATATAAACAAAGTTCACGGGTTACCCCAGAGAAATTGGAACTTGATGCCGATAACGTGTTGCTTTCCAGAGCACCAAGATACCGGTTAGATGCAGAAATTGTGCGTGATAATGTCCTTACACTCAGTGGCCTGATGTTTAAACGTATTGGTGGACCGAGTGTCAAACCCCCGCAACCGGGTGGACTTTGGAAAGCAGTCGGGTTTACCGGTTCTAATACAGATACCTTTAGGAAAGATTCTGGTTCTGATAAGGTGCATCGCAGAAGTCTCTATACCTTCTGGAAGCGAACAGCACCACCGCCGCAAATGAACATATTGGATGCACCATCACGTGAGGCTTGCACAATTCGTCGTGAACGCACGAATACACCAATGCAGGCGTTGATGTTGATGAATGACCCACAGTTCTTTGAAGCGGCACGCGTTTTTGCTGAACGAACAATCAAATTAGGAGGTAATACACCGGAAGAGCGAATCTCCTATATGTTTGAGTTGGCAACTGCCCGCGAACCCAAACCTACAGAAGCCGCACTGCTCCTTGAAACGATGAAGGCTCACGCGGAAGAACTGAAAGCAGATCCAGAGGCAGCCAAAGAACTCATTGCTGTCGGGGAATCCAAACCTGATGAAAAATTAGATGCAGTCGAAGTCGCTACATGGACAATGATTGCAAACCTTATCCTCAATCTGGACGAAGTCCTGAATAAGGGATAATCAAATTTGATGGACACTACATCTCAGTAGTGTCCATTTATCCAATCAAGGAACACAGACTTATGAATGATACTTATGTAATAATATCCGATGCCAACTTAGCCGCTGCCATACGAGAAGTACTCGGTTTGAGCTCAGGTGATACTATCCCGTTAAAAAGGTTAGAGGAATTAGAGAAACTACATGCTGATGAAAAAGGTATAAAAGACTTAACAGGATTAGAGAATGCAACAGGATTAAAGGTATTAGAACTTCAAAAGAATCAAATTAGCGACATCACACCTATTAGCGGATTGAAGCAACTGACTTATGTAGAGTTCTGGGATAATCAAATCACGGATATTTCACCGCTTGCAAAGTTAAAGCAAGTCACAAAATTGGGACTCGGTGACAATTGTATCAGTGACATCAAACCTCTTACGGAGTTAACCCAACTCACAGAATTGGGACTTTGGGATAATCAACTTAGCGACATTTCTCCACTTACGAACTTGACACAGATACAGTTGTTAAACATCAGACGAAATCAACTTAGTGATATAAGTCCACTTGCCAACTTAAAACATATTACGCATTTATGGCTTAGTGGCAATCAAATTAAAGACATAAATACTATTGGTGGACTGACGCAGTTGACACATTTAGCATTGGATAAGAATCAAATCAACACCATTCAACCTATAGTTAACCTAACGAGTTTAACGCATTTACGTATCAATGAGAATCCGATTCAGGACATTGAATCGCTTCCTAGACTGACAGATATAGAACTGGATATTCCAACTCTTGTTGACAATTAAATTGAGGGCTACAATATGAAGTCTTTTTTCGTTATGGTTCTCATACTCATATCTTCCCTCACATTTGCATATAGCGATACTGTGGTAATTCCAGACGTGAACTTAGATGCTGCTGTGCGCGAAGCACTCAGTTTAGATCCAACTGATCCTATCCCACAAAATAAGTTGGAAGAATTGGAAAGTTTAGATGTCATAGAAAAAGGCATAAAAGACCTAACAGGTATAGAAAAAGCAACAGGATTAACGACATTAGAACTTAATGACAATCAAATTAGTGACATCACACCCCTTACTAACTTAACTAAACTGACAGAACTATACCTTACAAATAATCAAATCAGTGACATCAAGGCATTGGCAAGCTTAACTGAACTCATAAAATTATCAATCTCTGGCAACCAAATCAATGATATTACTCTGCTTGCTGGATTGTCAAAACTCACAGAATTATGGTGTAACAATAATCAAGTCAGTGATATAAAACCAATTGCTGGATTGACGCAACTGACGCAATTATATCTTTGGAATAATCCACTCAAGGACATTACGCCGCTGGAAAGAATGGAACAGTTAAGGGAGTTAAGTCTTGGGGGAAATCCGATCAACGACTTAACACTATTCTCAGGTATGACGGAATTGAGGAAGCTATGGCTTTGGGATAGTCAAATCAGTGATATCACCCCGCTTGCTGGATTGACAATGCTAACAGACTTATACCTCACGAAAAATCCTATCAATGACATCACCCCACTTGCTGGATTGACAAAACTGGAAAAGTTATACCTCATAGAAAATCAGATTAACGACATCACCTCGCTTGCTGGACTAACCAAACTTACAACATTATGGCTTGACGACAATCAAATCAGCGACATTACGCCACTCGCGGGATTGACACAGCTGACAGACCTAACTCTCATGGATAATCAAGTTCGTGATATAACATCACTTTCTGGATTGGCGAAGTTGAAATGGTTACGTATCTGGAACAATCAGATTAGTGACATCACACCACTTGCGAACTTGAAACAGTTGGCAACCTTATTGCTCTTAAATAATCAGATTTCTGACATTACGTCTCTTGCTGATCTAACACAATTAACGCATCTAAATCTTTCCGGAAATCAGATCCAAGACATCACACCACTGACGGGATTAACACAATTAACATATTTATCCCTCAGTAGAAATCAAATCAGCGACATCAAAACCCTATCAAGATTGGCACAGTTGACATCATTATCCCTTGACGATAATGGAATCAGTGACATAAAACCAATTGAAGGTTTAATAAAGATTCGTAGTTTATTGCTCAGCAGAAATAAAATTGACAACATCACGCCAATTGCTGGGTTGACGGAACTCACACAGTTATGGCTTTCAAACAATCAGATCAACGACATCAAATCGCTCTCAGAATTAACGAATTTGACAGAATTATTGATGTATGACAATCAAATCAAGGATATCAGTCCTGTTGAGAATCTGACAAGTTTAACGCTTTTAAAGGTCTATGGAAATCCAATTCAAAATATGGAATCACTTGTGAGGTTATTGAAACAAGTTCCAGATTTGAAATTGGATATCCAAGCACAGCTTCCAATAACGTCTATCCCCGATCCAACAATACCGGATGTTAATTTAGCCAACGCGGTGCGAGAGGAACTCGGTTTGAAACGTAGCGATACCATACCGTTGATGAATTTGACAGAATTAGAGGAGTTAAATGTCGGAGGAAAGAGTATAGAAGACTTAACAGGACTGGAAAAGGCGACAAAATTAAAGGTCTTGGTACTTGATCGTAATCAAATCAGTGATATTATGCCGCTCGCTAATCTGAAACAACTCACAGACTTAGATCTTAGTCGAAATCAGATCAATGACATCACACCTCTTGCAGACTTGACCCAACTCACTGAGCTGAAGATTCAGAATAACCAAATCAGCGACTTAAAACCGCTTTCTAAATTAACACAAATTACATTGTTACGTCTTAATGACAACAAAATCAAAAATGTCATGCCGCTCATACGAATGTCGAAGTTGACACATTTATATCTTACCAGAAATCAAATAAGCGATATAACACTCCTCGGGGCATTAACACAGTTGGAAGAGTTAGCCATTGGTGGTAATCAGTTTCGTGACATCACGTTTCTTGCTGACTTGACTAACCTAAAGATGTTATGGCTTTGGGGAAGTCAGATTCAGGACATCACACCACTCAAAAAACTAACCCAATTAACAGGCTTAAACCTTCATGACACACAAATTCGTGATATCACAGTCCTTGGTGGAATGACAAAATTGACATGGCTCCGAATTCATAAAAATGCAATCAACGATATTACGCCTCTCGCGAACTTAACACAACTAACAGGAATACTGCTTCAGGAAAATCAAATCACGAACCTTACACCTCTCGCTGGGTTGAAAAAATTGGATAGTTTGAGTCTCCAAAAAAACCAAATTGATGATATCACACCACTCAAAGATTTAACAAAGTTAAAAGAATTAAATCTGGGTGGAAACAAAATTACCGACATCACACCTATCCAAAATTTACGAAGTTTGACATCATTTTGGGTATGGGATAATCAAATTACCGACATAACACCATTAACTGAGTTGACACAAATGGAGAAGTTGTGGCTTTGGGGAAATCAAATCAGCGATCTCACACCGATAACTAATTTCACAGAATTGGAAGAGTTAAGCCTTGGAGTTAACAAAATCAGTGATCTCACTCCCATAGTAGGAGCAACAAAGTTAGAACTATTGGATATAGACAGAAACCAAATCACTGACATCAGCCTCCTTGTAAAGTTTCCAAATTTAAGGAGTCTAAATCTCAGGGGAAATCCAATTCAAGATATGGAGCCTCTTCAAATACTGTTGAAACAAAATGAGAATTTAAAAGTGGATGTACCGACATCAATTGAACTGAATATTCAGCCACCACCTGCAAATAAGTAAAGCATAGCAATGTCCAAAAAGAAGCAACAGGCATTGTAATAGGAGATAACAATGGACCCAATTAAGGAATATTTGAAACTTGAAACCCGCCGCCAATTCTTCGGCAAATGTGCAACAGGACTCGGCGGTGCAGCCCTTGCCACATTGCTGCCGAATAGCATCGTAAACGCTCTTGAACAGCAGGCAGGAACGCGGGTTGGCGGATTACCAGAACTGCCGCACTTTGCACCAAAAGCGAAACGCGCAATCTACCTATTTATGTCTGGTGCGCCTTCGCAAATGGACCTGTTTGACTACAAACCGAAGATGGGGGAATTCTTTGATAAAGACCTACCGGAAACAGTCCGGATGGGACAACGTCTTACTACAATGACCTCAGGACAAGCACGGTTCCCAATTGCACCGTCTATCTTTGAGTTCAAAAAACACGATAATGGAGGCGATGGTGCGTGGCTTAGCGAGTTGCTGCCTCATACAGCAACTATGGTTAAGGATATCGCTATCGTCAAATCAGTACATACCGATGCGATTAATCACGATCCAGCAATCACTTTCGTCTGTACCGGTGATGAGACTCCGGGTAAACCGAGTCTCGGTGCATGGCTTAGTTACGGTCTCGGTAGTGAAAACCAAAACCTTCCCGCTTTCATTGTGATGAACGCGACTTGGAGTGGTCCGAAGGGGGCACAGGCACTCTACAATCGTCTCTGGGGTTCTGGTTTCCTCCCATCTGAGCATCAAGGTGTGCTACTCCGCAGTCAAGGCGATCCTGTGCTGTTCCTCTCAAATCCGAAAGGTATGAATGAAAAAACACGCAAACGGATGCTTGATTCTTTAGTCAAACTCAACGAGGAAATATATGAGGAAGTCGGTGATCCTGAAACGCATGCGCGTATCACACAATATGAGATGGCATTCCGTATGCAGACCTCTGTTCCTGAGCTCACGGATCTGAAACAGGAGACTGACAAAGTTAAGGAGATGTACGGTCCTGAGGTTGACACACCCGGAACATTTGCTAATTGCTGCATCCTTGCTCGTAGGATGATGGAACGCGATGTCCGTCTCGTTCAAATCTTCCACCGCGGATGGGACCAGCACGGTGATTTACCCAAGAACATCCGAAATCAGGCGCGCGACATTGACCAACCCGCAACCGCACTCGTTCAAGACCTGAAACAACGCGGAATGCTTGATGATACGCTCGTTGTGTGGGGTGGTGAATTCGGTCGAACTGTCTATTGCCAAGGGGCACTTAAGAAGGATAACTATGGACGAGATCATCATCCTAAGTGTTTCACGCTATGGATGGCTGGTGGTGGTATCAAAGGTGGGGTCGTTTACGGCGAAACTGATGATTTCAGTTACAATATCGTCAAAGACCCTGTATCTGTTCGTGACCTAAACGCAACAATCCTTAACCAACTCGGCATTGACCACGAACGCTTGACCTATAAGTTCCAAGGACTTGATCATCGGTTAACTGGCGTTGAAGAGAAAGCACGTGTTGTCAATGAGATATTGGCATAACAAAGGAGTTAACAATGGACCCAATTAAGGAATATCTGCAACTTGAAACACGCCGTCAATTCTTCGGAAAATGTGCGATGGGTCTCGGAGGAGTAGCCCTCGCTTCATTGCTTCCGAATAGTATTGTAAATGCCCTTGAACAGCAAGCAGGTACACGGGTTGGCGGTTTGTCCGAACTACCACACTTTGCACCAAAAGCGAAACGTGCTATTTACCTATTCATGTCCGGTGCGCCATCGCAAATGGACATGTATGATTATAAACCGAAAATGGGTGAATTCTTTGATAAAGATCTACCGGAAACAGTTCGGATGGGACAACGTCTTACCACCATGACCTCCGGACAGAAACGTTTCCCGATTGCACCATCTATATTTGAGTTTAAGAAGCATGACAACGGTAGTGATGGTGCTTGGGTTAGCGAATTGCTCCCGCATACTGCTTCTATGGTAAAGGATATAGCAATCGTAAAATCGTTGCATACCGATGCGATTAACCACGACCCGGCTATTACCTTTGTCTGTACTGGCGATGAAACTCCCGGTAAACCGAGTCTCGGTGCGTGGCTTAGTTACGGATTAGGCACAGACAACAAAAATCTTCCATCTTTTATTGTAATGAATGCCACGTGGACAGGTAGGAAGTCCGCACAAGCACTATATAACCGACTATGGGGTTCTGGTTTTCTCCCATCAGAACATCAAGGTGTCCTACTCCGAAGTCAAGGCGATCCGGTACTATTCCTCTCAAATCCGAAAGGCATGAGCGAAAAAGCACGAAAACGGATGCTTGATTCTTTAGTCAAACTCAACGAGGAAATCTACGAAGAGGTAGGTGATCCTGAAACGCATGCACGTATTTCCCAATATGAGATGGCATTTCGTATGCAGTCCTCTGTCCCTGAACTCACTGACCTAAAACAGGAGTCAGATAAAGTCAAGGAAATGTATGGTCCAGAGGTAGACACCCCAGGCACATTCGCGAATTGCTGTATTCTTGCGCGTCGGATGATGGAACGTGATGTTCGCCTCGTACAAATCTTCCATCGCGGATGGGATCAGCACGGAAACTTACCTAACGATATTCGAAACCAATGTCGTGACATTGACCAACCCGCAACGGCACTTGTCCAAGACTTGAAACAACGTGGTATGCTTGATGATACACTCGTTGTGTGGGGTGGTGAATTCGGACGGACTGTTTATTGCCAAGGGGCACTCAAGAAGGATAACTACGGGAGAGATCATCATCCGAAATGCTTTACGATGTGGATGGCAGGCGGCGGTGTCAAACCCGGAATCGTTCACGGTGAAACTGATGACTTCAGCTACAACGTCATCAAAGACCCCGTATCTGTCCGAGACCTTAACGCTACGATACTTAACCAACTCGGTATTGACCACGAAAGGTTGACCTATAAGTTCCAAGGACTTGATCATCGGTTAACTGGGGTTGAGGAAAAAGCGCGGGTCGTTAACGAAATCTTGGCATAATCAAAACATACAGTAAGTGTGCCATCTTCAACAGTTGAACTGCTGCATATCTATCTCTGTCTACACGCAAAACTATCGCAACTACAGTTTTTTAAGATGTATGGAGTTGAAATGCAAGTTTACCATGGTACCGAACAGACACTTGATGCAAATACATTCCTCTCAATTCTGCAAGAAGATTATGACAGCATATTTTTGACAAATTGCATAATTGAAGGTGTAATTGTCTTCTCATCTGAAACTGATGTAGAGATTGATGGACAATTGGTAGTTGATAAGGAAATTGTTTGCGTTCGGTGCACGTTTAAAAACGTTTTCAAATTCGAAAATACCTTATTCAAAAAAGAAGTGTTTTTCGGTAATTCAGTGTTTCAAGATACTGTTAATTTCCGTAATAGTGTGTTCCAGAAAGCCTGTGACTTCGGGGAATCCACCTTTGAAGGTTCAGTCCTTTTCCGTGGTGCAGCCTTCAACGGAATGGCACGCTTTTCCAAAACACGTTTTCAACAGGTTGCAGATTTTAACGATTCGCAATTCTCGGAAAACGCGGTTTTCAGAAATGCAATCTTCCAAGATGCTTCACATTTCAACCGAGCGTTTTTCAGCAAGAAATTAGATTCCGTACAAGCACGATTCTCAGATACTGTTGTCTACAATGAGGCAACGTTTAGCGAAGAAACTGATTTCACTGCTGCACGATTTGCCGTTTCCGCGTCCTATCAAAATGTGAGTTATATATCAGACACAATATGGCAGTGGATACGGAATAAGTTTTCTCATCAGTCAATACAACCTACAGAATTCTATTTAGATAGTGAAGACATTAATGGGGTTTTGAATCCATTTTTCAAACGTTACGTAGCGGATCAACAGTACGTTCGGGCATTCAAAGAAAAACACCCATTTTGGGCATTGGTCTGGAGATGGAGTTCAGATTATGGTCGCAGTTTAGCACTTTGGGCACTCTGGTCATTGCTGATTGCTCTTTCGTTCTCATTTGTTTATATGAAAGCACCGATGTGGTTTCCAGGATGGCTTCAAAAAACAATGCCTAAGTTCCACCAAGTAACAGTCACCGAAGCAAACGGAGACCTGACATTTTGGAAATCCTTTTACTTTAGTATTGTCACCTTTACGACATTAGGATTCGGGGATGTGGTTGCAGCCAATACATCCGCTCGCATTCTCGTCACCCTTGAAGTCATTTTCGGATATATTATGCTCGGAGGATTAATCAGTATTTTTGCCAATAAACTTGCCAGTAGAAGTTAATATCACATCTCCGATTCGCGTTACCGCTACTCCATGATTAACAACATTTGGTAGTACCTGAACTATAGTAGGGAGAGAAAATCAAGGATTATGAAAAAATTAAATGCAGCTATTGTCGGAGCAGGATGGTCAGCAGAAGGACACACAAAAGCATTCCAACATTACGGTGTAGAAGTGATCGTTATCTGTGCGCGCAAACCTGAAATCGTTGGGAGAGTCGCCACCGAATTAGGTATTCCAAATGCCTCAATTGACTGGCGAAAAAGTTTGTTGGAACATAAACCTGATATTGTTGCGGTTACAACACCTGCTATTTTACGCACAGAAGTCATTGAAGTAGCAGTTGAACTCGGATGTCATGTCATCTGTGAAAAACCGCTTGCTCTTACCGCTGAAGAAGCAGGTCATATCTATAACCTCATCAAAGATACGGAATTGAAACACGCTTTCGCCGCAACACATTTATACGACCCGAGCGTGGCTTATGTACGTGAACTGCTGACACAGCAGAAAATCATCGGTGATATAACCGCAGTTGATGTCGGATATACCCGAAGAATACCAGGTCCTCCTTCAGATAAAATTAAGCCTTGGAATTGGATGAGTTCTCTTGCACACGGTGGTGGTGCTTTAAACAATGGACTCACACACCGACTCGGTATGCTTGAGCGGATGACCGGCATGAAAGTATCAGCAGCAGTCGGTGAGGCAAAAATCCATCCAAGGAAAGCACCGGTAGTTCCGGAAATACGCGATTGGCGTGTGTGGCGAAGCACTATGATTACTCAAGAGGAAGCATCAAAACTTGAGTGGCGTGAGTGTGATGCGGAATGGGATTATTCCGCGTTTTTCAAGTTGGGACATCCAAATCCAGATTCCAGCAATGCTATTCTTGCGACAATGCGCACAAATCCGGGAGTGCCATCAAATAAACCCCATGGTGGCTGGTTTTTCTACGGAACACAAGGCACACTCGTCGGGAGAGGTGGACATATTCTATATCAAATTACAAAACATGTTGGTGAGGAAACTGAAGAACTGTCAGTACCACAGGAGTTTCAAGACGACCTGCCTCAAATCGGAGATGAAATCCAAAATAAGTGGACTGCTCTCGTTCGTGATTTTCTCGCAGATATTCAAGATCGTCCACACGAACCATATTTGACTTTCCATGATGGATGGCGTTACCAAATTGCTATTGATGCTATTCGGGGAAGCGAAGGATGGGCTGCGATGCTTTAATGGAGCAAGCGGTATATGCGTTTCAAATCGTAAGGAAAAATATAAATGTATGAAAAGCATGATGAGACGATTGAAGCGCGGGAACTGCTTGAGGCATTGGAAAGCGATACCTCACACATCTCACTGAATAATTGCACGATTGAAGGCGTTATTGACCTACATGCAACAGAACTTGAACGCGATGCAAATGACCGAATCTGTATTGATAAAACCCTATCCTGTATCGGGTGTACTTTCAATAACATTGTTAATTTCCGAACAGCAGTTTTCCAACAAGAAGTCTCCTTCCGCCGTTCCGTTTTTGAGGCAGATGCCGATTTTGATGAAGCCACTTTCCAACATCAAAGCGGGAATCGTGAAACGATGCTTCACAGCGGTTTTCGTGAAACAACCTTTGCGGGTCGTGCTAACTTCCATAGTGTTGTTTTCCACAGAAGCGTAAGTTTTTGGCGTGCAAAATTCCACAACGTCGCAGACTTCCACCAAGCACAATTTCATAATAACGCTGTTTTCCATGAAGCACAATTCCAAAAGGAAGTGAACTTTAGACGTGTGCTTTTCCAACAGACACTTGATTGTACCGGTACAAACTTCGCACAAGTCGTTGAATTTAATCGGGCAACATTTATCGGTACCACCCTTTTTACTGCAGCAAAGTTTGCATCTGTCGCCTCCTTTCGTGATGTTCAGTATATCCCAAATACAATCCGTCAATCGATTGTAAATAGGTTCACCAAAAATCGCAAAAAACCTACAGAATTCTATTTGGACAGTCAACATGTGGACGAAGTTGCTAACCCATTTTTCAAACGTTATGTAGCGGATCAGCAGTTCATTCGTGCATTCAGTAAAGCGAATCCGATGTTAGCGCGTCTATGGAGATGGAGTTCTGATTATGGACGAAATCTGGGTTTATGGGCTTTTTGGTCACTGTTTTTTGCATTTCTGTTTGCTATAACATACATGCCGTTTCCATCGTGGACACCCGAATGGATGCAAACCTTATCCCCCCAATTTCATCAAGCGACTGGTCAGTATAGTGGTGAGCAGTTAACGTTTTGGAATTCCTTCTATTTCAGCGTTGTCACATTTACTACACTCGGTTTCGGTGATGTTGTAGCAGACAACGCCACCGCACGTCTACTTGTGACGTTGGAAGTCATTTTTGGCTATCTGATGTTAGGTGGGTTGATCAGTATCTTCGCAAATAAACTTGCAAGTCGTAGTTAATGAAGTGAGTGTTTAATGGTAGTAGGTAGACTCTGTGGCCCGTCCACAAGTTAAAAAATATATGAATTTTACGACTACTAATACCATTTCTAATAAATAAAGTGCCATTTGCTGAGGACTACTTGTAGGAGCGACCTCCTGGTCGCGACCGGGAGGTCGCTCCTACAGAAGAAAGATTTCCAATCAATAACAATGGTTGAATCCAGTAATGGGACAATAAATATTAGAATTGGTATAACTAAAGTGTCGTCAATTGGCTTTACCTGAATAAGTCTATTTTCGTGTTTATCCACCCAAATTATTATACAGACTCACAACTAATACCATTTCCAACATATAATGTCCCTTTTTGTAGCACAAACTGTTAGTTTGTGTCCTACAGCATTACTATACTAATAACCGAAAATGAGACAATTATTAATAGAAATGGTATAAGTATTGCGAAGTATTGAGAATTCGCTGTCTATAGTTTTTCATCTAATTATTCTCTCAGTGATTGTTCATTTTTGGAAGGAAAGAAGAAGAGAAATAAAAACTGAATCAATATTGATACGGAGGTCCTTAAAAATGGCTAGAAAAATTTTTGTGTCCTATAAACACTCTGATGATAGTGTTGAACCCATTAAGGACGAAACAACAGCACGTGCTTATGTTGATGAGTTAATTGAAATCTTTGAAGATGATGAAATCTATAAAGGTGAAGGCGATGAAGATTTGAGTGAATTCAAAGATGAAACGATTGAAACTCACCTGAAAGATAAGATATACGACAGTAGCGTAACACTTGTTCTAATTTCACCAAATATGAAGGAATTGTTGAAAAATGAATCTGACCAATGGATTCCTTGGGAAATATCATATTCTCTAAAAGAAATAACACGAAATGAGCGTACAAGCCAAACAAATGGCATGCTTGCAATTGTTTTGCCAGATTCAAATTCATCATATAGTTATTATCTTGAAGAAAATACATGCACTGCTTGCAATTGCCGCACCCTACATACTAATACACTGTTTCAGATACTACGAGATAATATGTTCAATGTTATGGAACCAACATTTAGTAATTGTCCAGAACATCCTCCTGAAACTGTATATAAAGGTCATTCTTCCTATATTTATTCGGTTAAATGGAGTGATTTTATAGGTGATACAGACAAATATCTTGACATAGTGGAAGAAATAAGGGAAAATATAAATGATTACGACATTACAAAAACAGTGAAAGATTAAATTGTGGATAAGTTTACTCTCAAATTGATATTGACAAGATCACCTATTATTTTCCACAGTATAATAAACTGTATATTAATTTGTAACACATGGCTAAGGAGGACAAAGTCATGAACGGTACAGAAAAAGTCGTAAAACATTTGGAGATGATACAAGCTGTAATTAACCGTTTGGGACGAAACAGTTTTCTCTTAAAAAGCTGGAGTATGACAATTCTCGTTGCAGCCATGGTCTTAATCGCAAAGGAAGATCTACAAAATCCATATACTGTTTTAGTTCTTTTTCTTCCAATTTTTGGATTTTGGATTTTGGATGGTTACTTTCTCCAGCAAGAACGACTGTTCCGAAAAGTCTATGACGAGGTCAGAGGACAAACTGATACCGAATTCGAAATGAATCTTGGCAAGCACAAAGACAAACCAAAGTGTAGTCGATTGTCTGCTACTTTTTCCCAAACACTCGTTATATTCTACTTGATAGAAATCCTTTTCGTAATTGCAGTAGCTTATTTCTTTTAGTTAATAATGCGTACTATGAGACACGTACTTCAGTGTTGAACAGGATGATGTTTGGGTGTTAATTAGGTCCGCAATAGTTGGTTAATAAGGAAATTACCACTCTGCTGGCTCATAGATAGTACAGTTCGTTGTTTTCATTCCGTCTACATCCTCACATTCCGCATCATCCCAAATTCACCCAAAAAATCAAAAAAACACCCACTCAATCTTATACATCCATAAAACATATTGGATATATATTGTTCCAAAATCCACAACCCCTTCCAATCCTCAACAACACGTGCTATAATACTATTACTATGAAAAACACAACCACATACAAATCCAACATAACCGCATTCGTAGGTCGGATCGAGCAAAGCGACCTCCGACAAATAGCCAAAAACAAAAGATACAGTTTTTCAAGTTTTTTTTACACAGTAAACCGGTGAAAACAACCTATAAACCCAGTCTGGTACAACAACGAGACAACAACACAGTAAAGATACAGTTATGTAAAAAAAGGCATAAAACTGTATCTTTTTAAAACGGAGGAAAACAACACGATTCGTAGGTCGGAGCGAGCGAAGCGACCTCCGACAGGGTATTAAACAATACAAAAACAGCAAAAAATCAAAGAATAATAAGTAATTCAAAGGTTACGGTTTTTCTTTTTTTTTACATTCAAAAAAACCGATGAAAACAACCCATAAACCCAGACAGGAACTAAAACCAGTGAAAAATACCAAAAGTTACCGTTATGTAGAAATTAGACATAAAACCGTAACCTTTTTATACGGAAAAAAACCCAATGAAAATGCAAGACAAACAATTCACAGTCAAATATAATGTCCGAAGTCTTGTGCATGGTGTTCCATTCGTTTCTTTATGCAAAAAACTTTACACACCAAAAATCAACCATTGACAGAATATGGAAATAGAAATATAATTAAATAGGAAATGCCATACCTAAGCATTACTCAACCACATTTCACTGTTCGTTTAAGGAATCTCTTTATGTCATTCAGGATCTTATCTAAACTTGTTGTTATCCTCATACTATGCATCTCCATAACACATGTAACAGCGCAAGAGTCTCCTAACACCGATTACTTCGACCACATCACCCTATTCTCAGACGGCAGAATCACACGATTCGCACAGATGCCGATTCGCGTGTTCATTTCATCTGTCATAAAAGAGAGTCCATACCTACCAGAACTTCGCTACGCAATGCGTGAATGGGAGACTGCAACCGAACAACTGATCCAATTTCAGGAAATCGATACACCAGATAAAGCAGATATCAAAGTTAGTTGGGGATATAGTAGTCTGATGGATATACATGATACCCGTCTCGGAAGTGCACAGTTAAGACGGATACCTAACAGACAGGCAACAGATAAGGATAACGAAGTAATAATCGAAGTAGAAATAATACTCATGCTGGAAGGCGATGATACCGTCACAGAACTATCCGAACTGGAAATGCGTACAGTCTGCCTACACGAGTTCGGACATGCAATTGGATTATGGGGACACAGTCCACACCCAGGCGATATATGCTATCCTACTGCCACAGCACAGCATCCGTCTCTGCGAGATATAAACACCTTACGTAAACTCTATAATACACCGATTGGCACTCCTCAACACGACGAGGCAATCAAAGCATTAAAAACGGAGATTTTACAAGAACCCAGGGAACATTACCATCACTTTCTACTCGGTAATGTCCATTTTGACAAAGGTGATATGGAATCCGCCATTGATAGTTATCAAGATTGTATCCATATAAATGAACACTTCCAACCTGCCATTGAAAAACTATTGATGGCTTATGAAGCAATAGGGCAGTTATCTACGGCGATCAATCTGCTTGAACAAAGGATAAAAACCAAACCGAGATCTGCCGATTACAACACACTCGGAATTCACTACTACAATAAAGGTGAAGTTGATATGGCGATAGATTCCTTTAAAAGTGCTGTTGCTCTCAACCCTTACCACAAAGCATCAAAACATAACTTACACCAACTCTTCAGAGAAAAGGCACTCCGCTCGCTAAAAGCCGAGGACTTTGAAACAGCAACGAAGATGTTTGAGAAGATTATCCAACTCAACCCGATGGATTCAACGACATATATGTTGATGGGTGAGGGTTATGCTCGGGCTGGACATTACAAGAATGCCATTGATTACTATCAAAAAGCACTTAAGATAAATCCTGTTAGTAGAATAACCAAACGAGGACTCGCGCAATCATATAACAACTACGGAGTCACGCTCAGAAATAGTAAGAAATGGGATGATGCTATCGCCGCTTACCATAAGGCATTGGAAATACATCCCGCTTTCCATATTGCCCGATCAAACTTGAGTGATGCTTTTTGGCAGAAAGCAAACACCTTACGCAATAACGGACAAGTTGATGAAGCCATCAACGCTTATTTGGAATTGCAGAAACTTCAACCAAAGGACACACAAATCTCCAGTTTACTTGGTGAGTTGTATCTCAAAAAACGGAATTATGCCGCTGCTGTCACTGAATTTCATAAAGTCTATTTGTCAAAACCTGATGATCCTCAAGCACGCCATAACCTGATTGCAGCATATCATCAATCAGCACAACATCTGATTGATCGGAAAGATTTCGGTTCCGCTATTGAACTCCTTCAGAAAGCAGTGATCATTGCCCCTACCGAAACCAATATTCGTTTGAGTTTAGCACATGCATATCAAAGCATTGGTGAATATGAAAGTGCCCAAACAGAACTTAATCATGTCATTAAAAGCGATCCACACAACCAGCAAGCAAATACCGAGCAAATAAACCTCTATATTCGTCTTGGAAATGCGTTTGTGCAGCAGAAGAATTATCCTGCCGCACTTGCACAGTTCCAAGCAATCCCTGAAACTGAAAGAGATGTCGTCATAAACAATATAATAGGTTACCTCTATCTCGTTCAAGGGAGATATACTGAGGCATTGACTGCCTTTGATAAGGTAATTTCCCAAGATCCATACAATAGACCAACCTATCAAAATCTCATTTCGCTTGAAGCTCAAGTGGCAAACCGAATCTTTGGACGCAATAAAACTGATATACTCATACGGACGCGATGCATACTCGCTATCTGCTTGTTAAACCAGAACAAATTTGACGCTGCACTTACAAAATACCAACAAGCAAAAGATAGCAAATCAGAAAAACATCAAGAACTTTTATATAATACTGGAACAAAATTACTGAGTAGATTTGAAGCACAGAAGGATTTGGAGAAAAGTGCTACGATACGTCAATGGATTGGAGAACTAAACTACAACCCCAACAAGGTACTTGATGACCGTTAGAATAATGTTCGCTGAGCATATTCGGTACATACAATAGGCGGCATCTTGCGTAATAATTGCAATAAAAAAGGTCGGGTAATCAAACCCGACCTAATCGTTATGTCACAATCTTATTGAGAAGGACGTTGTCCTCTCTGTCCACCTTGACCGCGTTGTCCACCTTCACCACCACCACGGAATCTATTACTACGCTCTTGCTCCTGTAATTGACGTTCTTTCGTCAATTCGTTCAGTTTCGTCATCTGCTCTTCAGATAAAACCTTTTTCAGTTCTGCCTGAAATTCTTTTCCTGCGCTTCCAATAAGTGCTCGCATCTCTTGCATACCTGTACGCATATCACCGGATTCACGAATTTCTTTTATCTTCGTTTCGAATTTATCACGAGTTGCCTGATAGACAGGACGCGCTTTCACGAGGGTATCATCGTCTACCTTAACCTTAAATGTTAGATCTAACCATGAATTATCAACTATAGATGTAGCATTAAAAGATCTCATCATATCCATACCGCGATTCCCACCTTGACGATTCCCACGCTGACCCTGTCCGGGTTGTGCATCCCTATCGGGACGTTGCGCTGACGTTACATGTTCAAATACAAAAAGACCGGATACTACCATAAGTGCAATTGCCCCGAGGGCTACAATTTTACGTTTCATCTGTGTCTCCTTAGTGGAACCTGAACCCTTGATTTATGTCAAGACTATCGTTCCAAATATAGTAATTGTGTTATCACTCTACTGGATAGCAAAATGTCGTTGCTGAGAGAGTGTTTCATAATCGTTTCGTTTGTTTAGTCAAGTCTATTCAAAAAATGTTCGTTTTAATTCTGACCTACCACAACCAATTCTTTTTATCGTCTGTCTATGTAGATTAAACCACAATTTGATACCATCTAACATTTAATGTTATAATTGAGAAAAAGGAAGGACATGATGGACTGGAAAGACGCACTCTCTGCAATTGTTACTAACACCAAAACACGACTCAGATATGGAGAACCTCTCTCAAAACACACACACTTCGGCATCGGTGGAGAAGCAACAGCATACATAGAAGTCAGCACAATAGACGACTTAGCAGCATTAGCACATTTTCACCGCAAATGGGATGTTCCCGTTGCAGTTATAGGTAGAGGGTCAAATCTGTTAGTGAGTGATCAAGGTTTTAATGGTGTCGTCGTCAGGTTAATCGGAGAATTAGCAGCATTAGATGTGGATGGGGACATTGTTGCCGTTGGTGCTGGACTTTCACTGCCACGGTTATCCAAAGTGATGTCAAAAAGCGGGTTAAGCGGTGTAGAATTTGCGCTCGGAATCCCCGGTGCTGTTGGCGGTGCGCTTATTATGAATGCAGGCGCATGGGGGAGTAGTTTCGGAGATGTCGTAACAGATGTCACTGTTATGGATGATATGGGTGAACTCGTCCAGTTAACGCACGACGAAGCACACTTTGAATATAGACATAGCGGACTGGATACCTATTTCTGCGTTGTAGGTGCAACCCTCAAACTACAACATGGGGATGTTGGCACGATTACAACATTGATGAATGGTTTATTCAAACAAAAAACTCTAACACAACCTTTTGTGGAAGAGAATGCGGGGTGTATGTTCAAAAATCCACCGGACGATTCCGCAGGACGTCTAATAGATGTCTGTGGTCTAAAAGGACATCGTATTGGCGGCGCAGAGGTATCTACAGTTCACGGTAATTTTATTCTCAATCTTGATAACGCAACTGCATCAGATGTATTAGAGTTAGTCGCATACATTCAAGAGCATGTGCGAGAAAAAACTGGTATTTCTCTACAAACAGAGGTCAAACGTTTGGGGTTTGACGAGTAAATTATCTTGTATCATTATCCGAATGGGTTGAAACAAAAACTAATAAACTGTTTTCAATTTTCCCCAAGTTGTTGTTAATTTGTTGGTAGGTTCAACTGCTAAGAACCCAGTTGCTCTTTCAAGTCCATCTTCCATAACGGTTTTTATAGCGTCTTGAGAAAGAGGCACATTAAACAGCGCGACTTCATCAAGCAAACCCTCGCACTGATGTCCACCATTTGACCCATCCCCAATCCGCATCCGTGCGGGATTAGCATCAAGACTCGGTTTAACATAACCTGCTTTACCAACTTCTACACCATCAGTATAAATAATTAGTCCTTCATCTTTTGCCCAAACTCCAGCCAAGTGATGCCAATCACCGTCGGTGAGAACAGGACCGCCTTTTGTGCCTCCCCATGCACCTGCTGCGCCTTTGGTGATACTCAATTGAAGCGTTTGTGTGTCCTTATCTACAGCTAATAGATAGTTGCGAGGATTCTGTCCACGCATCATGATAGACTGCCAACGCGTTCCCTGTGAGGGTTTTAGGTTTGCCCAAGCAACAATTGTTAGTTCTTCAAGTATAATACTATCGTTTGCTGCTACTTCCACATAGACACTGCTGCCATCAAACTCCAACGCTTTCCCGAACATGCCATCTTGCCACTTCTTTGGACCTGCGATAGTACCATCATTTCCTGCATCGGAACTATCCTTTGCAACATTCCCTGAACCTTCCTCAAAAAGCCACATACCAGCAACGGTTGCTTGATCAATTTTCCCGAACGCATACGGACTTACAAGTAGCATTATGATTGCTAAAATGCTGGCAATAATATTCGTCTTCACTTGAATACCTCCTGCGTGTAACTTATCATGTATGATTACAATAATACCAGTTCCTGTGCGTATTATCAACTGCATAACCTATTACACTAACTCAAGTTGCTACAATGTTTTCGAGAGAAATGCCCTTTTTTATTAAAACAGTATCCGCATGTCTAATATTTTGTAGGTAGTAACTTGGGTTACACTATAAAATCTAAGGACGAATCACCGTGCCGTCCATACGTCGGACTGGTGCCCAACCACCGTTGAGAGGATGTTCTGGAAATGGGAACCGTGCTGCAAGTTCCTCATTTATATCAATGCCGAGTCCTGGTTGCTCATTTGCCCAAAAACATCCGTCTCTAATTTCCGGACATCCTGGAAATACCTCTTTTGTATTTTCTCCAAATACATGCTGTTCCTGAATTCCGAAGTTATAACAAGCTAAATCTAATGCTACGTTTGCTGCATGCCCAACAGGTGATACATCACCGGGACCGTGCCATGCTGTGCGGACACCAAAGAATTCACAAAACGCAGCGAGTTTACGAGCTGGACTGATACCACCAATCTGTGAAATATGCACCCGAATGAAATCAATAAGACGGTCTTTGATTAGATGGACGTATTCATTCGGGTTGTTAAACAGTTCACCCATTGCAATTGGAATGCTTGTTTGTTGACGCATCAGTTGAAAATAGTCTACATCTTCTGGAGCAAAAGGATCTTCAAGAAAAAATAGGTTGTACGGTTCTAAACCTTTTGCCAGATTAATTGCTTGAATAGGAGGAATCCGTTCATGCACATCGTGCAGAAGCTCAACTTCGTCCCCTAACTTTGTCCGTAGATGATCGAAAAGTTTGATAACAGTATTGACATAAGGTGTCGGTTCAAAGGCAGGAGAACTTCGCTTTCCACCACCCGCGCCATAAGTTGTATAGCCGGGAATTGCAACTTGTGCGCGTACATAACGATACCCTTGTTCCATATATCGTCTAACACTGTTTTCTACATCCTCAAAACTTCCACCGCCTGCATGTGCGTAAAGTGTTGCTGCATCACGACATTTACCACCGAGCAATTGATAGACAGGCATATTCGCTCGTTTACCCATAATGTCCCATAATGCAATGTCTACTCCGCTGAGAGCATTGTTCAGCACAGGTCCATTTCGCCAATACGAACTAACAAAACTTGTCTGGAAAATGTCCTCTATGTTAGTGGGATCTTTCCCAATCAGAAAAGGTTTAAGGTATTCATCAACTGCAGTGGCAACTGCCAATGGACGTTGCGTAAACGTAGCACAACCGATCCCGTATAGACCGGGTTCACTCGTTTCAATCTTTACAACGACGAGTCGGATACCATTTGGAGCCGTTAGGATAGTTTTGACATCTGTTATTTTCAAAGTGGACATTCTCCCATTATCTGAATTGTGAAGGCATAGTCAGTGGCATTCTAACACTAATACTGATTGAATTTACCAAACTGTACTTGACTTGTCAAGCAAAACCTGTGAAATCAACCTGATTATACCAAAACCCTTCAGTGTCTACTGTGTCCTCTATGCTTTCTGCGATCCAGACTACGCAAAGTAGCAGGCACGCTCCGCGTGCCATCCGCATACTTGTCAGAATCACAGCAAACACGTGCCTATAACTTTACACACTCCCACCATAAAATCAGTTGAATTCGCGGATAATATCTTGTATAATATCACTGAACTAATACATACCAAATCTCACATAAAAGATATAAACACAGAACTCGGAGGTTTCCAACATGTTTTTTGGTTTGTTTGACCCAATCTATTTCGTATTTCTTGCACCTGGACTTGCCCTGTCTCTGTATGCAACATGGAAGACAAAATCTACATTCGCAAAATATTCAAAAATCGGTTCGCAAAAGCGGTTGACAGGTGCACAGGCAGCAGCACTCATGTTGCAAAGAAATGGGATTGACGGAGTCAAAATTGAACATACAGGTGGATGGTTAAGTGACCACTACGATCCACGCAAAAAAGTATTACGGTTGTCCAATGATGTATATTCAAGTCATTCACTTTCTGCGATAGGAGTTGCATGTCATGAAGCAGGACACGCTATGCAGGATGCCCACGGTTACGCAATGTTAAGCCTTCGAAGTGCGCTTGTGCCAGCGACTAACTTTAGTTCAGTTTTCTCGTATATTGTGATGATAGCTGGATTCCTTCTCCAGATGGAAGGTTTAATATTGTTAGGTGTAATTCTATTTTCTGTAGGTGTGGTGTTTTCATTGGTAACACTTCCTGTGGAATGGGATGCGAGTCGTCGTGCTAAAGTTGCGATGGCAGAAGTAGGTATGCTTTCACCCGATGAAAACCGTCATGCGAGCAAAGTGCTTAACGCAGCATTTTTAACCTATCTGGCTGCAGCAATAACAAGTTTATTGATGCTTCTCTACTATTTGTTCCGATTGGGACTTTTGGGTGGGGATGAGTAAAATGATGTAGATGGCGCGGCGATGAACCGCGCACGTTTAGGATGATAGCGAATTACTCTTTGCTTTCAATTTCTACACCGGGCCACTGATCGTTCCGTTCAGTAATATCAACGGTAATCCCATCTGGGTCTTCAACTTTAAAAGCTTCAGATGGTAACTCGTTAGAATTCGGATCGTAAGGTTTAGTGCCATCCAAACCTTCCCATGTAATTTCAAAACCGAGTTTCTCACAACGTTGCGCTGCTTCGCGTAGATCTGGAACTCGGACTCCTATGTGGAGGTAATCTAACATTCCACTGATATGCTTGGGACGGTCAGGACCATTATGCTGAAACACACGAAAATTGTGATAACCGTCTGTTAGGTCATAGCATCCGTTCATTGTTGAGGCAACACTCAAACCGAGTGCATCTCTCCAGAAACGGATACTTTTTTCTAAATTTGTTGTACGGACACCGATGTGTACAAGTGTTGTTGACATAAGAATTCTCCTTTTTGTTAGGGCACATAGAATGTGCGTACTACATCTAAACCCACACAGATGGTTCTCTGTCTTCTGCGCGGTGTTCAAAAAGCAGTTTCACATCATCAGGGAACTGATCGAATGTTTCTCCGGGAATCGTAGCAGTATTGACACCGAAAAGTTCCAAATTCAACCACCATGGTGCATATCTGACAACAACCGCGGTTCGACGACCATCACTTGGATTTTCTGCGTTGGAATGCCAAATTCGGCTGTCCATGATAAGTACACTACCAGCACTACCGGTGGCTTGCATTTCACCTGACAGTGGGTTGCGGTCTCCGATGCCATCCTCTTTACCTCTGGGATTTCTAAGGTCAACATGGGATTTCGGTACAATCCAAGTGCCACCGTTTTCAGTCGTAAAATCGGTTAGCATCCAGAGGGTTGTGATACCAATTATAGCAGTTGGAAACGGTTGGGTGATATGCCATTTCTGGTTCAAGTCATACGGAAAATCGGAGTGGTAGGCACGCACCAATTTATAATGTGGTGGACGTGTCTTGTACTCTGTTTGTGATATACGTACCTGCGGTCCTAATAATTCACGAAGAACTGCAAGGAGTCGTTCATTTGCGAGATGTTCAGCAAAGCGTGGCATAAAACTTATGACATTACGCGTCCATCTGCCATTGTCTTTGCTAAATTGACTATAATCAGCTTCTGAGGTTTCAACCTCTTCACGGACAGAATCGACGATGTCTGTGGGGATAACATTCTCAAGCACACACCAACCTTCTTCGCGTAACTGCGTCACATAAGGGTTGATGGTATCTACTAAATTCTCTGTAGTCATTCTGTTCTCCTTCAAAATATGAATTAGAAAGGATTATCAGTTTATTTTACTGTAAAAGGATTAACTACGTTCCTTGTTATGACGAATTGCTACCTTTATAAGCGGTGTTAGCCGCATTATTTTACCCAGTGAACCGTTGATTCCAATCTCATGTGTTGCTATAGCACCCATAACATTGAGTTCACCTTTCCAAAATTTATGTGCGACATCTCCCGTCATCGTAAGTTCTACGTCGGGAGTAACATCAACACACGGTTCTGAGGAAATAGTATATTCGCCATTTGCTACTGTTAGTGTCATCACACAGTCTGGCATGGTATAATTAAATCTAACACATAACGAAAGTGTCTCAAGTGCCTCTTGTGCTTCAGGTAATGTTGCAATTTCTTCAAATAGTTCACTAATGTAACTATGAAGTTGTTGTGATGTTTCAAATATAGCCATAGTTTGCTGTATAGCATAACTTATATTTTATAGAAGGTCAAATTAAAAATGATTAAGAACCCATTCCACATTTACGGTAAAGACTCTGAGGAAGATCTGAATTCTGACCAGAAGGATCAAGTTATGAAAGTTGTCCGAGATTTTTATGGGACGGATAATCTCCGCTATAAATTACCTATTGGATATATAGACATAATTCAAACACATAACCATATATCTCATATATTCTTTAACGATAATTCCACACTTTATCAACCACCATCAGTTTCTACAACAGAATTGCTAAAGCTTACAAAAGATATGTTGGATCGGTATTTTAATGGGAAGTCGGTGGATTTTCGAGAGATTCCAGTTAAAATAGAAAGCGGTACAGACTTTCAAAATCAGGTTTGGGACGTAATTCATCAGATTCCGTATGGTAAGGTACGCAGTTACAAATGGATAGCAGAACAAATTAATAGACCGAAGGCTGTCCGTGCAGTTGGAAATGCCACTGGCAGCAATCCGATTACAATCATAATTCCCTGCCATCGTGTAATTGGGAGCAATGGTAATTTAGGTGGTTATGGCGGGGGTCTTGAACGAAAACGCCATTTCCTAACGCTTGAAGGATATCCAGTTGAGGTGATGAGTGAAAAATAAGAAATATAAGGGTAAGTCAACAGAGGCTATTCATGCGGGAGAATCGTTACCTATTCTCCCGTCTGATGGAGAAGAAGGTCTGTCAGAAAAAACTGGCATTCCATTACTCACTCCAATTTATCAGAATAGCACATTCCAATTTCAGACAGCAGCAGAATGTGAATTGGCATGCATTGATGAGGAAAGTGGTTACATCTATACACGATGGGGAAATCCTACACAACAGGTGTTAGAACAGAAACTTGCAGTCCTTGAGACAGGTGAAGCAGCGTTGGCAACGGCTTCAGGAATGGGTGCTATTAGCACGGCACTACTCACTGCTTTGCTTGATGGTGGTCACGTTGTGGCTATGGAAACCCTTTATTCCGCCGCATACAATCTGCTGAACGAAGATTTCCCACGGATGGGAATTGAGACTACATTCGTTGATGCAACTGATCCGAATAAAATTGAAAGTGCTATTCGTCCTGACACAAAGGTTATCTACTTAGAAAGTCCAACAAACCCGCTACTCAAACTTGTTGATATCGCTGCGTGCGCTGAGATTGCAAAGACACATAACATAACATCAATCATCGATAATACTTTCGCTACAGCCTGCGGTCAACAACCAATAACACTTGGTATTGATGTGGTGCTCCACAGCATGACGAAATATCTGAGTGGTAACGGTGCAGTCATCGCAGGTGCAATAATCGGTGAGAATGAATTCATTATGCGTGCCAAAAAAGGTGCGTTGCGAAACTTCGGTGCAGTCATCAGTCCGTTTAACGCGTGGTTAACATTACTCGGCATACCTACTTTACCACTTCGGTGGACAAAGCACTGTGAGAACGCGGTCAGCATCGCAACGTTCCTTGAGCAGCATCCTGCAGTTGCTTGGGTACGTTATCCTGGGTTAGTTAGCCATCCTCAGTATGAACTTGCGAAACGTCAGATGAACGGTTTTGGTGGTATGATAACAATGGAACTCAAAGGAGGACGAGATGCTGGTGAGGCATTGGTGAACCGACTTCAAATCTGCTCACTGGCAGTTAGTTTAGGCGATGTTCGCACCTTAGTATGTCATCCTGCATCAACAACGCATTCACTTGTCTCTGCCGAAGTCCGTCAACAGACCGGTATTACGGACGGTATGGTCAGGTTCTCCATTGGATTAGAGGATACTGAGGATATCATTGCTGACCTTGATCAAGCGTTAGATGTTCTTCCTTCTTGAAGAATTTATTTATCTACATTTATGGCAGTTTTGTTAAAGCATCAATTTAATTCTTGATAATAATGAACAATCTTGTTATGCTTGATAATCAGAAAAGATACAAATACTAAGAATGAATTTTGTGTGCCGATTTAGGAGAAAAGTAATGAATAAATTATTATGTTTAATATCAATTATCGCATTAATCTTTGTAAATTACAGTTTCGCACAGGATGTTGCTGTCGTCTACGACGCTAAAATAGAAAACGGGGGTGGTTTGGGAATTGCAGGTGGTGTCGCTGGTGCAAAAGGATTAGCAGACCTAATTGTAGAGAAACTTATAGATCATAAAGTTGCTGCAGAAATCGTTGATGCTGAAGCTTTAGTAGAATATATGGATAATAATCCAAATGGTATCTTTGTTCTCACACAAGGAAATACACCTGACACAATATTTCAAAATAAAGGAAAAGATGATCTGATTTATTCCTGGTTGAGAGAGGGCGGAATCGGTGGATTCATAGGAGACTATCCATTGTACTATTATTGGGATTTTAATGCTGGGGCACGCGTTACTGCAGCGGGTGCAGGTCAACAAAAGATTTTTGGGGTGACCGTCACCAATGCAAACGTCGCAGCAGTTTCACCGACAGATCACGGAAAAGAGTTTATTCCTTCACTCGGAAAATGGACGTCAAATCGTCCAGTCGGTCTCGCTGCTCTTAGAAATAATAATTTTGAGTTTGAAAGTTATGCAGATGATGGAAATAATGCAGATCCAGTTGCTTACCGAACTGAGGATATGGAAGGATGGTTTATTAACTTTCACACTTCATGTTGTGGTACGGTCATACCGGACAATGAGCAAGTTGCAACAGAATATGCTGAACTCATCTCAAACCGTTTTTCTGATGGTTTGTCAGTAGATCCTATAGGAAAAGTTAGTGTGGTTTGGGGACAGCTAAAATCTGTGCGATAGCCAACAGACCGTCCGTAGTCGTAATCATCTGATTGTGACTACGGAAATTCAATCAATAGGTTTGTTCAGTAATTTTCTTGACTTTTCTATTCAGATATATTATAATTACTACGGTATAGATAAGTATCTAACATGCACACGGCACAATAAGGCGTGTACAACACAATTAAATAGATTACATAAAAGCGTTGAAAGGGAGGAGTAGGTCCTCCGGACTTGCAAGAGATGGTGACTCATAGGCTGTAAGGTTACCTCAAGATCCTACGACTGAAGGTCGCCCTGGAGCTGCTAATCTGAATATTCTATTGATCGATATCCCAAGTAAGATTAGTCGGTGTGATGTCCGTTATCGCATCCCAAAGAGTGCTTTTCCTCGTTCTGGTAGTTTTTAAAGTCTTATTTCCATGGAAACGAGGGAGAGAATTGGAGTGGTACCACGGTAAGGTCGGTTTCGGCAGTAATCGCAAGCCGAAACGTGCTATAATAGCCGCATCCTTCTCGTCTCCAAAGTTGGAACGAGAGGGTTTTTTACTTTCAACAACTTACGGCACAATGGAATGTGCCTTTACCGTCTATGAGGAAAATTGGCATGGAACTTTCAGGTGCACAAACCCTGGTTGATTGTCTCAAACGAGAAGGTGTCGAATATATCTTCGGTGTGAACGGTGGCGCGGCAATGCCTATTTTCGATGCCCTGTACGATGAAACAGAAGTAAAATTAATTCCAATGCGTCATGAGCAAGGTGCTTCTCATGCCGCTGATGGATATGCACGCGCCACAGGAAAAGTCGGTGTAGCACTTGCCACCTCCGGTCCTGGCGCAACTAATCTTGTGACAGGAATCGCCACAGCATATATGGATTCAATCCCAATGGTCGCGATTACTGGACAGGTGTACACAGATTTTATTGGAAGTGATGCATTTCAAGAATGTGATGTTATCGGTGTAACTCGCCCAATCTGTAAACATAGTTACCTCATCAAAAATTCTGACGAAGTCGCCGATGTTGTGGCAGAAGCATTCCATATTGCCAGCACAGGGAAACAAGGACCCGTCATTATTGACATTGCAAAAGATGCTCAGAAAAATGAAACGCTGTTTCAATATCCAGAAACAGTAGATATTCGCAGCTATAAACCACAAGTAGATGGTGATCCAGCACAAATTGCAAAAGCCGCAGCGTTGATTAAGGAAGCAAAACGTCCAATGCTTTATGCAGGTGGTGGTGTTGTGCTTGCCGATGCGAGTGAAGAACTGCGAGAATTAACCCTCAAAACGCAGATTCCCATTACCGTCACATTGATGGGACTTGGTGCGTTTCCCGAAACACATCCGTTAGCAATGGAGATGCCCGGCATGCACGGGTCTTGCTGTGCTAATTATGCTTTCACGGATTCCGATCTTGTTGTTGCTATTGGGGCAAGATTTGATGATAGGGTTACCGGGAACTTGAGTAAATTCGCACCGAACGCTAAAAAAATACATATAGATATTGATGCATCATGTATCGGGAAAAATGTACAAGTAGATGTGCCAATTGTTGGAGATGCAAAGAATGTCCTTACGGAACTAAACAAGTTAGTTGACACCGCAGATATTGACCCTTGGCGCGATCAAATTCAGGAATGGAAGCAGAAATATCCATTTGAATATGAGCAAAAAGGTAATAAGGTGATGCCTCAATATGTCATTGAGCAGATATATCAGCATTACAGTGATGCAATAGTCGTAGCAGATGTCGGTCAACACCAGATGTGGGCAGCACAATACTTCAAATTCACTGAACCTCGCAAGTGGCTCAACTCTGGAGGGCTTGGAACAATGGGTTTCAGTCTGCCAGCTGCAATCGGAGCACAACTCGGTTGTCCAGAAGATACCGTAGTTAATATCAACGGTGATGGGTCATACATTATGTGCATTCAAGAATTAGTGCCAGCGATTACGATGAAGTTACCTCTTAAGATATTCATTATCAACAATATGTATTTAGGGATGGTGCGTCAATGGCAAGAACTCTTCAGCAACAAACGGTATGCTGCTGTTGATTATCACGACAACCCAGATTTCGCTTTACTTGCACAGGCATTCGGTGCTACCGGTCTCCGTGTAGAACATCCTGAAGATGTTGAACCCGCATTACTGAAGGCAAAAGGGATCAACGACGGTCCCGTTGTCATTGATTTCATCGTTGCAGAAGAGGAAAACGTGTTCCCGATGGTACCCGCTGGACAAGGTCTTGGAGATGTCATCAGGGGACTATCCTAAATCCAATACCTGTGAGAGGGATCAATTCTCTTGTTTTCTGGAAGAGATGTGACATTCCCTCTCAATCTCAAAAACAAGCTATTATTAAAAAATATGAATAAAGAAGAACGACACATTTTTTCGGTCATGGTCGAAAATCGATTTGGCGTGCTTGCACGTGTTGTAAGTCTTTTCAGTGGACGCGGATTTAATATTGACAGCCTCAACGTCGCAGAAACACACGACAAAAGCGTTTCACAGATTACCCTCGTTACACATGGCGATGCACAGATAATTGAGCAAATCTATCAGCACCTGAATAGACTGATTGACGTTATTGAGGTGACAGACCTTTCCGCTGGTACACATGTTGAACGTGAGATTGTGCTGATTAAAGTTTCCACTGATGATGCACAAAAACGCACAGAAATTCTTCAAACTGCTGAAGTCTTCCGTGGACGTGTGATTGATATGAAACCTGCCTCCCTTGTGCTTGAAATTACCGGGGATGAGGGTAAATTGGAAGCAGCAATAAATATTTTTAACACCTACGGCATTCTTGAATTAGCACGTACTGGTAAAATAGCGATGTCGCGCGGAGTTACAAATTAGGATTTGTTCGTGTAACCTTCCAATTTTCCAACAGTTACAGTCCTATATCATTATACCATTTCTAAGTGATAATCATCTCATTGTAGGAGGGAACACATAGATTATTTGACACAGACCCTAAGTCATATATCAGAGTCCTTTGACTATTAATCGTTATGTGACTATTCAAATTAAAACTATATTAATTAATCAATATCTTCATATAAACTATTCCTACGGATAGATTATATTAACAACGAAGGTAAGTGTGAGAATCGAAGTTATTAATTCGGTTTAGTTTGATATTTTGGGTTACATTATTCATACTCCACGCAGAAGAACGGAAAACCCAGTTTTCTAAAATATGGACTTGCCATTGGGAACTCAACGAGCAACCCACCATCAAATAAGCATTTATGATAGAAAAAGAATTTAGAAATGAAGATCCCACTGGTAAGGCTATAACCTTAATATTGTTTGTCGTTTCTCTTATAGGTGCTGGATCATTATCTGTTAAAATTGGTTTGCAGGGTTTCCCACCGCTGAAAATGGCACTTTTTCGTAGCATGTTAGGAATTCTTGTTGTCGGAGGAGTAGGATTTTACTTTGGGGTGTCAATGCGATTACGTTTTGAGGAATTGCCCCGACTACTCTTGCTTGCAGCACTCCAGGCATTACATATAATTACAATGAATGTCGGCACGCAATTCACGACGGCTTCGCGTTCTACTATTTGTCATACACTGTATCCAATATTTGTAGTTCTGTTCGGACATTTCTGGCTTCCGGGTGATCGACTTTCTCCCACAAAGTTATTGGGTATCCTCGCTGCGTTCGGTGGTATGTTTGTAGCACTCGCACCAAATCTACAAGGCACAGGTGCTGCGGAGCACCTCATCGGTGACTTGATAGTAACACTGTCGGCTTGTCTACTTGCATTCCGAATTACATTCACAAAACTGTTTGTTCAGGAGATTTACCCGTATCGACTCCTCGTTTGGTTATTAGGTATAAGCATTCCGATTTTTTTCGTTTTAAGTTACATATTTGAGCGTGAGAAATCAATTGTGTGGACATTAGCAAGCAGCGGGGCTTTGCTCTATCAAGGATGGGTTATAACAGGTTTCTGCTTTTTAGCCTTGACATGGGTGCTAAGGAAATACAAGGCAAGCAAACTGGTGGTTTTTTCTTTTCTTATGCCGGTGTCGGGAGTTTTGTTTAGCAACATGTTCTTAGGCGATGCGTTAACCTTCAGTTTATTGGCGGGTACAGGATTAGTTGCAACAGGAATTTATCTTGTGAACATGCAACCTAAAAAAGCACAATGATAGAGATGATAGAAATGGTTAAGGTGAGTCTGTGGCAAGCGATATAGTTTTATATATGTTACCCACATGAATTTCACAGCAACACGTAAAATGTTAATACTAAAGTAATTTCTTTGCTTTATGGAACCTAAGATATAATAGTGACTGGATAGACTTAACTACAAAGATGTAATAGAAAGGAACATAATTTTATGGCAACAATTTATTATGATAGTGATGCCAATTTTGATTTATTAAAAGAACGTACCGTCGCCATCATCGGCTATGGTGCACAAGGCAGAGCACAAGCACTAAACTTACAAGACAGCGGCGCGAACGTTGTTGTTGGATTGTATGAAGGCAGCCGTTCAAAAGAGCGCGCGGAAGCAGAAGGCATTACCGTCAATAATGTAGAAGAAGCGTCTGCAATGGCAGACATCGTTCAGATTCTCATCCCAGATGAAAAACATTCTGCTGTCTACCGGGATGAGATTGCACCCAATATGCAAGCAGGCAATATGTTGATGGTCTCACACGGGTTCAGTGTTCACTTCGGACAGATTCTACCTTCCGATGATATTGACGTAACTATGATTGCACCGAAGGGACCTGGTTCTCTTGTTCGTGAAGTATTTGAAGGTGGTGGTGGTGTGCCGTGTCTCATTGCTATACATCAAGATACAACCGGTGCAGCCCGTGACATTGCTCTCGCTTATGCCAGAGGTATCGGTGGCACACGCGCGGGTGTCATTGAGACTACATTCCAGGAAGAAACTGAAACAGACCTTTTTGGGGAACAAGCCGTGCTTTGTGGTGGAACTGCTGCCCTTATTAAAGCAGCATTTGACACACTCGTTGAAGCAGGTTATCAACCGGAAATGGCATACTTTGAATGCCTACATGAACTGAAACTGATTGTTGATCTCCTCTATACCGGTGGGTTAAGCAAAATGCGCAACGATATAAGTAACACTGCTGAATATGGTGATTTGACGCGTGGACCGCAACTCATTGACGATAGCGTTCGTGAAAAAATGCGTCAAATTCTAAAAGACGTGCAAGGCGGTATCTTCGCACGTGAATGGGTGCTTGAGAATCAAGCTAACCAAGCAGTACTACGCGCCCTACGACGACAGGAAGCAGAACTGCAGATTGAAGAAGTCGGTAAAAACTTACGTAGTATGATGAGTTGGCTTGACGAATAGTCTATTATTCACGGTAGATACGATTTCCTAACCGTATCTACCGTTATGGTTCATTCCAAAATTGACACTTGTAGCGGTCCTCATAAGACACACTTACTGTAGACAATGTCCGACACTCCTAAGGGAGCCAACCCCAATTTGGCATCCAACAAATTTAGCCGGACTTCACTAATTCTCCCAATCTACCTTCCTGCCTTGCTTCTTTCATCAGGTGCGGGAATTATTTATCCAACACTCGCTATATACATTGAATCGTTTGGATTATCTTATACTTTAACAACATTCGTTATTGCGATTAGCGTTGTTGGGAATATCCCTGCTGGTATTTTGGTGGAACGCGTCGGTAGAAAACCGGCAATGTTGATCGGATTGGTAATGATAGCCATTTCTACATTTGGAATGGGAACAGCGAGTAATCTTACACATCTTTTTCTGGCACAATTGATTGGTGGTGTTGGTAATGCGTTATGGATGCTCTCTCGGCATGCCTATATGACCGATATGATCCCAATAGCAAAGCGAGGAATATCAATTGCGTTGTTTGGTGGTGTCAACCGCATGGGAACTTTTGCTGGAAAGCTTGGGGCAATCTTCCTTGGAGCAAATCTGAGACTGCCGTTTTTCGTATATGCGGGAATTGCTGTGCTGACGCTACTAATCTGTTTTTTTTCTATACCTGATACAAAACGGGAACCGAAGGATCAATCGCAAGAAACACAGCAACCCTATCTGACACAACTACTCCAAGTATCTAAACAACATTATAGGTTATTGGCAACAGCAGGTATTGGGCAGGTCTGCGTTCAAACACTGCGACGTGGGTGCCATATCATCATTCCACTATATGCCAAGGATGTTGCAGGTATAAACACACAAGGTATCCGTTTGGTGGAGATGATTTCTTCGGCTGTTGATATGTCAATGTTTCCAGTGGCAGGATTTATGATGGACCGTTTCGGTAGGAGGTTTGCAACAGTACCAGGGATTTGCCTCTTTGCTACCGGCATGGTGTTGATGCCGTTCACACAATCATTTACGTGGTTGCTTCTTGCTGCTATCCTGATGCGGTTTGGGAACGGGATCGCATCAGGGACAATGATGACACTCGGTGCAGATTTAGCACCGAAAGATGGAACTGGAGAGTTTCTTGGATTATGGAGGCTTACTGGAGACTTTGGCGGGGCAGCTGGACCTGTCGTAGTTGGTAAAATCGCTGATGTATTTGGATTAGGTTTTTCAGGGTTCGCTTTAGGGGGGATTGGATACCTTGCAGTGAGTATCTTTCTCTGGCTTGTACCAGAGACATTGCAAAAAGAATAAAATGCCGGAAGAGGGACTCGAACCCTCACGCGCGATTTGCACACTAGAACCTGAATCTAGCCTGTCTACCAAATTCCAGCATCCCGGCATTGCAATGATATAGTATATACGGATTCCAATCAAATGTCAAATTATAGTGAATTGTAGTATCGTAGGTCGGAGCGAGCAAAGTGACCTACGACATATTTGAGTAGATATTTGTTTATTGTGAGGTGCCATGTTGGTCTTTGACAGTGATTGTATTGCAGAAAAAACCCTTCTGTGATTTCTGTGATTCTGACAACAAACATGTCGGAGGTCGCTACACTCGTTCCGACCTACGTTTTACTTACCTACACAAAACTGCGAAAAAATGCGATCCAGAATATCTTCAGTAGTGGTTTTGCCTACGATATCACCAAGAGCATCAAGACCAATACGTAAATCTACAGAAACAAGATCGGGTGGCATCTCGTTTTCTAAGCTCGCTATAACATCCTCAAGGGATTCTTGTGCACGGCGAAGCGCATCTTGATGGCGAGTATTGGTGATAATCGGTGACTCTGCCATTACAAATTCACCACCAAGTAGTTCTTCACGGATTGCAATTTTCAGTTCTTCAATACCATTTCCTTCGGTGATTGCAGTCTGAATAATACGCGCCTTTGGACAATGGTCAGATAGCACATGTGGTTGTGTAATAACGGGAAGATCCGTCTTATTCAGTATCAGGATTACCCGATGAGAATTCCCAATCTGTAACAACTCAATATCCGCTTTGTCTAACGGTTGCGATGCATCAAACATTAGGAGTAAAAATTCCGCTTTGTTAAGGACATCTCTACTCCTTTGAACACCGTGTTGTTCAACAATATCATCCGTCTGTCGGATCCCTGCTGTATCAATAAGATTGATTGGGATACCAGCGACGTTAATCGTCTCCTCAATCGTGTCGCGCGTAGTACCCGGAATGTCAGTGACAATAGCACGCGCTGTGGTAACCAGTGCATTGAACAGACTTGATTTACCTACATTCGGTTTGCCCAATATAGCAACTTTGACACCCTCCTTGATAATACGTCCTTCTGAAGCAGTTTCTAATAATTGCATTAAATTCTTTTGTATAGCACGGACGGTTTGCAGCTGTGTGTCAATCTTCATAAAGTCCAAATCTTCATCTGGAAAATCAATTGATGCCTCAACTTCCGCGAGTAGTTCAGCAAGACCATCACTCAGCCGATTTACATGCTCCGAGAGTTTCCCCGATAGTGCGTCAATCGCGATTTTACGACTGAGTTCAGTTTTAGAACTGATGAGTTCTGCTACAGCTTCTGCTTGAGCGAGATCAAGTCTACCGTTGAGATACGCGCGTTTTGTGAACTCACCCGGTTCAGCGAGCCTTGCCCCCGCCTTTACAACTAATTCTAACACCGTCGTTAACGGAACAAAGCCTCCATGACAGTTGAATTCAACGATGTCTTCAGTCGTATAGGTATTGGGAGCGCGCATAATACCGAGAAGCACTTCGTCAACGACTTCATCGGGTGCGGATGTATCTATGACATGCCCGTGGGTAAGTGTATGTGTTGGGAGTTTATCTGGTGTAATTTCACGTGAGGGACGAAACAGTTGACAGGCGATAGGTATTGCGAGTGAACCACTGACGCGTACTATCCCGATGCCTCCTTCACCTCTCGGTGTAGCGATGGCAGTGATGGTATCGTCAAATTTCATAGTGCAATTCCTGCTTTACAAGGAGATTAATAGTTATCTTCCCTTGTAATCACAATGCGCCGCATATCACCTTCTCCTTGACTAAAAGTTGAAACGGTATCATCCGCTTGTAAGGTGAGATGAACGATACGGCGATCTTTAGCAGACATAGGAGAAAGAACGACATCCTGTCTTGTCCGTTTAACTTTAGCGGCAACCTGATGTGCAAGGTCAACGAGTGACTGCTCTCTCCGTTCCCGATAACCTTCGGTATCAACAAACACTTTTTTCTTCGCAAGCGCATTCTTATTGATGATACAATTCAGGATACGTTCTATGGCATCAAGTGTTTGTCCATGTTTGCCAATAAGGAGTGCTGGTGAATCAGTTATCATATTTAAGTGTAGGCTACCTTCAGAAAAGTCAGATTCTACCTCTCCATCAACACCTATCCGCGTGAGTATTTCTTTCAAAACGGTTTCAGGAGAAGTCGTAATATCTTCCTTAAAGGTAGCACGAACTTTTGCAGGTTTCGCACCAAAACTCAATATGCCTTTTGTCGGTTCGTTTATTATGATGATGTTTACGTGTTCGCGTGTAGTATCAAGTTCCGTGAGTGCAATATCAATTGCCTCTTCAACAGTTTCTGCTTCAACTTCAATATAGTTTTGCAAGTGGCAACACTCCTTTTGTCCTATGTATATTCACGCATATAAGTGCAAATTAAGACGATTATTATTTATTATGTGGACAAAACTAATATAGCCGGGTTCTTATATTATATTATATCACAATATTTGAAATTTCAAATATTATTAGGATAAAGAACAGAGCCATTCAATTGTCAACGAATTGAACCCTCTGACAGAGGTCTATTTTGTAGAAGCAATCTCCGAATCACGACTAAACACAGTGATTGTCATGAATCGAAGTTCTCCTACAATTAGAATGTCCATTTATTGGTAAAATTTACTATATACTCAATTAACTTTTGCACGAGAACTCAAATATTCCGGTGGAATGGAATTAATCAACGCATCTAACATCTGTTTGTGACGTTTTTTGTCCTTTGCATTCTTGCTTGCTTCAGCGACTTGTTTCCAAAAATAGTCTAATGAAGAATTCGCAGGTAAAATGCATAAAGTATATTTGTAATATCTTAATGCATCATCATAGAGTTCATTTGCAACATACGCATGTCCAAGTGTCATTGGGTAGTAATAACTCATCTCCGTATCATCATGTAAAGCACGTGTTGCATATTTTAGTGCTACATCTGGGAAGATATCCTTTTCAAGAAGTTTTTCAGCTATCTTACGTTGGTTATATGAACTCTGTATATTGCCATCATGAAGTCTAATTTTTAACCACTCAGTGTAAGCAAGTTCAGCTTTATCTGTATCCCCTATCTTATTACAGAGATCTCCTAAAAGTTCATGCATGACCACACTCTCTGGTATTTCCGGTTTCACTTCTTCAAGAATAGCAATTAGTTTGTCTTCTTGTCCTTCGTCAGTATAGAGTTCGGAAATAGTGTGAATTAATGAATCATGACTCTTTTCCCTCAATGGTCCGTCTAATGCTCTCCGATATACCGCTATTGCATCTAATTTCTGGTTCTGGTCTAAAAACAACTTTGCTAACAGATCGTAGTATTGGTATGATTCTGGCTGTAGTTCAATCGCTTTTTCATAATATGATGCCGCCTTCGTTAAGTACTCAGTCCTCAAACCTGCAATCACTGGACGGGTGTAAGATTCAAGTTTAGCATTACCAATAAGTTTTCCATTATTATTATTGGGTGAACTATCAGAAATGCGTTTCTCCGTTTCTGTATCAAATTTCCAATATCCGACCAAACCTTCTTCATCTCCCTTCAACTGCTTGTTCATATCGGTACGAATTTGATTCTCAGTACGTGCGATGTTCCAAATTCGCACTTCATCTATTAGACCAGCAAAAGATGCATGCTCAGATCTTTCTTCTTCATGAGAACAACCGATACGAAATGGAAGTGTGGTTTTACGTAAATAGTTCTCTTGTTTAAAGTCGTTTCTATTGATTTCAGAACCGTTGAGATACAACTTCATAATGTTATTTTTAGCATCAATGGTTCCTGCAACGTGGCACCAATTATTCTTTTGGATAGATTCACTTGGAGATACTGTATAGCTTAAGGGTTGTCCACCGGGGGATGTATCAAAGAATACGCTGCCTTCATCAAATAACCAGAATGTAAATTGTCGATGCGAAATATCCGGTATTCGTTTGTCACCTTTGAAGAGTATTGTCGTACAGGTGTTTGGAAAACTTGTGGGTTTGATCCAAGCAGATACCGTAACTTGTTCGGATATATTGTCTATGATCTCGCTGTCCGTGATTTCGACATAACTTCCATCTCCATCTAAACTAAGTGCCTTGCTTTCTATTACTTCGTCTACTTTACGATCCAATCTTTGAAATAGATCCCCCAACTTCCTGTACCAGTAGGCATTTTCAGGTTCCAGTTTCGTTAGTTTTTCATACTGCTCAATCGCTTCTTTTATTTTATCGGCGGCTTCAAAACTCTCAGCAAGTTTCAAAATTAACTTGGGATCGTTTGGGTTCTTCTCAACCTCATTGATTTGTTCCGGTATCCATTTTTCATAGAGTTTTCCTTCCTTGGCAATTTCACGGATTACTTTTTTTGCCATAGATCGTATGCTGGAACTTCTGGATTTGTCTGTCATTTCCTGATATTTATGAAGAGCTTCTTTGTATTGTCTTGTCCCACGATAACTTTTTGCAAGTATAACTTGCAAAGTTTCTTGAATCGTACTATCAAAGTCGTTATCGCTTTTATCAATGGCAGCTTTGGAGAGTTCAATCGCCGGTTCATACATCCTGTTTTCAATACAGATTGTTGCGAGCGCGCCAAGAAACCAAACATCGTTTTCTTTGCTGCTGGATGCAAGTGCCTTTGCAGCTTGTTTGATCATCTCATCGGCTAATTTAGGTTGATTGCTTTTTGTCAATGCAGCCGCAGCATAATATAGATAACGGACATTGTTAGAATCCGCTTTACCAAGTGCTTCATACATTTCAGCAGCTTTCTTATAATCCTTTTCGTCCCAATATATCCTTGCTAATATTGTAAGTGCCACAGGATTATCTTTGTTTTTCTCAAGTTTACCTTCAAAATGTGCTTTCAACACATCAAGTTTATCGCAACTCTTGAATGCACTAATCAGAGTATCACGTGCTGTCTCTACGACGTATAACGCAGTGGATATTGCTGTAATTCTATCCAAAGTGTAGCTAAGTGTTCTTCCGCTATTATTCGAATTCACCTGTGTTTCGTAATCTTCCACTACTGAGTACATTTTACCGAGTTCCACATATACTTTAAGCAATTCAACAGAAATCCTTTTAGTTTCATAAGTATTGGTTGTCATGTCGCGTGCTCTCTTATAAGCATTAGCAGCTTTTTCCAATTCTCCAATCTTATGAAAGTATTCAGCAAGCAATATCTGCATCCCGAATGAAATTGTGTCACCTTCTTCAACTTTTTGTATTTTCTGTTCTAAATTCCCATTTAAACGATACAAATTGAGCAAA
Source organism: Candidatus Poribacteria bacterium (assembly GCA_026710795.1). Taxonomy (GTDB): domain Bacteria; phylum Poribacteria; class WGA-4E; order WGA-4E; family WGA-3G; genus MSPOR6. Next base: position 52,788 of record JAPOQK010000080.1, read on the forward strand.
TACCGTTCAAGATCTTGCCGTTCCGTATCTGAAGCAGTGTGTAGAATGGTTTGTTTCAATGCAATTTCAGCAGCATCCAAGTCCATATTGAGAAAATTAAGTCTTACGAGTCTGTGATATATCTGTTTATTTTCGTATGCCAATTCGGTTGCTTTAATATAGTTCACAATGGCTGCATCTACATTACCTTCAACTTCATAAAGTCTAGCAATTCGTGCGTAATGTGCACCTTTTTCTGGTTCTGTCTGGATGTAGCCAAGGGCAAGGTCAAGTGCCTTTTTGTGTTTACCAGCAGAATGTAAGCTACTGACAAGTGCATCTTGATACTCTATGTTTTCTGTGTCAGTTTCAAGCAGTTTACTATAGGTTTGTGCAGCATTTTCGTGCTGATTTATGCGTGAGTAAAGCGTCGCGAGCTGCAACCGAGATTCGTTGTCATCAGGCACAGCAAACACAATTCGTTCATAGATTTCTATTGCTTCTTCTATTTGGTTGAGATTCACATGCTGCTCTGCTTTTCTGACGAATTCATGTGCCGGTGAGTGAATTCCTTCGGTTTCTTGTGCTTCAATTAATGTCAGGAAAGTGCTCACTGTGATCAACATTAGAATGACAAAGCAGAAGAATTTTAAGCGTAGCAAGGATATCTCCTAAAGGATTGAGCGGCTACAAGGGTTAATACCAATTCTCACAAATTTGGAATGAGATAATTGATTGACTCTGAATAAAGAATAAGAAATGATTACGTCATACTCCTGTCAGTTATACTATTTCTGTTTTCGGTTTGGTTTAGTTACCTGTGTTTCTTCGGTTTCACCATCATGAAAATACTTTGTTTGTATATATTGTTGAGCTACTGTAAAGACATTATTGCATAACCAGTATAACACAAAACCAGATGCCCAATTATAAAAAAGGAAGACAAAGATAAGTGGCATAAATTGCATAATCTTCGCTTGCATATTCGTTGTAGCGGGTGTAGCAGACATTCCACCGACAAATTTTTGTTGAAGCCAAGTCGTCAGTCCATTTAGTAGCGGTAAAAACCTAATAGCATCTATATCTAAAAAGATCAACGGAATTGTAAATGGAAGTTTAACAAAGACATCTGGTGCTGATAGGTCATTTATCCAAAGAAAGAAAGGGGCACCGCGGAATTCAACCGCAGTTCCAAGCAACGCAAAGAGTGCCCAGAAAATAGGTAGCTGCGGAAGCCAGGGGATACAACCACTCAATGGGTTCACACCATTTTCTTTATAAATACGCATTGTCGCTTTGTTCAGTTTTTGAGGGTCATCCCGAAATTTCTCTTTCAATTCAACCAATTGCGGTTGAAGTTGCTGCATCTTCTTCATAGAGACATGTGCTTTGCGGGTGAGAGGGAAAGAAAGTATCTTTACTAACGCAGTTAAAACGATAATCGATATCCCATAGTTCCCAAAAAAATTGTAGATCAACTTAACTAACCACAACATTCCCCAAGCCACAGGACCGAAAAAACCGAAATCAATGATTTTGGATAAGTTAATCGGTTGTTCTGGATCGTTCGGTGCTGTGATTTCCTTCAGCATTGCATCGTCCTTAGGACCTACGTAAAGACGAAATGAATGCGTTTCCTTCTGCTGTGATGATAGTTGAAAATTTGGGATTGTCAGGACAGTGGTCTCAGTTGGTGCTGAGACGAATATATCCGTAGATGCTTTTGTTTCTGGCTTGTCAAGTTTATATGTTGCCTGTAGTTGCGGGTCAGGAATCATGACCGCAGTAAAATATTGGTTATTGAAACCCGCCCATAAAACATTTGCATAAGCTAATTCATCTTTCAATTCTTTCTTCGGTTTTCCTGTGCCAATATAGGTTTTAGAACCCTCTTTTTTCGGGTCATATCGCCCTCGTTTGCCGGAATCTTTTTCGTGGATCAGAATGTCAGCAGTGATTCCTGCTCCCCACCGAAGTTCGTATCCGTTTGAAAGTTCATTTCCTCCAATTTGTACCAGTTGAGAATTATCTGTAATGTTCTCAAATGTCAGTTCCAAATCAACCGTATAACTCGTGTTATAAAATGTAAGCCTTTTTGCTACCTTTAGCACATCGCCAATTGTAGTCGTAAAAGTAAGCGTATCTTTTTTTCTTGATTCTGACAGTGTTATAGCTTCCTTATCAGCATCCCAAGTAGCGCGCCTCAAATCTAAATCAAGTTGTAGATTTTCATTTCCAAGTCGTATGGCAAGACAGTTCAGTGCAGCCTCAGGAATAAGGTTCATTGGAACAATTAGATTGGTGTCAGATCTGTCAGGAAAACGTAAATCACCGTTTTCTTTCTTTTCTGTAAATTCCCACTGCTTCGCTATTGCTAATTTTTCATTAAATGCAATTTCATAAGTATCGGTTGTGACCTGTATTACTGGATCATCAGGATTAACCTGAATAATTTGCGGTTGTGCGGAATCAGGGTCATTCTCTCCGTTACCATCAGATGTATTCGTTTGGGGTGTCTGTTCAGGTGTTGTTGGATCGGTCGGTTCTGGTGCGAATCGATTGCCAAAGATCAGAGTCCAACCAATCATCACAACAAGCATAAGAACAACAGCAAGTATATAACGTGATCCCATTTATATTTAAAAACTCCTCTTTACTATTATTTACCAATATATTTGTGATTTACCATACACTTGTTGTAGCCATTAGATCAGCATTATTGTTATTGAAGTGGATCAAAACCGCCAGGATGATAAGGATGGCATTTCACCAATCGTTTTATTGTTAACCAGATGCCTTTGAATGCACCATACTTCTCAAATGCTTGTTGTGCATAGTGTGAACAGGTCGGATGAAAACGGCACGATGGTGGAAGAAGTGGAGAGATGAAGCGGCGATATCCGCGGATAGCGTAGAGAATGAATCGACTCATTTTACATCACAAAACAGCGTTTTGAGGACGTACGTATTATTTAGCCTATATTCCCAAATCCTCAGTGAGAACGATTCCCAATAGAGTTTCAACAAGGAAAGCACCCTATCTATCTGTCTCTCTATTCGTCAAGATTGATGCTCGGAGGAACAATTTATGTAGACTATCTCGGACTTCTTGCATTGTTAGTCCACAGGCAGCCGACCTACCTACAACAACAATATCATGGTGTGGTAGGAGATGATATTTCAGCACACGAAACGATTCACGAATAAGCCGTTTGACACGATTCCTCTGAACACTTTTACCAACTTTTTTACTTACAGTAATTCCTAATCGAGGTTGTTTTAATTGTGTGTGGTAAACATATATAACAAAGTGTGTATTCCAATACTTTTTACCCTTTTTATAGGCTCTCTGAAATTCCCATGGCTTCTTCAGTCTTTCCGGATGCAGTTGATAAGACATAACGTCAGGACACACTCATATCGGTCTCACCCTATTCTTCGGAATTTGCAGTGAACTATACTACGTCATTTCACATCTTCAACTGTGTATAGGAATATAGTTATCATTCCGTCTTAGTTAATATAGAGGTACTTCTTCCACGAGGGATGATAACCTCGAAAATGACGGTTAAGTTGCAAATACGTCAAAATAGAAGGCGTTTTCGGTGCGCGTTTTAACTTAAACTGCGTCTCATAAAGCATTTGACTACCTTTTTTGTTATTGCATCGCTTGCAGGCAGTCACAACATTTTCCCATGTTGTTTTTCCGCCCTTCGAAATTGGCACAACATGGTCAAGTGTGAGTAGAGATGCAGAAAGTTCACGATGGCAATACTGGCATACATGTTGGTCGCGCGCAAGTACATTTTTACGAGAAAACTTGACGACACTGCGCGGAACATGGACGTAGTTTACCAAACGAATAACGTGCGGTACTTTGACTGCAGTTGATGGTGACTGTATTTCAAAATCAGACACTTCTTCTGTCTGAGCAGTTCCCTTGAATACCATTTTCAAGGCACGTCTGAGATTGCAAACATTGATCGCTTCGTAGCTTGCGTTCAGTACCAAAACGGTGACATCCACTCGCCTGTCCTCCTACAAGCAAGTCATACAGACCTTACTCACACATAATATTAACACATCTAAACGCAAATTGCAACTAAAATCTAAATTCGCTTTCACATAATCTCTTTCAATACAAGTTTGAATTGTGATATAATAGTCTACAAAACTAACATAGTCATATTTTGATGATATTTAGAAAATCATTTAGTGGAACAGTGATCCTTCACGTTACAAAAGTGTTTAATTTCGAAGGAGAATTCGGATGTCAAATGAAGGTAGACGTTCTTTTTTACAAATCGCAACTGCTTGCATCGGTGGATTAATGAGTTTAGCAGCCGGCATTCCACTGATCGGTTTTGCTATTTCCCCGGCGTGGAAAAAAGGTGAATCCCAGTGGGTTGACTTAGGCTTAGTAGACCGCCTCAAAAACAGCCGTTTCAAAAAGGTAAATTATACATTCACAGCGAAAGACGGTTGGGTCAAAGCTACAAAAAAACGTTCTGTCTACGTTACGGATATAGGAAACGGAGAGTGGGATGTATTCTCACGTACGTGTTCACATCTCGGTTGTCTTGTCAGGTGGAACGAAAGTCAAGAATCATTCTTATGTCCCTGCCACGGTGCGATCTTTGATAAGAACGGTGCTGTTGTCGCTGGTCCACCACCAGAACCGTTGCAAAAACTTGATGTCAAAGTAGAAGCTGGTGTTTTATATGTAAGGGAGGCGTAAATGAAGCAATTTCTCAAAGATCGTCTCCCATTAGATGGCGTGATGGACCATCTGCGTAAACCACTGCCAAAACATATCAACCTGCTTTTCTCACTTGGCAGTTTAGCAATGTTCTTGCTAATACTTCAGGCGGTAACGGGTGCTTTTTTAGCATTATACTATTCTCCTTCACCAGACCACGCTCACAATGCTGTCAGTTATATATCTAACGAAGTGCCTTTTGGAAGTTTTGTGCGTGGCTTGCACCATTGGGGTGCAAGTGCCATGGTCATCATCGTCTTTCTGCATATTCTCCGCGTTGTACTATATGGTTCATACAAAGCACCGCGTGAACTTACATGGGTCGTCGGTGTTCTCTTGTTCATAGTTACACTCGGATTCGGATTTACAGGTTATCTGTTGCCGTGGGATGAAAAAGCGTATTGGGCAACGGTTGTCGGCATAGAAATATCAAGTACTGCCCCTGTGTTAGGTGATGTAGTTGCAAAAATCCTTCGTGGCGGTGCTGAGGTAGGTGCGGTAACACTGTCACGGTTCTACGCACTGCACACAATCTGGTTACCGTGGTTAGCATTCGGTTTGGTCGGCGTACACCTTTTTCTTGTGAGATTCTACGGCTCTTCAGGATTACCGAAAAACACGGACGAAGAAATGAATACCGGCAAACCGTTCTATCCAGATCAGGTATTTGAAGACGTAGTCGGTATGTTGATTCTGTTTATAGTACTTGCTTGTGCTGCACTGTTCGCACATGTTCCCCTTGAAGATGTCGCAGATCCAACAAACGCAAATTACGATCCGCGCCCCGAATGGTATTTCCTATTCCTATTTCAACTCCTGAAATACTTCCAAGGTCCTTTTGAAATACTTGGCACATTTGTCATCCCAACTGTCGGTATGTTGCTACTTCTATTCCTCCCCTTCTTAGACAGAAGTGAACGAAAATTGCTTTGGAAACGACCAATTGCATTGACGGTCACGAGTGTATCTGTTATAGCAATTGTAGGATTGACGATCTTGGGTGCGACTGCACCAAAACTTGAGACCACAGAGGAAACTCCTCCCACAGAACAGGTTCAACAGGTTGCCCCGACAGACACACAAACAGAACAAACCGATGAAGAGGAAGATGTGTTTGATTTCCAATTGAACGAGGAAGAAATTGAAAATGCCAGAGATGTGGATGGAAATTCTGAATAGTCTATATGACACGTCGGACAAATTACACTAATCAAATCCCATAGTGACTGATGAAAAACTGCATTTTGGAAGAACAATTTACGCTTTTTCCTATAGATACTCAGTCTGAAGTCTCAGAAGAGATAACAACATCTGACGAGACAGAATTAGTCTCCTTCCGGGAGTTAGTTCCAGAAATAACTGACACAGGATACCTGACCCATGCCATCGTATCCTATCCCGCAAAATTTATCCCACAAGTCGTCAGATATGCAATCAACACATACACAAAAGAGAATGATTGGATAGTTGATCCATTCGCTGGTTCGGGTACTGTAGGCGTTGAAGCTTTTCTATGCAAGCGTAACGCCGTTCTCTTTGATCTCAATTTATTATTAAATCACATCATGCCGCTCAAGGTGTATCGCGGCAAAGAACGGTTGAATAAAGGTCAGTTGTGTAAATTGTTAGATGGCATGCAGGAGAATAAAACACACCGTTTCAATCCTTCCTGGTCCAATATTGAATATTGGTATGCACCTGAAATCTTAACACTGCTTTCGCATTATTGGGGTTTCATCTACAGTGTAGAGCCTGATGTCTATACAGGTATAATCAAATCTGCCCTTTTGAAGGTTAGCAAACGTTTCTCAAACACCGAACACAGAACACCAAAGTTGGCGAGATCCAAGCGAAAATTAGCAGCAATTGAAGAACTGCTAAATGACAATTGGAGAGAGCAACTTGTTGATATAATCTACACACATTCCTTCAAAACGTTAAATCGTATCAACGACTTTATAACACTCACACAACAACATAATAATCAGATTGATTTTCATGGCGGTGTTGATTCCTCTTATATTGAAATACAACGTGAATGTGATGCATTAATCACATCGCCTCCCTATCTCCAAGCACAAGAATATATCCGATCCACAAAGATGGATCTCTATTGGTTAGGACACACCGATGAAGAAATACAAGCACTATCACGTCTTGAAATCCCCTATCGGAAAGCAGACCGTATAATACAAACTAAAACACTGGATGAGGTCAGGGACAAACTCACACGTTCAGACCTGTGCAAACGACTTGACTCCTATTTTTGTCATACAATAAATGCTCTTGAAAATACAATGAACCGATTGAAACCAGATGCCGCCGCATGTATTTTTGTGGGTAATCCACGCATTGATGGAATCACCGTTGAATTGTGGAGAATCTTAGTGGAATATTTTACAGAACGCGGTTACCAATTTGAAAAAGTATATGAAGACAGGATAAAAACACGACAACTGTTTGGAGTACGCAAAAATAAAAACCCCGATGGCATGAAGTCAGAATATTTGCTTATATTGAGAAAGATGACTGTTTAATAGCATTCCGACTTGCTATTTCAAAGGATGCATAAACGATGAGATACATAATTGGCATTCTCATATTTATATTATCGTTGTTTACGATGGACGGATATGCACAAGAGTATACAACATGGGGTCTACCCGACGGTGCAAAAGCACGTTTTGGTAAAGGTGAAATCACTACAATAGCATTCTCACCAGACGGGTCTGTACTTGCAGTAGCAAGTTCTGTGGGAATATGGATTTATGATGCACAGACCAGTAAAGAACTCGCGCTTCTACCTGTACATAAAGATAAGGACACAACGATATTAAACTATGGTATTGCTGGAAACGCCACAGTAAATTCGTTGGTATTTTCTCCTGATAGCAAACTGTTGGCAATTGCAGGTTGGGATGGTACAATAAGACTGTTTGATCTTACAAATTATAGCGAACGTTACACTCTCTACAAGAACAAGAAAACGCGTCCAAGAGGTTTAGCAGAGAAACCCGCTATATCGTTAGCATTTTCCGAAGATGGAAAAACGCTTACGAGTTTAGAGAAAACTGATTTACATAGTATGAAAGTGTGGGATGTTAACTCTGGCAAATTGCTGTCGGATATGTCAGGACGTATTACAGATGATATTCCGACAGAAAAGGATCTAATCCACTCATCTAAACAGGGTAATCCTACACCTCAGTTGGAAAGTAAACAGGATAATCCCCTTTTGGCATTTGCAATTTCACCTGATGGAATAACCTACGCTGCCAGAAGGTTAAAAATAACCGATGTTAATAAAATACGTGAAACCGAAATTGCATTTGGTAATGTTCATACGGGAGAATTAGAACCTCCCTTAATTAAGATTCGGGCAATGCCTTCAAATATGGTTACAAATCAGTCAACGGATTCGCTACTTCCGTTTAGAGAGATAATATTCTCTCCCGATGGAACAATACTGGCTGGTGTTGAAATTAATAATAGCAGAGAGCGGAAAAACTTTAAAAGAATAAGATACACAAAGATACGATTTTGGTATGTGAGTACTGGCAGGGAAATTTCTACCGTTATACCACAAGAAAGTGAAGTCAACCCTTATTTTCCTATTCTTGTATTTTCACCTGATAGCAGAACTTTTATCACTTTTGATAGAGGAACACCAATCCAACTATGGGATGTCAGCACAGGTAATTTAATCTCAACAATCACGATTCCTGTGCCTAAACTTGCTGACCCTTGGTCTATTGGTAAAATAATAAAGTTAACATTACACAGGATTGGTGTTGTAAGGGATAGTGCTCCCGAAAAAATTGCTAATATTTCAACATTAGCGTTTCACCCGGACGGAAAAACAATCGCTATAGCAACAGATGGCAATGAAAATGGAGGAAACTGTTCACTTCAATTATGGAATGTTGCTAATGGTAAGTTAAGATCAACTTTTACAGAACATCCAAAGCTATTTTCCATTGCTACAAATGCGACCAATTTTCTCTATCTGAAGGGAAGGGATAACCTTGAATTGCGAGAAACTAACACTGGGAAAATGTTGCAAGACATAACACCGATTTGGTTACAAATACGCAAAAAAATGTCTGATATGGAGAGTCGTGCGGTTTCATCGGTAAACTCACTATTCGCAATTGGGGGCAGGGATGGTCTGATTGAGTTGTGGAACGGCAAAACAACAAAACGTATGCTAACATTCAAAGGGCACACAGGAAAGATCAAGGCATTGGCATTTTCAACAGATGAATCCGTCCTTGCAAGCGGAAGCGATGATATGAGCATTCGACTGTGGAATACTCGTTCCGGTAATCAACTCCTTAAACTTACTGACCATGTTAAGTCTGGCAAAAAACAGAATTTTTCAAATGCACCTACACTCAAAAGTGCAGAATTAGTGAACAACTTGGTATTATCCACTGATGGCAAATACCTTGCTGCATCAAGTGAAATTGGGACAGTCTGGCTGTGGGAACTCAGTACACCTACTTTATTAACAACAATCACCTCCCATGAGGAAACAGCTGATGTGCTTATGACAGGAACGGGTTTATCCAAAATAGGTATGGCATTCTCACCTGATAACAAACTCTTTGCAAGCGGAGGAATGAATGGAGAAATATTGTTATCGGATGTTAGTCCTAATCCTGTTTCTTTACCGCTTAGAAAGCATTCTTTGTCAGTAAATACATTCGCGTTTTCTCCTGATAGCAAACTACTTGCAAGTGGCAGCAGGGATACTACTATCCGACTCTGGAATACAGAAACAGGATTAGAAATCACAACGCTTAGTGAACATAATGGTGAAATCCTATCTTTAGGTTTCTCGTCGGATGGAAAAACACTTGTTAGCGGAAGTACTGATGGTACAATTCTCTTATGGGATAGAGATAAAATAGTTGCTTTGGATAAGTAATATGAGTGTATTCCATCCACAACAGTATCGTTGTATCGCAGGTCGGAGTGAGCGTGCGAAGTCCGACATCTGACATTCTGTATGATCGTCCTGCAGTTTGGTGATTTCTTATCCTGTAAATCCTATAATCCCGGGAATGCCAAAAGGCATTCATACCCGGGGAACGCCAACAGGCGTTCATACCGTTGATTTCTTGATTTGGTAAATCTTGGTTCAGACAATTCACGGTCCACCCTCCTCACCCATTTTTCATTGACACCATTTCCCTTTATGTTATAAAATAAAACAAAAATCGTAGCGGCGGTACCATCATACCCGCCAGCAAGGAGATGAAATGAAATCACAACAAACCTTCAGGCAAATAGCAACAGCACTGCTTCTGCTCCTTTTTGTCCTACCCCTATCTGCTGAGGAACATCCCGAAGAAGCACCACCCCCTCTCAAAAAATACGTTGAGTTCTCACTCAGCGGCACCTATTCCGACACAAAAGAAATGAGTTTATTTGGCACGACTTCAACAAAAACATTGCGAGGGCTTTTCAAGAAATTGGACGCACTCAAAAATGACGATGAAGTCGCTGGCATCATCTTCAAAATTGGAAGCATCGGTATAGGATGGGCAAACTTACAAGAAATTAGAGAGAAATTAGATGAAATACAAGATACCGATAAAGAAATGATTGCATATCTTGAGGGTGGTAGCAACGCGCAATATCTCCTTGCTGCTGCTATGGACAGAATCGTTCTAATGCCCGCAGGAACACTCAATCTCATCGGTTTACGTTCCGAAATATTCTTCTTTAAAGGACTTTTGGAAAAATTGGATATTGAAGCAGATATGCTCTCAGTTGGTAAATTCAAATCTGGCGTTGAACCGCTTACACGCGATAGTATGTCCGATGCTTTCCGTGAATCTATGACCGAATTGCTTGACGATCTGTATAACCAAATGCTGAATAAGATCGCTGACGGTAGAAACGGAATTACACCAGAACTCGCAGCAAAGTTGATTGATAACGGTCCCTTCACAGCGAAAGAAGCACAGGAATTAAATCTCGTTGATGAATTGAAATACTACGATGAACTGCTGGATGCAATCAATGCTGAAAATGAGGGAGAGGCAGAAGTTGCTCCAAAAGACAGCGAAAAGAAACGAAAAATGCCTAACATGAATAGTTTCACTGGAATGATGCAGCTGTTCAACATGTTGAACCCTCAACAACGTGCAGCACGCAAACTTGCAGATAAGCAGATCGCACTCATCTATGCAAGCGGTCCGATCTTACCCGATATCAATTCCCCTTTCCCTACAATGTCTATGATTACACCGAAGGGATTAAAGGAAGCATTTAAGAAAGCACGCACCGACGATGCTGTTAAAGCAGTAGTGTTCCGCGTTGATAGTCCGGGGGGTTCCGCACTCGCATCCGACCTAATATGGCGAGAAGTCATGCTCACACAACGCAAAAAACCTGTTGTCGTTTCTATGGCTAATTTGGCTGCTTCTGGCGGTTATTACATATCAATGGCAGCAGGAACAATCGTCGCACAACCCGGTACACTTACTGGTTCAATCGGTGTCTACGGTGGCAAACTCAATATGAAAGGTCTCTATAACAAAATCGGTTTGACAAAAGAGATCATCACACACGGACAAAACGCAACAATCTACTCTGATTACGGTAACTTTTCACCGACAGAGCGAGAACGCATTGAAAAAATGATGAAAACTATCTATGACGAATTTGTCAACAAGGCAGCTGCCGGCAGAAAAACAACCTATGACGAAATTCATGCAGTCGCGCAAGGAAGGGTCTGGACAGGAAAACAGGCAAAGGAACTCGGACTCGTCGATGAAATCGGTGGACTTGAAACTGCACTAACAATCGCAAAAAAACAGGGTGAAATCGCAGATGATGACAAATACGACATCATCGTACTGCCAGAACAGAAACCCTTTCTTGAACAATTCTTAGAAAGCATGCTTGAAGTAGAGATGGATATTTCAGAGTCATTACCTTTGAATTTAGCACAACTGCACCCGCTGTTCCCAATGCTAAAAGGGCAATGGCATCAGATTATGATTTGGGTAACCCTATTTGAAAAAGAACGAGTGGTCACAGCACTACCTTTTGATATTAAAATTCGGTGATTTATGGAAACCAATGACTTTAACGTTGATATAACTGACGAACAAGTAACATTTTTTCAGGAAAACGGATATCTGAGCATTCCGCGCATTACGACTGATAAAGAGATTGATTGGCTCAAGGGAATTTACGACGAACTCTTCACGGAACGCACAGGTGAGGAGCAGGGACGTTATTTTGATCTCGCAGGTCCCCGTGCACATAAAGGTAAAGAGACATTACCGCAAGTCTTAGGTCCAGAAGGACAATTCCCCGAACTCCGAGAATCTATCTATTTTCAAAATGCACGCCGACTCGCAGCCAAATTGCTCACCGTAGAAATGGAAAAGGTTGGTGGCGGCGGACACATGATACTTAAACCCGCAAACTACGGCAACGAGACACCATGGCACCAGGACGAAGCATACTGGAATCCGGAAGTCTTACCGCATAGTTTAAGTGTTTGGCTTCCCCTTGACGTAGCTACAATAGAAAGTGGATGCCTCCATTTTATTCCAAAATCCCACAAAGGCGAAGTGCGTTGGCATCGGCACATCAACAACGATCCGCTTGTTCACGGCTTGGTAACAGACGACGTAGATCCATCAGAGGCAGTTGTATGTCCTATACCAGCAGGCGGTGCTACGTTCCACCATTGTCGGACACTACACTATTCTGCACCCAACAGCACACCGTATCAACGTAGGGCATACATCTTGGTTTTCAGCGGTCCTCCACAGAAATTAGACAAACCCTCTGATCGTCCGTGGATAACAGAGGAGCAGGAAGCACTCGCAAAACTAAAATCCTTAGCAGCAGAAAGAGAATAACAACACCCAACTGCAGCCTCAGCTGGAAAAAGGTGTATCCAAATATAACCTAAGTTACTACATAATGTAGCACAATCTGTATGAAGATTAATTTATTAAATCGGTAATTTTTATTTTTGTGTTATACTGTTGTGTAAGGAGGTATTTTATCATGGCAAAACACCATAAACTTGAACTGAGTGCAACTGAGCGTCAAGA
>JAPOQK010000114.1 GCA_026710795.1 Candidatus Poribacteria bacterium
AATGTTATTGATGTAAAAGGGGGGTCTCATCAATCAATTATCAAAAATCAGGACTTTCATAAATATCTTACAAACATAATAAAAGGAACAGAACAAATTTCAGCATTCATAAACCTTGAAGTTGTTATAGAACCCTTTATGAATACAATACAAGAGGAATTGCAATCAACAATTGACAGCATCCAAAGCGATCCCGATTCAATGGGAGCAATTCCCTTCATGGAAGGAATGTTTGGAACTGTGGTTGATTTATTAGATGACCTTAAATCTTTTAGTCTTTCTATACAAATAGATGGCACTGATGTTCAACTTAGCCAATTCTTGCAATTTACTAAGGATGGTAAGGTTCAAGCAGTTTTAGAAAAGATGAAACCGGGTGAAATGACACTTCTCAATGATTTGCCAAATTCTTCATTCATGAGTGGTGGATTTAATATAAATCAGCAGATGATATATGACTGGGTTATGTTATGGATAAATGCTCTTACTTCTAATGATGCTGACGTAGGTGTAGAAATTGATAAAGAGAAATTAGAAAATCTATTTCAAGAGATGAATGATTTTTACGATGCTTTGGGAGATGAGTCAAGTCTATCTGTCAATTTAAATGATACTTTTATGCCTGATTATCTTGTCATCTATGAATTAAAAGATGAACAGAAAATGATGAAATACATGGATGAAAAGTTTTTAGAACAGATGCAAAATTCGGTTAAGATTATGCGGGATACAATGGGAGACTCCCCACAATTAAGTATGTATGATGGCGCATATGTTGGCAACCCAATTATCTATAACGATGTTGAAATAAAGACATTTGTCTTTCCAAACTTTGGTAATGTATTCGCTGACACGCCACCAGAACTCGCCATGTTTTTTCCAGATGAGTGGAATATCTCTTATGCAATCTCAGAAGGATTATTATATTTAGGATTTGGGGGAACACAGCAGATACAAGCAACACTTGATAGTAAAGCAAAACTTACAGAAAGTATTGCAGAGAATGTTAGTTATCAAAATCTGTTAACGAAATTGGGTACAGATAATAATCTACTTCTTGGTATATCACCCTTGACAACTGCGAAAAGCATTACCGATATAGTTTCAAATGCACAACCAGATGCAGCTGGTGAAATGAATATGTTCTTAGGTATTCTTTTGGGTATACCGGAAAATTATAGTATTGGAATATCTGCAAAAGTTCATGATGGTGGAATTGGCACGAAACTACTCGTTACACTTGGTGACTTTAGACAATTGATTCAGACAATAACAATGTTGTCTGGAATGGAACAGATGCAATAGTTATTTGTTTTACACGCCCACATGTAAATGTGGGCATTTTTTTTTATTCTATTTATTTGTAACCTGTGGTAACATACTTGAATTATCATGCTATAGCACACGGTTAGGAGGGAACCGTTTGCTGTTGCATCCATTTCTGTCTATACCCTCTATATGGCTATTAACAACCTAAGGAGAGGCTTGATGTACAATCATACAAGATACTTCCAATTAAATTTCAACAGTTGGAAATATCAATATTTATTCGGTTTAGTTATCGCGCTATTGTTGTTATTTATACCATTAGCGAACTCTGATACTACCGAAGAAACAAATGATGCCGCAGAGGTAAAGAAAAGTCCTATCAAAATTGGTGGGGCATTGCGTGTTAACTATGTCTATGGATCTTATGGTGATGAAGAAAATCCACATCCACGTGGTGAAGATATCGGTGACGCTGACCTTGAAATTTTTCGTTTGAATGCTGATGTCGATTATCAAAACATCATTAGTAGGATTGAATACCGATGGTATGATTCCTATAGTATGATACACACCGCATGGTTAGGGTATAATTTAGATGATTTAGGAACGGTTAAAGCAGGCATAGTTCGTGCTCCATTCGGTCCAACTGCATACGGTGTTTCTACAAGCTGGTTTTTTGACCAGCATTTTTATGTTGGACTTGCAGATGATCCAGATGTTGGTATCACATGGAATGGAACATTTGATAAATTGGCTCTTGATTTAGGATTCTTCCTTATGAGCGAACCCCAAACCTTTGGTGGCAGCCTTAACAGTTCACGGTATGGTTATGATGTTGTAAAATGGGAAGAACATGCTGATGCAGATGGAAACGTTGAATGGGGAGCAGGAGAAAACGGATATGATGAGCAGCTTCAATTCAACCTTCGCACTATTTATACACTTGCAGATGTCGCAGATGTTGGTGTATCACTTCAATACGGAATGCTGAAAGCTACAAATGTTGGTGACGATGAGAGTGGTAGCCACTATGCACTATCTGCACACATGAAGAATGCTGTTGCAGACTTTACTCTTTATTCCCAATTTACCTATTACACACACAATATCGCTGAGGAAACACCTTGGGGGACAGGTGACCTTATTCCAATGGGTGCTTACGACTTTGCTTGGCCCATCGCATCAGAAGGATTAGTACCTGCATTATCACTCCGATATGGTGGTATAGACACATCAGGTATTTCATGGATTGACAGCCTTACTCCTTATGTGGAGTGGAGCACTGTCCTCAAAACTGTTGAAGAATACAATGCAAGTACGCTTGTGACAATCGGTGCAAGTTGGACCATTTTGGGTGCCCTATATTTGCATAGTGATGTAGCACTTACGGATGGTAACTTCTTTGTAGGAAATACAGATGATAGCTACAACAATATCCTTACAGGGGTTAATCACGTTGGTGCCAACGGTAACAATACATGGCATTGGCGGCTTAATTTCAACTTCGGTTATTATTTCTAATCGGTTATATAACCATCAAATAAAGGCGCGCTTTGTAAGCGCGCACTTTCTCTCATAAAGGAGAATCTTGAAATGAACGAAGAAGGAAAACAACCCCAACAGATGCCACATCAGATAGATGAAGGTCAGTACAAGAAACTATTGGGTTTAGACATTTACTTGACTCCTGTATTCGTAATTTCCAGTATCACGATTATTATTTTTATCGCAGGCTCACTGATCTTTCAAGAGCAAGCGACAACGCTTTTTGGTAATCTTAGAGTCTGGCTTACTACAAACCTTGACTGGCTGTTCATGAGTACTGCCAACCTCGTCTTTCTCTTTTGTCTATTTGTAGCACTCTCCCCACTTGGTAAAATCCGGTTAGGTGGCACGGAGGCGAAACCTGAATTTTCATACTTAACTTGGATTGCTATGCTTTTTGCTGCAGGTGTAGGTATTGGTCTTCTCTTCTTTGGCGTGTCTGAACCGGTTACCTATTTTCAAGGTGGTTCCTATTCGCCACTGGGCATAGAAACGGTTTACGACGCAAATACGGCATACAACGCTGAAAATGTCCCTGACATGGGAGAACCCGCAGTTCAAGCAGCGACATCTTTAGGTATAGCAGCAACAGTCTTTCACTGGGGATTACAAGGCTGGGCAATCTATGGAGTCGTAGGACTCGCTCTCGCATTTTATGCATACAACCGAGGTTTGCCTCTCCTCATCCGCTCCGCATTTTATCCCATATTCGGTGACCGGATTTGGGGTTGGACCGGACACATAATTGATACTTTCGCTATATTTGCTGGTATCTTTGGACTCGCAACATCACTCGGTTTAGGAGTACAACAGGTAACATCTGGACTTAACTACCTGTTTGGAATACCAGCGAACAATCTCACGATGGTCCTGTTGATTGTAGTGATTACATCTATTGCTCTTGCTTCGGTGATGACCGGGATTAATGTCGGTATCAAACGTCTCAGTCAATTCAACGTAATTCTTGCGTTTATTTTGTTGTTAACAATCTTTGTTCTCGGTCCAACACGATACATTTTTCAAAGTATGTTTGCCGGACTTGGAGACTATGTCATGAAGATTGTACCGTTAAGCAACTGGGTTGGACGCGAAGACACTGCGTTCCTTCACGATTGGACAACTTTCTACTGGGCATGGTGGATTGCTTGGGCTCCGTTTATAGGAACATTCATTGCTCGCATTTCCAAAGGACGAACAGTTCGAGAATTCGTATTCTTTGTCCTGTTTCTACCGACATTATTATGTTTGATCTGGTTTGGTGCATTTGGTGGCACTGCTCTCCATCAGTTTCTCACTGCAGGGCTCACGGGTGTTACCGAAGAAGTTGAGGCATATAATTACCCACTTGCTCTATTCAAAATGTTTGAAGGACTCCCGTGGACAACACTGCTTTCCTGTGTCGCAATGACATTGACAATCGTCTTTTTCGTTACCTCGTCAGATTCCGGTTCTTTGATTATTGACATCATTGCAGCTGGCGGTAAGGTTGATGCACCTATTCCACAACGTGTATTCTGGTGTACTGTGGAAGGATTAGTCGCAATCGCATTGCTACTTGGGGGAGGACTGAAGGCTTTACAAGCTGCTTCACTTGTAACAGGTTTTCCTTTTGCAATTGTGTTAATAGGAATGGGGGCTTGTGTCTTAGTTGGTCTTATTGATGAACACCGTAAATTACAACAGGAGAATATGTAATTTTATCAGGTACTACCTGAAACCAATTGTAGTGATGGACGATATTTTCGTTCATCACTATTTTTTTATATCAAATGAATAATTCGTATATATGTTGATCTTCCACTCACTCCACTCATGGCTCAGGAACTAACCTTAGAACTATTTGCCGGACAGACTGTGGAGAAACAGGAAATGACCGATATAGTAGTGTTAACACATTTCGAACGCGGTGGAAGACCTGTTCGATTTAACAGAATCCAATAACTCAGCATTAACATAATTAAAGCAATCTGGAAAGGCAGAACATCTTATGTCAGGTATCTGGACTATTACTTCATAATGTGAAATTAGTTCAATTACTCAGGTTTCCACCAAGGGGCAAGTCTGGGAGGCGAACCGGAACCAAGTTTTTCACCTCGACAATATTCACTAAGTTTCCTGCCAAAGATTTCAATATTTTGTCGTGTCTTTGAGGAGTTACCCCAACGAATCCAGAATCGGTCAACAAGAGCAATAAATTTGGGATCAATGTATTGTGATTCAGAAATGAGTCCTAATTCTTTTTCAATTTGGCGATGCCACCATCGAGCAGTAGGCGACAATGCGGGTTGAATTAACTCAAAGACAGCGGAAATACGAAAAAGATTACGGCTTTGTAATGCTTCTCTGTAGACTTCTTGGCAACTACGTTCTTGTTGGGCAACTTCGTACGCCCATGCAGCGTGTCCACGAACCCATAGACTTGGATCATCTGATTTCAACTGATTGAGCAATTCAATCACTTCATCAGATCCAAACCACGGTAAAATGGAAACTGCAAGATTACGCTGTTTGGCATATTGACTATTTAAATATTCCTGTGTTACTAAATTCCATAATTCCTCTTTACCTCCTCCAGACAAAGCAGCAATTGTCATAAACAATATTTCTTGATCGTTTTTACATTCCTCTAAAAGAGTGCGTCTATGTTGAACATGTTGTGGTGTATTACATTGTGCCACTTTCCAAAATTGAGCAAGAATAGTCTCTACTCCATATTGATTTGTATAAATCGTTCTAACAATTTCAGCACTCCATTGTCGATAGAATTTCAGTGCTGTTTCAGGTTGGAAACGTAGTAACAGACAATAGATAACATCTGTAAAGCGACTTAAAGACTGTTGATACGCTGGGGATTCAGAAAGACTGGTTAGATATTTTGTTGATAGATATAAAAAATCAACATGATTTTGTTCTGCCCAAACTTGATAAACTTCTCGGTTGATCTCAAACAATTCCTCTTGGACAGGATTTGAATTTCCTTCATTTCGATTAAGTATTGAAAACACCCATTCCATAAGGTCCTTGCCCCACTGAGAAAGATCGTCCTTGCGATCAGGTGTACATAGAAAAGATCCTATAATCTCAGTAGGCAGAAAAGACCTTAGCAATTCATAAGAAGGAACATCCTTACCGTCATAAGATCCGATTATCCATCTTCTACCGTTCTTTGAAAATAGATGTTTTTGTATATTTTCATCAATTAATATCTCGTCCAAAAATAGTTTTGGACGAGATAATGCTAACCCCAACATAGGAAATGTTCCAATTGAATCGGGTTTTCTCATCTTTAAATCTTCCAAAGCATACTTTACTGTTCTATCCTCAACTTTAGATTCAGAAGCAAATAGTACGCACCAATATTTCTCCTCCGAGAATTCTTCTGATGTGGGGTCAGACGTGTTCTGATCTTCATGTGACGATTCTCGGTGTTCTTCTAATTTCTTCTGTGCCAATTCTACTATTGAAGCCGGTAACAGGTACTCAAATATATAAGGCAATGACTCGTAACAGATAGAAGATCTGAGTGGTTCGTGAGAAGCCAGAAATATAAACCAATCTACCAGTATTTCATCTGATGCACAAAATAAGAGTGTTTCTGTTAACAAGTATGTTAACCAAGTAACATCCGAATAAACATCATCACCTTGAGCAAGTAGTTCCTTCATTCCAAGAATTGTTAATGTAATTTTCTTGCGATCTTCCGGTTTAAAAATAAGTCCTTGGATTGACAATAGTTTAAACTGTGCCCATCTTTGATTCAGCGTGTTTAGTTTAATACTGCAGGCAAGTTCGGCGTATCCTTCAGGATCATTCTTGGAAACCCATGGTAATAGGTTTTGTATACAAGAATCTTCAAGTGTGGCACCAACACCTGTACCCAATTCAGCATTTTTTGATATGTACTGTAGCAGCTCTTCGATTTTAACTAAATCATCATCACGTAAAACCGGTAAGTCTGAACGAACTGCTAAAAAATCAAGACCGAGGTAATTACCATTGACATTTGCAGCAGGTGAGTCGTCTTTTAATAACTTTTCTTGGGCACGAATACGATCAATATAGGGTTTAATATTCCTGTTCCATTGTTCAGCAAATTCTCTCTGTTTTTTGTTCTCCTCAGAAGATGGACGCTGAAGTGGTTCAGGTAACTTCACCTGCTTAAGTTCATTTGCTAAACCACACATTCCTGCTAACAATGATTCGTCGGATTGAGTTTTTTCTTCTAAGGAAATTAGATCGTCTAAAATTGCTTCAGTGTATACCCATCTAACTAACCTACCTATATTTTCGTTAAGCCGTGGTCTCATTTCATGAATTGTATAACAATGAGCAAGTGCGGATAGAAATTGACGTTCAGGTCTTTGGGACAAAATCGATAGTGCTGCTGTTGCTAATCGGGTGTTTGTATAGTGCAACGTTGGATATGGTAGATCTTCAGGATCAATATCATCACCAATTATATGTTCATCAGTGTATTGAGGTAATAACCATTTTGTGAGATAAGATTCTAAGTGATTAATCTGACCTTTTTTGTTTCGCCAGACTTTTGCCAATGGCTCAATAAGTGCATCCTCCTCATTTGGTGAAATTTGATATAGAAATTTTGCTTCAACAAGTTGTGCATAAGCATTAGTATCTTTTTCTGCCCAGAAAGAAATACGTTCCTTTGTAATCTGTGCATTATGGCTATTGGACCAAGCAAACATCAACGCAGCCCGTTTTTGTGAAAGCTGATCATGTGATATATCTGAATCCGGAGAAATTGCAGTGATTTGTAGTGCAGCAAATAGGGCTTCTGTTCTTAGATCTTCTGAAGGTATTGGCTCCAAAGCATTCTGGAAGTCTTTTGCAAAATCTATTACTTCAGTAAACTCTATATAATCAAACAGTTTTGTAAGGTAAAGTGCCCAACACAATATAACGTGGTCTGCACTTAACTCTGCCTGAAATTTGCTTGTATTAGTGGTAATGCGCTGTTCTTCCAAATCAATACGAACTTTGGAATAGTCCGAAAAGCACTCTTTGAGTAGTTCAGCAGTAACTATTGGGGTGTCATTAATATTTTGCCACTCCATTTGTTGGGCAAGATGTACAAGAACATCTTTAATATCTTCAACACGAGACAAACCAAGTTTTTCGCGAATTTGTGGATCCGAGTTTTCAATTTTGTAGCTCAAATCCGCTAACAAGATCATTTCTTTGGTAACAACATCAAAAGAACCTAACTTATCTTTTAATTCAATACACCTATTAAAATATCGCGGGAATTTTGCAATCTCCTTTAAGGAATCTGGTAAGTCATGAGGTTGCATTCCTTCTCTGGTTAATACCTCGTACAATTCAGAATCATTAAATGGAGAAACTGAAATTTTATGGCACTTTTTCCATAAATAACTTTCATAAAGCGGGTAATCATCTAAAGTCCGCGTGGTAAATAGAAAACGAATTTTCTCTTGCCACTCACTCTCTGGTTGAAAGAATTCGTTGAGAATAGCTTGTAATGCTTCAATAGCACCACGTTCATTGACACCGTCGAGGACTATAAGGGTTTTTCTCCAAATTTTCGCTATTTTGTTTTGAAGTTTGGAAATTTTTTCTTGCTTATGAGACTCATAGATTGAACTCAAACAGTTCTTAAGCAAATCAGAAATAAACATACAACCATTCCAATCTTTACTATCTAACCAAAAAGTAACAATATTTTCGCTTTCATGAATTGAATTCATCCATTTAGCAGCAAGCCAAGTTTTTCCTGTGCCTTCTTCACCCTGAAGATAACAAATAGGAACATCGTCACTTTCCCACCAATCGCCTATTTTTGATACTATTTCTTGACGATCTATTGCTTGTGATAAGTTAATATGGTTAAAGCCTTCATCCCTGCTAAAACGATCTGAAAGATATTTCTTGGTATACTCTTTGACATGATATTGGGATTGGATTCCTTGTTCCAATTTGAGTTTGAGATTTTCATATTTCTCTTGAGTTTCTGAATCATCACTTATTTTTTCAATCCAAGCCAAGAATTCTTGATCCGAGTTTGATAGATCAAAAAAGTGGTTGATTTCTTCCCAGAATTTAACACACAATGCCCCAAGATCTGATAATTTATCATTAAGTTCAAGTGTGACAATATCCACTCCATTATTTTTTTCTACTTTTTGTAATTCAGTTAATAGTTGTTCGGAAACATCTCTTGAGACCACTAGTATATATACTTCGAGGTCTTGTGAATTATTTAATATTATTTGTAAGTCTCCGATAACTTTAACAGTATCTAGGTTACTTTTATGACTGTAGTTTTTAGCTTGAATTGCAACCGTACCGTCCACGCTTCTCGAATCACCTCTTGGTTGAGTCCCAGATTTTGCAGATACAAAAGGAATTTCATGTAGCAATTCAAGTAATCTTGCAACAAGCTTTTCAAAGGCTTCACCTTTTTTCTTACCCTTTTCCTGTTTATCCAGTGTCTGGATAAGTTCTTTTAGTTTTTGCCAGTGCATTTTCATTATTCCGTTTAATTTAGTAAATTTAGTAGATTATTAGGAAATTACAATTCACTTCCTAACTTCTTTACAGTATTGAGTTTTTAACATCCCTTGCTTGCTTTTATATATGACTTCAAATGTCCCAACGCAGAACCATCATCCATCACTTCTTTTGCGCGCTTGATAGCATCGTGTGGATCTGCACATATACCCAACAGATAATCAACCATTGCTGAATTAAGCAGAATCCTATCATATATATGTCCTTTCTCTCCAGATAACGCAGCAACTCCCGCATCTACATACGCTTCCGCACTTACGTTCTCTGGTCTCGGATTAATCTTATAATCAAAACCATATTCTGTAGGATCAATGTCTAATGCAAAATCTTCGCGTTTTCCCTCAATGTGTCGGAATCCCTGAGAATAGTTGACTGCCATTCTTTCTGGAGTAGACGGTTTTCCGAGACGTAGAGCATAATGACTCGTTCCTTCCTCACCTTTTATAGCAACTGCCGACTGAAATCCACGTTCATAAGCCATTTGAAGTAAAGGTTTTTCATATCCAATGTGGTAGTATCCTATCACCATATAATTATTCTTACGGGCTGACAAGAATTGTAGTGCTTTCTCTGTCGCAGCCCATGGTGGACGTTTCATGATATGCACTCGTAATTCACGAATGCCGTATGCCCCAAGTGAATACTCACGCTGACTGACATATCCAAACCCAACCGATTTGTCGGTGATGAGTTGTGCAGTCTGTTCAAGTGTTAGGGTAGTATTTGCACCAAGTGCTTTCAATAGAGTTTCTTCAGTAATGCCTTTCTTAGGCGGCATTTCATCCACACTATGAAGTAGTGAAGCTTCACCCAGAGCAGCTCTCACTGCTGCAACAAATAGGGTCGGACGGAAATAACGGGTTGCACCATCGTAAGGCTGTCCAAAGTGAGTCAGACTATCCACATCAATGGGTTTGACTTGTTCTGGATCATAATACGAATCAAGATATCCTCTCACTTCCTCGTAAGTTTCCCGATTCATACGTTGTCCAATAAGAGCAGCAGCCCTTAGAGCAGGTTTAACTTTGTCAGATAGGATCGCTTCACACATCTGACGCGTTTCAATATAACTAAGGTGCTTTGCCTGTAATATCTTTTCTAATGCGGTTACAACGGTTGCTTCGGTTGGGTTATCAGGTATATAGACAATTTCTGGGTTAATGAGATATTGTATTTCTTTCGGCAGATTGTTTATCAGAGTGGATTGGTATTTCTTAAATGCAGCTGTTTCTGCGGAAGACCACTGTGTTGCTTCTGGGAAATACTTTCTGAGTGTCATTGCAACGAAAAATGCTCCCATCTGTGGTTCTGAAACCATCTCGTCGTATTCCAATTTTCCATTCAATGAATTCAAAACAGTTTCAATGATGGCATCTGGCTGCGGTCCATCTGAAGATTTCTTACCTAAAGGTCGTGTTTGATGAGGTCCGGTACAGACTCTTGCCTGTGCTTCAAGCATGTCGTTATTCGGACCGGGGAACTGGGGAGTGTACATATTTTTCTCTTCCTTCGTATCTGATTAGTCTACTATAACATATTCAAGTTATATTATCAATCGTTCTGAACATAATAATCCAGTTTCATTCGATTATTGATAATGACAATTATTGAAAAGGTTACCAATCTCATTTTACTCACCAAAATTGTTATATTTGAGATTTCAAACCTATCTATCTAATCTTAACCACCTCTCAAAAAGTTTTAGAGTCATTTCTGACTAAATTTGTCATAAATAAGCCGAAAATCCAGTTGTGATAAAGGTTTGTAGACAAATACTAAAATTAGTAATATTAGAGTTGACTCTAAAAACTCTAAAGTATGACAATTAAAACCAGTCAATTGTCGCGAACAGATTGGAAAAAGGTATCTTAAACGTGCTTATAAGTACTGAAGGAAAAATGTTAGTAAAACGGACTTAACCCTCTACTAAATCTCAATTTTTCATACAGAAAATCTACAGTTGGCTACTCCTACATATATCTTGACAACTTGCAACATAATAGATATAATTGAAATCGCTGAAGTAATACATCCTGTACGTTTATTCCCATTACAATGCTATTGACAATCTCCACAACCTATTCTCCCGCAACAGATCTTGGATTTCTATTACATAAGCATCCCGACAGACTGCAAACTTTTAAGCTCCCATTCGGGCAAGCACATGTTTTTTATCCTGATGCAAGTCCTGAGAAATGCACAGTCGCATTACTGCTTGATATTGATTCTGTTGGACTTGTACGTAGATACCGAGGACAGAGAAGTGAGAGTTTTTCCTTAGCAGAATATGTCAATGATCGTCCTTATGTTGCATCCTCATTTATGAGTGTTGCGATTGCAAGGGTTTTTGGGAGTGCGTTAGCAGGAAAATGTAAGGAACGTCCTAAACTCATAGACACACCCCTACCATTAACAGCAAAATTGTCTACTTTGCCGTGTAGGGGTGGTGAACATTTTCTACGACATCTCTTTGAACCTCTCGGATATACTGTTCATTCAGAACAACACGTTTTAGATTCTCAGTTTGCTGATTGGGGTAAAAGTCGTTATTTTTCAGTTGCTCTTGAGGGTACTTGTCGATTAAGTGATCTATTGACACATCTTTATGTATTAATACCTGTACTTGACGATGAAAAACACTATTGGGTTGACGAAGCGGAGATTGAGAAACTATTAAAGCATGGTGAAGATTGGCTTATTGACCATCCTGAACAAGAAACTATTGTCAATCGTTATCTAAAACATCAACGTAGACTTACACGGCAAGCATTATCTCAATTATCAGATACAGGTATTGAAATAGATGAAGATAAGCAAAATGAAGAAGAACTCCAGATTGAAGAACGCATAGGTTTTCATGAAATTCGCTTGACAAAGACTATTGAAGTGATCGAACAATCTGGGGCTAAACGTGTTCTTGATTTAGGTTGCGGTGAGGGAAAGTTGTTACGGAAACTGTTGGCAGAGAAACAGTTTGAAGAGATTGTAGGTATGGATGTTTCCCATCATAATCTAATAAGAGTGAAACAACGACTACATTACGATAGATTGCCTGAGAAGCAGAAAGACCGTCTGACACTATTTCAAGGATCGCTCTGTTATCGAGACAAGCGTTTAGAAGGATATGATGCAGCTGCTGTTATAGAGGTAATTGAACATTTGGATTCTTCCCGTCTTTCTGCTTTTGAACGCGTTTTGTTTGAGTATGCTTGTCCCGAATTGATTGTGCTCACAACACCGAATATAGAATACAATATTAAGTTTGAGAATCTTCCAACAGGTCGTTTTCGGCACAAAGACCACCGTTTTGAATGGACTCGCGAAGAATTTGAAACTTGGTCGAAGGATGTATCCAAGCGGTTTGGGTATAAAGTAACGTTTCATCCAATAGGTGAAACAGATGATGTGGTTGGGTCTCCAACACAGATGGCTGTGTTTATTAGAGAAAGTTCAGAATGAGATAACTGTTGTGTATGGTCCGATAGATTATTCAAACATTTTTACTGTAATACGGTTCATAAAATAATGGTAATAAAAATACCAGATCCATCACTTGTAATCCTTATTGGTGCTTCAGGTTCTGGAAAGTCTACGTTTGCTAAGAAACATTTTAAACCAACAGAAATCCTCTCATCTGATTTCTGTCGTGGTATCGTTTCAGATGATGAAAATGACCAGTCAGTAACAACTGAAGCATTTGAGGTGCTTCATTTCATTGCAGCGAAACGGCTTGCAGCAGGTAAATTGACGGTGATAGATGCTACAAACGTTCAACCGGATGCACGTAAACCCTTACTTGCATTGGCACGCGAATACCATTATTTGACAGTTGCAATTGTACTGAATATTCCAGCAAAGATCTGCCAAGAGAGAAATACAGAACGTCCTGATCGTGACTTTGGACGACATGTAGTTCGTAATCAGACAAGTCAACTTCGAAGGTCAATACGTTCATTAAAGCGAGAAGGTTTTCGGAACTTCTTATATGTATTTTCTTCACCTGAGGAAGTTGATACTGCACAAGTTGAAAGGCAACCGTTATGGACTAATCGCAAGGATGAATCAGGTCCATTTGATATAATTGGGGATATCCATGGCTGCTATGACGAGTTGGTTGAGTTACTGATAAAACTCGGTTATGAGGTTTCTACAAACGGTGATAAACAACCTGTTGTCAATGCTCCGCAAGATAGAAAAGTTATATTCTTAGGTGATTATGTTGACCGTGGTCCAAAGGTCGTAGAAGTATTGCGATTGGTCATGGAGATGCAAAAATGTGGTATAGCGCATTGTGTTCCCGGGAATCATGATGTCAAACTTGCCCGTGCATTAAGAGGGAAAAATGTAACCAAAACGCACGGTTTGGCAGAATCGCTTATGCAGTTGGAAAATGAATCTGATGAATTTAAATCACAAATTGTTGAATTCATTGAGGGATTAATCAGTCATTATGAATTTGACAATGGTAAGCTTGTGGTTGCACATGCAGGAATGAAAAAGGATTTACAGGGTCGGGCATCTGGTCGGGTGCGTGAATTTGCATTGTATGGAGAAACAACAGGTGAAACGGATGAATTTGGCTTACCGATACGTCTGAATTGGGCTGAAGAATATCGTGGTACTGCCAATGTTGTTTATGGACATACACCTGTGTTAGAACCACAATGGTTCAATCGCACAATCAATATAGATACAGGTTGCGTCTTTGGTGGACAACTTACTGCGTTGAGATACCCTGAAAAGGAACTTGTTTCAGTATCTGCAGAACGGGTCTATTATGAACCTGCCAAACCATTACAAGATGATGCAAGTAAAAAGACTAACATTGATAACCAACCAGATGAGGGAATACTTGACATTAACGATGTTATTGGAAGGAGAGTTATCAGCACACGATTGAATCACAATGTAACAATCCGTGAAGATAATACTATCAATGCACTTGAAGTAATGAGTCGTTTTGCTGTAGACCCAAAATGGCTAATTTATCTGCCTCCAACTATGTCACCGACTGCCACGACGACAATAGATGATCTGCTTGAACATCCTGCACAAGGCTTTGCCTATTACCGGAATCACGGAGTTTCTAAAGTTGTCTGGCAGGAGAAACATATGGGTTCGCGTGCTATTGTTATCGTATGTAAAACACCTGAATCTGCACGAAAACGGTTTGGTGTGTCTGTTGAGACACTTGGGGCATGTTATACACGAACAGGAAGACCATTTTTTAGCGATAGAACAATGGAAAATGAGTTACTTACCCAAGTCAAACAAGCAGTTGATAAGATAGACTATTGGGAGAAATTAGATACGGATTGGATCTGTCTTGATTGTGAGTTGATGCCCTGGTCTGTTAAAGCACAAGAGTTATTACAGCACCAATACGCGCCTGTTGGCATATCAGCAGACGCTGCAATTAGAGATGTAATTTCATCGCTTGAATCTGCTAATAAACGTGGTGTTCAGACAGATGATCTTTTGTCTGGATATAGTGAAAGAGAGAAAGCTGTTAAAGAATATATCTCAATATATCAACAGTATTGTTGGAATGTGAATTCTATCTCTGATATCAAATTGGCACCATTCCATCTATTGGCGACTGAAGGAAAAGTATATTTCGACAAAAACCATCAGTGGCACATAGAGATGCTTACAGATCTATGTAATAGTTGTGATGATAACATCTTATATGCAACTTCCTGCGGTATTGTTGATCTATCCAACTCAGAGAGTGAAACTACAGCAATAGATCAATGGATAAAACTCACAACACAGGGAGGTGAAGGTATTGTAATTAAACCGTTGGATTTTATCGTTAAAGGTAATCGTGGTATAATTCAACCAGCAGTCAAGTGTCGTGGTAGAGAATATCTTCGTATAATATACGGTCCAGAATATACATTACCACACAATTTGGAAAGATTACGTTCCCGCGGTTTATCCTTAAAACGTTCTCTTGCTATACGAGAATTTGCCTTGGGTGTAGAGGCACTTGAAAGGTTCGTACATCGCGAACCATTATCCAAGGTTCATGAATGTGTTTTCGGTGTTTTGGCTCTTGAGAGTGAAGCTGTGGATCCAAGACTATAATTCGTATCCATTTATTGTTATTATTGTGTCAGCCTAATTATTGAACAATAAGAACTTTATTTTCCACTAATACACCACATAATAACAGCCATTAAATGAGAAAAAATGTTGACATATTGTAATAAAGAGATAAAGATACTAAATAGAAGATTCTATTGTAATATATTATTGTTATGTTGTATGTTGATCATCATTGGTTGTGGAGATTCTACATCTGTAACCGATGGATCTGAAACGGACAATGAGGTAATCCTTCGTGACTATAAACTTTCAGGTGATGAAACTTGGGATTTTGAAAAAACTTATATTGTCCACGGGACATTGGAAATTCCAACCGAAGTAGTGCTCGAAATACCACCCGGAACAGTGGTTAAATTTGGGAACAATGCACAGGTTAGGGTCCGCGGAAAACTGAAAATAGGCACACCGTTGTTCCAAGAAGTATTAGATGAATTAGTGCTCCTTACCTCAATTAACGATAATCCAGAACCTGGAGTTTGGAATGGTATACTGTTTGACTTCACGCATGGTGCAGATAGTTTCTTGAGGGGTGTAGTCATTGAATTCGCGAAGATTGGACTTGACATCAAGACAACTTCTCCATCTATCATAGATTGTACTTTACGACATAATGATACCGCAATTGCATTAGATGGAAGCGACTCCATAATTCAACATAATGCAATAATTGACAATAATATTGGTATTAGAACCATTGAACGACAAAATAGACCACAAATTGAAAGAAATAATATAACAAACAACGATACAGGTATTTTTTGTGAAAATGTACAAACAATTATTCAGGAGAATAATTTAGAAAAAAATAATACTTCTGTATGGTTAAATGTGAAATTCAATTTTGGAGCACCTAACAATTGGTGGGGATCAGTCCTTAATGAAGACATAGACAAAGCCATCATAGATTCTAATGATACAAACATAATAACAAAAACTATTGGAACGGTATTATACGAACCAATATCCAACATACGTTTTGATGAAGCTGGACCTCGGGAGTAATTGCTTATGTTGACGGTGCTAAATATTTCACAAAATCATTATATTCGTGGTGGGTGTGATAGATATTTTTTCACAATGGGTGAACTCCTGCAAAAGCACGATCACAATGTTATTCCTTTCACTGCAGCGAGTCCGAAAAATGAACCCACAGAATGGGAACAGTATTTCCCACATGGTGCGGATTTTGAAAACCCTGGACCTATTGACTTGGTACGATTTGTATATTCACGAGATGCTAATACCTCAATTCAAAGGTTATTAAGAAAAACTGATGTCGACATTGCACACTTTCATGTCTACCATGGAAAGTTAACTGCTTCAATATTAGGTTCACTAAAAAAAGCAGGTATACCACTAATTCAGACATTACATGATTACAAATTAACTTGTCCTATTGCCACCCATCTGTCCGGGGACAACATCTGTGAGGCGTGTGAAGGGAAGAAATTTTTACGTGCAATTCCGAAACGGTGTAATAGACGGTCTCTTGCCCGAACTGTATTGAGTGTTTCTGAGTCTTATGTTTCCCGTTTCCTCGGTTCGGTTGATAAGTTTGACCACTTTATCTCTGTATCGCATTTTCTTCGAAAAAAGATGATTCAATTTGATATACCTGAAGATAAAATATCTACAGTACATAATTTCGTTGATGTATCCAATTTTACCCCCAATTATTCAGAAGGAGATTATGTATTATATTTCGGTAGGGTTGATCAGAGCAAAGGAATTTTCACACTTTTAGAAGCGGCTGCCCCGCTTACACAATTTCCACTGTATATTGCTGGGGAAGGCGAAGCACTAACTGAAGTGAAACGTTTTATAGAGCAAAAAGGATGTAATCATATTCATCTATTAGGATTTAAACAAGGAGACGAACTTCAAGAATTGATACTTAACAGTACATGTACAGTTTTGCCCTCTGAATGGTATGAAAATTGTCCAATGTCTATATTAGAATCTTTTGCTTATGGTAAACCAGTAATTGGTGCGGATATAGGTGGAATTCCAGAATTAATCAATCATGGGGTTGATGGGTTCCTTGTTCCGTCAGGAGATGTGGAACAATTACGTGACCGTTTACAATGGATGTGTGATAATAAGACACAAGCAATAGAAATGGGCAAAACCGCTCGGGAAAAAATGGAAAATGAATTCAATGCTGACATTCATTATGAAAAGATTATGAATGTATATCGGAAGTTTGTATGATTACCAGAACATATACCGATCAGTAACCTTTGCTGTTATGCCGGTTTTTGATGTCTTTGATTTCAACGATATTTGACATGATTCATTGGGTATGGTATCCTTTCAAAGTTGGATGATTAACCAAACCAGTGCAACATATAGGTATTTTGATCTACCCAGAAGTATTATAAGGAGATACGGAGCATAATGTCTTTTGAAAAGTCTTTGGTGGAATGTTTTGCAGAAAAACCGCCCTCAGTATATTTTGATGAATCTAATTCAGATAAGACAGGAGTACGACACGATTATGGTAACCTCTATGATTGGTTGTTCTCCTCGCTTCTTTTTCAAAATGATATGCAACCAATTCGCGTTTTGGAAATAGGAGTCACTATGTTTGGCGAGGGTAGTGGACACGCATTTACCAAGATGCCTTTTGTAGAGAAATTTGTAGGATTAGATGTAAATCCAATTGAAAAGGATTTTGGTGAGAAAGGTGTTTTTCTAAAAGTTGATGCCTACTCGGATGAAGGTTTACAATCTGCTGCAGAATATGCACCTTATCATCTTTTAATTGACGACGCTGAACATATACATCCACAACAAGTAGCATTTTTCAAAATGTATACGCAGCTGTGTGCTACACCGGGGGTTATGGTTTGTGAAGATGTACCAAAAATTGTGATACCAAAACGACTCAAAGCAATTAAAGATCCGACCATTATGCAGGTTCGTGTTCCTGGTTCTCTTATTGCATCAAAGGGCAAGTTGGATAACAATATTTTGTTAAAGACCAAGATGATAAGCAATAATCAATGATAGATATAAATGTAATCTAACTCATAAGTAACTCCATCATTTCCTTAGATTTATAGATTTAGATATTGATGAATACACAACAGACATTTTTTCTCACTTGGACTATTGACCTTCAAGGAAATAGATGCGAACATTAATTGTATTAGTTCTTACCCTTTGTTTAATTCAATATACATGGAGTGATATACAATTTGAAGATGTCGCACATCAAGCAGGTATTACTCGGATTGGTGAAAGTTGGGGAAACGCATGGGGAGATTTTGATGGAGATGGATATCTTGATTTATGGGCAACCAATCACAAACATAAACCGAGTCTGTATAGGAATAACAAAGATGGAACGTTTACTGATATAATAGACGAAGTGTGGGAAGCAAATCCTTATATTGATGCACAAGGGAGAGAATGGTTGACAGATACTCATGGTTCGGCATGGGCAGATTTTGATAATGATGGTGACCAAGATTTGATTGTTTTATCTGGAGGGGGTGGCGGAACAAACTCTATAGATACGAGGAACCATAATCGCTTTTTTGTTAATGAAAATGGAATACTCATAGAGCGCGCATTAGATTATGGATTAGCTCTGCCGTTATTGAGGGGTAGAACTCCATTATGGTTCGATTGGGACAATGATGGACTGTTAGATGTTCTTTTCACAGGTCAAACCAGACCAGATAGACATGGAAACCTTGTGACTTCTTCCCTATTTCAACAAACACCAACTGGTTTTCAGATTGTGAATTCTGAAGCAGGATTCTTTATTGATAAAGGGAGTG
The DNA here is from genome assembly GCA_026710795.1 of Candidatus Poribacteria bacterium. Lineage (GTDB taxonomy): Bacteria > Poribacteria > WGA-4E > WGA-4E > WGA-3G > MSPOR6. The sequence continues at coordinate 19,263 of JAPOQK010000114.1, forward strand.
AACTTGCACAACTGACAGACATGACAGGTGATGGAAATTTAGACCTTTTTGTGGATGGAAATCCATATCCAGCGAAAATCTATGATGTTTCTTCCACTCACTTTATAGATTTAACTGCGTCATTAAGAGTCCCGAAGCTTGTCTATGATGTGCGGGATTCAGTGTTTGCTGATTTCAATGGTGACCTAATGCCTGACGCGTTTCTGGCAAGGGCAGTATATAGACCTTTCATAGACACATTACAGGCATGTACAGAGAATCATGTTGAGTCAACTCAACTTGATGAGACCGGTCCCTGCAATATCACATTTCAACTTAGACTCAATAAAGGTGAAACTGGAATTAGTTTCAAGACAGATGGTAATGTAACGTTTGAAATCCATTCAGTATGGATGACAAGACAACACCATGTAAAAATCGGAAAACTCGGTCTGAATCTTTCACAATTCAATGGAGAATTCTACCCAAACGGTCCAGTGCGTAATGTCGCTTCATTTATCTTTACATTGTCACCAGATGATCCAAAAGTAATTGGTCTAAAACCGCGCGTAAAAAACGAATTATGGGGTGTGTATATCGGTTATGATCCAGAATCAGAACGCTGGAACTTTATATACCATACAGATCCACCTATTGATACAAATTGGACAGTATTCGAAGGAATTGTGCACTCAGATAATCCAATAGTTGATATAGAGCAAACTAACTTTCTATATGAAGGAAATAACTATAACCCACCCTCCGTTCTTATGCTAAGCCAACAAGACGGCTTTCAACCGGGATTTAGATTTGCTGAATCGATTAATGGGGAATCTGTGGTTGCGGGTGATTTTGATAATGACATGGATGTTGACCTTTATATTGTCTGTGCACAAAGTTCAGGAAACCTCCCGAATCGACTATATGTAAACGATGGAAGGGGAAATATAACTGAACAATCTGGTGCTGGTGGTGCGGAAGGAAGTGACAAGGGAAGAGGACAAAGTGTAACAATGGCTGACTATGATCGAGATGGGTATCTTGATCTTTTTGTTACAAATGGACAAGGAGCCTATCCGCTAAACAATGGACCTGATCAGCTTTTTCGGAACACAACAGCAAATGGTAACAACTGGCTGCAGATTGATTTGGAAGGAACTCACTCAAACCGCGATGGGATAGGCGCGCGTTTGTATGCAACTACACCAGATGGTAAATCGCAGTTGCGAGAAAATAGTGGAGGCATTCATTGGTGTCAACAGGACCAGAAGCGAATCCATTTTGGACTTGCACAGAATGAGAAAGTAAGTAAGTTGGAAATATATTGGCCAAGTGGGATCTTACAGACTATAAATGATGTTGATGTAAATCAAGTATTGCACGTTGTTGAAGAAGGTATTCAAATAAAAATACCAGGCGATGTAAATAGGGATAGAAAAGTAGATATTTTGGATCTACTTGTTATCATCGTCCATTTTGGAGAAGTTCCTCCCACAAATCCCAACGCTGATGTGAACAAAGATGGTGTTGTGGATATTCAAGATCTTGTTTCGGTTATTGAAATAATAGAAGGTGGAAGCGATGCAGCTGCACCACAGCAGCAATTTCTTACGAGTACAACTACAAATAATTTAGTTGCGGAATTATCATCACTTTCCGATAAACAAATTGCACTTTTCCACACCTTTTACGAAAAAATCGAAGATTTATCTGGTAGTTCTACACATATAAACTATGTAAAGATGTTCTTTAAGGATCTTTTGATGCCCAACAATGTTCCTATAATAACGAAACTATACGCAAATTATCCTAATCCATTTAATCCTGAGACATGGATACCTTATCAACTTGCTGAGGATTCACAAGTTACTATAAGGATATATAATCCCGCGGGACAGATTGTGCGGACACTATTCTCAGAACATCAAACGAAAGGCTTTTATATAGGTCGGCGGAATGCAGCATATTGGGATGGTAAAAACGAGCTTGGAGAAGCTGCGTCAAGTGGTCTATACTTTTATGAGTTAGCCACATCTAACAAAACATATACAAAACGACTCGTAATACTAAAGTAAAAGGCAAATAATATGAAAAATACCTCATTGGTCACTGGAGGGGCAGGATTTATGGGTGCCCACGTAGTCAATGAATTACTACGGGAAGGTGACCATAATGTAGTTGTCCTTGATGATTTGAGTGGTGGGTTTCGTGATAACGTCAACCCAAACGCTATATTCGTTGAGGGCAGCATTCTGGATGTAGAACTAATAAACAAACTCTGTGAAAAATATAATTTTACCTATATATATCATCTCGCAGCGTATGCAGCAGAGGGTTTGAGCCATTTTATTAAACGGTTCAACTATCAAAACAACCTTATAGGAAGTGTAAATCTAATCAACGCTGCAGTGAATTATAATGTAAAACGTTTTGTTTTCACATCATCCATTGCAGTTTATGGTGAAAACCAACTTCCGATGCACGAAGAACTCACACCGATGCCAGAAGATCCCTACGGTATTGCAAAATATGCAGTAGAACAAGAACTTATCGTAACAAAACGGCTTTTTGACTTGGATTATACCATTTTCAGACCCCATAATGTATATGGTGAACTTCAAAATATAAGTGATAGATATCGTAATGTAATTGGTATTTTCATGAACAAAATCATGCAGGGAGAATCTTTGGTAATATTTGGTGATGGTGAACAGACTCGTGCATTTACACATATTGCGGATGTTGCACCACATATTGCGCAATCTGTAAACATATCCGAAGCCTCGTGTGAGATATTCAATCTTGGTACGGAGAAACATGTTTCTGTCAATAAATTGGCTGATATGGTGATGACTGCTATGGAAAGGGAAGTATCTGTGGAACATTTTCGAGCCAGAGATGAAGTCAAACACGCATATTGTTCACATGATAAATTTCAACGTGTTTTCGGCACAACATCTAAGATAGGGTTGGCTGAAGGATTACATCGCATGGGAACATGGGCAAAAACTGTTGGACCTCGTCCGGCAACTGAATTTGATGAGATAGAAATTAGCCAAAACTTACCTGATGCATGGAAAAAATAAGTGGTATATGTACAGAATGGTTCCATTTTGCTGTAAGTAATTCATTATGGACCAATTTCGTAATTTTATAGTGAAATTTTGGAAGTCTCCAACACGTTGGGTAATGGTGATTACCTTTGCTGGAATGGGATTAAGTTTACTTTTCCACGCGGTGTTAATTCCAAGATATCTTGGGTTAAGTGAAACTGCAGATGCATTAATTGCATCTCTAAAAGTCGTCCTGTTATTTGACATTGTAATCAGAGAAGGTGCGAAATTTAGTCTTGTGCCTCTATTTATAAATGAAGCGAGACAGAAAAACAGTGAGGATTTCAATTTAGTAACAAACGGAATCTTGAATTTTTCGATCATTGTAGGTTTGTTATGTATGCTTCTTATTGAGGTATGTGCGGATTGGATTGCATACGTCTTATTACTCTTATTACCAAATAGTTCAATTGTCACACGTTCTGAAATGATTATGTTTTTGCGGTTGACTGCACCTCTAATTGTATTCGGATCAGCAAGTACAATACTCGGTGCGGTTTTAAATAGTCAAAAGCATTTCAAAACAGTCGCTTTACGGAATGCACTTCCACCAGGAATTGCTTCTCTTGCTTTTCTACTTCTATTAGGTACGGAACAATTGGCACACTATGTTGCCATTGCCTACACATGTGGATTTTTGACATACTTTGTCTGGTTGTTTATTGGAGTAAAACGGACAGGTCATCGGTATATGTTGACGTGGATATCGTCTGATGTGCTCCATTCACTGAAAAATACTATTTCATTGCCGACCATGGGTTTTGCAATACGACAGATAACTGCACGTCTGTTAGTAGAAGTATTTTTAGTCGGGAAACTCGGAAAAGGTGCTATTACACTTTACAACAGTGCTTTCCGTATTTTTTCTGCGATTCAGACTCTTATTGGTATTAGTGTTGCTACTACTGGTTTGCCCAATATGACCGAGGAAATCACAGAAGAGAATAAGCAACAATTTAGACATACTCTCATGGGAAACATCCGGACTGTGCTCTTTATTGCAACACCTATTTCTCTGAGTCTTATATTCGGATCATCATTAATAGCCCAATTCCTTTTTGGTGATAATAAGTTCTCTGAACAATCTATTCAACAGATTTCACAACTCCTATTTTGTCTTAGTTTTGCTACGGTCTTTTTCTGTTTGATTCCAGTTCTAAATGCAGGATTATATGCACAAAGAGCATTCGGATATGTATTTAGAAATATGGTTACAATGGCTGTGCTAAACTTTATAATTGCGTTAGGGTTAGTCAGTGTTTGGGGATTGATGGGTATAGCGATAGCAGTTTCACTCACTGCCGTAATTGCTGTAGTAAATCTAACATATTTATTACAAAAAACAGGTGTTTCGTTATTTAAGTGATGTCAATAAAAAAGGTTAGTGATTACCATTATTTGATTGTAGGTGGTACAACTAAAGCTGCCACAACATCACTATATACATATCTTACTGATCATCCATCAATATGTGGTGCTACATATAAGGAAACACGCTTCTTTCTTGATACGGAATACCCATTACCATCAAAATATCGTTTCAAAGGAGATGTAACTGAATACAACGAATTATTTACACACTGTCATGATGAGCAAATACGACTTGACACTACACCAGACTATTTATATTGTTCATCCGCACTTGAGAGAATTGCAGAGTACCTCCCAAATGTAAAACTAATTTTCAGTCTGCGTGAGCCGATTTCACGTTTGATTTCATGGTACCGTTTCGCAAGGCAGATTGGCAAGTTGCCACAATCAATGGATTTCGACCAATATGTTGATCAACTTTTCAACTACAAAGATATTGAAAAGGAACTGCCTTCTCAGAACGGAAATTCACAAGGTGATTTATCAGAAAGTGTTGATATAAACCCAGCAGACAAAACAAAGACAATTCAAGAGGGTCCTACATCTGAACAACATTGGTTAGCCCTTAAACAAGGTTGTTATGCCACCTATTTGAAAAAGTATATAGAACGTTTTGGCTACAACCGGATACATTCTCTTTTCTATGAAGACCTTGCTACTGAACCATTACATGTCTTACATGGAATATGTGATTTTGCTGTAATTGACAAAACTTTTTTCAACGACTATACATTCAAAGTCACAAATAGAACCGAATCGATGAGAAATACCGAGTTACACCAAAAATACAGAGCATTGAGATTTAAAGTACGCAAATGGACACACAATAAACCTTTTATTCATAACACTTTTCGATCAATGAGAAGGACAATTGAACCGTTATACCTTCGTATAAACACTCGTTCAGATGAAAAAATTACGGTTTCACAAGAGAATCAAAAACGTTTAATTGATTACTACAAGCAAGATGTATCCGATTTACAAGTCTTGATCGGTAAACAACCACCATGGCAACAGTATTTTACGGAGAACTCACATGAATAAAGTTGATCAATTCCGACAAATCACTCTTATGATTGTGGGTTCACAGAAATCCGGCACATCATCACTTTTGCGATACTTGGCACAGCATCCAGATATTTATGCACATCCGCAACCAGAGATGACTTATTTCCTTCAGAATCATGAATATGAAAAAGGATATAAATCAGCATCTAACAAATACTATTCCGATTGTCCTGTTGATAATCATCTAATTGCAAAAAACGTGATGGTCATGTGTTCACCAGAAAGAATACAACGTATATACGAGCATAATCCAGATATGCATTTGGTTGTCCTGATAAGAGAACCAGTTTCTCGTGCTTATTCTGCATATTGGTGGGCAAGACGAAGAGGATGGGAGAACATTAAAACCTTTGAGGATGCCCTCGCCGTTGAGGAAAAACGTCTAAATGATGATTGGTTTAAATGGAGACAGTGTGTCTATAAATTTAATAGTGTTTACTACCCTCATATACAAAATCTAATGGCACAATTTGGAGAGGATCAAGTACACTGTTTTTTGACAGATGAATTGAAAGACAATTCTGTTTCAATATGTCAAAGACTGTATAACCTAATCGGTGTTGACAATGATTTTGAACCGATAGTTGAACAGCAATTTAATCAAGCTGCGATGCCTCGATCTGAAAAAGTCGGGTACTTATTTACACAATTTCTTGCATCTCGGAATCCGATTAGACGTGCAATACGTCATCTTGTCCCAACTAAAACTGCCAATAAGCTTAAGAAAGTAATATACAACCTTAACGATAGATCTTTCAATCCTCCACCAATAAACCCTAAGACTCACAGAGAATTATCTGATTATTTTCAACCATTTAATGAAGAATTATCCACGTTATTGGACATAGATCTCTCTCATTGGCAATTTTCTGAATAACAAAATGCTATCTTCAAGTTAAATTGTAACTATGACTATTATCTATTTTCTCACAGGATACTTTGCTTTTGAAGAGTTCATACTGAAGTTATTACCTGTCAGTGATTCAGTGTATTCCTATTTGAGATTCTTAGGTGAAATGTTGATATATGCAGCATTCATTAAATTGGTATGTCACAAACTATACAAAGGAATTCCTTTCGTAAAAACTGCAATAGATTTACCGGTGATCGGTTTTTACATCGTAGTATTTCTTTCTATGGTGCTTAACCGTTCACCATTGGTTGGAAGTATATATAATATAAGACCTCTTGCACGATATATTATCCTATTTTATTTAATTGCAAATTCCCCTTTTTCTGAAAAACGTATTGCAACACTATTGAAAATCATCTTGGGAGTTGGAGTACTACAACTATTTGTAGGAGCAGTTCAATGGATTGGAGGTCGTACTGCATTCGATTTTTTCCTCCCACGTGCATCAACACTTGATGTTGGTGGATTTACAAAAGAATATAGATTACTGGAACTTGGACGAGAAATTGGAAGTATCTACGGCACATTAGGAGATACAGTGATATATGGTGTCTTCATGATCCTTATACTTGTCATTTTTCTATCTCGTATCAAGCGATTGGAATATCTAAATATATTAGGAGTGGTCATATTATTTATGTTCATAGCACGTTCATATTCGCGTGCTGCCACATTTTCTGCAATTCTTGCATGTTCTGCATGGTTTTTTTTTCAATTCGGTTGGAAAAAAACATTACGTTTAGCTATAGCGGTGGGATTAATCTTTAGTGTTATGTTAGTAATAGTGAATCCATTTGAATCGGAATATATTAACCCACGTAAATCAAAAGTTGGATTGGTTGGTAATCTTACAGGGGTATTTTCTGGTTCTTATGTCAGGATTGCTCAAAAACAGAGACTGGGTGCATTAATTGGGAATGTACCAACGGTTCTTGTTAACAAACCGATTTTAGGATATGGTGCTGACCAGAACACTACTATTGACAGATTGAATCAGAGTAAACGATCATTTCTATTTAAAATATTGAGCAAAAAAGGCTTCAAAGATGTATATTGGGTCGCTATTCTCTGTTTTTACGGATTGTTAGGATTAGGATTATTTAGTTTGATTTTTCTCCGCCTATTTTTAGCTGCTTTAGATATATATAAACGTTCAATAAGTAGATATTCTAAGGAAATTGCCTTAGCGATGCTATGTTTGGTAACGGTTACTGTATTTCTCTTATTCTTCAATAGAACATTGGAATTTCGAGGTTATGGGTTCTATTTTTGGACGTGTGCTGGTTTGATGTTTGCCAGTGATACTACTCTCCAAACGTATAGAAGGATTAGAATTACATTATGAGGCAAACAAACCAAGTAAAATCATTCAAATGGAAGTCATTTTCAACACTCCTTTTTTCATTATGTACTATTTTTATCGCATCTCTACTAACATTTGTAATCATCCGTGGGTGTGAAATGGTTGATAGAACTTCTGATTTATTCAGTATTGAAGTTAGAACACAAAAAGGGATACCTCTAAGGAAAGAACTTTACGGTTTTAACTCAAACATGATGAACGGTGAGTCCGGTTATCTGGATGAGGATTTTGTTGCACTCACAAAAGTTCTACGACCAAACACTTTGAGGTTTCCGGGAGGGACAGTAGGCAATTTCTATCATTGGAAAATATCTGGTTTTCTGGAAAATGAAATGACAACTACACTCAGTACTCAACTGAATAAACGTAATAAAGGAAATTTCGTTAAACTCAGAAAACGTCGTGAAGGGAAAATACACTTTGACGATTTCATGCAATTATGCAATGATTTAGATATTACACCTATTGTCGTTGTGAATCTCTGGACAGGGAGTCCAGAAGAGAGTGCCGATTGGGTGAGATATTCTAAAGAAAAGGGATATAATATAACCCATTGGGAACTTGGAAATGAATATTACCTTCCACATTATGCTAACAAATACCCAATTGCTAAAACCTATATGAAGACCGCAAAAGAACATGCAATGGCTATGAAAGCAGTTGATCCAAATATTAAGGTATCTGTATGTGCATCTCCTGTGGCTTTTCACAAAGAAGGATTCTTAATTAAAACAGCACAACGTAAATGGGATGAGGGGTTAGCAAAACCTACTGATTCAATATCTACCGATTGGTTTGATGCATTTTCTGTACATATCTATGCCTACAAAGCAATGAAAGATGTTGATATAGAGGAAATGCGGGGATACCTATTCGGATGGATACACTATGATATAGATATAGGAATGGAATATTATGAAAAACTGTTTCCAGATAAAGAGATGTGGGTTACAGAATGGAATATAGCAAATCCTGCGAACCGTGTTGCCAACACACAACTTCACGCAATGTATGTTGGTGACTTTTTTCTTAAATTACTAAGCATACCACAGATAACTCATGCAAACTTCCATGTGATTACTGGTCAAGGAAAGGGATTCCCTGTTTTTTCACCAATAGCACCAGTTTCAGATCGAACTTTTTGGAAATATGGTGGCGAACCTGAATCTGACTATGGTAATATCATACGTCGAACAGTATACTATTCATTTCAATTAATTGGGGAAGCGATGTCAAAATCAGACACACTTTTTTCAGTCACTAAGTCTAACACTCCATTTATTGAAGGACAGATGGATTTTAAAGGACAACAGTTGACAGGAGTCCAAACTCAAGTCATTGGGAATTCAAAATCAATTTATATACTGGTAAGTAATAGATCTTCAGAAGTATTGAATCCCAATTTATATCTTGATGGCAGGCGATTAAAGAAGAATATCACTTATCAGTATATTTCTAATGAAACGCTTAAAGCGACGAACGGTGGTAATGCAGCGATGGAAGGTTCCGGTGAAATTGAAGTGTTAATACAAGAATGGAAAGGTAAAGGAAGCGATATATCTATACCAAAAAATAGTTTCGGTGTAATTGAGGTTAGTAAGTGAATTCGGATAAAATGTTATTTGTTGTTGGCAACAGTCGTAGTGGAACAACAATGATGGGACGTATATTGGGAAACCATCCCGATGTATTTACCTTCGGTGAACTACATTTTTTTGGTCAACTATGGTCACCTGCAGCCGAATCGGAAATCAACCTTTCTGAAGCGGAAGATCTAGTGTCTAAATTGCTATGTTTACAACGTGAAGGATATCGCACACATGGTGATCCACACAGTTTTATTGAAGAAGCGCGGTCATTTTGTAAAGTATTTTCAAATCACCGAATTTCTCCAGTAGAAATATTTAGCAAATTTCTATTACATGAAGCAAACCTTAATGGTAAAAGTATACCTTGTGATCAGACACCGCGCAATATCTTCTACATTAATGAAATCCTGAAATCATATCCTGAGTGTAGAATAATTAACATGATACGTGACCCGCGTGATGTACTCTTATCCCAAAAACAGAAGTGGAAGCGACGTTTTCTCGGTGGTAGCGATATGCCAATCAAAGAATCGTTCCGGGACTGGATTAATTACCATCCCATTACAATTAGTAAAATATGGAATACTGCTATTAGTGCTGGTGATAAGTATCTGTGTAATGAACGTATGATCTCAATTTACTTTGAGGACCTTTTAGTTAAACCTGAGGTCACAGTCTCGCATATCTGTGAATTTATAGGTATCGATTACACTTCGAAAATGTTAGAGGTACCACAAGTAGGATCCTCTGTAAATACTGATCGTCCCAAACAGATGGGAATAAACCCTAAACGCGCAGGAAAATGGAATAAAAACAGGTTGAAAGAGAGTCAACTTAATTCCGCAGAACTATATTTCTGTCAGAAAATAAATGACAAATTGATGAAAAAGCATAATTACAATCCAATTTCATTTTTTCCTAATCTGTTGTTATTTTTGCTTTATATCTTTTCATTTCCAGTAAAGTTAATATTGGCATTTCTATCTAATTTGGATAGAATCAAGAATATCCGTGAGACATTAAGACGACGTTTACAATTCCTGATATAGAAAAACGATAAGAATGATTGCACAACTAAGCGCAAATTATATAAAAACCCGTCCCTCAAAAACTCTTACACGTCTTGTAAGTTATACATTCTTTGAAGGACGTCCATTAACAACAAAAGGAAGATGGTTTAATCCAGTCGTCTTTTCGATCCTGAAAAGCATCTCTACAAGTAATAGACGCTTCTTTCCAATCCAAAAACCTATTTTCATACTCGGTACAGGACGAAGTGGAACAACCATCCTTGGAATAGTGCTTTCTATGCATAAGGATGTTGGCTATCTCAACGAACCGAAAGCAATTTGGCATGTAATACATCCAGACGAAGACATCATTGGAAGCTACAGCAGTGGTAATGCGAAATATAGATTATATGCAAAGGATATGACAGAAGAGATGCGTCAACGTGCTCTACAAATGTTTGGTGCTTTTTTGTCTGCAACGGGTACCAAACGTATCGTTGATAAATACCCAGAGCTTATATTTAGGGTAGATTATGTGCGTGCATTATTCCCTGATGCTCGTTTTATCTTTCTCGTTCGAAATGGTTGGGACACCTGCACCTCTATAGCTAATTGGTCGGATCGAAACGGTATACAATTAAAAGGAGAAACACATGATTGGTGGGGAGTTAATAGTAGGAAGTGGAACCTATTAGTTAATCAACTGGTTTCCACAGATAATGACTTGACCGACATCGTTGAGGATATTAAAAACACAAATTGTCATATAGACAGAGCTATTGTTGAATGGGTGGTGACAATGCGAGAGGGATTAAGTTTAATCGAGACTAAATCTGAATATATACATACTGTCCGTTTTGAAGAATTGACATCTGAACCAAAAGAAATCCTTTCTTCATTATGTAACTTCTGCGAATTACCTATGGACAAGACCTTTTTCGAATATGCCAGACACACGCTACATTCAGTCCCACCAAGAGAACATTTTGATATGCATCCAAAATTAGCACCATTTTTCTATGATACTATGACAAGATTAGGGTATAATACTTAGACAATCTGTAGTTCAATGAGTATAGGTTTCATATACAGATTGCCCAATAAAATAGGAAACATCCCAAATTGAAAACAGATACTTTATCCCAAACCCGTTCAGTTACTCGACGGGATTTTCTCTCAACCAGTTTGAAAGCTGGTGCTGCTATATTCACAACAGCACTTATACCCAATCTACAGGCGGACACCGAAGGAGAGTACAATGTGTTGTTTATCATGGTTGATGATTTACGACCAATGTTGGGATGTTATGGACATACAGAAATGCATACTCCCAACATAGACAGACTGGCAGAAAGAGGCACGCTCTTCAACCAGGCATACTGCCAATTTCCAATATGTAATCCTTCACGTGCATCTATATTAACTGGATTGCGTCCAGAGACAAATGGTGTAAAGGATAATATGACTCATTTTCGATCCGTGGTGCCTGATGTGGTAACATTACCTCAGTATTTTAAATCTCATGGATATTATACACGTTCCTTAGGAAAAATAGCACATGGCATTTATACTGATAGAACATCTTGGAGTGTGCCGAGTTGGACACCAGGACCAGTTGCATATCCCAGCACACAATCTTGGCAATCACTTGATGTTTCAGACAATGAATTACGTGATGGTGAAGTAGCAAGTAACACAATTGATTTATTAAATCATATTCAAAATGATCCTTTTTTTCTTGCTGTTGGATTTTACAAACCACATCTACCTTTCAACGCACCAAAAAAGTATTTTGAACTTTATGACAATGAATTTACTGAAAATGTTCCAGATATGATTATAACCCCTTATAATGAAGGAAGATTTTTTTCAGATATTCCTACCGAAGGTGGTCCGCTTACAGAAGAAAAAACAATAGAGTTGATCCGGGCGTATGCAGCATCAACAAGTTTCATTGATGCCCAAGTTGGACGCATCTTAGATAAAATAGATACACTAAGTCTAACAGAGAAAACAGTAATTCTTTTAGTTGGTGACCACGGTTTTCATCTGGGTGAGAATGGAAAATTTGCCAAGAGAACTATATTTGAAACTTCCCTCCGGTCACCTTTGATTATCAGTTTCCCAGGACAGTCTCCACGTGATGTAAAAACAAATGCATTGGTTGAGTTAGTTGACATTTATCCGACATTGTGTGATCTGTGTCAATTATCTATTCCATCGGGACTCGAAGGTATTAGTATGTTTCCTGTCATGGAGGAACCAGACCGTCCATGGAAAACAGCTGCATTTAGTGAAGTTGACATTGCCAATGCTTACTCAATTCGAACTAACAAATATCGATATTCCGAGAACAGTGAAACTGTCGAACTTTACGATATTATTACTGATCCAGATGGAACAATGAATATTGCTGATCTCCCAGAAAATGCGGAACTTGTAGCACAACTACATAAACGACTTCAAGATGGTTGGCAAGCAGCGTTACCTACTAACCTGAATGTAAATAATATACCAACTTATCACCCATCGGATGTAAACAATGATGGTACCGTTGATGTTGATGATCTCCTTATAGTTGCAAATAGTTTTGAAGCTGATACTCTTGAATATCCGAAAGTTGATATAAATAAGGATGGTATAGTAGATATTATTGATTTTCTATACGTTGCTGCACATTTAGGTGAATCAAGTGAAACTGCTTCACCAAAATCCATTCCTCTACCTTTTAAATATGTTGATAGGATTGAACAATTACTAAATGAAGTGCGTTTGGTAGATGACGGTTCTAACTTATTTAAACAAGGAATATATAACTTAGATATGTTATTAGATTCATCAATTCCAACAAAAACTGCTCTGCTACCTAACTTTCCAAACCCCTTTAATCCTGAAACATGGATACCTTACGTTTTGAATGAAAATACAGATGTTAATATCCATATCTATAATCAGAAAGGTGAAACAATTCGGAATCTATCACTCGGTTTTCAATCAGCAGGTGTTTATCGCAGTCATTCTCAAGCAGCATATTGGGATGGTCTTAACTCCTTTGGTGAACCTGTTTCAAGTGGAGTTTATTTCTACACACTCAGAACTGGTCAGACACGGAAAACTCGCAAAATGGTATTATCAAAATAGGAGTTCACATGAAAAGTTATAAACAACATAATGAACCTACAAGATCAATTACACGAAGAGATTTCCTTTCAACGGGATTGAAAGTTGGTGCTGCAGCATTGACGACAAGTCTAATTCCTAAAAAACAAGTATCCGCTGAAGAACCGTATAATGTACTATTCATTGCTGTTGATGACTTACGACCAATGTTGGGTTGTTATGGTCACACAGAAATGCATACACCTAATATAGATAGAATCGCAGAACGTGGCACACTCTTTAACCGGGCATATTGCCAATTCCCAGTCTGCAATCCCTCGCGTGCATCTGTTCTAACTGGGTTGCGCCCTAATAGTACGGGTGTGAATGATAACCCAACAGATTTTCGTGAAGTACTTCCTAATGTAGTTACGATACCACAACATTTTAAAACATTCGGTTATCATACGCGCTCTGTCGGTAAAGTAGCACATGGAGACGCAGCATGGGATGATACTCTTTCTTGGAGTGCTCCAATTTGGAGAGAGCCTTGGAGATATATTGATAAAACAAAAAATCCGTCTTGGAAAGCTTTGGACGTTGCTGATGATGAACTTGATGATGGAAGAATTGCGAACGCGACAATAGAAGTATTATCTGAGATTCAAAACAAAAACTTTTTTCTTGCAGTCGGATTTAATAGACCTCATTTACCATTCTATGCCCCACGTAAATACTTTGACTTATATACAACACAAGATTTTAGTCTACCAATTGATTCAAAACTTCCAGAAAATGCCCCTAGTATTGCTGAGAATCCCAAAGGCATGAGAGCATATCAAGATATTCCACATTTCCCTCCGTTCTCCGATGAAAAAACTTTGGAATTAACTCTCGCTTATGCCGCAAATATTAGTTATGTTGATGCACTTATAGGACAGATTCTAAATCATCTGGACATGTTAAACCTGACGGAAAATACGATCATTCTATTCTGGGGTGACCATGGTTTCCACCTTGGTGAACACGGCCTCTGGAGAAAAAATACACTCTTTGAGGATTCTGTCCGTTCTCCATTGATCGTAAGTATACCGGGACAAAACTATACAGGAGTTACTACGGATGCTCTTGTTGAATTGGTTGATATATTTCCTACATTATGTGATGCATGCCAATTACTCATACCATCAGAATTAGAAGGTACTACAATGGTTCCTGTAATTGAAGAACCTACAATCCCTTGGAAAACTGCAGCATTTAGCCAATTAACAAGGTTCTATGCATCTCATTCTGTAGATGGTTATTCAATGCGAACTGATCAATATCGCTATACAGAGTGGGGAATTAATAAAGATTATGGTGTTGAACTATATGATTATATAGCCGATCCGAATGAATCCAAAAATATTGCCAAACTCCCTGAAAATAAAACTCTTGTTGATCAACTCAGTGAACAACTACATGCAGGTTGGATGGCTGCCATTTCTGACATTCCTGAACATTTACGACATCCGATCATCTTACCATGGGATGTAAATGGCGATGGCATTGTAGATTTACAAGACCTTCTACTTATTTCAAATAGTTTTAATTCAGATGTGCAGCCAAATTCCAAAGTGGATATTAACAAAGACGGTAGAGTCAATATAATTGACTTACTTCTTGTTGCTTCTCATTTAGGTGAATCAACAAATCAATCTGCACCAATAAATAGTAATATTGAACCAACAAAATATATGGATATAATTGAACTATGGATCCGTGAGGCACAACGCGTTGATAACGGTTCACTAATTTTTCGTAGAGGAATCGCAAATTTAGAAACTTTGATAAATTATTCAGCCCCAGAAACAACTATACTTCATCAGAATTATCCAAACCCATTTAATCCAGAAACGTGGATACCCTACGATCTAACTGAAGATTCAGATGTCAATATACAAATCTATAGTGTTAATGGAGAATCAATTCGGCACCTACGACTCGGTAATAAACCCGCAGGAAAATATCGTACCCAAGCACGCGCAGCATTTTGGGATGGAAGGAATTCGGACGGTGAACATGTTGCAAGTGGTGTCTATTTTTATACGCTTCATGCTGGCAAGGTTGTGAAAACTCGTCGGATGACAATAAAAAAATAAGGATAAACTTGTGAAAAATAAAAAACTAAATAATGTTTTTTCTCAACCAATCTCTCGACGTGAATTTCTATCTACAAGTTTAAAAGTTGGTGCTGCAGCGTCTTTTACCTCTGGACTGTTACCCAATCTCAGTGCTGAAACAAAGGGGCAATACAATGTGTTGTTTATTATTGGAGACGATCTTAGACCTTTCCTTGGTTGTTATGGGCACGAAGAGGTAATCACACCAAACATTGATAAAATCGCAGAAAAAGGAACACAATTTAATCGCGCTTACTGTCAATATCCACTATGTAGTCCTTCAAGGATTTCTATGATGTCTGGGTTAAGACCTGAAACTACACAAATAATAAACAATAGAACTGAATTACGTGATACCGTTCCTAATGCAATAACACTTCCTCAACACTTCAAATCAAATGGTTACCACACACAATCTCTTGGTAGAGTCCATACACTTCCGCGTCTGCAAGATGATGAATACTCATGGAGTGTTCCATCATGGAGACCAACTTATATTCCTTATGATATATCAGAAACCCCATCATGGAGAACTTTGGATGTGGACGACGATGAATTAGAAGATGGTAAAATAGCAAAACGAGCTATTAACGTGTTGAATGATATAAAAAACCAACCATTCTTTCTCACGCTCGGATTTTTCCAACCACATCTTCCTCATAAGATACCAATCCAGTACTATGAATTGTATGATGGGATTAGTCTTAACTTACCCGTTTCAACACAACCCCCAGAGAATGCTCCTGCGAGATCAATTAATAATTGGAATGCTATCAGAGCATATCAAGATCTACCAGAAGGAAGAGTGCCACTCACCGATGAGAAAACATTAGAACTTATTCGTGCTTATGCTGCTTCTACAACGTATATGGATGCACAAATTGGACGTGTATTAGCACAGCTGGATGTGCTTGGTTTGACTGATAACACTGTCATTGTATTCTGCGGCGATCACGGTTATCACCTTGGAGACCACGGGATGTGGGGTAAACAGACATTGTTTGATGTATCGTTACATTCACCATTAATTATAAGTATTCCTGGACAGTTACCTACTGTAACAAATTCCCTTTGTGAGCTTATCGATATATATCCTACTGTGTGTCATGCATGCGATCTCCCAATACCAAGAGAAAATGAAGGGTCGAGTATGTTGCCAATCATAGATCAACAGTTGAATTCTTGGAAACCAGCGGTATTCTCAAGATTTGGTGGACCGGTTTATGGTGGCAGATCTATTCGAACTGATCAATATAGATATACTGAGAGAGGAGAAAATGGAAGATATGGAATAGAACTTTATGACTATATGAATGATCCGGACGAGACAGTTAACATAGCAAATTTACCTGAAAATAATGATCTCGTTGCAGAACTCAGTGAACAGTTACATGCTGGTTGGCAAAATGCACTGCCCGATACACATGAACAGACTCTTATGACAAGACCCCTACGTTGGGATATTAATAACGATGGAATTGTTGATATACAGGATCTACTGATCATTTCATCAAGTATTGGTGATACCGAACCAGAGAATCCAAAGGTTGATGTTAACTATGATGGTAAAGTTAACATAATTGACTTACTAATTGTTGCCGCTCATATTGGAGAAAGTACTATTCAATCCGCACCACCAAGATCAATCATGTTATCGCGGAAACATATTGAGAAAGTTGATAAATGGTTGAGTGAAGCATATCAATTGGATGACGGATCTGCCGTATTCCGTGATGGAATTGCTAACTTAGAAGCATTGATGAAAAACATAATACCAGAAAAAACTGTTTTACTACCAAATTATCCTAATCCTTTTAACCCAGAAACTTGGATTCCTTATGATTTAGCACAAGATTCTCATGTCAATATCAGCATCTACAATATACAAGGTGAAACTGTAAAACATATAAATTTAGGTTATCAAAATGCTGGAACATATAGGACAAAATCGCATGCGGCGTATTGGGATGGACGAAATACAAATGGTGAACCTGTTTCAAGTGGAGTTTATTTTTATAGTCTCAATACGGGAAAAACAAAAACAATCCGACAAATGGTCATCCTAAAATAATACAAGTCCATATTTTGTTTTGAGGAGGAATACATACTAATGTCTTCACGGGTCCTACTAATATTATTTGCACTTTTACTATTCTGTTATTTACCGTTGTGTCATGCATCCTCATTGATTAATGTCCCCTTAAATCCCAATCTATCTGACTTTAATACTGAAACCTACCGCTTTATTCAACGTTTACTTAATAAACGAGCATTGACTGGTGTAACACGAGGTTCTCTACCTTTTACGCGTAAACAGGTCGCATCATTTCTATTGGAAGTTTCTCAAAAACAGGAAAATGGTGAATTGACATTGAGTGTCAACGATCAGAAACGCTTAAAGGAATTCTTAGCATTTTACTCAGAGGCAGGAACACAAATACCTCCTGATCGTAGATTACATCTATTTTCACTCACGGATGATACTACCTTTCGCCTTTCTTTTGATTTACGAGCAGGACAACAAGAAATTACACGTTTAGTAGATAATTTATCTGAAATGCCTGCTGATGAAGGCAGCATGCACGTTACATCACTGTACCCACATGTATATGGTCAGGTAGAGGATGGTTTTGCATTTTCTGCTGATATGGCTTACCGATTTCTGTATGGTGATTTTTTTGACGATGTTTTCCGTGATGAATCAAAATATAGACAATTAGAAGGGGATTTAAGAAACAGAACCGCAATCAATAGTTATCTCAAGTTTAAATTGCCTTGGTTTGAGTTGCAGTTTGGACAGGACAATCTACAGTGGGGACCTGGATATCACGGTAATCTGTTGGTATCCTCAAATCCAATTGCTATTGATATGCTAAAATTGAATACAACATTTAAAACGGTAACTTTCACTGCTTTCACTGGTGTATTGGAAGATATGTCTGAAGAAATCAATGATAAGTATATATCAGGACATAGGGCAGAAGGTTATTTCTGGGATAGGTTTGGGTTAGGTTTGTCTGAGATAGTTGTCTATGGGAACCGTTTTGAACCGGGTTATTTGAATCCTGTGAATATCTATCTTATCAATGAACAAACTATATCACGTGCTGATAGTCGTGCCCCAGGTAGCGGGGATAATGTGATGATAAGTTTTGATATGCGTTTTAGACCAATAGACAATATTGAAATTTATAGTGAACTGATGATAGACGACGGTAACCCTGCAGCGAGTTTTTATCATTGGGATACAAAATTTGGAATACTTGGTGGAATATATGTAACTGATCCATTCGGATTCGCAGACACAGATTTCCACGCAGAATACGCTTTTATCAATCAATATACATATACACATGTAAATCCCGTAAACGTTTACAAACATTTTACGTCTGTCATAGGGCATCATATTGGGACTGATGCTGATAATTTGTGGATAGAAATACGGAAACGTATTACTGATAAACTTGAAACCGTATTTGGATATGAACTTGAACGTCACGGTCAAGGGGATATAGATAAGAATCATCCTTCTGATGCTCCTAAAGATGATGTATGGACACCGTTATCTGGCTTGACTGAAAGCGAACACCGTTTAAGGATAGGGTTTAACTGGGTAAATATAGGAGATTACTCATTTTATGGAGAATGGAATCGTGTATGGCGGCAGAACATCGGTAATCAATTTGGAATGAATGAAACAGGTAATGAAATTGAAGCGAAAGCACTTTTCCGTTTCTAAAGTGAAAATAGGATTGGATTATTTAATATATTAAATGAAGATTCGTTTTAGTTAGTGTATCTAATAATTGGTTTTTCATTAACCGGATACAATTGGTATTTACATTAAGTTGTCTTCAATGTGATTTGGATATATAAATTATAATATACATTTAGGTTAATAAAGTAAGGTATTTGGATGAGAATTCGGGTTTTAGGCATACGTGGACTTCCCGCAACCTACAGTGGATTGGAAACCATCATGGGTGAATTGGCACCGCGTTGGGTAGATGCTGGTCATGAAGTTATAGTTTACTGTCGGAAAGCAGTGTTCAAAGAAAGACCACCCGAATGGAGAGGTGTAAAGTTAATTTATCTGCCAAGTATTGAACATAAAGTCTTCAGTACTCTCAGTCATAGTTTCTTAGCATCAATGCATGCATCACTGACTGCATCAGATATAATATTAACATGGAATGCTGGAAATGGACCTTTTGGCTGGTTCTTCCGGATTGCCGGTAAAACAGCGGTTATTAATGTCGATGGAATGGAGTGGCTTCGTCCAAAGTGGAAAGGTATTGGTGCTGTTTATTTCAAATGGGCAGCCAAGATGGCTACCTCTGCATTTCCAATTGTAATTACTGATGCAGCAGAAATGAAGCGTTTATATCTTGAGGAATTAGGGGCAGAGACCACATATATCGCGTATGGTGCTAACATAGAACCTTCAGAACATCCAGAAGTACTTGAGGAATATGGACTTAAATCAAGAGATTACTATTTGATTGCCAGTCGACTTGTACCGGATAATAACGCAGACCTTATTATGGAAGCATTCGTAACTTCTAAAAGCGAGAAAAAACTTGCAATTGCTGGTGGTGCTGATTATAAAGGTAATAAACTTGAAAACGAGTTTTTAGACAAATTGAAGAGCATTGCAAATGACAATGTAATGTTCCTTGGACACATAGATAATTCTGATCATATTAAGGAACTGCACCACCACTGCTTCGGATACATTCATGGTCATCAATTTGGTGGGATCAACCCATCAATATTGAAAGCATTAGGATTCTCAAACTGTATTCTGGCATTAAATACACCTTTCAACAATGAAGTTTTAGAGAATGGTAAATATGGTGTCCTCTTTGACAAAACATCAGAGGATCTAAAAGACAAAATTGAGACATTAGAACAAAATCCTGAAACAGTAGAGGACTATCGTAGTCGTGCTCCTGAACAAATAAGGAAAAAGTTCAATTGGGACCATATCGCAGAACAATATATAGAAGTATTTGACGAACTTCAAAAGAAAAAGTAACATCTACAATATTTGGTGTAGAGTGAAGAATAAAGGTTATATCTACCAACAATTTGGTATGACAAATACCAACTTATTATATATGAACGACACAGCAGAACGAATTGCAACGGAAAGACTGTCCACCTTCTATGCTAAACGAGGGAAGTATCTGTTTGACTTTGTAGCAGCTTTTATCTTAATACTTATATTTGCACCGATAATGCTGTTGATAGCATTACTTATCAAACTTACCTCACGAGGTCCTATATTTTTCTCACATAAACGTGTCGGTGTGAATAATAAACTTTTTGTTATTCATAAATTCAGAAGTTTGCATATTGATACACCTTCATATTCAGAAAAACCTGATTCCACAGAAGATGTTAGAATTACGCCTGTCGGTAAATGGATTCGTAAAACGAGTTTAGACGAATTACCACAACTCTTCAACGTTGTCAAAGGTGAAATGAGTCTTGTTGGACCTCGTCCAGAAATGCCTTTCCTTGCAGAGGAATACGAATCTTGGGAAAATCAGAGACATCTTGTTCGACCAGGGATGACTGGATTATGGCAGTTGAGTCCGCGTAGACGTGGGTCAATACGAGAAGGTATACCTGTTGATCTGGAATATATTGAAAAATTATCGTTGTGGAATGACTTCAAGATTTTGTTGCGGACATTTAAAGTGTTTTGGGATGATAATACCTACTAATTCTAAGATAGTTGCTTCCTAATCTATCTGGTAGATATTTGACCACGTATATAAGAGCCTTCATCTGATGCAAGAAATGTCAGAACTCTTGCAACCCCTGCTGGATCGCCAAGTGATTTTAACGCATTTTCTACTGCAGCATCTGGATCATTTCCATCGCGTTTTGCAGATTGAACAATTTGACCAAGTTTTAAAGGCGTAGCAAGTCCACCTGGGCAGATTGTATGCATGCGGATGTTACTCACTTGATTTTCTACTGTCATCAATAGACCATTTACCCCACCTTTACTTGAAGCATAAGCAACCGATGAACTTCCACCACGTATTCCTGCTCCTGATGCGATACATAGGATTACACCGCTACCGCTCTTTTCCATTATCGGTACAGCGTGCTTGAGTGCATAGAACGTGCCATTCAGATTTACATCAATTACAGAATTAAATGTGTCTGCATCAAAGTCTTTTATATTTACACTTGCCCCTTCCAAAATGCCAGCACATGTCACTAATATATGTATTCCGCCATACTTATCCTCAGCAGTACGCATTAGATTGGAAACATCGTCTTCAGAGGTAACATCAGTTTCACAGAATATTGCATCCCCTCCCTGTTTAACAATAACATTTTGTGTTTCTTTTCCATCAAGTACGTTTATATCTCCCAGAACAACTTTAGCACCTGCCTCAGCATACAATAGTGCAGTTGCAGCACCGATTCCAGTGGAAGCACCTGTAATTACTGCAACCTTATTAGTTAGTTGAATGTTCACTTGTTAATCTCCATAGATAATGATATGTGAAAGTATAAAATATATCCATTAAGAAGACAAGTGTTTTGTCTGGAGATAGGTTATATAAGGAATGTTGTTTAGGCAGGAATGGTAGTGTAAAGAAGTTTAAATGGATTACCCATTCAAATTAAACCTATAAGGGATACGGATCCGTTGTGAGATTACAACTTTACCCTGCAATGCGGGAGTAAATATTGAGGATTTGAGTGCTTGAATTGCTGCTTCTTCACAACCAAGTCCACTTATCTCAAGAACTTCAACAACTCGGATGTCGTGTGCTTTTCCATCCACACCAATAGTAGCCTCAAGAACCACCAATCCCTGTTTATGTGTAAATTTTGCAGAATCAGGATATATCGGTTCAATTTTCTTCCGGAATTTAGCATCCTGTGTAGGTTTAACAACATTCGGGACATTAAGAGGTATTGATGTTAATTGAATACGGTATAATTCGGGTGAGACAAACTCAGAATTACGTTTATTCCTTTGTGGGATTAGGTTGACTGAGGAGACATATTCCTGACTTTTCATTATCTCGGTATTTAATGGAACTTGTAATCCAGCTAAAGCACTCTTTGGTTCGTGCAAACCATATACACCACCTAAGTATGTGTCATAGGTGGTTGCTGCTATGGGTTGTAACTCTGTTTTAACCTTTGTAAGTATAGGATTTATTTTCTTTTGAGAAAGTCGTTGTAACTTTACAGATTTTGGATGAACTCTTTGAGGTACACTTTTCTCTTTAGGTAAAACTGTGAGAATACGTTTCGGTGTTGGACTTGAGATAAAATCTAAATACATTGAATCGGTTTGTATACTTGTCGATTTAATAGACGATAGACCAATAATAGATGCTCCTATCAGATGCATACTAACTGATAATATCAGTGCTGTATTTGACAGCAAACTACCAGAAAAGAATCGCATATAATGTTTCGTAATTCCAGAAACCTTCTGAGTAATATACATACGATTCTGTCTACTAAAATATAAAAATCTGTTCACGATTTGGACAATGCTGTTCATTTTTTTTACACCTTACCACTTGGTTTGTATTTCTATTTATCTAATATTCCTATATCACTTAGTTTCTACAAACTTCATTTGATAATGTACTGACATCCTATCAAATATAGTGCAAATACTGTGCCAAAAAGATATATATCAAATAATAGAAATAGACTATATTGTCAAAATCTACTATAAATTAACCTGCCGCATTTTCATTTGACATGCTCGTATGTTTTTGCTAAACTATAAAGGAAGTCCAGAGTAGAAAGTAGGACTTGATGTAGAAAATGTGACAGTCTTACGCGCTTGGATTTATTTACCTGCGCAACCCAGCAAAACTCATCAGCGAAAGGACAGGTGCGAATCCTCTTTTGAAACAGACAAATCACACCTTCATTCTACCTGTCTCAGTAATACTAAGTCTCTTCATTCTCTCCGAAGTTAACTATCCCTTGCTAAAACCGCAATCAGCATTAGCACTATTCGCGATGTTGGGACTAATAATCGTCTTTTTTAAATACCCACTGCATTCACGTTATTCTAACAGCCGAATCTTTCAAATTGTAGATTACATCCTTGTGGGATGTGTGATTGTTTGTTTTGGATACGTGGTTGTTCAGACAGAACCAATGTTTAAACGATTTTGGTTGAATGGAGTATTTCTCGGTGAGCGTGCATCCGCAGAACATATCTTAGACTTTTATATCGGAGGGTTCGGTCTACTATTAATATTAGAGGCAACGCGTCGTTCTATTGGATTAACTCTACCTATACTCGCCATCGTATTTCTTCTGTATGCATTTTTCGGACAATATTTACCAAGTTGGTTATTTCCCCATCGTGGATATTCTATACAACGCATAATTAGTCAAACATTTCTACATGGAGGGGTCTTTGGTGTGGCACTCCGAGTGATGTTCACTTATGTGTTCCTATTTGTGTTGTTTGGAACATTTCTTGAACGGACAGGGGCGACGGGATACATTCTAAATTTAGCAAGGCGAATATTCGGAACGAGTACTGGGAGTGCGGCAAAAGTAGCAGTGATAGGGAGTGGTATGATGGGATCGCTTTCTGGTTCAGCAGTCGCCAATACTGCAACGACAGGAACATTTACCATTCCGTTGATGCGAAGCATGGGTTTTAAACCGGAAATTGCAGGCGGTATAGAAGCAGCAGCAAGTTCGGGAGGGGCATTAGTTCCACCAATTATGGGTGCTGCTGCATATATGATGTTAGAGATCGTGGAACCTTCAGTTACCTATTTGGAAATTATAAGAGCAGCATTGCTACCAGCGATACTCTACTATACAGCACTTTTACTTATCGTTCATTTTTATTCAAAACGCACCATCAGCTCCTCTGAAAATATTACTAATACAATTACAGAGACAGAAGAAAACAATACCTCAAAAGACCTACCTTCTGAGAAATTACCTTTGATGCAGGGAATGGTGTTTCTTGCTGCATTTTTAACGTTGATAGTGTTTCTGCTATTTGGTGCAACACCGTTTCGAGCTGTGAGCTGGAGTTTGTTGGTAGTATTAGTTGTAAGTGTTTTCCATACAAAAACTCGGGTTGGTATCCCCAGGATTACTAAGGCAATGGAAAAAGCAGGTCATAGTGGTGTGTCCCTTATAGCAGCTGCTTCCTGTGTCGGAATTATTCTTGGTGTAGTTACACTTACAGGAGTTGGATCTAAATTGCCGAGAGTCCTGTTACCACTTGCAGAAACAAATTTGATTTTAGCACTGTTCCTACTTATGATCTCCACCATTATATTAGGGATGGGACTGCCATCGTCTGTCTGTTATCTCTTGATGGCAATATTGGTAGGACCTGTACTTCTTGATTTAGGTGTTGTTCCACTTGCAGCACACTTTTTTATATTTTACTTCGGTATGATGTCAATGGTTACACCACCGGTAGCACTCGCGGCGTATACTGCTGCTGCGATTGCGGATTCAGGTATAATGCAGACAGCGTTTGCAGCGTTTCGGTTTGCACTTGTTGGTTTTGCATTACCTTATGCATTTGTTATGCGACCAGAATTATTATGGTTAAGTTCAGAGGGTGGTAATCCGGAATTATGGGTTGTTCTCATTAATCTGTTTTTGATATTAATTGGTACAATCTTACTTGCAGCAGGTATTGCTGGATATGCCTTTAAGATAGTTTCTATTTGGGAACGTTGTCTCATGTTTCTTGCTGCTGTAATCCTATTCTTTGCACCTACAGAGATAAACTTAATATGGATTCATGGACTAACACTACTTGCAAGTGTTCTTATCTTTTATTATAATTGGTGTAAAGGGGAGATTGGTCATGAAAAATACACGTAGGTGGGTTCTATATTGTTTGTTGGTAGTACTATTAATTCTACACAACGATATTTGGTTCTGGCAAACACCCACAACAGTATTAGGACTACCAATTGGGTTACTCTACCACATCTTATACTGTATAGCTGCATCTCTGCTGATGTTCTCCTTAGTCAAATATGCATGGAGGGATAAATGATTCTTGCAGTCATTTTTTTATATCTTGCATTGGTGCTAAGTCTTGGTATCCTGAGTCATAGATTCTTTAGAAACACTGGGGAAGACTATTTTGTTGCAAGTCGAAACATCAATTGGTTTATGCTGTTGATGTCGCTATTTGGAACAAACATGACCGCATTTTCGATTCTCGGTGCATCTGGAGAAGCATATCATAGAGGGATTGGGGTTTTTGCATTGATGGCATCTTCATCTGCTATCATTGTCCCTTGTATATTCTTCTTTGTAGGCACTCGTTTATGGAAAATCGGGAAACAATTTGGATATATGACGCAGGTTCAGTATTTTCGAGACCGATGGGAATCACAAGGATTAGGTCTGCTAATCTTTATAGTGTTAGTATTGCTTCTCATTCCATATCTTCTTATTGGTGTAATGGGTGGTGGAGACACATTAAATAAAATAACTCAGAATACAATACCGAAGTGGGTGGGTGGGTTACTGATATGTGGTGTGGTTCTATGTTATGTAACATACAGTGGGATGCGTGGTACAGCATGGGTGAACACTTTTCAAACACTTATTTTTATGATACTCGGTGGGTTGACATTTTTTGTTATACTATATCGTATGGGTGGATTTTCCAACGCACTCTCACAAGTTGACTCTGGTTTGTTGATGCAATCTGATCATATCAAACCTTTAGAACTATTGACCTATATATGCATTCCAATTTCTGTTGGTATGTTTCCACATATATTCTCACATTTTTTGACCGCGAAAGATGTCAACGCGTTCCGATATCCGATTATTTTATATCCGATATGTATCGCAATTGTATGGATTCCAAGCGTACTTCTTGGCATATTAGGTAATGTTGAATTCCCCGGTTTAAAGGGTCCAGAGGCTAATTCAGTTCTAATCCAGATGATTCGTCATTATGCCCCAGGTATCCTTTCGGGTTTTTTAGGTGCGGGAGTCTTCGCCGCAATTATGTCGTCACTTGATTCACAAACACTTTCTCTTGGAAGCATGTTCACCCATGACATTGTCCATCCTTATCTTAGAAATAGAGGACAAGAACAGATGTCTGAAAGACAGCAAGTTTGGATCGGTCGGATATTTGTAGTTGGTATACTTAGTATAACTTACATAATTTCTCTAATTGCTACACCGAGTATATTTAAGTTAGCAATATGGTCATTCACAGGATTCACAGGACTCTTTCCTATTGTGGTTGCTGCACTGTTCTGGAAAGGCAGCACAAAGTTTGGTGTATTCAGTTCCATTTTCAGTGTCGTTGTTTTATGGCTTTATTTTTTCTTACGTTACTGGAAGACACCTGGATATACTGTTGGTGGAACAGGTATTATGCCTGTAGCAGTAATAATTATTGCCTCATCAATAATACTTATTTTAGTTTCTCTTTTAACTAAACCGCCATCTTCAGAAACTGTCGATAAGTTTATCAACTTATAGATTAAGTGAAAGGATATTTGCCAAGTAACATTATTATTCTTGATGCAAATCATAAAATGAAAGTTGCTTATATTACCGCAGGCGCAGCAGGTATGTATTGCGGGACTTGCATCCATGACAATACTGTTGCATCTGTTCTAAATAGACAGGGACATAACGTTGCATTGATCCCAACTTATACCCCTACACGAACGGATGAAGAGAATGTTAGTTTAGACCGAATCTTCTATGGAGGGTTAAATGTATATCTCCAACAAAAACTCTCCTTATTTCGGCATACACCTTGGACATTTGATAGAATGTTGGATAGTCCAAGTTTATTAAATAGTTTGGCACGTTTCAGTGCTACTACTGATGCACGAGATTTGGGACAGTTGACTGTCTCAATGCTAAGTGCTGAACAAGGTTATCAGAGGAAAGAATTGGCTAAATTGGTCAAATGGCTACAGGAAGATAACAAACCTGATATAGTATATTTGACCAATTCTATGCTTATCGGTATGGCAAGGGAAATAAAGAAAGCACTGGATGTTCCAGTCATTTGTGCACTACAGGGTGAGGACATCTTTCTACGAGATTTGATAGACCCTTACAAAACGAAGGCATTAACAGTACTATCAGACCGCGCTATGGATGCTGATGGATTTGTTGCCCCTTGCAAATATTATGCACATTTTATGGCAGAGGAATATCTGAAAATTCCTATTGATAAGATTGATGTTGTACCCCTTGGATTGAACTTAGATGGACATGGAACTCTTGATGAAAAAACGGGACCACCGCCGTTTACTGTTGGCTATCTGGCGCGTATATGTCCTGAAAAAGGGTTACACATATTGGTTAGTGCATTCTATACGCTGACGAAAGAGTTAGGTGCTGATAACGTTGAACTGCATGTTGCAGGTTATCTCGGTAAAAAGGATGAAGCCTATTTTGAGGAATTGGTTAAGCAAATCCATGCATGGGGTTTGCAAGACAGTTTTATCCATTATGGAGAAGTAACACGTGCAGAAAAGATAGATTTTATGAACCGGTTACATGTTTTCTCAGTTCCAACAGTTTACCGTGAATCGAAAGGTTTACCGGTTTTAGAAGCACTCGCAAATGGAGTGCCAGTTGTACAACCCGAACACGGTTCCTTTCCTGAAATGGTGAAGGCTACCGAAGGAGGAATTTTGGTGGAACCAGAATCAGCGGAAGCACTTGCAGATGGTATTTATCAACTCTACCGTGATTCAGAAAGGAGAAGGCATTTAGGTAGAACAGGCAAGATGAATGTTCATCAAAATTTCAGCGACGAAATTATCGCACAGCAACTGATAAAGGTATTCGAAAAGTATCTTTAAATGTATTTGTATAGTTGTCTCTTAACTAAAGGAGGTTAAGAATGGTTAGAACATGGCTTATTTTTGTTGTCATGACTGTGACTTCATGGGGACTCTACGGAGTTTTTCTCCACAAAGGTCAATTGTCTATGGAGGATGCTGTGCATGGACGATACAAGGCTTTTCTCTTCGTAGGACTTGCATATCTATTGGTCGCTGTCATCGGTTCAGCACTTATTCTCATAGTGAATGGTGCTGAATGGTCTTTTGCATCAAAAGGTGTTTCTTGGTCATTTCTTGCTGGTGTTGTTGGGGCTGTCGGAGCATTTGGTGTACTACTCGCATTTGGAGCAAAAGGTAGACCTGCTGTTGTCATGTCAATCGTTTTTGCAGGTGCACCAATTGTAAATGCTGTTGTAGCGACATTGTCGCATCCGCCTCCAGGTGGGTGGGGTTCAATCCGTTGGCAATTTGTACTCGGTATTTTTCTCGCCGCAGCGGGTGGTTGTCTTGTAACCTTTTTCAGACCGGGTTCATAATTCATATAGAGTTGTCCTATTCTTGTGCTCATGTACATTTAATACCGAGTACTCGCAACGTAAGTTGTAAAAACTATCCTTTTCAGATGACACAGTCTCTAATAGAATAGGAAAAGGAGTTATTTTTACATGAGCATGGAAGTGTTGAAAGATGCTGAAGATGCAGAACTGATAATTGCGGTATTAGCAGGTAATCTCAAAGCATTTGATGAATTAGTCTTTCGTTATCAACGTGCTATGCTAACGGTCGCTCAGCAAGTCGTCAAAAACCCAATGGAAGCAGAAGACATTGTCCAAGATGCTTTTCTGCTTGCATTTGAAGCATTACCACAACTTGATAATCTGAATAGATTTGGATCTTGGTTATATTCAATCACACGGAATCGTGCTATGCGATTCATGAAACGTGCCAGTAAAATTCAACTCCATGAAGATGAAGATGCAGAATTACAAATAGAGGCAGATCCCGCTTCGACTGACCCAGCACAGATAATAGTTCAAGAATCTACCCATGAAGCAGTTAGAGATGCAATTAATTCTTTACCAACTGACTTTCAAGAGGTAATTACACTCTATTATTGGGCAGATATGCCGCAGAAACGTATTGCAGAAACTTTATCGCTACCCATAACGACAGTGAAATGGAGACTTCACAAAGCAAAAGATTTGCTCAAAACAATATTAGAAAAACGAGGGTATGGAGATATATTGTAGCACAAATTTACAACATATCCTTCCCAACTTTGAACATTCACACTGTTATATTAATCTGCAAAAACATGATATTCATTACTTTTCCTAAATTTATCAATCATATATGAAGAGGTATCTCATGGAACAGGAACAACATCAAGAAATTCGCGGACTCTTTCAGATACTTGAACAGACAGCAGAAATTGCAGAAGATACTATATTGACTGAAAACTATAAAGATAGTGAAAGTCGATGCATTTCACAATTTAATAAAGTTTTACAACGACTGAATGAGATTGACGCTATCCCTGAGGGGCTCTTTGATCCATTGTCTGATAATGCCACTTTTAGTGAAATAAGTATTGCATGTAATCACCTTGCAGCATACCTTAGCGAGGGGTTAGGAATATCATCAGATTTGAAGTCTATGATGACAAATATTCTTGGCAAAGACATTATTGAGAACATTAGTGAGGAATTCAAAGAAAGTGGCATTGGGGATTTAATTCGTAGTGCAATGCCTGATTTTCTGACTGAGACGGCTTTAGAGGATATCAATAAATCTTTCAAAGCAAGTGTTGACGGATCGTTGTCACTTGACACAGCCTTTGGAAATATTGTTGTGCATGGAACAGATACGGAAGTTGTTAATGTAGCAGTCCACCGAACTGCCCAGATGAAAACAGATAGACATGCTGCAGAGATTATCAAAGCCTTCAAAGTAGACTTTAACCAACAGGATAACGAACTACATATCAAGGCAAATTTCAGTGAGGGAAAACGTTTCTGGAAAAGTGTATCTGATCGTTTAGGCATTCATTTTGACATTACAGTTCCTAAATCCTATCAAAATATTATTTTGAAATCTACTGTCGGAGACATTACTGTTATTGGGTTAAACGGATCTGTTCAATGTCGAACAAACAGTGGACAACTACATTTTGAGAATATTACTGGACCAATAATTGGACATTCTGACAATGGTAATCTCAGGTTGAGAAATTGTGAAGGAGATATCCGTGTTGTCACGTTACGCGGAAACATTGAGATAAACGGAAATCTGGGTCGTGTTGACACAGCAACATCTGGAGGTAATATTCGTTTATCAGATATTATCGGTGCAATCACAGCTGAAACATCGGGTGGGTACATCAAAATCGTTGACAGCAAAGGCGGAGCGACGGTTGAAACATCTGGTGGTAATATAGACATGGAAAATGATGGACCTATCAATGCCAAATCCTTTGGTGGTTCAATTTATGCCGAAATAACTGGACAACTACAAGAAGATTCCTATTTAGAGACATCTGGTGGTGACATTACTGTCTCGTTGTCCTCAGAAAGTTCAGTTAATGTGGATGCGAAAAGTAGTGGGGGTGATGTTGACAGTGAACTTCCAATTGAAGGTAATGACCAAGACTCTTCGAAAACATGGCAAGTACAAGGGGCAATAAACGGTGATGGACCACTATTAAAACTTCGCAGTATCGGTGGAGATATAAATCTAAAGGGTCTTTAATGAATCATGAGCAGTACAATTCACTTTTTGAACCAGGATTCTCATGATTAGCAGAATTACTGGATTACTGTGCCCCGCGAAATCGACTTAACAGAATCATTTGTTAATAGTGTCCCTACGTATTACAATTTGTAGAGATTGGGTGTGTAAATATTTTTGCATCAACTAAACCAACTTTCATGCTGACATACTTATTTTCTCGATTCTGACAAAATACTGAAAACCGCACTCAAAAACTGAAATCTACATAAAACATATTGGATATATATTGTTCCGAACCCCACGTCCCCCTTCCAACCCTCAACAACACGTGTTATAATACTATCACTATGAAAAACACAACAACCCACAAACCCAACATAACCGTATTCGTAGGTCGGAGCGAGCAAAGCGACCTCCGACATCTTACATTCTGTAGAAGCGACCTCCGACATCTTACATTCTGTAGAAGCGACCTCCGACAAATAGCCAAAAACAAAAGATACAGTTTTTCAAGTTTTTTAAGACACAGTAAACCGGTGAAAACAACCTGTAAACCCAGTATGGCACAACAATTAGACCACAACACAGTAAAGATACAGTCATGTAAAAAAAAGCACAAAACTGTATCTTTTTAAAACGGAGAAAAATAACACGATTCGTAGGTCGGAGCGAGCGAAGCGACCTCCGACAGTATAT
>JAPOQK010000012.1 GCA_026710795.1 Candidatus Poribacteria bacterium
ACATACACAAACAATTCGCCGTCAAATCCTTCGCAAAAATGATGACACAATCAGAAACCCAAAGTAGGTCAAGAGAAGAAAAAGACCAAAAAGGAGCAAAATAAAAAAAGCGAAATTCGCGTCACATTCCTTATCCTGACTGGATGCAAAACGTCACAGTGACGTGCAAAAGGTCACATTTTTTAGCACATACTGATAAACAATGTTAGGGTAAATTAACAGGTATAAGTTTCGCTTCTCTCTATCCGACCTCACTTGCGAAGTATGACAGGACACGCGTAGGTCGGAGCGAGCTTGCGACCTCCGACATGGGAACCCAAATGAAAACTATAGTGAACTTTAGAATTAACAGGACATTTTGGGTTGTAGGAGGGAACTCCGATTCCCGACTATCAGTGAGTTTTGTCGCGATTCGGATATCGCTCCTACAGACATGTGTCTCTTTAATTTCAATGTTTACCATAAATAATCCTGTCTATAAACTTGATGGCATTGACAAATGGATTTAGAACGTGCTAAAATATGTATCGTCATTCAGCCAGCATTTGTACGTAGAAATACATACCTGATGCTATACAACAGTAAACCCTATATAATAGTTTCAATCAACATATTAGGAGGCAACAATGTTCAGTAACAATCCCTTTCGTCAATCAGGACAGTGGTATCGAGGTAATACACACAGCCACAGCACAGAATCTGATGGTAAACTCCCTATCGCAGACCGTTTCGCAGCATATCAGGATGCAGGTTACGATTTTCTCGTGTTAACAGATCATCGTAAAGTTAATGATGTTGCGGCATATAGTTCATCTGACTTTTTGGCGATATCAGGAAGCGAAGCTCACCCATCTAATCCTTATGGAGGTCCAGTATATCATTTCGTAGCTATAAATATCCATACACCCGTGAATTGTTCGAAGATGCATCCGAATGCCGTTATTGATGACATCAAAGAACAAGGTGGGGAAGCAGTTTTGTGTCATCCGTATTGGTGTGGACATACGATTACTGATTACCTACCATTGCGCGGTTATTTCGCTATTGAAGTCTATAACGATACCTGTATGGGAATTGGTAAAGGGTTTTCGGAACAATCCTGGGATGATCTGTTGGATAAAGGTGGACCGGTGCTGGGTATTGCTTCCGATGATTCACATGGTACGGAACATGACTGTTTCCACGGATGGATAATGGTTAAAGCTGAAGATTTAACTCTTGATAGCATCATGGAAGCACTCCGAACAGGTGCGTTTTATTCAACACTTGGACCTGAAATCCTTGACATAGACCTACAAGACAACCAAATTTCTGTCAAGTGTTCAGAAGCACAATCAATTGTGTTTAAAGCAGAACGTAGTCGAGGAAAACGAATTGTATCGTCAGACGGTAATCTCCTTACAGAAGCATCATATTCTATTCCAAATAATACAAAATATGTCCGAATTGAAGTAACCGATGAGACAGGTAAGAAAGCCTGGTCAAACCCCTTCTTTTTCTAATGTCCAAGATTCTCGTGTGTCATACAGGGGCATGGATCGGGGATATGGTCCTGCTCACACCAGCATTGCGCGCACTTAAACAGGTATACCCGAATTCATGCCTGACTTTTCTTCTGCGTCCACTTGTTGCTGATCTGATGAAAACAAACCCGTATGTTGATGACTGTATTGTTGATCTAAAAACGGATGGTATCTATCGTTCTTTTATGAAATTGTCCCGTCGGATACGAGAAAATCACTTTGACATTGCTGTTGTCCTACATCCCTCCTCATTCCGAAACGCTCTATTACCATTTATTGCACGGATACCTATTCGTGTTGGTTCAAACTATAAAGGTCGCGGGCTTTTACTTACCTATTCTTGTCCAGATAAAACCACTATGCATGAGGTGGATAGATATTTACAAGTGATTCAACTACTAAAAAACGATACGCATTCTAACCTCGAAATTAAGAAAAATAATCAATTCATCATACCATCAGAATTAGAATATTGGCATACAGATAAAAACAGATTATCACTCACAGATCTACTGAAAAAAGAAGGTGTATCTACAGAAGATCGGTTAATGGCTGTGAATTTAGGCACAACATGGCGTTCAAAACAGTGGGATCTGAGGGGTTTTGCAGAGGTAATCAAAATTATATCAGAATCTGCACCAGATATCAAAGTTGTTCTAACAGGTTCAACTGATGAACTTAATCTTGTAGACCAATTAGTAGTATCAGATTCAACTCTAAATTTTGTAGGGAAAACAGACCTAATGCAACTTGGTGCGCTTTTGGAACGTTGTGACGTATGTCTAACATGTGATAGTGGTCCTATGCATATTGCTGCATCTGTTGGAACACCCACGGTTGCACTTTTCGGTCCAACAGATCCGAAACGACACAAACCTTACGGTAAAGGACATACCGTCATTGAGAAGGCTGTGTCATGCAGACCTTGTTACAATCGCACCTGTCATCGACAGGATCAACCATATCTGTGTATGCAGGAAATCAAAGTAAACGAAGTGGTGAAAGCAATAATGACAATTCTAAACAAGAATAGAGTAAAGTTGAATTAAAATTGTGAAAAACAATAGCGAAATTGATTGAGTAGATGCAGTCTCATTGGCATTTCTGTGTTGAATCCAATGAACACATATATTTATAGATAGGAATGAAAATACAAGATAACTTATATAAAAGGAACTAAGAATCAACATGATTCAAGCATTAATCTTTGATTTTGGTGGAACTTTAGATGGAAATGGAATACATTGGTTAGAACGAACATATCAATTCATACATAAACATCATCCTGAAATTACTCGTGAGGCTTTTGATGTCGCTGATAAAGCAACAATTACAGAATTTGCATTTGGTGATACTGCTGGAGATTGGTCATATCAAGAGGGTTCAATGTTACCTATTGGAGCAGTGGCAAATACTGCAGCAGCGGAATGTACACTAAGAGAAACTGTAGATACTATCGCTACAGGCATATATAGTAGACTTGAATTAAGTGATCAATTAAAAGATGAATATGTTGAGTGGTTCTGCAAAGGAGTCTGCGAAAGTCTATCAGAAAATTGTGAATGGCTTAAAACACTTCACGGTACATATAAACTTGGTGTAATTAGCAACAATTTCGGGAATACACGTGGGTGGTGCGATGAATATAATCTGTCACCAATGCTTGATGTTATCATAGATTCTACCGAATTTGGGGTAGCAAAACCGGATCCAAAAATATTTGAAGCTGCTTTGTCCGTATTGAATGTAGAACCTACAGAGGCAATCTATGTCGGTGATAGTTATAAAGCAGATATGGTAGGGGCAAAGAACGTTGGAATGTGGACAGCATGGATGGTTGGAAATCAGACAAAAGAATGTCCAGACCTGTCCTTTGTAGATGTCCAACTCAACCACCTGCATGAACTGACTGATTTTCTTGCATCCACCAGTCCTTGACAATTGGCTTCTGTCCAGTCTGACTGCATTATAAACGAAACTCAGTTTGAATCGTTTTAACATAAAGGAGTAACATAAATGCAGAAGTTATTTATACATACCATTCTTATATTTCTGTGTTCCTTTTACACGGTTGCAGCAGAACAGAAGATAGAATCAGTCAGTATTGATGAAAAAGTCAAAGATTGGAGTCTCAAAGATACAGAAAACAAAAGTCGTTCTCTGAAAAAACTTAAAGAAGAAAAAAAGGTTGTTATACTGGTATTTTTGGCGACGAAATGTCCAGTAGTGGATGAATATGTTGAACGCATTAATACATTATTCAAGGATTACAAGGAGAAAGATGTTCAGATACTTGGAATACATTCCAACAAACATGAAAAACTTGATGAAATCAAACAGTATCGGAAGAAACATAAATTTGAATTTCCTATTTTGTTAGACCCAAATAACAATATCGCAGACTATTTTAATGCGCGCAGAACCCCTGAAGTCTTTGTATTAGACAATGAAAACATACTCCTCTATAGAGGAGCAATTGACGATAGCCGTGAAAAACCTAAGAAACAGTATCTTAGACCAGTTTTGGATCTGATATTAGAAGGAAAGGTAATACCGGAAAAACAGAAAAAGACCCGAGCAATTGGATGCACTATAAAACGGGTCAGAAAAGCAGAATTAGATCGCACACCATAGTATTTCTCTAAAATAAGTTGCATTAATAATTCCCCATTATAGGTATCAAAAAAGTAAGATAAATTCGACATTTATATTTCTTAGGTGAAATTATGCTACGTTTTCTATCACATACCTTACAAGTAATTATCAGCATCGTCCTTGTTACTTTCATCATGGTCTTCTTTATCGTCTGTTTTGGTACTGGTGTGGTAGGTGGATTTATGCTCGGATGTTGGGAAGATGTTGCATCTCTTGATCTTCAAAAATTAGAATACAAACAGGATACGCAAACTTGGCGACAAAATCTTGAGGTATACTCATCAGTATGTGAAGTCCAACTACAAGATACATCAGTCTTTTTGATAGATAAATTGGAACGAATAGAATATGAAAAAATATTACCCGGAAATAAAGGTATAAACGATCCTGGTCAATATTTAATACAATTGAGTGGTGAAACAGGAAAACAAAATGGATCTATTCAATTGTTCACGCGACATTTTGATTATCCAAATTTGTCTGAAGAGTCATTGGCAAAACGGATTCATCTTACAGTAAATAGTGGAAAGATAATACTCATGCACGACGATTCTGGTAATACAATCCGCAGTTTCTATCTTGAACCGGAATTAATTGCTGAACCTACCGAAGACGATACACATACTAAACGAAAAATAATACGACTTGTGGATATGCCAACTAAACTGAAGGATGCATTTATTGCAATCGAAGATAGACGGTTTTATCAACATTCTGGAATAGATGTTGTGCGACTTGTTGGGGCAATTAAAGACTTTCTGGGTAGTGGAAATGAAATTGGGGCAACAAGCACATTAACACAACAACTCACTCGGAACGTCTACTTAGGAACAGAACGAAATCTACAAAGAAAAGTTCGTGAGATGTTACTCGCTTTCAGAATTGAAAAGCAACTCTCAAAAGATCAAATTCTGGAAGGATATCTAAACTATATTGACTTCGGACGACACAACCATCAGCAACTATTTGGTGTTCAAAAAGCTGCAATGGCATTCTTTGGTAAAGATGTAGCTGAACTTGATTACCATGAATGTGCATTACTTGCTGCAATTCCGAAGGGAACTACCATGTATTCTCCTGCAAAAAATCCTGAAAATGCACGGAGACGACGCGATACCGTCCTCACGGTAATGTTGAATCAAAAATTCATTACCGAAACAGAATATAATGAAAATCGAAATCAACCTATAAAGGTTCAACATTCATCTGAATCATCTGTCAAAGCGAAAGAGTATACCGCAGGGCACTTTATACAACATATAAAATCAGAACTTGAGAAAATTCCTGAAATAAAAGACAGTTTATACAATGAAGGCTTGAAAGTCTACACGACAATTGATATGTCAATGCAATCAGTAGCAGTAAATACTATTGGTGACCACCTACGACTTTTGGATAGTATGTATGGGAAGCATTTACCAAATTACGATACGAATAAAGAAAATAAAAACGGTATACATCCAATAACTAATTATCTGCAAGCAGGTCTTATTGCATTTGTACCGCAAACCGGACAGGTCAAAGCGATGGTCGGTGGTAGAGATTACTTTATCACTGACAAGGATTTTAAAGATAAGCCAAATTTTAACGAATTTAATCGGACACTGGGAACGAAACGTGATCCTGCGCGAAGACAACCAGGTTCCGCATTTAAACCAATCGTTTTTGCGGCACTGATGCAGGAACCTTCCATAGTCAACCCATCAACAATTCTCGTTGACGAAATTTGGGGAATGTCACCAGCACCCGGACAACCAATATGGTACCCGGACAACTACAGCCACACATTTAAAGGTCCTCTTACCGTTCGGGACATAATAAAACGTTCAATAAATGTTCCAACTGTTCGAGCCGCGCTTGAAACACCTATAAATGAAGATGGATTATGGGAAGGTATCAATCGCATTGTAAAACTTACAAAACGAATGGGAATTGATAGTCCTATGATACCAACACCAGCACTCACTTTAGGGGCTTCTGGTATGAAAGTAGTTGAATTAACTGCAGCATACGGTGTGTTTGCAAATCGCGGTATACGTGTTGAACCGAGTTATGTTCATTATGTCGTTGATTCTGATGGGAAACCTGTTTATCATAAACAACCTGAACGCACCCGCGTACTGGACGAAAAAGTCGCATACCAAATAACTTCATTCTTACAGAGTGTAATAAGGGAAGGAACAGGAATTCGGGCAACAAGAAATCCCGCTTTTCAGGATTGGGAGGTAGCAGGAAAAACTGGTACTACAAATGAAAACGTAGATGCTTGGTTCGTAGGTTATTCGACAGATCTTGTTGTTGGTGTTTGGGTTGGATTGGACAGCCAGCGGAGGAATCTAAAAAACTACAATGAAGAAGGGGCAAAAGCTGCATTACCTATTTGGATACGCTTCATGGCTGAAGCTGCAAGAGGTCCAAAAAAGAAATTTCCTATACCTGAAGGAATAGAATTCTGGGAAATTGATAAAACGACAGGTCTACTCAGAAATAAAGATACATGTCCACCAGAAAACATAAGCAATGAACCTTTCATCAAAGGACAAGAACCTACAAGAATCTGCGATCAACATTAGTTGACACACTGCTTTTTACCTACCTACAACACAGGATTATTTATTTTTAGTTTTTCTCGAGGAATTTGCTAAACATCTCACCATTCCGATCACAGTATTAACCATAATAACCAAGAAATCATAAAATTAATAATCCTGTCCACACCAAATCTCCGATGTAAATATTCAGTATTTCATGATATAATAATAAACGACAACTAAATTCTGAAATCCAACAACAATTACCTAAGGGTTAACATGCACGAGCATTATGACATACGACCATCGATCTCTCCTATTAATGTAAATCCAGAGATACCAACAAAGCCATTTGAATTAGTCTCTGAATTTGACCCACAAGGCGATCAACCGCAAGCAATTGATAAGTTGACGAATGGTATCATACGCGGTGATAAAGCACAAACACTACTGGGTGTCACAGGCTCTGGTAAGACATATACAATGGCAAATTTGATTCAGAATGTTCAACGTCCAACTCTTGTCATTTCCCCTAACAAAACACTTTCGGCACAGCTTTACAATGAGTTTAAAACCTTTTTCCCACACAACGCTGTTCACTATTTCGTGAGTGATTATGAATACTACCAACCTGAGGCATATATCCCATCAACTGATACTTTCATCGAAAAGGATGTACGTATTAACGAAGAAATTACACGGATGCGACTTGCGTCAACTGCATCCTTAATGTCTCGCCGCGATGTTATTATTGTAGCAAGTGTTTCATGTATATACGGTCTCGGTTCACCACGCGAATTTGAAGGACAGAAAATTGACTTAGAAACAGGTAAAATCATCAGACGTGATGAATTCCTCAGGGAATTGGTAGATATACAATACGTCCGAAACGATGTTGATTTTTGGCAAGGCACGTTCCGTGTCCGAGGGGATGTGATTGAAGTATTTCCAGCATATAGCGAAAGTGCATACCGTATTGAGTTGTTTGGTGACGAAGTAGACAGAATTTGTGAAATTGATACTACCACTGGCGAGATATTAGGAAAACAGGATACACTGGAGATATTCCCCGCTAAACACTTTATGACTGATGCTGATATTTTTGAAGAAGCACTCATAAACATTGAACTTGAACTACATGAACGAATTGCTACTTTTGAAAAAGAAAATAAACTACTGGAAGCACAACGAATTGAACAACGAACACGTTTTGATTTAGAGATGCTACGTGAAGTGGGTTACTGTTCAGGTATTGAAAACTATTCCAGACATTTATCCGGTCTGCAGCCGGGTGAACCCCCATACTGTCTACTAAACTACTTTCCCGAAGATTTTCTTTTATTCATTGACGAATCACACGTGACAGTTCCACAGTTGAAAGGAATGTTTCGGGGTGACCGTGCAAGAAAAACGACGTTAGTAGAATATGGATTCCGTTTACCTTCAGCATTGGATAATAGACCTCTCCAATTTGAAGAAATAGAAGCGTATATTGATCAAGTCATCTTTGTGTCTGCTACCCCTGGTAAGTATGAGATAGAAGAAAAAGGTGGTGGACAAATTGTTGAGCAGATTATCCGTCCTACTGGTTTGATTGACCCTCAAATTGCTGTGCATCCCGTCCGGGGGCAGATCGACCATCTTATAGGAAAAATAAATGAACGGGTTAAAAGGAAACAACGCGTACTTGTTACAACATTGACAAAACGGATGGCAGAGGACTTAAGCGAGTATTTTATAGAGGCTGGTATCCGAGCAAACTACATGCACTCTGAAATAGATGTATTTGACCGCGCAAGAATTCTACGACAACTCCGAGAGGGTGAATTTGATGTACTCATCGGTATCAACCTATTGCGTGAAGGACTTGACCTACCTGAAGTTTCACTCGTTGCTATTCTTGACGCGGATCGTCCCG
This sequence comes from Candidatus Poribacteria bacterium, assembly GCA_026710795.1. Classification (GTDB taxonomy): domain Bacteria; phylum Poribacteria; class WGA-4E; order WGA-4E; family WGA-3G; genus MSPOR6. The sequence goes on from JAPOQK010000012.1 coordinate 8,628, forward strand.
GTTTCCTACGATCGGTTACCTCGTTAGTACAAACATCAGGACGTGCTGCACGAAATGTCGATGGAGAAGTCCTTCTATACGGTGATACAATCACAGATGCAATGGCTAACGCAATTGCTGAAACACAACGAAGACGTGATATACAATTGAAATACAACGAGGAAAACAACATCACACCCGCAACTATACAGAAAGCAATTGAGCAACTTATCTCTGAATCTACTGAGGAATATGTTACCAAGAAACCGAAAGATGTAGAACCAGTACCGATGGTTGAAGAAGCAAGTGAAGAATATATAGTAGCAACAATTGATGATTTAACGCGTCAGATGCATAAAGCTGCAATAGACTTGGAGTTTGAGCTTGCTGCTTCATTACGTGACCAGATTGCGGAACTGAAAGAATAGACCTCTGAACAAAAATAGAAATTCACAATGAAAAGCACGTTATCTTTGTATTTTGTCATCTTATTCACGATATTCGGATTTTTACCACCCAATTTGGCTCAATCCCCACTCCTACCCTTACCCGAAGGGGCAGTAATGCGTCTTGGCAATGGTTGGAGTACTGAGATAGATTATTCTCCCGATGGTACACACCTTGCTGTTGGCAGTAGCAAAGGGATTTGGATATATGATGTCATTACCGGTAAAGAACTAAAACTGCTGACTGGACATTTAGATGCTGTCTTGACTGTCAGTTATAGTCCAAATGGTAAGTTCTTAGCAAGTGGTGGTTTCGACAAGACAATCTATCTGTGGGAGGCTGGTAGTGGGAAACTACTTCATACTTTAACTGGACATAATAGCTCTATTTATAGTGTGGCATTCAGTCCAGATGGAAAATTACTTGCAAGTGGTAGTGAGGATAATACTGTCCGGGTGTGGGATACAAAGACTGGTGAGCAATTTCAGATGTTTACAGGACATACGGATGCGGTCAATAGTGTGGCGTTCAGTCCAGATGGAAAATGGGTGGCAAGTGGAAGTGAGGATAAAACCGTACGTTTATGGGCAATAAAATCAGATTCTATTGATATCAATCTCACACTCATTAACCGCACGAGTGCTCCGGTCAATGACGTAGCATTCAGTCCAGATGGAAAAACTCTCGCAAGTGGTGGACAAGACATGAATGTTACGCTGTGGAATTCAAACACACAAGAATCTGTCAACACTTTCTCTGGTCACACGGATTGGGTTCGTTGTATAGCATTCAGTCCAGATGGAAAGATGATTGTAAGTGGAAGTGATGATAATCTCATCAATTTATGGGAAACAAATTCAGGTAAGCTACTTCATACCCTCATCGGTCATACAGAAAATGTAGAAAATGTTATGTTCAGTCCTAATGGACAAACGATCGTCAGTGAGGGATTGGATGGTACTATTCGTCTTTGGGATGCGAAAACAGGAAAACTACTGCGTTTCCTTGCTGAACATCCAGACGTGGTCAATAGTGTGGTTTTCAGTCCCAGTGGTAAAATATTAGCAAGTGGCGGTAAGGACAACACCGTCCGGCTATGGGATACAGGAACAGGACAACAACTACACTCTCTCATAGGTCATACACATTATGTAGGAACAGTAGCATTTAGTCCGGACGGTCAAATACTTGCAAGCGGTGGTCGTGATAATACTATTATTCTGTGGGATTTTGATGAAGCCAAAATTCTTCACACACTTATTGGACATTCCAATTGGGTTAATGGCATTGCATTCAGTCCCGATGGACAAATCCTCGCAAGTGGAAGTGGTGATAACACCATAATTCTATGGGATACTGAGGACGGAGAGATGCTTCGATCTCTTATATGTACCGATTGGGTCAATGCTGTCACCTTCAGTCCTGACGGAAAAATATTGGCAAGTGGCAGTGGTACAAATGTTAGGTCCATCCACCTTTGGAATACGGCAACTGGAAATCAACTACACACCCTTACAGGACATACTGCGGAGATATTGTCTGTAACGTTCAATCCGGATGGTCGCATATTAGCAAGTGGCAGTGCAGATGGAACTATACGACTGTGGCATCCACATACAGGAGAATACCTTAGCACATTCACAGGACATACCGGTTGGGTACGCAGCATTGCATTCAGTCCTGATGGTCAAACTCTTGCAAGTGGAAGTGATGACAATACTATTCGTCTATGGGAGGTATTCACAGATAATCCACCTCAAATCCTTACTGGTCATCATCGTAATGTATACAGCATTTCGTTTCGTCCCGATGGAAAGATACTCGCGAGCGGGAGTAATGATGGCACGGTGCTATTGTGGGATTTAGTAACTTCGGACAAAGAAAGCAATACACAATGAATGAAGAAACACGCGAACAAGCCCAAATAGGATTATCTCATTTAAAAGAAGTAGTGTTAAATGTGCTGTATCAAGCACGACTCAACAATAACTCATATATTTCTCACATTGCTACTTGAGGAGTGAAAAGTTGAACAATGTCAACTAAATAAAGATATAATGGGTTGGCGACTCACCGATACAGAATTCCAAAAACGACATAAAAAATAGATGAGGAATATCACTATGAAAATCCAAAACAGAAGTAGGAGAAATAGTAAAATCTTCAATAATCTTAATAAATGGAATATTTCATTTATCTTTTTAGTCATTTTAATGTTTGGCACATTCATTGCTTTTATGGAAGGACTTGATGCCCAGAAGAATAACGATACAGAAAAGAAAGCAGTCGCACAAGAATTCATTAAGATGGCACAGGATTTCGAAAAGAAAAACCAATTAGAGGACGCAATAGAAATCTACAAACGAATTACGATTGCGTTTCCTGAGGACTTAGAATCTCATACACAACTTGCAAAACTTTACACCCGTACAGAACTGCACGAAAAAGCTGTTGAAATTTGGACCAAACTCCTTGAAACTGATCCAGAGAACATGAATCATCAGGATGAGTTATTTGACAGTTTACAAGAAGCAGGTAATATCGATAAGGCACTTGAACTCGCACAATCTTACATCCAGACAGAACCAGAAGTCGGGATCCATTATGCACGACTTGCTAAACTTCAGACTGCCCAAGGTAGAGATAATGATGCAATTTCAAACTATGAAAAAGCAACAGAATTCGGACATGCTGATAAAGAAATATATCTCAAACTCGCTGAACATTACTTCATTATAGATGACATAGAAGCATCTGAAAAAGCATTGAAGAATGCTATTCTACATACCCAATCAGAATGGGATAGAGGACGAATTGAAAATCAATTGATCAACCTACATCGTTATCAAAACAATTTAGCACAGAGACTACAACAGGCTGATGATGATGGAATAATAACGTTTGTATTGCAAAAGGAACTTGCAAGACACTTTCTCAATAATAATGAATTAGAAAAGGCTGCAAATTCATTTAAGAAAGCACTCGAAATGACCAATAGCAGTTATGAGCGAAATAGAGTTATCGAGGAATTGCTCAAGATATACTTAAAACAAGACAGAACAGACCTTGCATTAGAATTCTACGAAACCGGTACATTAAAACAACCAAGGTTAAGTACAATTGTTACTTCTTTTAGTTCTTCCGGCATTACTATCACACTTAGTGGTGATAACGCACGCAAAACATTGATAAACGCACATAAGAATCAAGGTGAACTTGATGACTTGAAAACACTTTTTGAAAGTAAACAAGAAAAGGATGACGACAATCCTAATGTCGTTGAAATGCTTGCAAATATATATTGGGAAGCAAACGATTATAAACAAGCAGCGGAAACATTTCACAAGCTTAGCAAAGTAGAACCAGACAATGTACGCAGTTTTTATTACGCTGCTGCAGCCTTCCAGAAAAGTAATCAACCTAATAAGGTGAAGGAGGTATTGAAACAAGCCAACAATGCACTTGCATCCAGTAATAAGAGAGGCGACGAGTCATTTCTCGCAGCACTTGCCACTATCTGTCTAAAAAATGAATTGTATGAACCAGCAACAAAACTTGCTAATGATGCAGTCACAGAAGTCGAGAAATTAGGTGAAGACTGGGTTTTAGAATATTATTATGAGATTCTTGCAAAATGTTATGTCAGTACCAAACGTTATGAAATGGCGTATAAGACATATCAGAAGATGGCAGATGCAGGGGATAGAAACTATATGCGTGATCAAGCAGAAACTGAAATGGATAAAATCGCAAAAACAGCAAATCTATATCAAAAATGGATACCGGAACAACTGAAAAAAGTTGAGGAAAATCCCAACGATAGCAAAGCAATCTTAAAACTTGCACAAAGTTACGAAAACACAAACAAATTTAGGAAGGCTGTTGAACAATACGAAAAACTGTCAACATTGGATCCTGAAAACGCGCAGTGGCACAATAAACTTGGATACCTCTATCAATATTTACCAGCAGAGAGACGAGAAACAGGACAGATTGTTAAAGAAACTGCCATTGCACTTAGTGGAAATGGGAGTTACGTTGAAATCAATGACAGTAAGTCTTTAAACGAAATTGTAGATCAACTAACAGTATCTGCATGGATAAAATGTAATGGTTTTCCTTATGATTATGCCCCAATTATTTCCAAAACTGATGCACGTGATCCTGAGTTCAAAAATAGAAGTTACTTCGTGAATCTGAAAGCAGATGGTACAATTCGGTTTGCAGCATCTCCTAATGGTCAGAGTGACGTAAACCTATATAATACAGGAAGTTTTATTCAACTCAACACTTGGACACATATTGCTGGTGTTATTGACGCAGAAAAAAACACTATCAAATTTTACATTGATGGAATTGAGGTAAGTAGTAGAAATTTCAAGAGTGGAAATAGTATATATAATAGCAAACTTCCATTACGAATTGGGTGGACGCAAGAGGAAATACCTACACACGGGTATTTTAACGGTTTAATTGATAAGGTATGTGTGTGGAATATCGCACGATCTGAAACTGAAATCCGTTCAGATATGAACAAACAATTAAATGGTAACGAACCCGGGTTAGTAGGATACTGGAAATTTGATACAGAGAAGGATGGAATTATCTTCGATTCATCACAAAATAATAATGATGGAAAACTAATCGGAAACGTAAAACTTGAACGTTATTCATGGAAAGTTTATGAAAGTATTATATCAGATGATTTACCAAAGTCAATAATTGCTTATCAAAATGCAATTGAATTTGATCCTACCTCATACCAAAACTACGACCAATTAGCAAAACTATACGTAAAGAAGGGAATAACATCAGATGCAGAAGAGGTGTATCGTCAAGCATTAGACACACCTCTCTCACAAGGTAATCATGATTCTGCAATCAATGGAATCTGTGGACTTTACTCGGACGAAGGGCAAGAGAACAAACTCATTTCTATCCTTGAAGAAATAAAACCTATGATGGAGAATAGTGCAGTCCTACACCAACAGTTAGGTGACCTATATACTAATATTGGTGAATCCAATAAAGCAAAACTTGCTTACGACCAATGGTTGAATATTCGGATGAAAGCACTCGGTAGTTCACAGAGTGCAAGGAGTTATCGTTATTTTGCTGAGACACTACTTGACAAAGGACTGTATCCAAAAACAGCACTTAAGTTCGCAAAACGAGCATTCCAGAAGAACTATGATTCAAATTATGAATACTCCGCGACACTCGGTCATGCATGTATTGCCAATGGACTATTCGATGAAGCTCTAAATAATTACATGCACGGTTTAAGTCTAATATCAAGCAAGTATTCATTGTCTAATTTCTGGGATGGAATCAGAGAAGCAATCAAACATACAGAAGATGAAGATCGCTTTTTCCAAATGCTGGATGAAATGATGGACGCAATCCCTACAGCAAATATAGGTAATCGCGCGAATGCATATCGATTAATGACTCAATATTATAGTAAGTATGATAAGGCTATGAACGTTGAAAACTACCTATTATCAAAAACTGGTTTTGTACCTGAAACGCGCTGGATAACTCTCGGACCATTTAACAACATTGACTCAATGGGACACGGAAACGCTTATATCCCAGAGGAGATTACCCAGATTGATACTACAGCAAAATATTATGGAAAACATGGACTCATCAGTTGGAAAAAATCGGAATATGTGCAATTGGATGGACATTACAATTTCGGGGACGATAAAGATTGGAGCGCAGCCTATGTATGGGGAATTGTCATTTCTCCTGATGAACGAGACATAACATTCCGGTTTGATAGTGACGACCAAGGCACAATCTGGTTAAATGGTAAACAGGTGTTTAGGCATGATAGGACCAGTGGAATATCGTTTGACCGCTACACCATTCCTGTCAGTTTAAAGCAAGGAGAAAACACTATCCTTATCAAGATTTGCAACGCAAAAGAGACGTGGGGTTTTTATCTACGTCTTACTGACGAATTAGGAAATCCAATAAAGGATCTGAAATTCAAAACTGCAGATGAGTTACTAAATGCTCCGCCACCACCTAATCCAACATTCAACGTAATGGCGGTTCTTGGAATGGCTGAATACTACAGCAAAAATAACTTTCCAGAAATAGCAATGGAACAGATGCAACTCACCGGTATCATTCATGAGAATGCATGGTTGACTCTCGGTCCCTTTGATAACACTGCGGGAATCGGATATAATACTGCCTACATCTCAGAAGAAACTATTCCAATAGACATAAACACAAAATATGAAAGTGCAAATGGACAGATAGCTTGGAAACAATTTACTGATGATGCATTTAACGGTTATATTGATTTTGGGAGAGATCTCAATTGGCAGGTTTCTTATGCTCTGACAACCATCACTTCCCCTGATGAAATGGAAGTACAACTTAGATTTGGTAGCGATGACCAAGCAAAGGTATGGTTAAATGGAAAAGAGGTATATGCAAATCCACAATTTAGGTGGGCAGTAATTGACGATAACATAATTCCCGTAACACTCAAGGAAGACAAAAACACTATTCTTGTCAAAGTTTGTAATGAAGAATTGAGTTGGGGTTTCTATCTTCGGATTACAGACGTTGATGGAAAGCCTATTGATGCCCTGAAAATACCTGATACAAATGCCAAATAACAAATACATTTAAATCGTTGCAATTCCAATCAAAATTTGTTAAAATGCCGACATTAATGGTTTTATTATTAATTGTAAACGTGCATAGCACGTAGTCAAGGAAGGAAAAATACTATGTTTGTTTGTATAGCTTGCGGTTATTTGTGGAAAGAAGCGGATGAACCACCCGATGAGTGTCCAGCATGCACTGCCCCAAAAGAGAAATATATTCCTTACGATGATCGGGCTGAACGTTGGGTAAAACGTGCTGTAGCAGCACACGTAATGTATCCTGATGAAGAAGGTGCAGACCTTAGAGCAGAAAACTCTGCACTTTCATCACACATTAGATTCGCATTGGTTGGTTTACTCGGTGACCTAAAGGATGAATAGAGTATTACAAGCTCCGATAATTATCGTCGGAGCTTCTTTTTGTTTATTCCACAATCCAGAATTCACATGATAGCCAATATGATAAAAAGAAAGGAACTGGCATTATTCATCTTATGTCCTTATACATAAATGCCAAATATGAGAATATGAAAAAGATCCGCTATATGCTGATCCTGATCTTTGTTGCTTTACACGGATTAGCATCAGCACAAAACCTGGCAGACCGTGTCGTGGAACACACATACCCAAACGGTTTAAAACTATTGATGATTGAACGTCATACATCTCCCACTGTTGCTCCGTACATTCTCTTTAAAGCTGGTTCCGTGGATGAATCAGATGATTCACGCGGAATTGCACACATGCTTGAGCATATGTTGTTTAAAGGCACAAAAACTATTGGAACAACAGACTATGAAAAAGAGCAGGTTGTACTTGAAGAAATAGATAAAATTGGTGATATGCTTGACATGGAACGTGCAAAAGGCTCAAATGCTGACGCAGCGAAAATCACAGAATTGGAAGAACAACTCAAAACAAAACAGGAAGCAGCTAAAGAATGGGTTGTCTCTGGTGAATATACAGAAATCTATACACAACACGGTAGCACTGGATTTAACGCTGGCACATCTGTTGACTATACAATATATACCGTGGAATTACCATCTAACAAATTAGAACTATGGGCAATGCTGGAGTCTGACAGGCTAAAGAATGCTGTCCTTAGGCAATTTTATGTTGAGCGCGAAGCAGTCAAAGAGGAACGGCGAATGGCTGTAGATTCACGTCCCGGTGGTAAACTCTATGAACAGTTTATGGCAGCAGCTTTCACAGCACACCCTTATGGCATGCCTATTATCGGATGGCCCTCTGACATTGCAATGCTTAACCGCAAAAAAGCCGAAGAATTCTTCCGTATCCACTACGCACCGAATAATTCTGTAATGGTCATCGTCGGAGATATAAATCCTGAAGAAACGATCAAGCTAATTGAAAAGTATTTTGGAGATATACCATCACAACCACTCCCCGATGAAGTTACTGTTCGTGAACCCGCACAAGAGGGTGAAAGAAGGATTGATGTAGAATACGATGCTGAACCTCAGATGATGATCGGTTTCCATAAACCTACTATCCCACATTTTGACGATTATGTCTTAGATATGATAAGTGCTATTCTTTCAGATGGACGAACATCCCGTTTTTACAAGAATATCGTTGAAACTGGTATTGCTGTATCCGTTGATTCAATAAATGGATACCCAGGGGCACGTTACGACAATCTCTTTTTTGTTAGTGCTACACCTCGTTCACCTAATACAACTACGGATGTGGAAGACGCCATTTATTTACAACTGGAAAAGCTAAAGACAGAACCTGTTGAAGACAAAGAATTCAAACGGATCCTAAAACAAATTGATGCAGGATTTATTCGTGCTCTTAGTTCAAATGCTGGAATGGCAAATCAACTGGCGTTCTATGAAGGAATCGCAGGTGACTGGCGATATATTCTTGATTGGCGAAAAAAGATGTATGAAATTACGACCGATGACATCATGAGAGTCGCTAATACTTATTTTACAAAGAGTAATCGCACCGTAGCTACACTTGTCAAGAAAGAGGCAGAACCAGTTGAGGTAATTGTAGACGAGGAGGAAACCGAATAATGTATAAACAATTCACGCAACTATTAATTATATCAGTTCTTATTTTTTGTTTTCTTTTTACATCAACTTTACTAACTTATGCTAAACCGCATGAAGATCTGGAATTTGAACCAATTAAATTCAAACCTCCGGTACCACAAAAGCACTATCTCTCCAACGGAATGGTATTATATCTAATAGAGGATCACGAATTACCTGTATTTGATATCAGTGGACTCGTCAAAACAGGAACAATCTACGATCCTGCAGAGAAAATCGGTTTGGCATCTATCTGTGCAAGTGTCATGCGAACAGGTGGAACTGAAGCTCGGAAACCAGACGCTTTAAACGAAGAACTTGAATCTATGGCAGCATCTGTTGAAGTTGGCATGTCTCCCGAATACGGATCGGTCAGTCTTTCAACGATGGCAGAGGATATAGAAACAGGATTGGAAATCTTCGCAGATGTTTTACGTAATCCTGCCTTCCGTGAAGATAAATTGGAACTACGAAAACAGCAAGCAGTTGAAGCAATCCGCAGAAGAAACGATAATCCCATACAACTGGCATGGCGTAACTTCTCGGCAATATTATACAGTACTAATCACCCGTTTGGATGGTATGCTGAAATAGAAGACGTTGAGAGCATAACAGTTGATGATCTTAAGGCATTCCATAAAAAATACTATCATCCCAACAATATCATGCTTTCAATTACCGGAGATTTTGATACCGAAACCTTAATCTCTCAACTTGAAAAAGTATTTGATGGTTGGGAAAATAAAGATATAGAATTTCCACATATTGTTGACATAGAAAACTCACCAGTACCTACTGTAAACCATATCCATAAAGAACTTCCTCAGACTACAATGTTGATTGGACACTACGGTATCAAAAGGTCCCCCGATTTCCCCGATATATATGCTTTACGGGTGATGAATGATATACTCGGTGAAGGAGGTTTCACTTCACGATTGATGTCGGAAGTACGCGAAAAACACGGTCTTGCATATATGGTGGGGAGTCTTATGCAAACAAGCCTATACACTAATCCAGGTGAATGGTTTGCGTATTCGCAAACACGCACAGAGAAGACAGCAGAAGCAATTTCGCTTATCATAGATATCGTCCGAGACATGCGGGAAAATCCAGTACCCTCAGACGAACTTCAGCGCACCAAAGATTCACTTATCAATTCTTTTGTATTTGGATTTGAGAGTAGTTCACAAATTGCTTTTCAACAGATGATGCTTGACTACCGTGGATTCGCGCCCGGTTTTCTTGAAACCTTCACAGACAATATCGCTAAGGTCACCGCTGAGGATGTACAGACTGTTGCACAGAAATATCTCCATCCTGATGCACTGACAATCGTCACTGTTGGTAATCAGGAGAACTTTGATAGACCATTGAGCGAATTTGGGGATGTGAATGAGATTGAGATAAAGCAACCAGAACCACCACCTGTGGAACCAATCCCTGAAGCAAGTGATAATGAGATTGCTAAGGCAAAGGAAATTATTGCTGCAGTGGTTAAGGCACATGGTGGATTAGAAAACTTGACTGCTGTGAAAAATGCTGTATCAGAATCAAACTCTACCGTTAATTTACGTGGTGGTAGTGCGGAGATGCAAGTGAAGTTCTTTCATCTTTATCCAGATAAACTACGACAAGATGTTGAAACACCCCAGGGAAAAATGAGTTATGTATTTGATGGAAACGCGGTCTATATAGTATCAAGCATGGGAACACAACCATTGCCTCCTGAAATATCAAAGGCATTTAATGATTCTGTTTTCAGAGAAAATATCCCACTCCTAATAAACCTTGCTCAGAATGTTATACCTGTCCAATTCTCGGGAACAGAAGAGGTACAAGGTAATCCTGCAGCAGTTTTACTTGTGAAACAACCTTCTGGAGAAACGCTCAAAATCTATGTCAGCGAACAGACACATTACATAGTAAAATATGTCTTTCGCGAAACTGAACAAGGTGTTACTCTCAACAAAGAACAAAACTTTGCTGACTATCGTGATGTCAACGGTGTAAAAATGCCATATCACATTGTGCAGAAAGTTAATGGGAATCCATACATTGAAAATCGTATCAGTAGTATTGAGTTTAACACTGAACTTGATGAAACACTATTTGAGATATCAGAATGAAAACACTAAATTTGAACGTCAGATACTTTCAAGATAGCACACCAGCGGATGTTCCATGTCGTGAGACTGAGTTTATCCGACGTGAATTTGATATGCCGTTGCCAGTTGCAGAAACTGCATTGATTCTCGTGGATTTGTGGAACGTGCATTTCATAGAAAGTTGGATAGAACGTGCAAAACAGGTAACGGAGGATTGCGTTGTGCCGGTTATAAAAGCGGCACGAAAGACAGGCATGACTATCGTTCATGCCCCTTCCCCATCTGTAGCAGCCCAATATCCTCAACTCGAACGACACAAGCCGCCGCAACCCTCCACACCTTCTTCTTGGCCTCCTTCAGAATTTCGAGGAAGACAAGGAGAATATGCAGTTTACCGTGGACCACGCAGCCAACCCCCAAGCATAGGAATACATTGGGACAAACTTGCACCACAACTTTCTATGTCCCCAGCAATTGATGTACAAGAGGATGAATATGTCATTGCAACTGGACAGCAATTGCATGAATTGTGTGAGGATAAGAATATTCTGCATCTTATATTTGCAGGCTTCGCAACGAATTGGTGTGTATTAGGTAGGGATTACGGTATACGTTCGATGTCGCGATATGGGTATAACATCATTCTACTACGCGATGCCACAACAGGAGTCGAGTTCCCTGATACTTATGACAATCTATTCACAACCGAAATCGCAATCCGCGAGGTAGAACAGCAATACGGATTTAGCGCATCAAATCCTGATTTTTTTGCTGCGGTTGATGTACTATCTCCGTAAGGATTTTCCCAATTATACTCAATTGCCTGTTTACTTTGCAAAATCGCTACTAATTTGGTATACTTTCAAATGCGCATATAGATATCATACTTTTACATTTACAAGGAACAGTAGAATCTTACTTAGTTATTTCCTATGAACGGTGATCCTGCGCTTAATGTTGTATTCTATTCTACTGATTCAGGAAGAGAGCCAGTACGACAATGGTTAAAAAATCTTGAAAAGACAGATAGAAAAACTATAGGTGGAGATATTCAATTTGTGCAATATGGTTGGCCTTTGGGTATGCCTTATGTTAGAAAAATTGAAAACTTATTATGGGAAGTGCGCAGTAGTATCACTGGTGGTCGGATCGCAAGAGTATTATTCACAATCGGTGGTAAGGAGATGATTCTATTGCACGGGTTCATTAAAAAATCACAAAAGATATCTCAGAAAGATGTGAATTTGGCACGCGATAGAAGAAATCAATGGCATAGTGGGAGAAGGTAATATGAACAAGTATAGCGGCGGAAACTTTGATGATTTTCTAAAGGACGAAGGAATATTTGAAGAGGTAACTGACCGTACCCATAAAAGACTATTAATTCTGGAAATTGAAAACATAGTAAGTGCAGCCAACCGGAACAGAACAGATCTTTTTCAAAAAATGAATACCGATCTTGTGCAGTTGAACCCTTATATTTTTGATTTGGATAATACAATTATTACTTCAGACTTGCTAAAAATCTATGTGCTTGAAGCAAAAGAAATGAAAACCTATCCCGTACAATTTAATGATTCTCTGCTTAAATCAGAGGAATTGTTAAATCGTTTACTTACAGAAGATTTAGCTGCTTAACTGATCATATAGTTTTCTTTTTCTGAATAATAAAATAATCCCTCCAACATAATAATCAAACAATTCAGATACAGAAAGAGAATTGAATGATAAATTGCATCAAAATATGTCGTTAGAGGAATCAAGATGTCAGTAATCAATATGACTACAGAAGTGAAGTTTTTTATTCCTAAAGCCAATGGCATTATCCAGGCGGAGGAAATTTGGGAATCTGTTAAGAAATTTGCTGAAAAAAACTTAGAATGGGATGTCTCAGACCGGCGTATCTTCAGTATCGCTTATCATAAGCATGGAATGGATTACTACGCTGAAGTCGGTAAACCAGATCCACGTAACGGGGAACTTGTGATTGCAATCCTTGATTCAGTCACCTATCTTGTATGTACACCAAATCGCGGTGTTTTGCGGGGTATACCGATTTTAGTAAGTGGGTCTGAATTAAGGGAAATCACGGAATTTCCTCCTAATTAGGTGAGAATGATATAATAAATTTTTCACAAATTAAGTCTTACAATGGATCACTGATAAGCTATGATAACAATACAGCAATATGCTATGAAACTATATTTTTTCTTCAAATTAGAGAAAGGATTTATCAATGCCAATTACCGATGCCTTGCCGGACCTAAAGCGAGAACTACGGTTTTTTCCTGTTGAAAATGAAAATCCATCAACTCTTACAAAAGACCAAATTCAACACTTTAATGAGAACGGTTTTATCTCTCCATTAGATGTATATTCAGAAGCAGAAATATCACAACACCGTGAGTATTTCAACAAATTGATGGAAAAAGTCTTAGCAGATGGTGGAAACAGTTATTCTATAAATGGATGGCATACACGTTGTACAGAAATCCATGACCTAATTACAGAAGATAGAATACTGGATTATGTCCAAGACATACTTGGTGAAAACCTCATCTGCTGGGGAACACATTACTTCTGCAAACTACCCGGTGAAGATAAACAGGTAAGCTGGCATCAAGATGCATCTTATTGGCCCCTATCCCCCAGCAAAACCGTCACTGTTTGGTTAGCAATTGATGACGCATCCGTTGAAAACGGTGCGATGACTGTGATACCAAAATCCCATTTACACGGACAAATTGCGTTTGAACGGAGTACTCCAGAAGAAAAAAACGTATTAGGTCAAACAGTTATTGACGCAGAACAGTATGGTGGTAAACCTGTACCATTTGAAATGAAGGCGGGGCAGCTTTCCCTACATTCTGACTTACTCTTACACGGTTCTGAACCAAACACATCCAATCGTAGACGATGCGGATTAACAATGCGATTTGTACCACCAGAAGTTCATGCAGCAAATAACTGGAACCAACGTGCGATTATCGCCAGAGGTTGTGATCGAAGTGGACATTGGGTTCACAATCCGCGTCCTCCAGAGGATGATCTTCCATAAAAAACGTATTAACCACTCATTTCATAACTTACATTACAGAGAAAACATATAAGGTATAATTACTTAAAGAGTTCATTGATGTTACCAAGACGCATTTTATATGCTGCATTCGCTATCTCTGCTGCCGCAAGTTTTCTCCTTTGTGGATATGAGTTTATACGCGCAGTCTCTACTTCACTCTTCATTGATGCTTATGGATCAGAAAACCTACCACGGGTATGGATGGTTGTTTCTCCAAGTATCATACTCATCCTATATATCTATGGACTGTTGTTATCCTGGCTTGGTGCAACGCGCACATTAGTGGTAACATCAGTTCTATCGGCCTTATTTATTTTAATATGTTACTACGCGCTTTTGGTGGGTATACCTTGGACTGCTGCTATCGTCTATGTTTTTCGCGAAGCATATATTGTTATCATAATCGAGCAATTCTGGTCTTTTGTTAATAGCACACTCACATCTAAGCAAGCGAAAGCAATCAACGGTCCCTTTTGTGCTATTGCTTCATTAGGCTCTTATGCTGGTGGAAAACTTGTAAGCAGATGGGCAGAGCCACTTGGAACTGAAACACTGTTGCTGTTCACTGCTGGTTCTCTAATCCCTGCAGCCATTTTCTGTAGTCTTGCATATTACTTTGCGGGAGAACCAAAGCCATCTGTTGATGAGGAAGGTGGCAAACGGGGACATTTAGGACTAAAGACATTCCTAAGTTCAAAATATCTAATCTTACTTGGTGTGTTAATCCTAAGCACACAAGTTATTTCAACCGTACTTGATCTTAGATTTAATAATCTTGTTGAAGCCGAAATAACTGTTACAGATACAAGGACAGCATATTATGGTAATTTCTATGGAAATCTCGGTCTCGTTGCTGCAATTCTACAATTAGCAGCTGTCCCTATCGCATTACGATTCATCTCTATCCGTTTTGTCCATATATGTATTCCAATAGTACATTTTATAAATGGATTTGTGCTAACACTTATACCAACACTCAGGTCTGGTGCATGGTCGTTTCTGACATTTAAAGCACTTGATTATTCATTTTTTCGTGCTGCAAAAGAGCTATTCTACATGCCACTCACTTATGATGAACGGTATCGCGCAAAACAAATTATTGATTCCTTCGGATATCGGTTTGGAAAAGGTGGGAGCGGAGGTGTTTTAGAATTAGTACGTTTGTTCGTAAAGACAATTCCAGGAGCAGCACTCTCAATTACAGCAATGATTGTATCATGTATATGGAGTGGAGTTGTCCAAAATTTAGCTACTAACTATCAGAAAATCGTAAATACAGAGAAAAAGGTTGACAATAACAATTCCATTAGGTAAAATGTAATTTGAGATTTAAAATGGAGGAATAAGTTCATGATATTGCGATTGTTGTCTATATTACGTTTCCAATATCTACAATTTTGTGGCATACTGATTCTTCTTACCTCAATATTAATAGGTTGTGCAGTGGCACCACAACCTATGGTTGAAGTTTACTTACAACCGATTGAGGCGAACATCAACACTAAAATTGATCCTGAAACGGGTGCTGTTACCGTTTTACAGAAAGGTGTTGCTGTTACAATAGAAGCACTTGATGAAGTGGAGATATTTAACTTGACTGATGACCCACGTATCAATCCTTATATCATTGTAGATAATCGTGGTAGAGTAGAACCTATCTACACGGTTTTTGACCTGACGATTCATAATTTGGAATCCTCTCGTGTTTTAGTTGAAGAATCAGCGATGCTAATTGATAAAAATGGGGCACAATACGCAAATCTACCTTATGATTACTTTGATGACCTATATGGAAGTGTGAATCGTTCAGAAAATAACCCACATAACCCATCAACATATCCTCACCACTATCCATACTACCAGACATACTTGGATATTGCATCATTAGAGGAAGGACAGTCAGTTGTTGCGGAGAGTCTCTTTGAAAGTGGGAAGTTATTCAAAGGTGCTAAACGTCGTGGACTCATAATCTTTGAACGATTGAATGTTGATACTACAGACATGAGGGTAACTGTCCCTGAAATCGTAATTGTCCATTCTGACGGTAAAGAGGAAAAATTGAAATTTAATTTTGACTTTAGACAGATCGTTGCGGAAAAGTGAAGGGAGTTTGAAAATGAGAAAGTGGTTTATAGTTATATTGTTACTTAGTTTGGTCACAGTGTGGGGATGTCAACCTCCAGATAAGAATACTGAAGCAGACCCACAGGGTGATACACAAGGAGATCAATCAGAATTATTTGTCGGTGTTGCAGGACCTTTTACTGGTACCGCTGCAGCATTCGGTGAAATGATTCAACGTGGTGCTGAACTCAAAGCGAAAGAGATAAATGAAGCAGGTGGAATCAACGGGAGGAAACTCATTCTTAGTTTTGGTGACGATGCTGGTACAGACAAAGAGGCGAAACTTATCGCTACACGTTTTGCAACCGATAAACGAATCCTTGCTGTTGTTGGACATTTTAATAGTTCATGTTCATTGGCAGGAAAAGATATATACAAAGAAAATGGAATTGTTGCACTGTCTCCCGGATCTACAAATGTCAGCGTATGTGAAGGAAGCGACTGGACCTTTCGAAATCTCTATCGGGACGATTTTCAAGGCACCTTCATCGCGAGATACATAAAGACTAAATTGACTGAATACCCGTCTGTCGCAGTCCTCTTTGACAATGATGATTATGGAAGAGGTCTTCGGGACGCATTCACAGCAGAAGCCAAAAAAATAGAACTCAATATGGTGGCTTCTGAAGCTTATGATCGTGAAAATACTGATTTTACAGCACAACTTACCAGCATTAAGGGAAAAAATCCTGATATCATATTTATATCCGGTCTTTATGGTGAAGCGGCTTTAATTGTAAGACAAGCACGTAGACTGGGAATAAAAGCACTGTTTTTTGGTGCTGACGGAGTAGATTCACCTGATTTCTTAAAAAATGCCGGTGCATCTGCAGATGGAACTTATTTGACCACACCATTTACATTTGGTGCTGGTGGAGAAGGAGCATCCAAGGTCGCTGCAGCATTTGAAGCAGAATTCGGTGTTGCACCCGATACCTGGGCCGCATTAACCTACGATGCAATGGGGATGATTGCTGAAGCAATTGAGAAAACCTATAATAAAGATGCAGAACTTGCGATCAATCGAAAAGCAATACGTGATCATTTAGCATCCTTGGATACACCCGAAGAGGGGTATAAAGGGATTACCGGTTTAACTTATTTTGATATTAACGGAGACACTGTTGATAAACCAGCGTATGTCAAAGTTGTAAAAGATGGAATGTTTACAACCGCACCTATACAGATGACAGACTAACAAATCAGGCACTACACAACTGTTGTATTTAATATGTAAACGACAAATATCAGGTATTCAGATATTATGGATCAATTTTACCAACAATTGATTAACGGCATTGTGCTTGGAGGGATTTACGCACTCATTGCTGTTGGTTATACTATGGTATACGGTATCATCCAATTAATTAATTTTGCTCACGGTGAAATTTTCATGTTGGGTGCATATTTTGCATTTACTTTGGTTAACTTTACACCGATACCATTTTGGGTAGCGATTTTTGTCAGCATGCTGTTCTGTGCTGGAGTTGGGATGCTGATGGACTATGTCGCATATAGACCACTCCGTAACGCCCCCCGATTATCCGCACTCATTACTGCCATAGGTGTCTCAATTGGACTGCAAAATCTTGCCAGAATTCTCTGGGGGGCTAAACCACAAACTTTCACAGACGATACACTTCCGACTATTTTCCAACAGATTTCACCAATGAAAGAACCCAAAGTATTCTTTTCAATCTTTGGAGTCACATTCACTGATGCCGCAATTCAATTTTCAGAAAATGTATCTTTAGCATACCTTGACCTAACTATTATTGTCCTCGCAATTATTCTAATGGTTAGTTTAAACCGATTAGTATCCTTAACAAAAATTGGTAAAGCTATGCGGGCATGCGCTCAAAACAGAATTGCTGCCAATTTAATGGGTGTCAGAACTAATCAGGTGATTGCTATAACATTTGCTATCGGTTCAGCTTTAGGGGCAGTTGCAGGTGTGATGGTCGGTGTTCGGGATAATATCGGACCTACCATGGGGCTTCACAAAGGTGTTGCAGCATTTGCTGCTGCTGTTCTTGGAGGGATTGGAAATATCACTGGAGCAATGGTAGGTGGACTCCTGATGGGTCTGGCAGAAGTATTTGGTGCAGGTTATATTGATCCGATGATTGCGACTATATGCCATACTATAGGACTTGGTGAATTCTATGATTCTGAGAAAATATCCCATAGCTATGGTTCTGGATATAGAATTGCAATCTCATATATTGTGATGATTATTGTTATATTAATACGTCCTACTGGACTATTTGGTAAGGCTTCTGCACACCGGGCGTAAATATCTCTATATCAATATTCTATGGATGTAAACGTTTCAAGGTATAGAATGTAATGCAAATTTTAGATAAAGTAAAGAACTTCATTTTCAAAGCAAAGAACTTCGTTTTCAAAGCAAAGAACTTCGTTTCCAAATTACAAGAAAATATTACTCCAAAAACTCTTGTATTATGTTTACTGCTTTGTATTTTTCCGTTGCTTACCTATGGAACAGATGCAATTGCCAGTCTTTTTTCTAACTTCAATATATTTCTACCTATACCCTCTGGAGATTATCTGATCTACATCTCTATTCAGGTGTGTGTATATATACTACTTGCTGTCGGTCTAAATATAGTTTGTGGTTATACTGGATTGCTGGACCTGGGATATGTTGGATTTTATCTTATCGGTGGATACACAGCTGGACTCTTGATGAGACATGCAGGAGTCAGTTACTGGTTTGTGGTACCTATTGCTATCTTGAATGGGGCATTGTGGGGATTGATACGGGGGGCACCGACTTTAAAACTCACAGGGGACTATTTTGCAATTGTTACTTTCGGTTTTGCTGAGATACTTTTTAGAATTGTCAAAAATGAGATATGGTTGATTAGAGACATCAACGGTTTCGTAAAGGAAATTCCTCGCGCTACCATTTTCGGTTTGGAACTCAATAAGAATTGGCAGCATTACTACCACATTCTTATCCTTACTGCTGTGGTAATATTTGTCAGTTACAGATTAGAACATTCACGTATCGGAAGAGCATGGATTGCTATAAGAGAAGATGAGCAAGCTGCAGCATCTATGGGAATCAACATTAGTAAATACAAATCACTTGCATTTGCAATCAGTGCAGCAATGGGAGCACTTGGTGGTGCATTTTTAGCACAGTTTTGGGGAAACCTTAGTGCAAAAGCATTTGAATTTTGGGAATCAATCCTTATACTCTGTATGGTGATTCTTGGAGGGAAAGGTAGTATAAAAGGATCCATATTAGGTGCAATTATAATAGGTTCTCTAAGTGAAGTATTGCGTATAGTCCTACAACAGTTTCCACCCGATTTCGCAGGTTCACGTTATCTTATCTTTGGCATTGTTTTAGTCTTGTTGATGCGTTTCCGACCTGCTGGTTTGATTTTCAAAAAGACATAAATATACTAAACTCTTTATACAAAATATGCTAATGTATTAGATTAATAATTCAATCTACTCATTCTGTTTCATCCTCAATTGAATTAGCAATTCACCAACTAAAAGAATAAGTGCAAACGCAATAAACAATTGAAATCTCTCTTGATATTTCCCATCAGAACTAACTCTGTATTTCTGTCTCTCAAGACGTGATAGATCGTCCAACAACTGACCAGTACCCTCATCCACATGATAGTAGTTCCCATTCCCTGCTTTTGCAATGTTCAATAATCCCTCTTCATTCAACATTGTTAGTACAAGTTGTCCTCTAACATCCCGTTTGAATACAGATTGTTCTAATATAAGTGGTATTGGAACTGATTTATCAGTATTGCCAACCCCAATACAGTAGATATAAACACCCTCCTCTGTTGCTGTTTGCGCTGATTGAATTGCATTTTCGTCATGATTCTCACCATCCGTGAACAGTATCAACACTTTTTGTCCATTAGAGGTAATATCTGTAGTAGTCAATTTGTTCTGGTATGAATTGAGACGAGATGTTGCAACCTCAATTGCATTTCCAATACGTGTCCCCCTATGTGCAAGGGTTTTGGGTGTCATCGCAGCTAAAAACTCTTTCAGTGTATTTACATCTCTTGTTAATGGACACACCACAACACTTGCTTCAGCAAAGTAGAGCAAACCAATACGGTCACCTTCAAGTCGATCCAACAATGATAACATTACATCCTTAGCACGTGCAAGCCGATGAGCACCATTGCCATCTTTAGCCAACATACTTGTTGATATATCCAAAGCAAACATAACATCAAGACGTTCTGCGACCGACTCAGGTTTTGCACCCCACTGTGGATTAGCAACTGCTAATACTAAAAACAGAAAACATAATATTAACAAGATTGCTTGTAACTTATGTCTTCTAAAATGTAAAATATCCACATTGCTCTGAAAAAGCAGCATTGCTTTCCGCTTCTGCCGCATTCCGTAGAGTAACAGTAGGATTATGGGTGGAAACCCAAAGAGAAAGAATAGAAGTAACTCAGGATTACCGAAACGGAACCAATTCATTTATTAATATATGTGCCAAGAAGTGTGTTGATATTTTTATAGGAAGGTGGAAGACACTTTCATGGTGAATTATGAATTATGAATTATTAGACTATTAACACATTACAGGTTTGCATTTAACCAATGAATGCGACGTTTATACTTATCAATTTCCGCTGTGATTCTTGACTGATCCCAATTATGTTTTTCACCTATAAATTGTGCAATCTGTGGTACTATATCCAAACCTTGTCCACGTGTCCATCCAATGCGAGTTCTCCGCCATAATATATCGTCTATTGTAATTGCCATCTCTCCCGTATATGCATAAAGTATTTCTGCCTTCACAAAGGGAAGAGATGGACATACTGGTTCTGCAAGTGTGGAATCATGACCAATAAACTCCTCAATGGCATGATACCCTTGGTAACCATAACGATGCACAAGACGTTCCTTCTCATCATCAGATAGTATTTTGGTTGAATTCTGTTCAATATGACCTTCGTTCCAGCCAACATCCTCAGATACTGCACTTGGTAAAGGATTGATAGATGTTTTACAATCACGCGGTACACTCAGAGATTCAGCCAAATAATCAACTGCCTCTTCAGCGATTAACCTGTGGGTAGTCAATTTCCCACCATATACATATATGATGCCGCTTGCACTTTCAGTTATAATGTGTTCTCTTGAAACAAAATTCCGTTTATCGGAAGTATTTTCAGAACCGTTGGACGCAATCAGAGGACGCACGCCAGCATAAGAACCAATGATAGAACTGTTATCTAATGACATACTTGGAAAAACACGCTGTGCTTCAGAAAGTAAATACACCACTTCATCGGATGTAGGTCGGGCAGTTTCTGGATCACCCTCCGGAGTTGTTTCTGTGGTACCAATAATAGATGTATCGTGTTCTCCGGGTAATACAAAAATACCGCGCTGCTTACTATTATATGACTTTTCTGTCTGAGTTAGAAGTATCAAACCGTGTTTAATAGAAGTATCACCACCAAGACAGTTCGGCAAAATCAGGTGGATCCCTTGTGCCTTCTTAGAAACTAATCGGGATGTTTCATCATAACTTGGATCCTTTTTCCATAACTGATCAGTCCAAGGTCCTGTTGTTGATACAATTTTACGTGATGCAATTTCAAATGTTTCACCAGTAATGCTATCTTTAGCCTTTATACGAAACATTTGTGATGTGCTATCAGGTTGCGAAACATAATCTTCAAATTGGACGTAGTTTGCAACAACGCCGCCATGAACGTGTGCATCCTTAAGCGTGGCTAATGTCAACCTACTATCATCAACTGTGCTATCCCAAAGGATCACACAACCTTTTAATCCATCTGATAATATAGGACCAACCAACGAATGTATCTCATTAACATCACGAAGTAACTTTGATTTCTCAATTTCATCTGACTTGGAGAGATGATTATAGTACCGTGCAGCAAGTTGAATACCTGCAAGGGGATACGGATCGCCTTTATATCGAAGGATTGCCAAAGGTAGCGGCTTAACAAGATTAGGGGCAATATTATGCATAATCTCGCGTTCCTTGCGAGACTGCTTAACGAGAGCAATATCGCGTTTTGCGATGTAACGAAACCCTCCATGGATAAGTTGTGAACTGGCACCACTCGTTCCACTTGCAAAATCACCTTTCTCAATTAAACCTGCTTTTATTCCCCCGTTTAACATAATGTCCCGGATCAATCCTGCTCCGACAACACCACCACCTATAATCAACACATCCAGAGGTTCTGTCTTTAGGGTATTTATATTATCAATACGAGTCCTATATGAAAATTCAGATAACATATTTCAGAAACTCCACTATACAGATTTATCTTTTAGCGCGTTAACTATGGTCTTTGCGTAATTAGAAACCTTGTGTATTGCTGAAAGAATCCGTTCTGCTGCGCCTGAAACGGGGTTTGTTAACAATGGTAAGAAAATCAATTGAGTACATACCTTTTCAGTGATAGGCAGGTCTCCTTCAGAGTATCCTTCAAAATCACCTCCCATTTTAGAAGGTGTGAGTGAACCACGTCCATTCGTAAATATATCAAGACCGTGTGTGAATAATGGTAACGTATGTAGTAGTGGGTACGGATTACTATTTGTTGGTAATCCTCCCGTAAATACAGGTACACCAGCACCGACCAATAGAGGATAAGGATTGTTATTTGCCAATACCCCTTCCTTCCGCAATGCTTCTGCGTATACTGGTGCAGTTAGACCATGCATTTCTTCCTCTATATAATGGATTGGGAAACCAAAAAATGCCGCCGGTTCCGCTCCATCATACCGCTGAATAGACCTTACTCCTGGGATATCTTGCAAACCTTCATTGATTTCCTGAATATAAGCACGACGATTTGCGTTGAGTTCATCGAGTTTCTGTAACTGCACTGAAGCAATACCGATAGCCAACGGATGTGCACGATATTTGACACCTAATCCCATAGGAGGTAGATACGGGTAATTTAGTAAAGATGGATCTAACTCTGGACCTGCGATACTACTAATTCCACGATTGACTTGACCTAATAAACATGCCCGTTCAAATACGTTAATGTCATTCGTAGCAAGTACACCACCTTCACCTGCACTGACTGCTTTGCTACCTTGCAAACTCCATGCCCCCACATGTCCAATACTACCACACGGTTTACCTTTGTAAGATGCTCCGTGTGCATGAGAGCAATCTTCTATCACTGGTACACCAGTTTCAGCACTGAGTTCCATCAGTGCATCCATATCACATACATTTCCCCACAGATGCACTGCAACAATCGCTTTTGTCTTGGATGTAATCCGTTGTTTGACATCGTCAACATCAATGACCAATGTGTTCGGATCCACCTCACAAAAGACAGGTCTCGCCATCAACATTAATGCGGGTGTTATTGATCCCATCCATGTATAAGTCGGACAGATCACCTCATCGCCTGGACCTACACCCAGTCCAAACATCGCACTATGTAATGCAGCGGTTCCATTGCATAGACTCATAGAGAATTGTGTTTGATGACGTTCACGCCACACTCGTTCAAATTCTTGAACAGTGGCGGACTTACCAGACAATTCGTTCCGCAGTGTCATTTCATAAGCCATTTGAGCTTCTGCTTCGGTGATTTGTTGCCATTGATCAAGGGTGGGAAATGGTTTCTCTTCTGATATGTCAAAAATAGGTTTTCCACCTAAAATTGCTGGAAGGTTAGTTATATCTTTCTCAGAGTTAGAAGGTCTTATTTTATTTGTCATATTATTTTATAATTGAATCGTTAGGAGTAATTAAGTAAAAATTCAGACAAGTATAATGGTCAGACTTCCATTACAAATTGCCTAAATGCTAAATCTATGCTATATTAACATCGGACGAAATATGTATTATGTCTTATTGTATTTCTGATACATATTACCATGATATAAAAGTACTGTCAATCTTCTATGATTAATCCCACCAATTTGAGATAATTTTGAATATCCGTATTACATTAAATAAACTGCTTATCTACACATTCGTTCAAAGTCGTAAATTACTGAAAAACTGTTATCCGCAGCTACTTGCCATCTGCGGATTCTTTCTTTTATGTGGGTTGGTTTTAATCCTACGAGGACAAAATCCATTAGAATTTTATACCACTATTTTAGTTAGCGGGTTTTCCAGCTTTGATGAATTTGGTAGTGTACTCTTTAATTCTACACCATTGATCTTTACAGGTCTTGCTGTAGCAATAGGATACCAGTGTGGTTTATTTAATATTGGCTGTGAAGGTCAACTCTATGTCGCGGCATTTGCAGCAACATTGGTAGGCATATATCTATACTTGCCATCTATTCTATTAGTGCCTTTATGTATTGGTGCAGCCATGATTGCAGGAGCTGTGTGGGGTGCGGTACCCGGTATCTTAAAAGCGAAATTCGGCGCGCATGAAGTTATTAATACTATTATGATGAATTTCATTGCTGTCGCACTCACAAACTTCCTTGTTACATCTGTCTATCAAGAACCGAATCAGATGATTCCACATACCTCCAAAATATATGAAAATGCGATGTTATCGCGTTTAGGTAGTTATATACCGTATCTACCTAAGAGCAATCTATTAAACGACAGTTTTGTAATCGCATGTGTTTGTGTTGTTTTTTGTCACATTTTTTTAAAGTATACCCGTTGGGGATACGAACTCCGTTTAGTTGGTAATGCACCAGATGTCGCCGCGTATGGTGGCATAAAACCTGGTGTAGTAATTATCTGGGTTATGGCACTAAGCGGCGCAATTGCAGGCTTAGCAGGTGTCTCTGATGTTATGGGGTATCGTTATAGGTTTTTAGATAGTTTTTCGTCCGGATGGGGTTTCACTGGCATCGCTGTTGCGCTTTTGGGTAGAAACCATCCATTTGGTGTCTTTGCAGCGGCTTTATTGTTCGGATTACTAAATAAAGTTGCCTTGGATATAGAACTGTTATTGAATGTACCTCGTGGTTTATTTCTTGCTGGTCAAGGATTATTAATCATCGGTTTAGTCAGTATAGAAAGTCTAAAAAAGAAAAACAAATGACAATTATTGATTTGATTCCAAGCACAATACGAATGACAACACCATTAGGTTATGCTGCACTTGGTGGAATATACTCTGAACGTTCAGGTGTAATTAACATCGCTCTTGAAGGTTTGATGCTAATTGGTGCTTATGGATATGTTGTAGGAACACATGCGACAGGTTCAGCTTGGGGTGGATTATCAGTCGGTATTGGTTTAGGAATTCTATTTGCGCTATTACATGCTGTTGCTACAATCACATTTCATGCAGAGCAAATTGTCACAGGTGTTGCCATTAATATTCTGGCAATCGGAGTCACTGATTATCTTACTCCCGCGTATGAGCGTGTTCAAGGCTTACCCGAATGGAAATTACCTGTCATCGGTTCATATAGCTTCCTTGTATATTTAGTGCCAATAATTATGCTTGCAAGTCATGTTCTGCTATTCAAAACTCCCTGGGGATTACGATTACGTGCTGCTGGCGAATCAACAGAGGCACTCAAAACTCTCAGTCTAAGTCGTGCAAAATGGCAATATTTTGGTGTTATCATGAGCGGCATTTTAGCAAGTATTGGTGGTTGTTTTCTTGCATCGGATGTACATTATTTTTCTGAAGGTATGACTGCTGGACGAGGATATGTTGCACTTGCAGCGGTTATATTCGGTAATTGGAGACCACTCTACGGTATTGCTGGGTGTCTTCTCTTTGGTTTTGCTTCCTCATTGGAACTTGCTGACCTATGGAACATACCCGATCAGGTTTTAAAGATAATACCACATGTCTTAACAATGATTGTGCTTGCTGGACTTGTGGGTAGATCACGTCCTCCTGCAGCTTTGGGTAAGATGGAATCCTAATCCATTATCACCAAAAATCTATCAACTTTCTTCATCTGTAAGTTCGTAATGACCTGAATGCCTGTTATAATATCCATAAGATTTTGCGTGTTTTGGATTGATCATATTACACAGAACACCAATACCTTTTGCTGGTAATACTTCCTTAAGGTGCTTGATACCTGTCAATACATCAAATCGTTTTGTTTTTGTTATGTCGAACACATATACAACTGCATCAACGACAGTAGCTAAAATAACAGGATCCGCGACAGCTCGGACTGGTGGGGAATCAATTACAATGACATCATACTCAGACTTGACCATTTCCAACCATTCGGTCATCATATCTGAATTAAGAAGTTCAATAGGATTTGGAGGTACAGTTCCCCCTGGAACGAGATGTAAATTGGGAATACCTGTCTGTCTAATAATTGACTGTAATACATCGTAACTATTTTCATTATTGAGACGAATCAGTGCTTCACTTAACCCAGGTTTACGTGGGTCGCTGTGCATCAACTCAGAATCAGTGTCAATTGCATCCTCATCACTTTGGTTAGTTATCTGAAGGAGTTGTTCTGTAGGAAAAATAGTGTGCTGAGAAGGTCTACGCATATCTGCATCTATCAACAACACCTTATTATTTCTCTGTGCAAGTGCAACTGCCAGATTTGAAGAAACGGTGCTTTTTCCTTCTCCACGCGTGGAACTTGTAACGAGCACTGTTTTCAATTCTCCACCAAGGTTTAGGAATGGAAGTTTTGCTACAAGAACTCTATATGCTTCAGCAGCTATGGAATTTGGGGCATCATTCACTATGAGTGGAATCCGATAGGAACTGTTCTTTTTTATTGAAGGTATTACACCGAGGAAATTAGGAGGTTCAGGTAATGCGTCTAACTGACGAACAGAATCCTCTAAGCGTAGGTAGGTGTCTTTAAAGTAATTCTTGACAACAGCAAACGTTAACCCAAGTAGTCCACCGAGCATTGCACCTAATACAAGATTTATTTTCATGCGTGGTCTAATTGGTTCTTCAGATAGACGTGCTTGGTCTAATACCTTAATATTTTCAGAGCTTGCTTCTGCAACAATTTGTGACTCTCGTATTCTCGCCTCCAAAGCAATTACTTGCGTGCTGTAGATTTCTATATCCCGTTTAAGACGAAACAACTCAAGCTGTTCTTCAGACCAACCACCAATTTCCTTGATGCGTTTATCAATCTGAGCGGACACTTCTGCTTTTTGTTCTTCAAGACTAATGATTGATGCTTGTACTTCATTTACCCGTTGTGTAAGAATTTGGTGGAGCGGGTTATATGAGGAAGTAGTGCTTTTTATATCTTTTTCTGTAGTATCAAGTTGTGCTTTCGTTTCCTTGATCTTTTCGGTTAATGAGGTTATTTCTGGATGGTCTACATCACCATATTTTCCTATAAGTGCCTTCTTTTCAATCTCATACTCTTTTAGATTTTCATCCAGTTTTGAATATGATGGATTCTTTGCTACGGTTTCCGAGATGAGTTCTTCATCAGCCTTATTAAGTTCTTCTTGAAAAGTGCCAAGTTGCAATTCTGCCCCAATCAATTGGCTGGTTAATTCATTTTCACTTAGCTGCAGTGCTAAAACGAGTTGTGCTTGTATACCACCTTCAGCATTTAAGGTAAGTTCAGGATTGTCTTGTTGAAAATTAAAGAGTTTTGTTTCTGAATTCTCAAGGTTCTGTTTTGCCTCAGTTAGCATTGTTTGTGGTAAAGGTTTATCCCACCAGCGCATTTCCTCTTCTTTTTCCGCTTCGGTTGTTTCAACAAGTAGTGCTGCAATCCTGTTACATAATAGCTGCGCATATTCCGGTTTTTGCTGTTTTACTGAAAGTGATATCATGTTGCCATTTTGTGATTCTTCAACCTTCATTTGCTCATCAATCAGTCGTTTTACAAAGAAATCCTTCCACTCATCGTCAGTAAGGTCACCTTGTTCTGTAATTGTGGAATCTGATTTAATATTAAAGATATTTGCTAACAACTTTACTGTTTTTCCTCTATGAATAGGGAGTGGTTCTAACAACCTTTCATCTATGAGTTGCCTTACTGTTGGTTCAATTATTAAGTCGCGGGATTGGAGAAGGGTAGCATAAGTGCCTAAAGTAGGTCCTTTAAGCAGACCAGAAAGGGGAATCTGAGATAATATCGAAGACGGTTGTTGACCGTCAAGTATGCGAATAGTTGTTTCGGATTGATAAACAGGTGGTGTGGAATCGGTAACAATAAAGGCAGCGAACACACACAGAAAAAATATAAGGATAACACTCCATTTATTACGGAAAAGTATCCAAAAATAATCTGACAATCTTATTTCAGTAATTTCTTCAAGCTGCCTATCGTTTGTTTCTGGCATCATTAAACCTCATACAAGTAATCCTTTAACACATCAGGGATATTTATGGTGTATTTTGAAAATAATTAGATATTATACTCGTAGGTCGGAGTGAGTGTTATGAACTCCAACAGTGAATGTCCACATCTATTGTAAGTCGTGTATAGCAAAGCGAAACCATAAATGTCAACTTAAGGGAACGTATCCATTTATTATAACTCAAGTTGCTATATAATGAAGATTAAAAAATAAATTAGATTTATAATCATGTTCTGGACGACTCTGACACCGTCCCAAATCTGTCCCTTTAATGAAGAATGTAAGTTTATCTGATACACCTGTCGCCCCTCTGGGCTTGATGAACGCCGATATCCTGATGCTACATACCTTTCGCCTCTCCGAGGATTGGCTAATTCAATATCAGCACCAGCGGTGCGAAAGGTGTATAGATAACATATTACACAAGCAACAAAGCACCAGCGGTGCGATTAATAACTTAATCCTCATAATGTAGTACATACTGTTAGTTTGTGTCCGAATAGACGCAAACTAACAGTTTGCGCTACAATATTTTTGAGAATAATGCCTTTTTTCATTAAAACAGTATCCACATGTCTAAAAATTTGTAGGTAGCAACTTGGGTTATTATAGGGTTGCTTCTACAAGAAGAAAATCCTGCATTATTTTCTTATGTTGACACCTATGGGTAGAGTGAAACTGTTTTCGATCTAAAATACGTACCCTACCTATATCTTAGCCAAACACTTACAACCAAGTTTGTCAGTGATGCAGCAAATGTAAGCACCCGCCAGTCAATACGCGTACGTTCCAGTATTCGGAGTTGATCGTTCGGATTTAGATATACATCTGACTGAACCAAATCGTAGTTAAGTTTTTCCTGTGTACCATTTGCGCGTGTAAGGACGCATTTTTTTGGGTTTGCTTTCTCCTCGTTCAAACCACCTGCCATTGCCACAGCATCTCTTAACAGTGTCGGTTCAGAAATAACAAATTGACCGGGTTTATCTACAGCCCCAACTACACTAATTTTTGCTTCAGCGAGAGGTACATATAATATATCTCCAGGTGATAACATTGCTTTGACGGCATCAGAAGTAAGATCGACCGTTGTATTCCCCGTATCCTTGATTATTTCTGCTTTTTTTAGATCGGCAAAATCCGCCCGAGAACCCCCGGCAAGTTTTAATGCTTGGTCCGCTGGGATCTGATCAGTCGTTATAGGAAAGAGTCCGGGAGCAGTTACTGCCCCGACAACACGAATACGTCTCTGTTCAAAAATAGACGGAACGATGACAATATCGTAGTTCTTTAAGGGAATATCTTCCTTACCTGATTCAATGAAATCCTGAAAGTTTACGGTTGTAAATGGCTTGCCATCACGCCAAACCTTAATATTAGTAAGGTCTGCGAGTTCATAGTTGATACCTGCAGCACCCAAAGCATGCATCAAGTAGACCTGACCAGTTTCAAAAACATGCATGTTCCCTCTTGGTCGTTGTTCTACTGCACCAAAAACAAGTATGTTTCGTCGTGGCTGCATCAGCGTTACAAATACCCGTGCACTCGGTAGTTTCTCAGAAAATACTTTCTGCATCTGTGCTTCCAGTTCCGACACTGTAGAACTTGTTGCTTTGACAAGTCCAATAAGAGGATAGGAAATATAACCATCAGGTTGAACAGGAACAGGAGCCCGGTCTTTTGTATATTCGGGAAAACCTTCAACAGTTACGACTATACTGTCGCCAACTTGCAATTTATATGTTGATGTTTCGGGGTATTGTGGACTATCAGTTACGATATTCTCGTCAGCATGATTCTCAGCTAAAACTGATTGTAAGAAACTGACAGGGAATATTAATATAAATAGAAGAGATAGAAAGCGTATATGTAAAAACATATTTATCAAATTTGTTTTACCCTTTTGTCTAAGTTCGTGGTGTAATTTTGACACAAAACTAAACTTTTGATGTGTTTGAAAGAATATTCTTCATTAATTCTTAAATTAAATATGTAATTCCACCAAGGTATATTAGTTATAGGTTGATGAACCAGTATCTTGAAATATGCCAGACTATTTTATCAGATAATTGGCAATTATACAAGTGAAAATAGATGTGATGGGTGTGTAAAGTTTTGGCAAAAGTGTGATAATCTGCTATCTCTACACACCTGTCGTCTCGCTGGGGTTTTGTGACTGTTGGATTGTTCCTACAGTTTGTTGGATGCAATTGTTTTGAGTATGGTATGTGCCAGCCTAATGGTTGTGTTTGTGTCTTTGGGGTGTTCTCCTTGTAATAATCGTTTCTTAATGTATCCGTAAAGGGTTTTAAGTTCAATGGTAATGTCATCGGTGTTTGTGTTGCTGTCGGTAAGTAATTTCGCTAAATATTCTTTGTGGGTTTGGTAGAATAGTTCGCGATATTTTAATGGAAATTGGTTATGAGAGATGTTATACCTTCTGAGTTGTGTAGAAATGCTTGATCTTAGCTTCTTCCGATGTAATTGTAGTTGTTGTTTGTATTCAGCTAAGTTTTCGTTGTGGATCTTATCAAGATGCATTTTTTGTTGTTCTTGATAGTCCTTTTCTATTTGTTCACGTAATTTGGGTAGGTCCTGTTCTAATCTTGTTTTAGCATCGTTGCCGTATAATCGTCTGTAAGTCCTGTCATATCTGAGTAAGCAATCATTATAATGTTGATCTCTATCAATTATGCGATTTATATCTGTCTCATCATTGTTTTCTTGGTCAACATTAGATGGGTATTCAGGTTCTTGTATGGGTGGTTTCGGTAGTTCTTCTTCAAATTCTTGCATGAATGCTTCAACGACTTCTGCACGTGTCATCATTTTTGCGAACAATTTGACTGCGAATTGTTTGTGTTTTTCTTCTAATTTCATTGAGATATCCTCCTTAATAAAGTGTACCAATTGGTACATTAATTTCGTTCACTGGTACACTTTGGTACATTGCTTGTGAAGATAGTATCAGTAAGGGTTTATAGACTATATAAACAGGATTTTACAAGATAAAAAAATTAAAAATTGGTACAGTTTGTCTATGCTGAAAAAACACTTGTTTATCAATATGATTTTATCCACTAATTTTGATATTATCTGTATGTTTGTAATATGAAAACTTAACATTACTTTATCACCTATAAAACAAAACGATGAATGTGATTTATATTATAACATAAGAGATTAACGTATGTCAAATATATTTTTACAATTTTTGTGTTTTATCTGTTTTTTTAATTTGTCATGAAAACTAACGGAAAATATTACATTTTCCAATTACTTTAGTTAGCGTTGGTGAGAATGTATGTTGCTTTTACCTGTTAAGATATGGTAATATTATCTTGTGAACTTTAATAATCTTGTAACACAATTTGAAAATAAACGGATAATGGTAATTGGTGATGTCATCTTAGATGAATACGTCTGGGGTGAAGTCAACCGAATTTCACCTGAGGCACCAGTTCCTGTTTTTGAAATGTTGGGTGAACGGATTGGTTGTGGTGGTGCTGCAAATGTTGCGCAAAATATTGTCAGTTTAGGGGGTAATGTAGTATTAGTCAGTGTCATCGGCAAAGATAGTGATGGAGAAAAATTACTCCACTTACTAAATACATTGGATATTCGTACAACTGATATTAATATAGATATTCAGCGTCCAACAAGCAAAAAAACACGGGTCATAGTAAACCCTAATACCGTAGAAGCATCATTGTCTGAGTTAGACAGTTCTGATGATCAAATCCTACACCAAGGACATCACCTACTGAGAATTGATAGAGAATCTAAACAGGATATAGCTGCTAAGTTAAAGGAACGGCTATTGCATGTTACACTGTCGCAGATTGGAGAATGTGATGCCATCGTATTTGCTGACTATGATAAAGGGGTCGTTGATCAGGAATTAATACAAAAGGTAGTGCTAAATGCAAAATCTTACAATATACCGATAATTGTTGATCCAAAACGGAATAATTTCCTGCATTATAAAGGTGCAACAGTTCTTACACCCAATTACAAGGAAGCAGCTGCAGCATTACAGGAAGAGATTACCGATGTATCTCACTTAATTTCTGTTGGCGAAAAGATATTAGACCAATTATCGTTGCCAACATTGTTGATAACACGTGAGGAGCAAGGTATGTCTCTGTTCCAAAGAGATTCGAACGGTAACCTACAAGTTGATCATCTTCCTCCTATCTCACAAGAAGTAATTGATGTAACAGGAGCTGGAGACACTGTGGTTGCTGTATTTAGTCTTGCAATTACAGCAAATGCAGATAATAGAAGTGCAGCGGAACTATCAAGTCTTGCTGGTGGGATTGTCGTTGGTAAAATGGGGTGTTCAACTGTTACACCTGAGGAACTACTTACAGCATCCAGAGATTTCTTGGGAACTCCGACATTGGAAACACACTGAAAACGCACGGGTCAGAGTGAGTGTAGGGAACTCCGACTTACGTACTATAATTGTCAAGAATCATTCTAAAATTCACTATAATATAATGCATGAAAACTGTTATACTTGACAGAGATGGAGTAATCAATCAGAATCCTTTGAATAAAGGTTATGTCCGTGATTGGAATGATTTTATCTTCCTACCAAACGCCTTGGATGCCATACGTATTTTAACACAAAACGGGTACGGTATTATTGTAGCTACCAACCAAGCGGGAATTGGCAAAGGACTATATTCTGAAAAAAAACTGTCTGAAATCCATCAACAAATGTTAAATGTAATTGAAGAAGAGGATGGAGAAATAAGAAAAATATATTATTGTCCCCATCACCCAGATGCTAAATGCGGATGTCGTAAACCGAATCCTGGTATGTT
The DNA here is from genome assembly GCA_026710795.1 of Candidatus Poribacteria bacterium. Classification (GTDB taxonomy): domain Bacteria; phylum Poribacteria; class WGA-4E; order WGA-4E; family WGA-3G; genus MSPOR6. The sequence goes on from JAPOQK010000012.1 coordinate 42,196, forward strand.
GTTACAAGCAGCGGAAGAAAACAAACTTGTCTTGTCGAAAACATTTTTCATCGGTGATTCATTCACAGATATTCAAGCTGCACGTAACGCTGGCGCATTACCGATCCTCGTGTTAACTGGACACGGACGAGAGACCTATAAACAGTACATCAAGGCTGATTCAACTGTGAAAGATTATACACCTGAAAAGATATTCACGAGTCTGTATTCAGCTGCACGATGGATGACAATGACGAAAAATTGAGATAATGATACTAAAAAAGATTGAATCTTGTAGTGCGCATTCTGGTGTAATCGGACTTGGGTATGTTGGCTTACCTCTAATGGTAGCCATAGCGAATGCTGGATTTAGAGTCACAGGGATTGATATTTGCCAACATAAATTAGAAAGGTTGAAGAACGGAATCTCAGATGTTCCCGATGTGCCAAATTCTGTTCTTGAATCATTTATCAAGTCAGGACAAATCCAAGTAACAGATGATTTTAGTGTTATAAGTGAACTGGATACAGTCAACATTTGCGTGCCAACACCATTGAGTGAAAATAACACTCCGGACATACAATATATCTCTGCAGCAGTCGAGCAAATAGCAGAACATTTGCGTGAAGAACAACTTATAATTCTCGAAAGTACTACCTATCCCGGTACGACCGAAGAAGTTGTCCTACCAATGCTGCAACCAACTGTCAAAAATACCACACAATCGTCCGACACTCAACACAGCCCTGACAGGAACTCTTCAGACACAAAGGGGACATTACAGGTTGGAAAGGACTTTTATCTTGCTTATTCACCTGAACGTATTGAGCCGGGGAATAGTACTTTTTATATGACTAACACACCAAAGGTTATCGGTGGTGTTACACCCAAATGCACACAAATTGCAAAGGCGTTTTACGAACAATATATAAACAAAACTCATACTGTTTCATCACCGCGCATTGCTGAAATGGTCAAGCTATTAGAGAATACATTTCGTAGCGTCAATATAGGTCTGATTAACGAAGTGGCATTGATTTGTGATCGAATGGGTATGGACGTATGGGAAATAATAGATGCTGCTGCAACCAAACCTTTTGGTTTTATGCCATTCTATCCAGGTCCTGGACCGGGTGGACATTGTATACCAATAGATCCGCACTATCTGTCTTGGAAAGCACGCACTTACCAATATCATGCAAGATTTATTGAACTGGCAAGTGAAATAAATCGTAGTATGCCCAAATATGTATTTGACAAAGTAATTCACGCGTTAAACCGACAACGTAAATCTCTTAATGGTTCAAGAATTCTGGTTATCGGAGTGGCATACAAGAAAGACATTGGAGATACAAGGGAATCACCTGCATTTGAAGTTATGAGATTAATGCTTGACAACGGTGCAAAAATTTTATATCATGACCCACACGTTTCAAATATTATCCTTAGGGGAGAGGATACCTATCATTCAGAAACGCTTACAACATCTATAATTGAAAGTGTAGATTGTGTTGTAATCCTTACTGACCACAGTTCTATAGATTATGAATTTGTTGTTAGATATGCTGGTACGGTAGTTGATACACGCAATGCAACACGCTCCATCCAAAATAGTTCAAGTAAGATAATCAAACTTTAACACTGATATTGTATTCAATGAATACATAATTATGAGGTATCACAACAATTACTCTTAGTAAGATAAGATTGTTATATAAGTTTCTTTCTGTTAAAATGTTTATGCATAGGTGTAATATATGACAGAATTTTTTTCTATAAAAAAGATAATATTCGGAGGAATCTCATGACAAAAACTAATATAAAATTGAATATACAGCAGGATCAACTGATGTCGTTTCTTGCTAATTTTTTAAATGAGAGAGAGATTTCCCAACTACTGATGCAATCAGATCAAACCACTGCCTCGGACAATTTTCAATCATTTTCCAAACAAGAACTGTTAAACAGGTTCGTCACTGTATTCTTCAAACAATCCCAAATTGACGATCTCGTAGTCGAACATTTGTCACAGAAAGCGGTGGATGCGATTTCCCGCGTGGGATTTATGGAAGTTGATGAAATACATACATTCTTTAACACTCCTGAGCCACTACTTGAATCAGGTGAGTTTGGGGAAGTGGTCTGGGCACTCCTGATGGACTCTCGAGATGATGTTAATTCACATGGATATAGTTTAATATCACAAGCTTATGAACAACGCCAAGCATTTCATGAAGATTATGAAAAACAGAATAACGTAACTTTACCAAATCCGCCACAAATTTCCAACACAGATGAATTGGAAGATAGTCGCTACAATGTAGAGGATCAGCAAGGTGAACTTTTTCGACTTGAACAGGCATTATCAAATCTACGAGAACAATACTCAACGTTAGGTAAAAAGAATAAGAGACTGGAACTTCACTGTCAATATCTATTAGAAGAAAATGAAGCACTAAAAAGGAAAGTAAATACTTTTATCGAAAAAGAGAAGGAGTTGGTATTTCTTCAACAAGAAAACAGGGTGCTACAGGAAAATGCATCACAGTACACTGAAGCAAATGACAGGTTGTTAAAATTGGATGATGAACACAAACAACTCATTGCAAAGTACGATGAAATCTCTACACAACTAAATGAACTTGGTCAAATTAAAGCCTCAAAAGAATCTTTCATGGTTGAACTAAAGTTGGTTGAAGAGGCAGTATACAAAGAAAAACAATTATTAGATCAACTAAAAGCCGATTTACAGGGACATTTTGATATGTTTGAGAAATCACAGGAAATGTCCCAAAACGCGCTTAACCAAATACGACAGACTGTTAATCATATAGATGGTCCTGAGATGGAAATTATACAAGATAGTGATATTGAACTGTCCCAACCTCGGGTTGGGGTTTTCGTTGATGTCCAAAATATGTTTTATGCTGCAAAAGATCGGTTTGAACGTCGAGTCGATTACATCAAACTTCTTGACTTGATTGTAGGTCCTCGTCAATTGATGAAAGCTTATGCCTATATTGTACAGATACCGGAAATAAAACAAGGGAATTTTATATCATTATTAGAACATAACGGTTATACAATTCGAAGTAAGGACTTGCGTTTACGTGGGGATGGTTCCGCAAAAGGAGATTGGGACGTTGGCATCGCTGTTGACGTGGTATCTATGCTGACTACTTTGGATGTGGTAATCTTAGCAAGTGGAGACGGAGACTTTTGTCCGCTTGCTGAACTTATCAAACAACAGGGCAAACGGATAGAGGTAGTAGCATTTGAGCATAACACATCTATGGATTTACAGGCAATGGCTGACCAATTTTTCCCGATAGGTGAAGAGTTGTTAATGTAAAAACAGCAGTATTTTGTAATCATACACTGATTTTGCCCCATAAACCCATCAGTTTATCTGTCCTCCCTACGTTCTCTAACCCACACATATAGACCCCTGACATATATACACACTTACTCTTATATTAATGAAGTTTATCATAAATACATCTCAATTTATATATAGATTAATAGTTTGTTTCATAGAAAAAGCACCACAATTATGTGTTAATAGTTACCTGTGTAACATCCTATTCTTTTCCATATTCTTTTTTATGTATGGACAATCCAGTATCAATCCAGAATGGATTCCTGCTAACAACCTGCCAGTATGTACTGCTGAAAATGCCCAATATTTTCCTATATTAACAACTGATGGGAATGATGGAGTCATAGTTACATGGCGTGATGGAAGAAATGGAAATTACGATATCTATGGTCAACGAGTTGACAAAAATGGGAATATGGTTTGGACACCTGATGGAATTCCTATATGTGATCAGGATGCAGCTCAAGGGGCACCCGAAATCGTTACCGATATGAAAGGCGGTGCAATAATCATTTGGGGTGATATGCGAAATGGTTCTCAAGATAGTTTCGCTCAGCGAGTTGATGCAAACGGTGAAAAGTTGTGGGTTCCCGATGGTGTTTCAGTATGTACAGAACCAACTTTACAAGACGATTTCACAGCCATCTCAGATGGAAACGGAGGCGTAATTGTTGTTTGGGAGGATTGGCGTTCGGGCAATCAAGACATCTACATTCAAAAGATTTCATCGGACGGGAATGCGGTATGGGACCATAATGGTACTGCTGTGTTTCGTGGTGAAGGGGATCAATATGACCCAGTATTAATCAGCGATGGTAAGGGAGGTGCAATCATAGTGTGGTGGGATATCAGTACACCCGATTGGAACATCTTTGCCCAACACATAGATAGCAATGGAGGAGCGTTCTGTGTTTGGGCAGATTACAGAAACGATCCTAACTTTTTCACGTCCGCACAACTCTATGCACAACACATCGCTGCAGATGGAACACACCTATGGGAAAAAGATGGTATACAAATTTGTGAGTTACCGGTCAATCAACAACAACATAAAACTGTTATTGATGACAAAGGTGGTTTCATCGTTGTGTGGTGGGACGACCGTGATGTCTTTGCTGATATTTACGCGCAACGCGTCAATGTAGAAGGTAAACGATTGTGGGATAAAGAGGGTGTACCAGTTTGTACAGAGGGTGGAGTTCAACAGAATCCAATGCTTGTTTCAGATGGTGCAGGTGGTGCGATAGCGTACTGGCTTGATTATCGTGAGGATTTTGGTAACATCACAGAGGATGCAATATATGCGCAAAGGATTGATGAAAACGGGACCCCGCTATGGCAAAAGAACGGTGTTCCTGTTTGTGATGCGGAAAAAGAACAGATTTCACCTAACGCAGTTTCTACAAGTATAGGAAGTGTAATTGTTGTATGGAGTGATGCCCGCGGAAAAGATCACGATATTTATATTAACCGTGTGCAGTAGACATTATATCCCGACTAAACAGGTAAATTACTCCATATCAGCAAGCTGCGTTAAATGCCAATCTGGATCCATTAACGCTTCGTAAACTACACCACCTTCAACATTCTTAGGCATCGGAAGTCCTAACAGATAGCAGAGTGTAGGGGCGACATCTACCACGCGAACCTGTCGTTCCAATGCAACCCCGTTCCGCACGCCTGCCCCAGAGAGAATGAAAGTGGAATGTTGACCACCAATGCCAAAACTAACCGATGGTAACTGCTTTCCATGTGCTCCATCAAACTCTGGACGTAGTGCGTAGACAACATCACCTACAAGCTCACCATGTAAGTTCAACATCTCTGCGTCGGCTTTTGTCACTGCTAATGAAAACGGGTGCCTTCCTGTTTCTTCATCACGATATGCATGTAGTGCAGCAATAATCTCCAGTTGTGTTGCTTCATAATCCTCAGCTGCTACTATTCCATTCGGTTCGCGTCCCTCAAGATTGATGAATATATGTACTAATCCGACATTGAGAGCACGTGTTTTCGTCCAGTCTATTTTGTTATTCTGCTGTCTCACAATAAATCCTGTTTCTTCCAAGACCTTTTCAATATCAACGGCACGGAACTGATTCGGTGTGCCTCCGTGGTCAGCACAGATAAGCACGACAGTCTCATCATCTGCCAATTCAGCGATTTGTCCAATCATATTGTCTACTGATTCATAAGTGCGACGTAAACCTTCTCGACACCGCTGGATTGTTTCAGGTGCAGCACCACTTATTTCATCTGCTTGGCTAAGAAAGAAATGACTTGCGTAATCCGGAGCATGTGTCTCTACCATCAGGACATCCCAATCGTTTTCCGAAGCAAGATATGTAGCGACATCTGCCAAACGTTGGTGATGATATTCTAACAATTCAAAATATGTGTCATCATCTACCTGTCCGAGTGCGTCTCTTGCGGGATTCTGTAGGAATGAACCCACATTCTGGTCAATAGCGGTAGCAATTTCCGCAGGTACAGTGTATTCTGAACGGGGCCAAATCTGTGGAACAAATAGCTCAAAAGCATCTGCATTAGATGTTAACGTGACCAGCTTCATACGAACATATCCTTCAACATCACTACTATCTATATTAAACGTATCCAACCACCAATCACTCCAATCCCCTACACCCAGATCCGCAACCACATCATCCACAGAACGGCTACGACATATTTTTATTCTATCATATCCATTATTGGCAGTAGCATATATTAGCCCGTAAAATGGTTTTGGAACACCAATTTTACCACGGTTCATGTTTTCTCTACCACGAGCCAAAGGTTGAATCGTGAGTTTTACTTCTTGCAACTGCTGTCTAGATTCTGGTAAAGTGCCTTCCCACTGACTGATTTCAATTGGTTTTATATCGACCGAATCTATATGTTTTATCTTTTGCAATGCGCTTGGGTCCAGCGATTCTGGGTCTCGCTGTCCACCGATAGGACGTGGTGCCCATTTACCAGAGACGAAAAGATGATACCCTGCAATTTGGTGATGGTTGGAAACGCCTGGACCAGTTCCTTCCACCTGAATTCCTGTTTTTACGGTAGGGGGCCAAGACATTTCCCATTTCACCAGAATCGGTTTACCACCTACTCGTTCTACAAGATTCCACAGATATTCCGACTGACACAATCCAGTATTTATCCCCCATACTGTTTTATCAAGTTCTTCACCAACAGCACGTATGTTAAAATCCATAACTTTATGGTTTCCAGGCCAAGAACCTGTTGAGAGTGCTGTCCATCCAGGTGGCGTTAATGTTGGAAATACACCTATCATTGGACGATACACTCCAGCGTTGCGAAGTTTCGCCATATTTGGAGTGTGTCCCCATTCAATCATGTTATTCACGAGTTCCATGCTTGCGCCATCCATTCCAATAATAATAGCGCGTTTGGCAGGGGAATGTTGTGTCCGCTTCACCTTATATCTCCTTTTTTAATGTCTTACGTAATTTTTCTAATGGGTAGGTATTGATGACATCTTCTTTCGTCAAACCACTACGGCGCGCAACATTTACTCCATACTTGAAACGTTCTGTATCCGGTACAGAGTGAGCATCTGTGTTTACTGAGATTAACACCCCAGCTGCCTTTGCCATACGGATATATTCTGGTCCCAAATCCAACCGACTGGGAGAACCGTTTATCTCCAAAATTGTCCCGTTTTCTGCCGCTGCAGCAATTATTTCTTCAATGTTAATCGGATACATAGGTCGCCTGCCGAGTAACCTTCCTGTTGGGTGACCAATAATCATTACATACGGATTTTCAATTGCCCGAATCACCCGTTTTGTCATATCAGCTTCAGATAACGTAAATTGGCTATGTACACTTGCAACAACGATGTCAAGTTGCGCGAGTATTTCGTCTGGGAAATCAAGCTTGCCATCTCTTCGAATATCCACTTCAGACCCTGCTAAAATTGTAATGCCTTCGGTTGCTGCATCCACCTCACGTACCTGTTTTATCTGTGCTAACAACCGTTTTTGATCCAATCCATTGGCAACCGCTGAGGAAACTGAATGATCTGTAATAGCATAATATTCAAGTTCACGTTTTTTGGCTGCCTCTACCATCTCACTGAGTGTATGTGTCCCATCACTCCAATCAGTGTGTGTATGTAGATCCCCTCTCATATCGCTGTATTCTATTAGCTTAGGTAACTTATCGTCCAAGGATAACGCAACGGTATCAGGGTATTGTCGTAGTTCCGGTTCAATATATGACATGCCGAACATCTCATAAATATCTCTCTCAGATTTGTTCTGTGTTTCTTCCCAATATTCTGTTTTATCATCTTGCATTTCGAGAGAAATATGTGTGTTTGCTGAGAAAGCACTGAGATGGTCCTTCGTCGGCGTTGTTAAAAACAAAACTGCCTCGAATTCAGCAGGTGAACATAGATAGATTATCACTGCCAAACCATTGTCAACACTTAGATGTATTTTGGTCAATGGTTGTAACAATGGCATAGTAGAAATGTCTTGTGAGTCTATAATTTGGGTTGTAAGTGGTTCGTTATGTGTTGTGATCGTCTCAATGAGGTTATCATGAGCCGTTTTCGTCCCATCAGCACATTCTACAATAATTTCTATACTACGACAAATCTCTTCTCGCCTACGTATATCCCCTGTAACTTCATGCCGGGTTACTGCGGAACAATTACTGATTATATTAGATAGGTGGTTACTAAGGTCTAAACTTCGTGCCAGAATACGTGCCCCACGGTATGTCATTAAGAATTCCAGACTTTTGGTTATGGAGGAAAGGGTCTTTTTCCCAAAGCCTTTTATACCTTCAAGGCTTCCATCTTCAAGTGCCTCAGATAGATGTGTCAGATTTTTAATATTGTGATCATTATATAGTCGACTTGCTGTTTTTTCACCAATCCCACTGATTTTCAGTAGGTCAAGTGCTTCTATCCCTATTTCTGCTAAAAGTTTTTCATAGGCTTGACAGGTACCTGTATCAAGTATTTCTCGTGTCTTTTCCTCAATTGTTTTTCCAATTCCTTCAAGATCTTGAAATTTACCTTCCTTAATTAATTCACTAACATCAACAGACAAGTCCTCAATTATGTCTGCAGCTTTGTCGTAAGATCTTGTACGGAAATGAGAATCTCCGCGGATTTTCATCAGATTTCCTATGTTTCTGAAAATGACACTAATTTCTATATTTCTCATGAGATATAATTACCATTGTAGATGTATAGTAGGTATAAAAAAATCGGTTATCATTAGAATAGAATCGTTTCAACTTGATAACCGAAATCCTATATAAACAGATAATGTATTTTGTACACATTTTCCACGGTTAGGAAATACCACATACTATATTGATACCATTTTCTTGTGGGTTTTAGCATACCTTTTATATGCTGATACACCCGATACCATACCTATAATAATACTCGCAGAAACAACAGCGATGAGTTGATACCACGGAAGGAACTCAAGAACTCCCAGTTGGAAAGTAAACAGACAGTAGAGTATGTAGAAACAGCCTAACCCGAATAATGTTCCGAAGAATCCCAGAAATATGCCTTGTATGATAAAGGGAGTACGGAGATATCCTCGCGTAGCACCAATATTATTTAGTAGTTGTATTTCTTTATGTCGGGTTCTACCAGTTTTCAAGACTGATGCACGGATAAGTAACAATGAAATCAATACCGTAATTACGATACTTGCAACAGTCATACGGTACGTCTGATGATATATGTCTGTGAGAATACCATGTCCTGTCAAGACAACATCATCTATCATTTCATCGGATTCAATATCATAGGCGATTTCTTCAAGTGTTTTTCTTGATAAATTTGATGTCTTAAAATAAATCTCTAAGGAAGCGGGAAAAGGATTGCTACCGGAATATCCATTCTTAATTAAAGCTCCAAGTGCTCCAAACTGTTTTTCAGCACGGTTTAGGTGTTCATCCTTAGAAATGTATTCAATATAATAGATATTATCATTCTTCCTGATTTGATCTGCAAAAACCTTAGCATCTTCTTCAGCAACTGAATCGTTTGCATAAGCAATGAGCGGCGCAACAGTTTTTCTAAGTGATAATTCTTCATAGAGAGAATTGTGATTAAATAGAAATGTATTTAGGATTAATGTGAACAAAGCAAGCGCGATGATGCTAAAGAGATTATGTAATCCGGTTTGTGATATTTGAACAAAGGCATTTTGTATATAATATCGCATTGTATTTTATGTTATTCTATACAATTCACTATCTGATGAAATAACCGATTGAAATAAAAAATTACTACGAAATTCGGTTAGGCTGTAATACAGCCATCTTTGAGAGTAAAGACGCGTTTTGGTGCAGTATTATTAGTACGCATAAACCTTTCTGGAAGTTCAGGATCGGATGTTGCAACTAAAACAGTAGTGCCTTGAAAATTGAGCGTATCAAAAAGCGTAAGCATTTCAAGTGTAAGATTTGGATCAAGAGTTTCTGTGGGTTGGTCTGCTATTATTAGCAAAGGACTATTGATAATTGCCCTTGCAATTGCAAGTCGGTGTCGTTCATTGCTGGATATTTGACTTGGCTTAGATAGTTTATGATGGATTAACCCCATTTGATGTAATAGATTATCTACATTTTCATGTAATATCCTTATTTTTGTTCCGATGAGTTTCTGAGGAATTGCCAAGTTTTGTTCAACGGTTTTGGTATCAACAAGGTTGCAATCTTGAAATACTATACCTATTTTTCGTCTGAAAAATGGCAGTGTAGATGGGGTAAGATCTGCAAGTGACTGACCGAGTACATTTAAGGAACCCGATGAAGGTATTAATGCACCGTAAATCATTTTGAGTAGCGTTGTTTTGCCTGCCCCGCTTTCACCAACGAGGAATCCGTATTCACCGCGTTCAAGACGAAAACTCGCTCTTTCCAGTACACTTAAATTATTATAACTGAAACTTACTTGATGAAGTTGAATCATAATTGATTACATACAAAATGGTGGCATGTTTTTAGCATACACAGATAACTTGAGTATATTGTAGAACTACTGAGGCGTATTCGTGTAATCACAGGATTTTGATGCACAAGCGTGTATTGGATCACCCGTTTTTTGCGTCTTTTCAACGATATATGGAGCATTACATTTTGGACACGGTTCAGCAATCGGTTTATCCCAACTTGCAAACCCACAAGTAGGATAGTTGCTGCACCCGTAGAAAACCTTACCCCTCTTACTTCGACGTTCACCTAAGTATCCATCACAATCCGGTTCCGGACAATCAACTCCCATGGGAATAGGTTTTGCATTTTTGCACTTTGGATAACCGCTACATGCCATGAAGCGTGCACCAGCACGACTCTGCTTAATCAGCATCACTTCACCACATTTATCACAGAGCGTATCTGTTTCTTCTGGTTCAGCGGCAGTGGAATCATCACCGTTCAACGCCTTTATATTTTGACATTCTGGATAGTTGGAACAACCAAGAAATCGACCATATTTTCCCCATTTTATAATCATATTTCCACCGCACTTTTCGCACTTCTCATCTGATTCTGTTTCCATTGCTTTCCGTGCTTCATACATCTTGTCAGGTGCTTCTTTCAGTGCATCTTGAAATGAGGGGTAAAATTCTCCGAGTGTGTCTACCCAACTTGCTTTCCCTTCTGCAATTGTATCAAGTTTCAGTTCCATATCTTTCGTAAATTCTACATCAACTATGTCTGGAAAACCGTGTATCAATAGTTCGTTAACAAGTCTACCGACATCCGTGGGAATTAGTCTTCGCTGCTCTTTTACAATGTATTCTCTTTCTTGAATAGTTGAAAGAATTGCTGCATAAGTACTCGGTCTACCGATCTCTTTGGCTTCTAATGCTTTGACAAGGGTTGCTTCATTATATCGGGGTGGTGGCTGTGTAAAGTGTTGTTTCGGTTCCAATTTACGTAATTCCAGCACATCACCTTCGTTGACATTCGGTAAATTTACATTTTCATCACTACCGTTGTTTTCGTTGGCGTTAACATCATCTTGTCCTTCCATATATACGCGTCTGAAACCATCGAACTTAATTACAGAACCTGTCGCTCGGAAGAGATATTTACCAGCTTCAATGTCAATCGTGGTAGCATCTAAAATTGCGGGATTCATTTGACTTGCTAAGAATCGTTTCCAGATTAAATCGTAGAGGCGGAACTGGTCATTGCTGAGAAATGGTTTTAGTGTTTCAGGAGGTCGGAGATTTAATGTGGGTCGAATTGCTTCATGTGCATCTTGTGCTCCCTTTTTACTTTTGTAATTTATCGCACGCGTAGGCATGTAGTCTGAACCGTATTTGGATTTAATATATTTACGCGCGGCAGTGAGAGCATCCTGTGCAATCCTTGTTGAATCGGTACGCATGTAAGTAATCAGACCAACAGATCCCTCGTCTCCGATATTAAGCCCCTCGTATAATTGCTGTGCAATAACCATTGTCTTTTTTGCTGTATAACGAAGTTTACGAGATGCTTCCTGTTGTAGAGTGCTTGTAATAAATGGTGGAACTGGCTTTTGTTTTCGTTCCCGTTTTTGCACTTTTGTTACGATGTAATTCTGTTGTTTGGCATCTTCTGTGATTTCATTTGCGCGTTCTTCATCAATACGGAATCCGTAATTATTGATTTCTCCCTTCTTAGACGCTATCTTATGTAATTTGGCAGGAAACAGATGTTCTTTAGGTGTAGGTGTCAAAGTTGCATTGATAGACCAGTATTCTTCCGGATTGAATGCTTCAATCTCCGCTTCACGTTCACAGATTAATCGAACAGCAACAGATTGCACCCTTCCTGCACTTAAACCAGGTTTAACACTACTCCATAAAATGGGACTGATCTTCCATCCAATAAGTCTATCTAATACACGCCGTGCTTGCTGGGCATCAACAAGTGCTTGGTCAATTGTTCCGGGATTTTGAATCGCTTCTAAAATTGCGCTTTGTGTTACTTCGTTGTATACAATGCGATATATAGGTTTCTTTATTTTTTTCAATTCGGTCGCAAGATGCCAACATATTGCTTCGCCTTCTCTGTCAGGATCTGCGGCAAGAAAGATACAATCAACCTTTTTTGCTTTTTCTTGTATCTCCTTAACAACCGATCCTTTACCACGAATCATCACATATTTTGGAGTGAAGTTGTTATCAACATCAACACCAAGTTCTCTTTTTGGTAGATCGCGAATATGTCCAACGGAGGAGTCAACAATATAGTCTTTTCCCAATATTTTTTCTATAGTTCTTGCTTTGGCTGGTGATTCAACTACTACTAATGATTTCGACATATCTATTCAGAGATTCCTTAAATGTTATTTGTTTTAATTTCGTTGAGAGTTCAGTCGCACTCTACCTAATACGGTGGTATATTCCTATATCATAATGGTTTATCTAATGGGTTTATCTATTTAAAACGTCTAAAATCTAATTAAGTGACAGAAAAAGGGGAGATTCGGATATTTACACAAGTTCGACATTGTGTAACAGGAAAACAGGGTGTGAGACGATGCCAATTTGGTATATTAATAAGCAAATGAAATTAGGTCACTTAATAACTGCCGCATACCTTTACGGTGAACGATGTGGTCAATGAATCCATAGGCAACCAATGATTCTGCTTTTTGAAAGTTCTCTGGTAGTTCTTCCTGTAAACTCGCGACTGCTAATGGACCAGCAAACCCTATTCTTGCCCCCGGTTCAGCAACAATCACATCCCCAAGTGAACTATAACTTGCAGTCGCACCACCAAAAGTTGGATCAGTCATGACCGAAATATAAAAACCACCTTTTTTGGCGTATTCAGTGCATGCCGCAGCAGTTTTTGCCATCTGCATGAGTGCTAAAGTGCCTTCTTGCATACGCATGCCACCACTAACAGATACGATAATAAGTGGCAATTGGGTTTCACATGCATGCTCAATGCATCGGGTTACCTTTTCACCGATCACAGCACCACAAGTACCACCAATAAAACCTACATCTCCAATTGCAATGGCAACCTGATTACCACCAATGTTCGCAGTACCTGTAAGCATCTCAGAACGTAGTCCAGTTTTTGCAATGTCACGTTCAAGTTTATCTGGATATTCTGGAAATTCTAATGCATCAATAGAATAAAGATTGGTATCAGTTTCTTCAAAACTATCTGCGTCGACGAGTAGATTAAGCCGTTCATGAGCACTCATTGGATAATGTGCATCACAAGCAGGACAAATCTTTAGGTTTTGTGTTAATGCTTCAATTTCAATGTCCGTGGTGCAAAATCTACAGGTGAAGGTTTTAGGAGTATTATCCATTTTTCTTTAGAGGTGTATTTTCAAGCTTTTACCTCTTAATGATACTACTTACTTTATGGGTTTGTCAACTTAATCAACTAATATCACAGGTTTATTTAGTTTTCGGATTTTTCGGATATATTTTCCACAATTCAATATAATCTCTTGTATATCGTGTAGAGAGAAGCGAAGACTATATCTTTTAATTTAGCCTTACATTGTTTATCAGTATGTGCTAAAAATTGTGACCTTTTGCACGTCACTGTGACGTATTGAATCCAGTCAGGATAAGGAATGTGACGCGAATTTTGCTTTTTTTAATTTGATCCTTTTTGGTCTTTTTCTTCTCTTGATCTAACTTCATAATTTGTAAGACATGAAACTTAGAAAACCCATATACAGTCCCTGATATAATCCTATATTCTAAACATACGTTAATTATATAGTATCTTTTTGTGGATGTCAAATTAAAAAGTGAAATGTTTATTGGATATATATTGGTATTTTATGTGTATATTAAATTGTGTTGTCTGAACCAGGATTACAAGATTTTCAGGATAAGAAATCGCGACTGGGAGAGTGCTCCTACAGAATATAAAATGTCGGAGGTCGCTACGCTCGCTCCGACCTACGAAGACTGGTTCAGACAATAAACGGTGAATCCATTAAACATCTATCCATTCCAACGACACGTATCATTTCATTGGGTTTCCCATGTCGGAGGTCGCTACGCTCGCTCCGACCTACAAGAGACTCTAACACTAAATTGACAGCTATGCGTTCTTAGTGAATTAACCCAATTCTTTTGATGTGTCCCCATTTTGTTGTCAGTTTATCTTGGGGAGCAACGTCTAAAAACTCATCAAGACCTCCACCTAAGGCGGAAATTTCGTTTTCGTCTAAAGCGCGAGAAAAGACCGCAGCGTCATCAATTGCACCGCCATATCCCTCTCCACCTTCACCGCCAAGTCTGTAGATTTGATTTATCCCACGCGTTTCCTGAAAGTCAGTTTCTTTTACCATTTCACCATTTACATAAATTCTGTAATTCTTACCGTCACTTTGGACAACAGCGTGTGTCCATACATCTTTCTTGATGACACCGCCGTCTGTTTGGCACAATATTGTCCATCCACCAACTTGTCCTCTCCAAGAAAGTAATCCTTGGTCTTTATTAACAAAGAAGGTATTATGTCCGGAAGCACCGGGTAAACTTCGCCATATATGTTGCCATGCACCACCTTCAAAGGTAGGATTTATCCAGACAGAAATTGTAAATGGATCATTTTTGAAGAGATCCGCATGTAAGGTTTCAGATGCTTGCATCTCAACATGTGTCCCTACATTAAGATGGATAGCATCTTTGAATTCACCTGTATCCCATTTTGAATCTCCTTTAATTTCACCATGGTTTTCATTTCCAGAACTATCTTCAGCATTACCGTCAAATGAATAGTATGCTACCAATGCATCTTCAGCCAGAACACTAACAACCGGTATACATAAAAGTAAAGCAAATGTCAGAAAAAATAATAACTTTTTCATTGAAACTGCTCCTTATAGTAATATCTCTAATGATAATGAAATTATATTAAGGTTATCATTATTAAGGTGTCAACATGAATTGTACAATTGTTAACTTAATCTAACATATATGATAAAAAATGTCAAATTATGTCCGAAGGGATCAGGGATATTTAGTTTTAAGAATTGTCTGCAGTTGCGTGTTACCAATAGTTTATCACGTAGGCAATCTGTAGGAGCGACCTCCGAGTCGCGATATAAACACATTTATGTGGAAAATGGGTAACGGTCGCGACCAGTAAATCAACGGTATGAATGCCTATTGGCATTCCCCGGGTCGCTCCTACAGAAGAAACACCAGATTAAAAGGATTCATTTCCTTAAGTTGACACCTATTGGCAAAGCGAAGAGATTACATCCAGAAGTCTGGTATGAATCTGAATCAAAGAATTTACGACAATTGTTTCAGGATGAGATTTCCATACACATCAACATGTGCGAAGAAATTGGGAGGGACGACAGTCGTCGCGCTAAATTCGGTGATAATTGCGGGACCGTCAATTCGATTACCCGGCACTAACGACTCACGACGATAATAATTAGTAGAAATATAATGACCTTCAAAGAAAACAGGAATTTGTGACATGAGTGCGTCGGTTGGATCAATATCTGATACCTGTTCTGGAATTAGTTCAGGTTTATCAGTTACAACGAATGCATTTATCCGTAAATTTACTACCTCTACCGTTGCTTCAGGACGGGAATAACTGAACCGACGTGTGTGCAGGGCATGGAACTTATTCACAAAATCGGTTTCTCCATCAGAATAAGGGATATTCAACTCATAAGATTGTCCATCATATCGCATATCAAGAGAACGTTCTATTTTTACCTGCGAAAAACTATATCCCTCTGATTTCATGTCAACTTCTGCTCTGTTAATTAATGTATCAAAGCCGTTCTCCAATTGTCTTTGTAAATTTGTGCCGCTGTCTGTTTTCAATAGCACAGTCTGTGAGTAGTCTTTGACAATATCTGCATAGAGCATTCCAAAAGCCGAAAGCAGTCCCCCGTGAGGAGGAATCAGTACAGTACGTATCCCGAGGTTTTCTGCCAGAAATGCGGCGTGTAAACCACCGGCACCACCAAACGATACAAGTGTAAAATCGCGTGTATCAAATCCTCGTTCAACAGAAATAACTTTAATTGCACGTTCCATTGTCGCATTGGCAATCTTCAAAATACCGTCTGCAGTGTCAATAGCCGATAAACCAATCTTCTCAGAAAACTCTTCAAAATAATGACGTGTCTTGTCTGCAGCAAGAGACATTTTTCCACCTAAAAACTGTGTCGGTAAAATACGACCTAAGAAAAGATTTGCATCGGTAACAGTGATTTCTTCACCATCGTTACCGTAACATATAGGACCAGGATCAGCCCCTGCACTTTCGGGTCCAACACGTAATGCACCGCCTGTATCTACAGTTGCAATAGAACCACCACCAGCACCGACTGTATGAATGTCAATTAATGGAACTTTGATAGGCAATCCGCTGATAGTACTTTCAGTCGTCATAGTGATTCCATCTTCACATAGACTGACATCTGTAGAAGTTCCACCCATATCAAATGTAATAATCTTTTCATATCCAGCAGTTTTGGCAACATGGTATGCCCCGATGACACCACCTGCCGGACCAGAAAGAACAGTTCGAATACCAGCAGCTTCAAAATTACTTGTTGAAATACAACCACCGTTTGATAACATCAGACGGAACGATTTGGGAAAACTCTCTGATTCCGTTAGTGTTGATAAATGCTTCTCTAAAGTGGGACGGATATACGCATTTGCAACAGTCGTGCTGAAACGTGCATATTCACGGTATTCAGGTAGGATTTCGTGTGAACATGATATAGGGATATTTAGTGAAGAAAGATGTTCCGCTATAATCTTTTCATTCTTCGGATTTACATAAGAAAAGAGTAGACATATAGCGATTGCATCTAAATCTAACGATTTTAGATGTTTTGTAAGCAATTGTAAATCGGTGTCTGATATTTCAGTATGAATCTCTCCAGTGTGAAGTGTACGTTCCTTGATTCCGAATCTACGTTCTGCTGGTATGAGAGGATCAGGACGTTCTACGAAAATGTCGTATAGATTATGACGTGCCTGCCTACCGATTTCTAATACATCCTCAAAACCCTTCGTAGTTATAACTGCTATACGCGCGCCTCTACGTTCAAGTAGTGCATTTGTAGCAACAGTGGAACCGTGGACGATATCAACATCATCAAAAGAATTGATGTCGTGCATTTCCAGTATTTCACTAACACCTTTGATAACTGCGAGTGCAGGATTATGTGGTGTAGAAAGAACTTTGTGAGTAAAAAGAGAACTATTCATTGACATAACAATGTCAGTAAATGTGCCACCAGTGTCTACACCGATTTTTTTTATTTCTGTAGGTTCTTGCATTAGTTGGATTGTATTAGTGGTATGAGTTTTTCTGTTATATTACACAACAACATTTTGTGGATTGCCTTCTAAATATGCTATGATGTTATCAACAGCACCTTCATTGAGTAGATCAACACCTTCGGGAGTCATGTCTGCACAATGTGGGGTTAAAATCACCTGTTCACATGCTAAGAGTGGGTGGTCTTTAGGTGGTGGTTCTTGATCATATACATCGACAGCGGCACCAGCAATTTGCCCTCTGTTTAAAGCATGAACCAATGCGTCAGTATCCAAAACTTGTCCGCGTGCTACATTAATTAAGAGAGCATTTGGTTTCATCATAGCAAGTTCGTTTTCACCTATTAAACGATAACTCTCAGCAGTCAGTTTTACATGTAGACTGACAACGTCAGACATTCGCAGCAAATTTTCAAGTGTCACATATTTAATTCCAAGTTGTTTTGCCCGTTCATCAGACGGATTATATGTCCAGGCGATTACATTCATACCGATAGCATTTGCCAGTTTTGCCATTATTGAACCGATATGTCCTGTACCAACGACACCGAGTGTTTTTCCTTGTAGATAAATGTTATCCATGCGATGCCATTTTCCTGCTTTCATACCTGCAGTCATAAAAGAAGCACGTTTAGCAAGTGCAAACATTAAACCGAAACTATGTTCTGCAACAACGGGTGCAGTTCTGCCGGGTTGGTTACATACAGTAATCCCCCTATTTTTCGCCTCAACAAGATCAATCATATCTGTTCCGATTGAACAGAGAGAAATCATTTTCAGTTTTGGTAGATACTTCAACACATCTGCATGCCATTTTACCATTCCACGTGAATTAATAAGAATATCAGCATCAGCAGCACGTTGGATTTTTGCGTCGGAGGATTCTGGACGATCTGTATATAAGGTAACCTCTCCATAGGGTGCTAATCGTTCCAGATGAGGTGAACCTTGAATTTGAGGGGGAGAGTCACCGGGGACAACAATCTTGAGTTGGTCCACTATTTTTCCTTCTTGTTCTCACTGTCTTTTGTTTGGGAACGTAAATACGGTACTTCTATTTGGCCAGAAATTATTTTTGACTTGAATTCCTCTACTTTATTCAAAATATCTTTAGAAAGTAAAGATTCGTTGTCTTCATCTACAATATATTCTATACCACCCTCTTTTAGTCCGTAGTTTTTTACTCCACCAGTAAAATTACCTGTAATCACATTTTCTATCATCTGATATACAGACAATTCCACACCTTTTATAATACTTGTAAGTACTTGACCAGGGACGAGACCATTTCCATTTGAATCTACCCATATTAGATATTTCCCTGTTTGTTTTGCTGCTTCAAGAACACCTAACCCACTTGCACCCGCTGCAGCGAGAATAATATCTGCCCCTTTATTATATTGTGCAAGTGCCAACTCTTTCCCTTTTGCTGGATCATTAAAAGCTTGGGGTGTGACCCCAACATAATTTACGAGCAGTTCAATATTTGGATCTGTTTTTTTAAGTCCAGCGGCGTATCCAATTTCAAATGCTTCAACGAGAGGTATTTTCATCCCACCCACAAAACCGACCTTTTTGGTTTCGGTCTTTAGTGCAGCGATGGCACCTGCAAGAAAAGTCCCTTCGTGTGCCTTATAAATGAGGGATGCAACATTTTTCGGTTCAGCTTCAGCATCAATCAGTGCGAAGTTAACATTTGGAAAATCTACTGCTACACGGTTCATTGGTTCCTGAAATTGGAATCCGACACCGATTATCAGATCAAACTTTAATTTTGCCAGACGACGCAATGCCATTTCGGTATCAGTATTCTGTGTAGGATTTACTTCTGTCAATTTGATATTCCACTTGTCAACAGATTTTTTTGCACCATTATAAGCAGCATCACAAAAAGACAGATCCCCACGACCGCGTACGTCATAAATCAATCCGACCTTGATTGATGCGAATGCACTACTTATATTTATAAGACTAACCATTAGGATAGGTAGTATAAAATACAGATATTTCCTCAAGACAATTTCTCCTATGTTTTAAAGAATGTGAATCAGAGAAAGGGTTGCCTCTGACAAACGAAGAATAAACACAATTACAAGTAAGGTTATTATGTTGTAAATGATAATTGGTATATTTACGTAATCAATTATTAGGATACACCATTGAGTAGGCAAATGCAAGATATTTCTATTGCAGACATTCCAGCGTCAATTGAAATCCTCTACCAATATATTTAACAAATGTTAAAATAAGATTAAATCTACATAATTGCGAGATAAATTAATAGTGTTGTATAATAACTCTTATTCAACACTATTGAAATTATGGTTTGTAATAGCCTGTTAACATCTTATTGTATCAATGCAGGCATAGCTTATTACCTGTTCTGATGACACTTGAATGACTTCTATGGTATTCTTTGGAATATGGACTGATGATTACAGTTGACGCTGGTAAGATTGCGTGATAATATACATCAGATTTATTGTGGAATCAGATTGAGGCAGGGTACATAAGGAATTCTAAAGTTCAATAACAATTTGATTGAAAAGGATAAGAAATTAAATTCGCCTTGTAACGTTTTCTTAGGTATATAATATCCCAAATATAAAATAAACGCGTTGTACGCCAACGTGAGCATTAATATTTTAAGGGGATTTCAACAATTTTTCTCAAAGAACAATTTCCATTTCAGTGATGCCGAATTACAAATTTTCATCCAACACATATAATATATTACTAATTTGTGTGATATTATCATTTATATACATCATCTACTGACAACGTGTTCTTAATATGCGTTATTATAATTTATTAATACTTTCAATTATATCTATCATTATAATATTGACTGTAGGAGAATTTGGTAAAGCACAGCTGCCATCCTTACAAAATGAAAATGTACTTTTCGTCGATGTAACTAAAGATACAGGTATCCAGTTTCTTGATGAGAACGGAGAGAATGGTAAGAAATATTTCATTGAACCATTAGGCAGAGGTTTGGCTCTCTTTGACTATGATAACGATGGTGATCTGGATCTTTACCTCGTCAACGGATGCAATTTACCGATAGAGAAATCTGATAAACATCCAAAAAACATACTATATCGCAATGACGATGGAGTTTATATTGATGTGACAAATGTTGCATCTGTAGGAGACACTGGATACGGATTGGGATGTTGTGCGGGTGATTATAATAACGATGGATATATTGACCTTTATGTTACAAACTACGGTAAGAATATCTTATATAAGAACAATGGGGATGGAACATTTTCAGATGTAACTGATGAGACCGGTGTTGGAGGAAATGAACTTAGTAGCGGATGTGCTTTCTTTGATTATGATGCTGATGGACACTTGGATCTCTATGTTGTAAATTATGTTCAATTTGATATAGATGCAAATCCTGTATGCACCCGTAAAGGTGTTCCAACCTATTGCACCCCTGAAGCACTTGATGCTGAAGCAGATATTCTTTACCAAAACAGTGGTAATGGAACATTCACAGATGTGACACAGATCGCAGGGATAACTGCACCCGCAGGTAAAGGTCTCGGTGTCGTATGTGGTGATATTGATAATGATGAGGATGTTGATGTATTTGTTGCAAATGATACAACTCCGAATTTTCTCTACATTAATCAAGGAAACGGTAAATTCACTGAAGATGCGCTTTTTGCCGGTGTTGCACTAAGTGAAGATGGTCGCGCATTTAGTGGTATGGGTGCAAACCTCGGTGATTATGATAACGACGGATTTCTGGATATAGTAATTACCAATTTCCAAGATCAAGTAAATAACATCTATAAAAATGCACATAACGGCTTCTTCAACGATGTGAGTTTTCTTACTGGAATTGGTGAAAAGAGTCTACCCTATTTGGCATGGGGTGTGGATTTTGTGGATTTTAATAACGATGGATGGCTTGATCTGTTCGTATGTAACGGACACTTAGACGATAATATTGCAGAGATAGATCCTGTTGGAACGTATTCCCAACCAAACCATATATTTTGGAATAATCTGAATTCTACATTTGAGATGACTGAAGTAGGTATTTCACATAAAGTTAGTCGTGGTGCAGCTTTTGGAGACATCGATAACGATGGAGATATTGATATTGTTGTTGCTAACCTAAAAGATACGCCAACAGTACTGCGTAATAACGGTGGGAATTCTAATAATTGGTTAAGTGTAAAGTTGATTGGTAAGCATTGTGCTCGTGATGCGATTGGGGCACGTGTATCAGTTACAACTGGGGATTCAACACAAATACGAGAGGTAAAAAGTGGTTCTGGATATCTCAGTCAGAACGATATGCGGTTACATTTCGGTTTAGCGGATATTGATACAATAGACTCGCTAACAGTAAAATGGATCTGTGGTCATGTTGAAACCTTCAAGAATATACATTCAAATCAAATGATAGTAATAAAGGAAACAAGATAGACACCTGAAACTCAAATTCTGCATAGTATCATATAATATTGTAGATTGGGGTGATGAACGAACCTAACATGGAACACTCTTTCAAACAGTAATGTTTCAACTTTTTAGTTTGACTTTTTTTCACATAAGGCGTATGCTATTAACATGATACTACATCCATACGGATGTTTAATTTTTAACAATTGTTGGCTTGAACCAAAATTACATAGCATAAATCTAAGGAGTTGCCATGAAAACCATTATTATTAGTGTACGTAAATTAACTGTATTCGGTTTTCTCACTCTTTTTTCTTTGATACTATCTCATCCAACATTTGCAGGAACCCAACTGTGGGATTTTGAGAAAGATGCTGATGGCTGGAAAGTTGCAAACGGTAACTGGAACGTCGATGATGGTGTCTATAAACTTAGTAAGGGTGGACAAGCTGAGCATTCTCTCGTTGGTGAAGAGGATTGGGATGATTATACCATTGAGGCGAAAGTGCGTCTTGATGAGGGTAGTTGGGCAGGTATAGTATTTCGTGCAAAAAGCGAAATGGAATACTATGTCTATTATTTGAATGTTCCCAGTAACATATCTGAACTGTGGCGACACAAAGCAGGAGCTTGGAACGCACGTGACAATATTTCTCAACCTCCCGCTGCTGGTGGTGTCGTTATCAAAAACGGTGAATGGCTTGATGTGAAAATTGAAGTAGAAAGCAATAAATTTACGTTGTATATCAACGATGAAAAACAGAGCGAAGATACTGATGGCCAGTATGGTCAAGGTAAGGTTGGTGTATGGGGTTGGGAAACTGCAGCAAGTTTTGACGATTTTACAGTAGATGGTAGAAACGTAGCACATACTTTGGCTGTTGACCCAAACCGTAAACTCACAACCACATGGGGTCGTCTAAAACAGGTTTTTTAACGTTTTAATGGGCGCGTATTTATTGCGCGCTCTTTTCATAAAATACCCAAGCATGAACCTGGGTATCTGATAAAAAGGAGTATAAATGAAACGGATCTTAACTACTATAATTTGTATATTCCTTCTTACCATATTAGTTTCTACAGGCTATGCTGGAGAACAGTTGTGGAATTTTGAATCCGGATCAGCCGATGACTGGAAAGTTGCTAATGGTAATTGGAGTGTTACGGACGGTGTGTATAAACTTGCCACAGGTGCGCAAGCTGAACATTCATTTGTCGGCGAAGTTACTTGGGAAGATTACACTGTTGAAGCAAAAGTCCGGATTGATGAAGGTAATTGGGCAGGTTTAGCATTCCGAGCAAAAAGTGAAATGGAATATTATGTCTATTACTTCAATGTTCCTGATAACAAGACAGAACTTTGGCGACACAAAACAGGTGGTTGGACTGCACGTGACAATATCGGACAACTTGAAGGGCAAAACGTTACGATCGAAGTAGGTAAATGGTACGATATGAAAGTTATCATAGAAGGTAATGTAATGGCTCTTTCTATAAACGGTGAAATGCAAGGTGAACTCTCTGATGACATGTATGGTGCCGGACAAGCAGGTGTCTGGGGTTGGCAAACTGGTGCCAGTTTTGATGACTTCAAGGTTTCTGGTGATGAAATTGAAGGTAGTGTCACACCCGTTGAACCACTGGATAAACTGACGACTACCTGGGGACGTATCAAGAGTCGATGATAGATTTCTGATTCAGTGAACGTTTATATCAATACCTAATTCAAGGGAGGCGTTTCAGTTTTCAGGAACTGCCTCCCTTTATATTGTAGACTCTGAGAAATGAAACGATATGGTATGGTGCGTAACAGATTTTCGTATATTTTTGTTATAGTAAATCTTTCTGTTTTGGTATGCACTATACCTTTAGGTTTATGCCAAAGTGATAACGGAACATCATTAACTGAGCAAATTGAATCGTATCAGAAACAACTTGCTGCTGATGCTACAAGGATTGATATTCGACTACAATTGGCTAAGATATATTTGCAAATTGAAGGATATCCGTATGCAATTAACGAATATCGTGAAGTTATATCTTCTGTAGATGCTATGTCAAAATACGCTTATGCATTACCCGAAGGTTTCTATGGATTAGGATTGGCTTATGTAGGTCTTGAGAAATTTGACAAGTCTATTGATGCATTTAAACGTGCACTTCAATTTTCACCTAATCGATCACATATTCATGCAGCTTTAGGTTCAGCATTTGCGAGTCTGCATCAATATGACAATGCACTTGATGCATACAAAACAGCCAACAAACTCAAACCAGACGATGCAATGATACAACATCAGTTGGGGAATATCTATAGCAAACGTGGCAAACGCTCAAATGCGATAATCCATCATCAGAAAGCAATTGCATTATCTCCAAATTTAGCAACCGCACATTACCAATTGGGCTTACTTTATTCACAAGAAGGTCGATTAAATGATGCAATCTCAGCATATAAAATCGCTTATGAGAAAGATCCAGAACTTATTGAAGCACTCTATAACCTCGCTCAAACACACATACGAATTGGAAATAGAGAAGAGGCACAAAATGTAATGCAGCTTTATGACAAACAAAAGGTAGTAGTGAAACCGATACAGGTGTTACGCGGCTCGTTGCAGAGAACAACTCCACCGGTAGAAAGAGCTAAAATCCTTGCAAATATAGGTAGACTATATCTAAGAAATGAGAATTATGAGAAGGCAGTTTGGGAATATGAAAAGGCACTTGCCCTAAATCCACAAGTTATTGAAGCCTACAACGGTGTGGGGATCGCATACACGATGCTCAATAGGTTTTCAGAAGCGATTGATGCACAACAGAAAGCACTATCACTTCAACCAAATTTTGCTGAAGCACAGGCGGGACTCGGTTTGGTTTACCTTGTGCAGAAGAAAGATGAAATAGCACTGAAACATTATCAGAAGGCATTGACACTCAATCAAAACAACATTGAGAACCGTAAGATTAAGTTTGAGGAAGAAGTTCATCTGAAAATTGGATTAATATTGATAAATCAAAAACGATATCCAGAAGCAGTTTCTGCATACAAAACAGTAATTCAACTCAATAAAGACAATGCTGAAGCATATCATAACTTAGGTATTTGCTACGCACATCAGCAAAAGACAGATGAAGCATTGTCTGCACTCCAGAATGCAGTTGAAATTGTGAAGAAATTAGGCATTTCAAAGCCTTCCTCAGCAGAGAATTCATCTCAACCCTCATTCATTCCAGATACATTCTACCTAATAGGTGAACTATACAGGCATGAGCGAGATTACGATAAAGCGGAATCTGCATATCTTTCATCAGGTTTACCAAAAGCGTATAATGCGTTAGCCCAACTCACTGCAAAACAGGCAATCACTCTTGATAATCCTGTCAGACACAATGAGCAAATGGACAAGGCAACTTCGTATGCACGAACAGCAATCCGATTAGAACCAGATTCAGCAAGTTTTCATAATACGCTTGCATTGATTGCATTTAGAAAAGGAGATTATACTTCTGCTGAAAAATCTATACGAACCGCAATATCTCTGGAACCAGAAAACCAAAACTATCAAGAAGGACTAAAAGAGATATTAACGAAATTGTCCGCTAAATGATAAAACAATAATATTGATATTATATGTGATTAGAGGTTAATTATGGCTTATTCCAGTCTTAGAGAATTTGTAAAAGCACTTGATCGGGACGGAGAACTTAAACGTATAAAGACAAGAGTATCTCCCGACCTTGAAATCAGCGAGATTACCGACCGTGTTAGTAAAGCAGGTGGTCCTGCACTGCTATTTGAAAATGTAGAAGGCAGCGATATGCCTTTGTTAATTAATGCCTATGGATCCTATTCTCGTATGGCGATGGCACTCGGTGTCGACGATCTTTCCCGAATTGCTTATGAAATCGAGGGAATGATAAAAATTGGTCCTCCTGAATCCCTTCTTGATAAGGTGAAAATGTTGCGTATTTTGTCTCAACTAACCAAGTTTCCACCGAAAACTGTCAAGAAAGGTGTCTCTCAAGATGTTGTCCTGACAGGTGAAAATGCATCGTTAGATAAACTACCCTTAATAAAGTGTTGGCCTATGGATGCTGACAAATATATCACTCTACCTCAAGTATTCACGCACAGTTTGAAAACAGGTCAACGAAACGTTGGCACCTATCGACTGCAGAAACTAAATCCTCACGCTTTAGCAATGCATTGGCAGATACATCACGATGGAGCAGCACATCACAGAGAATATAAACAGGCAGGTGAACAGATGCCAGTGGCAATTGCAATCGGTGGTGACCCTATAATGTCTTATATCGGTACTGCCCCCCTGCCATCTGGTATTGATGAGTTGCTATTTGCTGGATTTCTACGAAAAGCAAATGTAGAAATGGTAAAAGCAAAGACCATAGATATGATGGTTCCAGCTGAAGCAGACATTGTTATTGAAGGGTTTATTGAACCTGATGAAACATGTATTGAAGGACCTTTTGGTGACCATACAGGATTCTATTCCCTGCCAGAGGAATACCCAGTGTTCCGAATCACCGCAATAACACATCGCAAAGACCCAATATACCAAACTATCATTGTTGGCAAACCTCCTATGGAGGACTGTTACATGGGGAAGGCGACCGAACGCATCTTTATGCCGCTGATAAAAACACAACTTCCTGAACTTGTGGATATGAATTTGCCGTTATTTGGAGTGTTCCATAACTTTGCTCTAATATCAATTGATAAACGTTATCCTTTTCAAGCAAAGAAAATTATGCATAGTTTTTGGGGACTTGGACAACTGATGTTTAGTAAAATCATCATCGTTGTTGATAAAGACGTGGATGTACAGAATGTTGAGGAAGTTTTATTCTATGTTGGGAGCAATGTTGACCCGAAACGTGATGTTACCATCGTTGAAGGTCCAGTTGATGTGCTTGACCATGCAGCTCCGCTTCTTGGTGCTGGATCCAAGATGGGAATTGATGCTACAACGAAATGGCAAGAAGAGGGTTATCATCGTGATTGGCCCCCTGAAATACAGATGTCTGAGGAAATCATTGAACTCGTTAATGAACGGTGGAAGAAATATGGATTGTAAACATTATTTCTGTTTCTGTAGTTATATAATTCATTCTTTTGCATTCTAATGTATAAGGAGAGAAACATGGCAGAAACAATTTACGATGTAGCAGTAATAGGTGCTGGACCGGCAGGCACACAAGCAGCTGTATCAGCAAGCCACCAAATGCGCCATGTGCTGGTGCTACATTCTGGCAAGGTAAGTTTTAGTCGCGGAAGAGCATATTGGTCAAAGTCGGTTGAAATAGAAGATGCACCTGTATTCCCAGGTATCATCGGTCCACACTTTGCTAAGGAACTGATGAAGTGGATGGAAAGTAGACCTGTTGTCGAATTTATGCTGGGTGATGAGCAGCGGAAAGCTGGTATTGACATCAAAGACGGACTTGTTACACAGTTAACACAAAATGATGGAATCTTTGAGTTAGAGGCATCTACATCTGTCATAAAAAAAAATACACCACCGCAGATTGAAAATTTCAAAACACGGACAGTCGTTGTTGCTGCAGGTTTTGATGACAAATGGCCCGACATTGAGTTCCAAGCAGATGCTGAACGGTTGTATAAACAGTATGCCACAGTGTTCCGTTATGCGGGTAATAAAAAAGGGTGGCATGTCTGTATCCGTTGCGATGGACATTTGCATGTCAATGAACACCTTGCACTACTGGGTATAGGAGACTATATCTATGAAGCAGCAATCGGTGCACAAGATTTTACTGACAAAATCACTATCCTAACAAACGGTCGTCCTCACGGGATGTCACCACCAATTCTTAATCAGATTAAAGAGAGAAAAATCAATATAATTGAAACTAAAATAAAACGGCATATTGGAGAAAAGACAAATCTGCTCGGATTTGAGATGGAGGATGGTACAGAACTGTTCTTTCATGGATTCCTTGTTGACGAAGGATTGATACCGAACACCAAGTTTTTAGATGGTTGGGACTACCAAAAAGATGAGGAGGGATTGATAATTGCAAATGAGGATATGCAGATGCTTGATACCAATGGTGAACCGATACCAGGACTATTTGCAGCAGGTGATATTATATCTGGTGAACGAAACCTGATTGCTACTGCTTTCGCGCTTGGACAAGAAGCGGGTTTATCTGCATCAGACTCGTTGCGAAAATGGCATTATCCAAGTGTTGATTAATGAAAATAGAATGCAGCTTTTTGCGTTTTAATGTATAGAGTTTAGTATTTCTATTTATATTACGCTACACTATCATAAGGAACATTTTATGGCACAAAACGACAATTCAAAAACCCTCTATATCATTGATACACTCGCTGAGATATTCCGAGCATTTTACGCAATTCAAACCCGATTGGTGAGTTCCGTCACAGGTGAACCTACAAACGCTATTTACGGATTTACGACAACACTCATTAAACTCTTAACCGACTACAAGGCTCAATACATTATTGCCGCAATTGATATGCCCGGTGATACCTTCCGAAATGAGATGTATGAGGAATATAAAGGACATCGCAGAACTCCGCCAGATGACCTTGTAACACAAATTCCTCGTATTCAACAAGTACTTGAAACCCTTCAAATACCTGTCATAGGCAAACCAGAACTGGAAGCAGACGATATTATTGCGTCTGTCACCCAATATATATTGGATTCACCAGATACGCAAGATGTGCATGTTTGCATCATCTCAAAAGACAAAGACCTTGAGCAACTACTCTGTGACCGAGTTACGATGTTTGATCTACGCAAAGAAGTTACAATAGATGAAGCCAATCTATTGGAAAATAAAGGGATTACACCGGACCAGGTCATAGACACACTTGCTTTGATGGGAGATACCTCCGACAACATACCGGGAGTTGAAGGTATCGGATTGAAAACTGCAGCGAAATTGATACAGGAATTCGGTTCAATAGAAAATATATACGCTAATATTGACCAGATTAAGGGGAAACGACGTGAAAATTTAGAAAAAGCACAAGAATTCATATCGCTTTCACAGCAACTTGTAACACTCAAACGGGATGCAGATTTGGATTTCACTCTGGAAAAAGCACGTTTCAAACCACCGGAGCTTAGTAAAATCAATCCGTTGTTAGACCAACTTGAACTCAAACGCTTTTACAAACCGCTTGCAGAACTCGCAACGGGTAACACAGAATCAGACCAAGTAAAAGTAGAAGTGAAAACAACCAGAAAAGAACGTTTGGAAGCGATGGAACAGGAAAAGGATGCAATTCTGGAGGAAGGAACATTCACCACCGCAGAATCTGGAAACTATACTGCAATTACGACACAAGAGCAATTGGATTCACTTGTTGAGACACTCTCAAAGCAATCAATCATTTCTGTCGATACAGAAACAGATGGCTTATACCGTAATTCTAACTTGTGTGGTATTAGTTTTTCATGGAAACCACAGCATGGAGTTTATGTTCCAATCCGATCTCCCAACCCAGAAAGCCATTTGGATCAAGAAACAGTCATTGCAAAACTCAGACCAATCTTAGAAAATCCTGAATTACCTAAATGCGGTCACAACCTAAAGTTTGACGCAAGCATTTTCATTCGCCACGGTGTTCAACTCCAAGGTGTTGTTTTTGACACTATGTTAGCAAGTCAACTTGTAGATCCGAGACAACCGTCCCATAACTTGGATAATCTTGCGCTACTTCACCTAAAACACAAAATGATCCCGATCTCAAACTTAATTGGTGATGAGGATGATTCCACTTCTATTGATAAAATTCCACTTGATGAGGTAACACAATATGCTTCAGAGGATACAGATATTGTTCTCCAGCTATATCACTATTTCAAACCGAAACTCGTAGAGACAGAAACCAACGAATTGGTTAGAGACATAGAATCTCCGCTTGGACCTATACTTGCACTCATGGAGTTCAATGGAATCGTCTGTGACACTGAAGAATTGAAAAGACAAACCGAAGTCGTAGAAGCAATGGTTGTGGAATGTGAAAAAGGGATACATGAGTTAGTTGGTTACCAATTTAATATTGACTCACCAAGTAGACTTGCGGAAATTCTGTTTGATGATATCGGTT
This sequence comes from Candidatus Poribacteria bacterium, assembly GCA_026710795.1. Lineage (GTDB taxonomy): Bacteria > Poribacteria > WGA-4E > WGA-4E > WGA-3G > MSPOR6. Next base: position 72,426 of record JAPOQK010000012.1, read on the forward strand.
TCAAGCCAGTACGACGCACCAAAACGGGAAGGAATTCAACGGATGCAAATGTGCTTGAAGCACTCGCTGCACAAGAGGATATAAACAATCCTAAAACGAGTGTGCCACGTCTCATTATTGAATATCGTCAATGCCGAAACCTACAAAGTACCTATCTCGGTCAGTTAAGACACTCAGTAAATGAAGACACAAAACGGATACACACACATCTTTACCAACTAACCACCGCAACAGGAAGATTAAAGTCTGATAGTCCAAATCTACAGAATATACCAGTCAGATCAGAGATTGGACGAAAGTTAAGACGTGTATTCATAGCACCTGAAGGACATAAGCTGATATGTGCTGATTATTCGCAAATTGAACTCCGTGTCCTCGCCCATTTTAGTAAGGATCCTATTCTTACTGACATCTTCACGAAGGGACTGGATATCCATACATCCGTTGCTGCAGAAGTATTTAAAGTGGACCCGGAAGATGTCTCTCGCGATCTACGAGACAAAGCAAAAATCGTAAATTTTGGTATTATCTACGGAGTGTCTCCTTCTGGTTTAGCACGCAGAATACAGGGAATGAATGTAAATGAGGCAAGAGAATTGATTACAAATTACAAAGCAAGGTTCCCGGGAATTAACAAATTTTTCCAAGATTGTGTACAACAAGCATTAGACCAAGGTTATGTATCTACATTAACAGGACGTCGTCGTGCTATACCTGAACTTTTTGAACCATCTCAAAGCAGACAGAATCTTGGGGAACGGTTAGCTATAAACACCGTGATACAAGGAACAGCGGCTGATCTTATAAAGGCAGCTATGGTCAAAGTTCAACACAGAATTGATCGAGATCAGTTAGATTTGAAGTTGTTATTACAGATACATGATGAGCTTGTACTCGAAACACCGAATGAATTGGCAGAAAAACATGCTGCAATTGTGTCTGAAGAAATGGAGAATGCATTAGAACTTAATGTCCCTCTTCTCACAGAAACAGGTATTGGGGATAACTGGATGGATGCTAAATAATCTTTATTAGTAAAATCAAATTTGACAATTATATCAAATTGTAGTATCATATTTATGTTTGGGAAATGTGACGGTGTCCGCGAACAACGGTATGAGTAGTATTTTGACAGTTTTAAGGTTTGGAACCAGGAGCATTCTTGAAGATTGTGAAGCGGCTTCCGAAAAAGATTGATGAGAATCCCGAGTTCATTTTTACCAATCTTTGCACTGCCAAATGCCTGCCAATAAAACATGCTGACAGTACTCAGTTTTCTCACATTCCCGTTTATTCAATTTCAAAAGGAGAAACGAGATGAACATCTACGTTGGCAATGTACCCTATGCAGCCACAGAAACAGACTTGGAAGAGATATTTGAACCGCATGGACCACTTACATCGGTAACTATTATCCGTGACCGTTATGATGGTCGCTCCAAAGGGTATGGGTTTGTTGAAATGGAAAACCAAGAAGATGGTGAACGCGCTATTGAAGCCCTTGATGGTCAAGAGGTAATGGGACGACCGCTGAAAGTAAATCCAGCACGTCCACGCGAACGGCGCTCTGAGCCCCGATACCAAAGCCAAAACCGCTACGAAGAAGAGTAATTGCTCTATGTGGGAAAACCCACAATTGTTTAGATAATCTTTAGCGGAATACTCATGCTCCTGTTGTTTAACCAACAGGAGCATTCTGCTTTATAAGAGATCTAAATTGAATATAGAAACTTGAAATATTGTTGAAAATGGGTTGTACCTGGTATTATCCAGATATTAAGCACTCAATCCAAGTTCTTTACTAAGTTCCATCAATCGATTGTTAATCTTGGTTTTGTCAATCCTGTTATCAGCAACGAATTCTTGGTATGGACGTGGTAATCTATCGGGTATCATCGCACGAGAATTCGCTTCTTGTAAGGCTAACAAAGACATAAACATCTGCATTTCAGCTGAATGATCCGGCATATAATCTGACACTGCCTCACGCAAATCTTCCTCAACAAAAGTATTTCGTTTCTTACGTTTAGCGATGTTATGACTACGTTGTGCAATTTGCATAAGATCCCCAATACTAACTCCACGTAATTTTCCATCCCTTGCAATCTCTTGAAAGTTCATCTGTTCTTGGGTGTGACGTCTACAAAAGAATTGTAAAATCCCCGCACGACTTTCTCGCATAGGAGGTAACAGCACTAATTTGTGACTAAATATCTCTGGACGTCTGAAAATAGGCGGCATTAAATCAGGACGACTCGAGGTCCCTACCCATATCACCTGACCCTGTAAAGATGCATCGCTGATTGCATTCGTCAAGAGAACAGGAAAACCGTGGTCTCCACCTTGTTGCATCCCAGTATGTGGAGAAGCGCGTTCAACTTCGTCCATAAATACAACTACAGGGGAGAGTCCCCGGATAAAATTAATGGCAGAATTTAAGTTCCTTTCGTAACCAACACCACTATCATTAATGTTGATTGTTACTTCACTAACCTGACTTGCATAACGAAGTTGCACAAATGCCATATCTGTCTGTCCAGCCAACATACGCGCAGCAAATATGTTTCCATTGCCGGTGGGTCCAAGCATAAGTATGCCTCGTGGAACACGCCGCATATCATTTTCTTTTAACCCTTCAGCAACATCTTCAATCACCCTTGTGATATGACTTGACCAATGTTGTCTCGGATTGGTGAGTGGTTCATTAATTTCGATTATTCCGTGACTGAATACCTTAACACTCTGACGACGATAATTCGCAAGTAAAGGTCCCTCTACTTTCTGCTTAACAGACGCCGCATGTCTAACTAAATCATGTATTCCAAATAGATTTAATCCTGCTGTATCACGGGCTAAGGTTTGTCTTTCTCGGGCATTTCCAAGGTTCAATTGAACTTGAACTTTCTGATCCGGTGAATCTTGGTGTGTTATTTCTTGTGGTATTTTGTTTAAGTGCTCAATAAACTTTAACCTTGCATCATAATCTGGAAATGGCACCTCTATGATTGGTATTTCCTGATTCACGAGAAAATGTGGATGAATATCGTAAGTATTCTGTGTCAGCAATATGATCATGTGTTTCTTACGTCGAATTTCCAGATCCGTTGCCCAATTTTGGAGTTGGTGGAAGAAATATTGTTGGTTATTCTGTGCTCCTACATCTAACATAGGATCGTTTGGTGCAATCTGTTCAAGGTGATCAATTACTAAACCAATTCTTACCCTGTCTTGCTTTAGCAGATCATTCATCTTATTCGCCAGATCCTTCGTTGGCAACGGATCGCTTTTGTAAAATGGGTCTTCATGCAGCTTGTTTAGTTGTAGTTGACTGTTGATTCTTTTTCGGTCTTCAGTTTCCTCTGGTGGACCTTGTTCCTTAGGTATAAGTCCTAATATTTTCTGTGTAGCTATCCATTCACCTACTCTTGGCCACTTAAATCCTCGTGTTGCATTATACCCAATAACCAATCGACAACCGAGTACATTCAATTGTTCCATCATAAAATCGAGAGACGGCATATATCCAAAATTTTCGTCATGCTGTAAGTCCCCGACATTAAAATGTAATAAAAATTGGTGGGCAGCAGCGACTTTATATTGTGATTCAATCTTCTCCCAAAACATATTTTTCTCCAGGATAGCAATATATGGATTGGAAATATCCCGAATTGTATCCAATGTTATATTTTATCTATATTATATATAGCATAACACAATATTTTGTCCTATGTCAAATGATTCAACATTGACAACAACACCTATATATGCTACTCTATTGCTGATTTACAATAATATTGATTATTATAGGATATACATACAAAATGTCAATGAAAAAAGAACACAATCCTATTATCGTTGGAATAATGGGTGGTTCAGCGTCTGGTAAAACAACATTCGCTGCAGCTTTATCGGAACAACTTGCTGACTACACACCCATCACACTACACCAAGACTCCTATTTTCGTGACTGGTCAGAATTTACTCCAGAGGAACGCGAAAAGGTAGTAACCTCCAATCATCCCGATGCAGTACGATGGGATGTGCTCATAACAGATGTAGAAAAACTACGTTCGAAAAAACCCATTGAAACCCCAGCACCAGGCACGCGAGCAGCAAACCGTGGTGATGAAAAGAAAGTTATACAACCAAGCAGTGTCGTTATCGTAGAAGGACACCTTATCTATTGGAACGAACAACTTCGCGACCTAATTGACATCAAACTCTTTTTAGATGTTGACGCACATGAACGCGTGTTAAGACGAATGCAACGTGATGTTGGCACACGCAGCGCAAATCTTGAAGCTGCAATTAACTGGTACCGACGTGATGTTCTCCCCAACTTCCCTATCTATACAGAACCGTGCAAGCAATATGCAGACCTGATTATTCCTTACCTAAATGAAAATCACATAGCACTTCATACAATTGCTGCAGGTATACGTACACAACTCAATATTCAAGAATAATTAATCTCTCCTCTGGAATAAATTAACTTATCTCACACATTTATAATAGAAATCGGAAAATGTCTATTTGACATATTTCCCGTTCCAAAATGGCACAGTATAGTCATTGTGGCAGATATGGAATCGTTATAATCCTTATACCCATTTCCTGCATTATAGCTCAAAGTGATATATGTTCATTCATTTACGATATTTCTTATACCCTATTGGTAAGTAAATGTCGGTAGATAGCGTTTCCTCTTACCGTACACACATTCAGTTTCATAAAATAAAATTGTTTTGGCATATAAATTGCTTATCTATTATTAGTATGAATAACAGTTGAAAAGATTTAGAAGCGATTTTTTGATTTTGGCACAGAACTTGCTTAAATAACTTATAACAATCATAGTATAATAAAAGGAGTAGAAAAATGACAAATATAGCACGCAAACCAATAGGAAATCTCTTCAACCTTCATAATGAAATGGGAAGGCTATTCGGTGATTTACTTTCATCCCAAGAAAATGATGTGGATACAGAAAATGCTTCTTGGATACCGACAGTTGACATCTCTGAATCAGAAAACACTTATGAAATACACGCAGAACTACCAGGTGTTACTGAGAATGATGTGAACATATCAGTCACCGACAACCTGCTTACTATCAAAGGTGAGAAACAAGTGCAAGAGAATACTGACGACAAAAACTACCACCGTGTAGAAAGAAGGTATGGAAGTTTCAAAAGAAGTTTCACATTACCACGTCTTGTGAACACCTCTGAAATCAAAGCAGGATTCAATAATGGAATTTTAAGCTTAACAATACCAAAGGCAGAAGAAGCAAAACCGAAGGAAATTCAAATATCCGTAAACTCTTAGCTTAGCAATTGGTATGTCTAATTGACTGAAATGTATATTAGGCATACCAAACAAATATTAGTGTTTGACTATCACACAAAAGGAGAAAAAAAATGACATATTTGACTTTACGCAAACCCGTAGTAAACCCATTCCGTCTATTTAGTCCACCGTTCGTCGGTTATCAAACAGCACATGTGCGGGATACATACAAATGGAATCCATCAACAGATATTTCTGAAACGGATGACAGATATGAAGTTCGGACTGAGTTGCCAGGTGTCCCTATGGAAGACGTACACATTTCTGTCAAAGATGGTTTATTGACAATCAAAGGTGAAAAACGGCAGGAAAATGTAGGTGATACTAATAACTACAGACGGGTAGAACGGCAATATGGCAGTTTCGAAAGAAGTTTTTCGCTTCCTCCAAAGGTTAAGGCAGACGACATTAAAGCTGAATTCAATGACGGTGTTTTAACACTGGCTATTCCTAAACCTGAAGAGGTAAAACCGAAAGAAATTCCAATTACCGTCCAGGCAGAAGTTGGTGCTACACAAGAAAACTAAACAGCCAATACAAACTAATGGGGTTGACATGTATATCGTGTCAACCCCAATGTTTTTTAATTCCATAACCGAACATTTTGTTAAGATAGCAGTCTAAAGAAGTGAAGAGTAAACAATAATTTAAAAATAAAAAGGAGAATTGAATGAGAAATTCACCACAACAAGGTCCCAGAGGTCCAAGAGGACATCGTCCACCAGAAGGTAGAGGTGCTGGACCCGGAAGAAGACATCGCAGACGAAGTGAAGGTAGGGAACAGGGACCACCCCCACAAGCAAGGCGAAATAGGAGAAACCGTCCATTAGAAAGATCTATGGATAATGGTCGTCCTCCAAGATGGCGTGGTAATCGTCAACGTTCACCGCAAGCAAACTTTAGACCCAATCGTATGCGAAAAAGGAGAAGAGGGAGATCGTTTTGGAATCCGCCCATTGAATTGACTGTTTTTGATGACAGGTTTGAGGTGTTAGTTGAACTTCCTGGTGTTTCCCAAGACAACATTGATGTTTCTGTAACTGACAGATTTCTGAAGGTAGAAGGGGAAAAACAGCGGAAACATTCTGATGAAAAGAATAAGTTCCGTAGGTCTGGATTGAAATACGGCAAATTCAAACGGGTACTTCCACTTCCTCCACCTGCTAATGCAGATGGGATTACTGCGAAATATAAGGATGGTATTTTATCTATAGTGATCCCAAAATCGGAAGATGCCAAATCTAAACATATACCGATCAACGCAGACGCGTAGGTTATTGGCACACAATGGATTGTATATATCCATATAAGTAGATAGATGAAAGGCTAGTGCTATCAAGCACCAGCCTAATTTTATTTCGAACAATACATATTTACTTAGTTTCAACATCCTTTTCTTTAAACACACCTATATATAGAAGTGCGGCAAGCACCCCTCCTGCAAACGGTCCAACCAAATAGAGCCAAAGATCCGCATAATTCCCCGCTGCAATAGCTGGTCCCAATGTCCGTGCTGGATTGAGAGACGCACGGGTTAAAGGACCACCCATCAGGATAAGAAATATTAATGTTAATCCAATAGCGAGTCCCGCAAAGTTGCCTGCTTTACCACTAACAGCAGTATTGAAAATCATATTGACAAGGAAGAATGTAAGTATTATTTCAACAAAAAAACCCATTATGGGTGTAACAGTAAAAGCACCACCTGTCTCCACGGTTGTTAAAATCGTTACACCGAGATCAGATTCCATCGGTAGGATTACTTTAAGCAATAACGCCCCTGCAATACCTCCAGCAAACTGAACAATCCAATAACCGATGGCAGCAGTCCATTGAATTTCACCAGCAACCAAAAATCCAAGAGTTACAGCAGGATTGATATGCGATCCTGATATATGTCCATAAGCATAAATAAAACCTACTACAACAAAACCGTGAGCAAGTGCAACTTCTAATAAACCACCTTGTTTTATTGCCAACGCACCTGCACCAATAAAGATGAGTGCAAATGTACCGATAAATTCCGCAACTAAATACCGCAAATTCATATTGTCAACAATAGACTCATTGAGTCCTCCTCACTGTGATAGCCTGCTATATTCGTTCAGTTTATTCTGTATTAGTTATATTTGCCATCGACTTTGGAATTGTTCAACCATGGCATCCGGTCCACCGTGCTGTCCCAAGAATTCTATAAATGCTTGATACAGTCTTCGTGCTTCATCGGTATCTGTATCAAACCGATTTTTCATCTGGTCTGGATCTGAAGGTAGATGGAATAAACTTTTTGGTGCGCCTTTATTTTCTAAGAGTAATGACCAAGTACCATCTGTGATACTTCCGTGTGGACTTCCCCCGTCAGGACTCCATCCACCACCCCATGCACCATGTGTAACGGCATAATCTCTTCCCTTGTCGGTATCTTCCATTATTATAGGTAGCAAACTATGACCTTCGACCTGATTTCCACGTTCTGCACTGAATACATCAACTAAAGTTGCAGGTATGTCAATGATACTCGCAAGTGCTTCAGTCCGACGGGGTGTAGCATCAGGATGATATATTAGCAGTGGGATATGGACTATTTCCTCGTACATACTTAGATTTTTAGCAATTAATCCATGTTCACCCAATAAAAAACCGTGATCTGCCATAAAAATCACCATCGTGTTTTCCATCAATCCCATGTAGTCGATCTTGTTCAACAAATGTCCAATCCAATTATCCACAAGACACGCTTCAGCACGATATAACGCATTGAGACGTTGGGTTGTGCGTTCATCCATCTTGTTTGGACCATAAGTCGGGTATATTGGTTCAGGACCATCGTAATCATCAGAATCAAATCGTCTGATATACCAATCAGGCACATCCCACGGTTCGTGTGGATCAAATGTATCTACCATTAGATAGAAGTTTTCGTGTTTATAGTTCCGTTCCAACCAATCACATGCAGTCTGCACAGTTTGTGCAACAAAGGTATCCCCTTCATTTTTCCTAAAATCTGCATTTTTGAGATGGTTACTGAGTCCAGGTGGCAAATTATTTGGATGTGGTCGCGTATGTTCACGATACCGTAAAGCTATATCAGAATCATAGTCATAGGGTTGCGTCTCCAACAGATCAGATTCCTGTCCACGTATCCATTTCCAGCCTGTAAATCCTCTGTTATACAGAAATCCGTTATTGAGATGGTGTGGTGTATCAGCAATCATCATGCTAACCACACCTGCTTTTGTAAGAGCGTTTGCAATAACAGGCACGTTTCCTTTAAGCGGTTCCCATCCCCGACGGCATATACCTACCTCACCTGTCACCAAATCTCCACGAATTGGCACTGTAGGATAACTACAAACATAGGCTTTATCAAAAATAACGCATTTTTCCGCAAACGCATTAAGTGCAGGACTATATCCTTTCCCACCATATATGTCTAAGTTATCACGTCTAAAAGTATCCGATATTATATGGATGATATTCATTGATTTCCTCTTTTATTACAAATTAAATACGTATCGTAATGATACAGAATATGGATTATTAAATAGATTATACCGTATTTGTGGTTTCATGTGGCGTATCATCTTTTTCTCGTTCAGCAATCTGCACAACAGCAGGCAGTAGACCGTATATACCCCAGAACGGCACACCGATAGCATCCCCGTTTAGAAGGTTATTTACGAGGAAATGTGCCATCAATGAGATTTCCGCTGCCATAAGACCGATGATAATAGAACGGAAAAATCCATCATCAATTCGTTTGAGGGCACGAAGACCGTATCGTAAGAATGCATAATTGAGCCAAATCCAAACTATCAACCCGACAATTCCCAATTCTGCCATTACCTGTAAATATTCACTATGTGCTCCTAATTGATACTGAGCAACGTAGCTGCCAACCAATGCAACATCCTCTTCATATAGCATCGCAAAGGCACCATATCCGTTACCCAAGATAGGATTTTCAAGAAACATATTTACTGCTTGTCCCCAACGTAGCAATCGCGCTCTGTTGGATGCATAGTTGAGATCTACAGAGGTTGATACCCGTTCCACGACTGAACTATATACACCCGGCAAACTTAAACATACCAACAAGACTAAACAAGTTGCTCCGATAAATAACACCTTTTTCTGGGTTACTCCTCTCCCCAATTGCACTAACATGAATCCTACAGCAACGATAACTGAGACCCAAACACCGCGTGAGAAACACATGATAAGTCCCAAACCAAAGCAGATAAACCAACCTATCCACAAGAACCTGTCATAACGTTGATTGTCAAATAGTAGACGACTTAAACAGATTAAGAAGAAGATTGCTGTGAATGAACCATATACCGAGTAATTTGTGAATGGAGAACTCCGATATGCACTTGTCCATTGCCACTGATCTATATGATAAATCAATACGATTACGGTCCATACTACAGCTATCGCAGCACTTGGAAAAGAAGAAATAAATAGTCGTTTCAATCTTTGATGATTCTGAACCAGATCGTATACTACTACACTGAACATGGTGTATGTAGCATAACGTAAAGCACCTTTCAATGTGCCAAATAGATCTGGTGTATTGATTGCAGATAGGAAGGTAATAAAGATAAAACAACAGAGTGGTAGTAAAAATGGAAATGATGGAGTGTCTTTTCGTTTCCCAAGCGCGTAATCAACTATCTTTTTTAACCAATAAACAATAGTGAGCATACCTAACAAAGGCTCTGTTGGTGTCTGAATCTCAAGCAGTTGAGGGATAATATACCGAAAGGAAAATGGTAAGCAGATTAAGAGGATATAGAGTGCCAACTCCATTCCAATGCATACAAAGGCACCAGTAGCAGCAAGTAGGCATAGCACAGCAAGCGGGGTTTCTGAATAATACCCGAGGATTGCCCCGAACAAGATGCAAACGATAAAAGGTAAGATACGGTTTGCTTGCTTCAAGGACATGCCTTCAAACGATTAAAACTGTGTGCTGACTCCAAGTCCAATCGCTGTTCCATCCAAAATAATATTCAGTGGGAGAGTTCCTGTAGTTTCTATACTTTTCAGGATTCGTTTAAATTCAATTGTGATAGATGCGTTATTTCCTATATTTGCGTGTGTACCTGTGGTAGGTTTCCAGTGGAACAACTCTATTCCTGCAAATACATATCCGGTTGTACTTGAACCACTATTGGATATTGCAATGCCTTGTTGATTTAACAGGTCCACTATATTACCACTAAAATTTGATCTCAATACCCCGAAACCTGCACCAATATAGATTGGAAGATATTGATATAGCAGTACAGGACGATATATTAACTGATAGGAAAATGGAATAAGGCTAGCCGACAGAAACAGTGGATTCTGTCCTGGTGTTTGTAGTTCAGTACTCCAGTAACCTAATTCCAACCGTGAATCAAGTTCCGGTATATGTTGTAGAACAATTGACAGTGTAGGCATCAGTGCTACTGGAGTATTTGTTATACCGACATTCCGAAGAACATTGTTTAAATCACCTAATTCTGGTTTGTAGGAATAGATTGCAAACTGAAGTGATGAACTTCGGATGTATTGCCCCCATAAATTGTCTAAGAATGATGATTGAGGTGTTGTCTGTACATCGGTGGGATGTGCCTGAGAGATACCAGAAAATATAAAAAAAATGAACATTATTACTAACAGATAACGCATAATTATATGTATTTCATAGATCCAATTCGTTCATTTCATCATATATATCTGGTAGTTCACGATAAAAACAGCACTTTAGGAATAAAAAGTTAGGATGTCCCAATTAGGACACCCTAACAACACTGGATGGATATTCGTGGGGACAAACACGTAAGAACAATGTTTACATCATGGAACCAGATGGGTTTAGAGTAACTTCTACCCGACGGTTCATGGCTCTTCCGGCAGTTGTGTTCTGCGGTGCTACCGGGTCAGTGTGTGCTTTCCCAACTGCTTTGATTCTGGCTGATTCAACGCCTTTACTTGTGAGATATTTGACAACAGAATTTGCTCGTGCTTGTGATAGATCCCAATTGCTTCGGAATCCACCCCGTAAAACAGGTGTTCCATCTGCATGTCCTTCAACAAGAATCTCTGCACCTGGATTTTCCATTATCTGTCCTACTATACCATCAAGCATCTCTTTTCCTTTACTTGACAGTCCTGTTTGACCACTACCAAAAGTTACTGTGACCAATAGGGACGGTTTTGAGGCAGCCTCAGCTTTTAACTCGGTGATATCCTCTAATATAGAAGCAATCTGCGCCATGGCTTTCTTTAAATCCATGCCCTGAGTATTCAAGCTTTTTGCAAGATCCATAAGTTCACTTTTGATCTTTGCATCTTCGGCTTTAGCAAAATTATTTGATTCTTTACCCTGCATATCAATAACTTTTGATAAGTCAGCCCGAAGTTTCGCGTTTTCTTCTTTAGTGTTTTGGTCCGCAGCAGCAATTGTGTCAGCATCTCCTTGCTGTGATGCGGCAATTGCCTCATCCTTTGCTCTAGAGATCGCCTCCATCGTAGCCTTATTATTTTGATCAACTTTTGCATCCAGTGTAGAAATCTGATTCTTTATTTCTGTAGTGGATTGGTCAATATGGGCAACATGTTCATTTTTCCACATTTCAAACTCTTCTTGGTTTAACTTACCACAACCTATGACGGCAATGCTAACAACCAAAAGAGCAGCGACAATAAGTGTTCCTGTGGTTTTCATGGAATTCCTCCAAAATTTGATGCGTAAACTGAGTAATATATTGATTTCACATTGTATGTGTTTTAATAGTTTAACACAATTCGGATTATAATTCAAAAAAATTTGTTGTATGGATCTTTTTCTGGAGTTTTGAGATGATATTACTTGAAAATTCAAGAAAAGTGCTATAAAATAAATAAATGGGTCAATTGAGTATTATTCTAATTGTTGGTTTCCTCTGTCTATTCACTTATGAACCACCAGAAGACATCGGTGAAATAAATACGACTCAAACGGTTTTTTGGAATCTGATATTTACAATTGGACCAATATTGCTTGCCTACTTTGTAACATCTGTTATACCACGCATCCTTCAATCAAATAAAACCTTTACAGAGAGTATATTCTCACACATTAGACATTTTCGTTTTATTTTTGAAGTGCTATGTTTAGGAACATACTTATGTGCCCTATATCAATTAGACCTACCAGTATATATACATTACTGGCTTTCCTTCTTCCCTTTTGTAGAATTACGTCAAAGCTTGGGAATATTACCACTCATCGTCAGTTTAATCGGTGTTCGATTGGTATTTCACAATTCGAATCGTTCAAGTGAAGTACGATATAGTGAATTGTTGTCATTCCAATTGAAGTTCCTACTCTTACCACTCGTACCACTACTAATCTATCTAACTACTTTGGATATAATTGTAAGACTACCGGAAGAGATACAGTTATTCCTTGTTAAACATCCATATTTAATTATTGGTCTACTATTACCAGTACTGGCAGGGGCGTACATCTTCGCGCCGTTATTGATGCGGTTTATGTGGAAGACAGTACCACTTTCTAATGATATATTGAAGGAGAAGTTGGAAAAATTGACAATAAAAAGTAAGATGAAATATCGCGGTATAAGTGTTTGGAAAACCGGTTCATTATTAATCGCAAATGCAGCAGTGGCAGGAACACTTAAATGGAATAGGAGAATCTTTTTGACCGATACGCTACTAAACTATTTTACTGACGATCAAATTGAGACAATAGTCGCACATGAACTTGGACATATTCGGTATAAACACATTCCTACATATATTCTTTTTTCGTGTCTTTATTTACTAAGTTATCCCATATTTATTATATTAGTTGAAAATCCAATCCTACAATTATTACCCCTGAATATACTCGAAAAATACCCATTTCTATCAACTATCGGTTCATTGCTATTTTTTGTTTTGTATTTTATTTTTGGTTTTCGGTATGTGTCACGACGTTTTGAACACCAAGCTGACTTATATGCTGTTTCGCTGACTAACAAACCTGATGCATTTATCGCTGCATTAGAAAGACTGGCACTTTTTAACAGTATTCCTATATCTGTTCGTCGAATTTTCGAGCTTTTTAATACACATCCTTCTATATATCGTCGTGTTGAATTTATCTATCGGTATTTGAAAGGTGATACAAAAACTAATCGATACCAAAACTATCTGATAGAAACAAAATTGTTGGTCATTTTATTACCGATATTCTGTGCAGCTGCCCTCATTTTGCTGTTTGTATTCTAATATTGTTCTATTCCGGTTCAAGCACAAATTTCAGTTTATCAATAGCACGGGTGATCGGTAACTCATAAAACTTCTGTAACTCACGCAATTCATTAGCTATGTCAAACGCAACAAGCATCGGAATCCGTGTTTCATCGTAACCTTTATGAGTATAACTTTCAACCCGACTCTTAACATAGGCAATGAGGATTTCAATATCCTCAGCACTTAACTCATCCGAAGGTCTGATAGAGTAAGGAATACCCAAAATTACAAATCGGATCGCTTTTGCCTCCTGAGGAGATTCATTTTCCTCCTCGGTATTCTGTTCTTCTTGAAGATCTTCATTTTGTTCTTCTTGCATATCTGTTCCTTCCTGATGAAATACTCCATTTACTTTGTTGTTTTTAGGTTACAATAGGTTCTTCAGGACATACAATCGCATTAATTCTATATTGCTTCTATCTTATGAAAGGGCTTCTCGCATTGTATCCACACAAGGTATTACACCGGTCCATCGTTCAAAAGCTATTGCCCCCTGATGTACAAGCATGCCGAGTCCTCCAACAATTGGACATTGTTTGTCAGCTGCCGCACTTAATAACGATGTCATCGGTGGAGTATATACAATATCGTAAACTGTGGTACTCGGTTGTAGCCAATTTGGGTCAATCAACAATGGGTGGGATGAATCCATACTGGATGTAGATGTATTGACAAGTAATGAACAACTAATTACTGCATCCTTCAAGCGTGAATCCTCTAATCCCATACCTTCTAATACTGTTATATTATTATCTTTTATATCTTTGTCAGATTCAGATTCCTGTAAACTGTTGTCCTCATCTATTTGTAACCCAATCTTTTTTGTTAGTTCTTCAGCTAAGGCAACCGCCTTAGATACTGTCCGATTTGCAATTATAACAGAACGTACACCTGCAAGTGCTAAAGCAACCACAATTGCTCTCGCGGAACCCCCCGCACCTAAGACAACAACATCCTCACCGACAGGTATTGATGCTCCAGTTTCCTCTAATGCCCTTAAAAATCCTGGGGCATCTGTGTTCTCGCCGTGTATCTTTCCATTAGTAAATGTAAGTGTATTCACTGCTCCGATAAGTTCTGCCTCTCTTGATATAGATGTGAGAAATGGCATAACTGACTGCTTATGTGGCAATGTAACATTTATTCCGACAACATTTATTGCTTTGAATCCTGTTATAGCATCTGCAACTGCGTCAACAGGAACGTGGAACGGAACATATATGAAGTCAAGACTTGCTTTTGCAAGTGCTGCGTTATGCATTTGGGGTGAACGGCTATGTGCAACCGGTTCCCCAATAACTCCAACGATACGTGTATGACCAGTAATTGTATGTGGATTATCCATTTACTTATTTTGCCAATTTCCCAATATAGTTAGTATAAATGCAGAAGTAAATACTCGTTCAATAATAAGAAGCTGTAAATTAGGAGGTATCTTTATTAAGTAATGTTTCCACCTCTTGTTTCGCTGCTTCCATTGTAGGATAACGGATTGCTCTATAACCACGCACGTTTTCAACACATTCTATTGCTTGTAAATGTTTAGAGTAATTCACATCATCTTCTGTTGAAAATGTATCTATAACTTCTCGGATATACCACTCCCGGAATTCACGTTCTTTCGCATGCCATTGTGACAACCAGCGTCTTAGAAACTTCATCCGTTTCATCACATGTAACATCCAATTTCTTGTGTCAATATCATGTTGAATATCAATACCGAGAACGGTGAAATGAGGACGATTAAGATGTAGGTACCGGATTTTATCCCCGTTTTTCTCATCTACATTATAACGCATCTTATCGCGAGCCAATTTTTCTTTACTTGTCAGAAGATGTGATACATATACTTCGTCCTTAATTAACATTACCTTGTGCAGATACTTAATCGCTGCCTTCGTTGCATTATATTCTTTATAATCTTTTTCAAAGACATGTTCTATCTTTTCAATGTATCTTTGTGCATAACCGAGACCCTCGTATTGAATCAGGTCATATACATAAATAGCAATGCTACGGTTTGTCGATTCATCAAGGTTGAATTTTTGAACTACATTCTCAACTAAACTAACGTAGGAATTAGCGAGACGATTACCGCGAAATTTACTCGAAAGTATACTTTTTTTCTCCTCTAATGCCTGTTTGTATGTCTGACTCAAGACATCAGACTTTTGTTTAGAAAGAATAGTGTCAGCATTCTCGCTTACAGCAAGGTATCTACCCACCTCCAACGCATTCATATTCTGTTGCAAATCTGATCGCCTGACCATCTGTTTTAAAGCAATTTGTATAGGTTCAAGGGCAATCGGTATCAAACCACGCTGAAACGCTACACCTAAAAGCATTATGTTGGCATACAGTTTAGTTCCGAATAACTGTTCTGATACTTCAAATAGATTTATCCCATAATAAGTCTTTGTATTTTCTTTTATTGTGTCTTCCAAGTCACCAATCTCAAAGCTATCTTCTCCTATGAGCGACCTTATCGTATCGGTCTTAGCAGTATTGACAACTGAGTCTGTCCGTCCAGATGAAGCAACACGGAATACCGATTCAGCGGAAATACCTCTAACTGCTTCTAAAATATCAAGACCCAAAACCAGGTCAGCTTTACCATAAGGAATAATAGGGGAAATCTTTTGTCTTGAATTTGTGTATGTAACATGCGTATAAACGCCGCCATTTCGTATTGCTAAACCCTTCCTATCACAGAAATGTACATCATATCCTTGGAGATATCCAGCTACGACAAGTATTTTTGAAATTGTACCGATACCCATTCCACCTACACCTGCAGCATAGACACTCCAAATTTTATCAAAAGGTTGTGGAATTGGCGACGGTAAGGTATGTCCACCATTCAAATCAAGCTGAGATAATAAGTCGGATATTCCTGACTCCTCCCATACATTTTCATTGTCTTCATTCTTTTCTTTTGGTCTATCAATTTGTTGGATTTGTTGCTTACGGGGTGGACGTTTTCGCGTAACGACTACCTCTTCAAACGAAGGACATGCCCATTTAATTCGTGCACAAGCACCATCTGTTACACAATTAGAACGATCTACGGCAATTTTGTTACCATAGTCAGTATCTATAATTTTTAGTGCTGGACATCCTGTTGATTTTGTACATTCTAAACAGAATTCACATACTTCTGATGTTATGTTGATGTGTTTTTCGACTTTTAAGAAACCTGCTTTTTCTTTTATAGACTGTTGTTCTCTTCGGAGTCGTCTATGTAACGTAATCGCACATTCTTTGTCAGCAATGATTATTTTCACACCTGACTTCAGTATCGATTTCTCAAGGTATTTTTTATAGTTCAACCGGTCTTCTGGGTTCACGCGAACAACGCTTATCTCAGATCCTCCTGCTAACCCATTAGCAACTTTCTCAATATCTTGAGCAAAAGTAGGGTTACCAAGGATATCCAATTCATCTGCTGGTGTAGGTTGGTGTCCCGTCATCGCAGTTGTTTGATTATCTAAGATGATATATGTAATATCTTGATTATTCTTTATGGAATCCGAAATCGCAGACATACCACCATGAAAGAAGGTTGAGTCACCCATGAAAACAACCTGCTTATTTACTATGAAAGGATCAATTCCTGCACCGGCTCCACCTCCCAGAGTCATAGCCGAGAGATTATGCATCAGGCGCGGAAAAGGTTCGTATTTTAGCATAGAATAGCACCCGATATCACCGTGAAAAACAAGATCAACAGGTGTCGAATCGTGGTGTTTTTGCATATACGCAGGATCCATAAATTGATCCGTCATTTCAAGTAGAACACTTGAGGAATCTCGGTGTGGACAGCCAGGACAGAAAGTTGGTGTACGGGCTGGAATATCAGCCTTAATATTGGAAACTTCCTGCTGCAACTTAGCTTCTTCCTCTAATTGAACATTATCTATCGGAAAATCAAACGAAAATGCTTTTGTTTCTTCACTGTTTGAGAATAACGGTATCAATCGTTGGATAAGAATAGATGTATCTAAGCCTGCTACAACTGGTATTCCTTGTAATCCATCTGGGAACTGTTTACCCCATACTTTTACATACTTATCAAGCTTTTCTTCTTGGTACTTCTGTGTAAGGAACGCCTTGATTTCGTTTTCAATTACCGGACGTTTCTCTTCAATAACATAAAGCTCATCAACCATGTTTGCAAATTCAAGAACTATGTCTTGATCAATCGGATGCGTCATACCGAGTTTTAGTATTGGAACTCTGTCACTAAGGTTAAGTTCAGTGAGGGCATGTTCTAAATAGCAGTAACTAAAACCAGCTGTAACGAACCCAATTTTATGTTTAGTAGATGGAGTTTTTCCTTCATCATTTTCAGGATAGATGATTTTGTTGAGACCTAATCGTTTTGCTGTATCAAGTGCGGTGGGAAAACGTTCACTAAGCATTTCAACTTCAACGCGAACAGTATCAGGGGGTAATATAACGCGATTATCTATTGAAATCAAGTCTGTGTCTAATTCCGTTTGTGCAATCTTACTTATGGTAGGATAACGATTGGGATGTAACTCAACATTACCACCACCATCTGCTTGATTCTGAGTTGTTAAATAGCAAGTATAAAGATTAGCTTCAGCTGATATTTCAAACGCACAATTCACCCAATTTTTAAGTTCTTGCCAAGTAGATGGTTCTAATAGCGGCATATATAGGTGACGTGCTAAAACACGAGAATCGGCTGGGACTTGGGTACTATATGACCAGGTATCATCTCCAACAACTACAACCGCACCACCGGTTGTACCTGCCAAATTACTGATGGCAAGGCTATCAGACGCAACATGCATCCCCACACTCTTCATAAACGCTATTGCACGCATTTCTGCCATTTGTGATCCGTTCAAACGCGCTATCCCCAACGCTTCATTATTGGCTATTTGCGCTACGATACCGTTTGATTTTAAGAGATCCGAATTCCGCTGCAGCACGTCAAATACTTCAGAAATTGGCGAGCCAGGATATCCCGTCAGCAGACTTACACCACTTTCCAAAGAACCTTTAACAAGTAACTCACAGCCAGTATAGACATTAGTACCTTCTGATTGTGTAAACCTTTCATCCATGATGTATATTATCCTTTGAATGGTTTATCCATTCAATAGTTCACGGGCATGAGCGAGACCCACTTCTGTCTCTTTTCCACCATGCATACGAGCAATCTCTGTCACCCGCTCCGCGTCTGTCAACGATTTAGCAGTAATTAGTGTTCTTTCACCTACTACATCTTTTTCAACCAGAAAATGCCTATCGGCAAATCGTGCAATCTGCGGAAGATGGGTGATACAGATAACTTGGGCAGATTGCGACAGTTCCTTTAGTTTCTTTCCTACGACATCAGCGATTTTACCACCGATTCCGCTATCAATTTCATCAAAAAGCACCGTTGGAATATTATCTACTTTTACTAACACAGTTTTTAAGGCAAGCATAACACGTGAGATTTCACCACCCGATGCAATTCTTGCTAAAGGACGTAACTCAGAACCTACATTAGGCGCAATTAAAAACTCAACTTTGTCCATACCGTTTTCACGAAGGGCATACTGCTTCCCATCAATCGAAAGCAAACCACTATCATCTTCAATCGGCTGAACCACTGTGTAAAATTCAGCCTTTTCCATTCCCAACTCTTGAAGTTCTTTTTCTACCAATGCTGATAGTCTTTCTGCAACCTT
This sequence comes from Candidatus Poribacteria bacterium, assembly GCA_026710795.1. Classification (GTDB taxonomy): domain Bacteria; phylum Poribacteria; class WGA-4E; order WGA-4E; family WGA-3G; genus MSPOR6. The sequence continues at coordinate 91,775 of JAPOQK010000012.1, forward strand.
TTTCCGTTTTACGGACAAGGCAATACACAACTCACATAACGTTAGTTTCAGTTCACGTATCTGCGATTGAAGTTCTTCTGTCTTTTCAGATCCAAGTTCTAAATCTGATAACTTACGTTCGGCATCAGCATGGTATTCAATCATCTCTGAGATAGTGCTACCGTATCTACGCTTGAATTTGGAAATAAGTTCAAGTCGGTCAGTCACCTCTGTCAGTCGTGTAGGGTTGAATTCAACAGCCTCCGCATAGTGACGAATTTGCATTGCAATATCTTCAAGTTCATATAAAGAAGATGCTATCCGCTCGGACAATTCCAACAGACCAGTATCTACTTCTGTCAATTTTGCTACAGTTTTAGCAGAATCCCTCAAACTTTCCAACACAGAAGCACTCCCACCTGAACTTGATGCGTCAAATTCCGATCTTACCTCACCATCAAGCTGTTCATATACAAGGTTTGCGGATTCATATAATTCTTCTGCGTTGTTGAGTATACTAATCTCAGCAGTTAGTTCTTCCTCTTCACCTTCCTGTAGATTTGCAGATGTCAGTTCCTTCACCTCAAATTCAAGTAATTCCTTCTCTCGTTCAGAAGACCTCAATGTATGTAAAAGAGAGTCCAATTCTTTTTTTAAATCAAGTAGGTGATGATAATGTTTGCTTACCTGTTCCCGTTCTTTCTCGGTTTCTCCAAAATCATCTAATAATTCAAGATGTGTTTCCGTCCTGAATAAGGATTGATGTTCATGTTGTCCATGTATATCAACCAACAATGTACCCAATTCCTCCAGCTTCTTCAAATTAGCCAATTCTCCGTTGATACGACAGCGACTTCTACCGTTTGAACTAATTTGTCTGGCGAGAACAAATGTATCATTCATATCCATCATAGATGGAAGTGGGGTAGATGGCACAACACCGATTTCTACCGATGCACTTTTGGCACCTTCTCGCACAATATCTGGAGATGTCCGTTCACCTAAGACTAACCCTATTGATTTTAGGATAACTGATTTTCCTGCTCCTGTTTCACCGGTAAATATGTTTAAACCCGGTGATAGTTCTAAATCAAGTTCCTCAATTAGGGCTATATTGCGGATAGAGATTGCTTCTATCACAGTTCTTTCCTTGTCACTAATTTACTTATACTATCTTACAAGGTGTGCAAAGACTTCGTTTAATTCAATAACAGAAATACTTATTTTCTTCTCTCTCCCAACATCAGTTTTTCACGTAATGCTCTGTAATAACTATGACTTCGAGATCGGATTAATTGAATTGTTCGTTTTGCCCTACGAACCTTTATCTCGGCTTCTCTTGTAAGGGTATGTGTTTCCCGTTGTCCGTCAATAAAAAGATCCAGACTTTCATAAGTTGAATGCATCTCAACCTTGATCTCCGCATCACCATGTGCAATAAAAGGTCGTACAGTAAGACTGTGAGGTGCAATCGGTGTCAACAAAATCGCCTCTAACTGTGGCTCAACTATAGTTCCACCACATGAAAGTGAGTATCCTGTTGAACCACTGGGAGTCGCAATAATCAACCCATCAGCATTATAAGGTATAAACAATTCCCCATCAATATAGGCGTTCAGTTCGATTAATCTGGTATAGTGCCGAATCATTACATCGTTAAGAGCAAAGGTATGAAAGGGTTGTGGACCCTGACTGTTGACAAATACTTCCAACATCATCCGATGTTCTATCCGATAATCCCCTCTCAAAGTTGCCCTTAATGATGGATTGAGTTCAGCCAACGAGGCATCTGTTAAAAAACCAAGGTTACCGATATTGATCGCAAGAATTGGTATAGTTTCAATCTTAGGTAAATGTGCTGCACTTAGAAGCGTTCCATCACCACCGAGAACCAGAAGCATGTCAACATCTTCTACCATTTGTGCTGTATCAATACCCGTGGGTTTAAGTCCAAGATCTTCCGCTTGTTCATCAGATACTACCGGTACGACATCCGCTTTCTTCAGCAACTCCGACACGTCAGCAACAACCTGTGGTGCATTCTCCTTATGGATGTTGACAAAAAATCCTACCTTTTTCGTCATCCAGTCTCCTTCTCCAATCGAGAAAAACCTAAAATCACACCACATCCGATGAGAAATACACACACTGTTACCAGTAAATTCATATCAAGTTGTGGAAGTAAATGACTTGTATCATAAGATTTGTCACCGACCTTCAAGGTATTCCTAAAAGGCCACAATCCATATAATGACCCCACCATCAATCCAATTAAAAATGATATTGTCAAATTGCGATACCGATCCAGCAGATAGTTTAACAACCTCGTGAATGCTAATAGACCTAATAGACAACCAAGTGCGAAAACTACAAGTGTCAGAAAATTGTTAAAAAATAACTGACTAATCTCTCCCCTAAATATAGTTGGAATACCCTCCATAAATTCTTTGATAGTCGTTAATAAAGGAAAATAAATACCGAATGCAAGTAATAGAAAAGAACCGCTGACACCTGGAAGAATCATTGCAGATATAGCAATGGCACCACAACCGAAAAATATTGCAAGTGTACCAATTGACATTTCTAAACTATCACCAGTTACAGATGCTCCTCCAGCAGCATTCTTCTTCATTTCCTCAATGAAAACAATTAATGTCCCTGACACCAACAAGATTAGGAGTTCACGCCAACCAAACCCTCTTAACATCCGCACCGGTATAAGAATAGATGTTAACACCAAACCAAAAAAGAAACCGTAAGTGGCATCATGTTGAGAATCTAACAAATAAACAATTAGTTCGGTTGATGCCAATACCGCTGCAGCTGCACCAACGCCTAATATCATTAAGAAGCCAAAATCTATACGACGTAACTCAACATAAAATGTATCAATAGCATTTTTCTTAAAAGTGAATATACCAAGTAACCGTTTGATAGTCTGTAAACCAATGTTCCGTAATGACGAAATAAGACGTTCATAAATACCTAATACTAACGCAAGTGTACCACCACTCATACCCGGAATAATGTTAGCAATACCAATTAGAAAGCCGTTTACAAACAGACGGAGTAGATTCATGTTTGGGTCTATATATCTATAATTATACTTGTTCTGTGTTAAATACTGTCAAAAATTATACTACAAAAACGATATATGTGTCAACCGTTAATGAAAATAGACATATATGAAATGGCATACAAACTTCAAAAGTTTACCGTATTTCACAACATAATATAATAATAACATCCTAATGTATATAAATACATAAAAGTAATATACTATATTACTTGATAATGAGACTTAACATCATATAAGTTAAATAATACTGAGTCTCATTATCTAATTTTCATGTGTTATATTCTGTATTATTTTTCGTAACTATTGATAAAATCTGCTTTCGCGAATCCTGACTATAATAACAATGTCATGCAAAATCAACACCTATTGTGCTATTAGTAATAAACATAACAGGGATGAATGTGTCTAATTAAAATAAAAATTTATCATATTTACAAATTCTTTAGATTTGTATATAAAGGCTGTAATATAAATGAACTTCCCAATTCTTCCTGAATCCAGACGTATAGAAATGCTACAACCCCCAGAAGGTTATGTCCGGATGGTACTGGATACAGACACATATAATGAAATAGATGACCAATTTGCTGTTGTCCATGCAATACTCTCACCGGAACAACTTGACCTTGAAGCTATATATGCCGCCCCCTTTCATAACAACCGTTCATCAGGTCCAAAAGATGGTATGGAAAAAAGCTACGACGAAATTTTGAGACTTTTAAACTTTCTCAATGTAAGTCACGATGGTTTGGTATACCGTGGTTCAACAGAATTTCTCTCTGATGAGAAAACACCTATACAAAGTGATGCAGCAAGTGATATGGTTGATCGTGCTTTGGCAAACACCGATGAACCACTTTATGTTGTCGCTGTTGGAGCAATTACAAACGTCGCATCTGCATTATTACTTGAACCTGAAATCATCAAAAACATTGTGGTAGTCTGGCTTGGTGGTAATCCAATGTATTGGGCTCATACAAGGGAGTTCAATCTTGCACAAGACGTAAAAGCCGCACGGGTGGTTCTTAATAGTGGTGTGCCATTTGTCCATCTACCCGCACGTGGCGTGGTCTCACATCTACATACTACTGTTCCAGAAATGGAACGACACGTACAAGGTAAAGGAAAAATAGGTGATTATTTAGTAGAGATATTCAAAGATTATCACAAAGATCACTTCGGTTGGTCAAAAGTGATCTGGGATATCTCCGCAACCGCTTATCTCATCAATAGCAGTTGGATACCAACAGAAATAGTACACAGTCCAATCTTAACAGATGCTATTACGTGGAGTTTTGATAACAGTCGGCACTTAATGCGAGTTGCTACGAGTGTAAATCGTGATGCTGTCTTCAGAGACCTGTTCCAAAAACTACAACAAGCAAGTTAATATCCGAAGATACTATATGGATAACTGCCATTCATCACTGCATATTATTTTTATTTGGTCTTTTGGTTTGTAGTAATCGGTAGGATGTGCATTCTCTCCCATATCTCCGAAAAGCCTGCGACGGCGGGGTGTCATACGATTAAGTACATTGCCAGGAAGCCTTTCGTAATCATAAGGTCGACACCACATCTGTCCATACCGAAATGTAACGCTTTTACGTATACGGTCTATACGATTCGGTCCGACACCGTGCCATAATGCCCACGGAAAGATCACAGCATCTCCCGCTTCAGCAAGCACTTGGATAGCACCTTCAGGATAGGTTCCAGTATCTAACCGTTTGTCTGGAAAACTTTTCTTATGACTACCGGGAACACACATAAAATTGGCTTGGTCAGGTTTTGAGACATCGGTCAAGAAAAATTGGACTTTAAATTGCAGAGGAAGACTATCGGTATGTGGATGAATCCGTTGGAGTGATGGACCAGCATCAGTATGAAATCCCATTAATGCCTTCGTATCGGGATGCCGGACATAGATTTGTGTTCCCATAATTTGCAAATAAGGTCCCATCAAGGACAAGATTGTGCCAAATGTATTGGGATGATCCGTCAATGGATCCAATGCATCTGTCCGTTCAATCGCACGAATTATGGTGTAGGCTCCTTTCCCAAAACGACCCTCTTGCAGATTAGGTGTCAGTTGCACATATTCTTCTATGACCGTATCCACCGCATTCAAAAGTGTTTCAATTTCTACCGCTGAAAGCACCTGTTTGAGCAGTAAATAGCCTTCTTCTTGCCAATGCTTCTGTTGTGTTTCAGATATATATGTTGTTGCCACACATAACCCTCCATTGGAGATTCACGCTATTATAGGACATCAGGACAGAGGAGTCAACCAAATACACTGCCAATTTAAGGAACATTGGCATATCAAACTCTTATCCTGTAAATCCTATAATCCTGAAAATCCTGGTTCAGACAAAAATATCAGCGATTCAGACATTTCCCTTCAGTGTCCTCTGCGTCCTCTGTGCTTTCTGCGATTCAGACAATTCCCCCCAAAAAACTAAAAACTGAAACATACATGAAACATACATGAAACGTATTGTTCCGAACCCCACGTCCCCTTCCAACCTCCCAAACCACGTGTTATAATACTATCACTATGAAAAACAAAACCACATACAAACCCAACATCACCGTATTCGTAGGTCGGAGCGATCAAAGCGACCTCCGACATTTTACATTCTGTAGAATCGACCTCCGACATTTTACATTCTGTAGAATCGACCTCCGACAAATAGTCAAAAACAAAAGATACAGTTTTTCAAGTTTTTTAGGATACAGTAAACCGGCGAAAACAACCCATAAACCCAGTCTGGTAATACAACCAGACCACAACACAGTAAAGATACAGTTATGGAAAAAAAGGCACAAAACTGTATCTTTTTTAAACGGAGTAAAACAACACGATTCGTAGGTCGGAGCGAGCGAAGCGACCTCCGACAGGATATTAGACAATTCAAAAAACAGACAAAAATCAAGCAGAACAAAGGTTACCGTTTTTCTTTTTTTTTACATTCAAAAAAACCGAT
>JAPOQK010000044.1 GCA_026710795.1 Candidatus Poribacteria bacterium
CCATACGGTAACCTTTTAAGGAGGAATATTCCGATGAAATTCAATGACATACACAAACAATTCGCCGTCAAATCCTTCATAAAAATGATGACACGATCAGAAATCCAAGGTAGGTCAAGATAAGAAAAAGACCAAAAAAGAGCAAATTAAAAAAAGCGAAATTCGCGTCACATTCCTTGTCCTGACTGGATGCAAAACGTCACAGTGACGTGCAAAAGGTCACAATATTTAGCACATACTGATAAACAATGTAACAGTAAAATAACAGATATAAGTTTCGCTTCTCTCTACCCGACCTACAAGAGATTATATTGAATTATGAAAAATATATCCGATAAAACCGAAAACAAAATAACCCTGGTAACTCAACCTTCGTGCTTGACCATATATCGTATTTTTGATACCATATATTCATTCATCATCGTTGAAAGGTCGAATGTAATGTCCCCCGATAATATTGTTGCAAAAATATGTGCCGCAGTTGATTGTATCATTCAAACTGGTAAGGATTACAACGGTCTATTTCCCTCTATTTTGCATCCGAAGAATGGAAAAATGCTAATGGAGAAACCTGCTAAAATACCGGGTCAACGAAATGGTGATCGTGCTCATCTGGGTAGTAACCTTATACACGATGAACCGTTACTTGCTACGATGAATACACTCGCTGAAACTGAATCAAAACCAGCATATACTGAAGCAGTAGATCAATATCTGAACCATTTTGCACAGAATTGCACAATTACAGAATCGGGTTTATTTCCTTGGGGTGAACATTCGTATTGGCATCTTACTGAAGAACGTGTAGGATGTTCTCGTAACCCCGCTGGTGGTGCAGCCATACACGATCATCTTCGTCAAATTCCGTTATGGATCTGGCAAAAACTGGAATCTTTTAATCCTATCTGCATACAAAGTTTTGCTGACGGGTTGGATTATCATTGGACTGAAGGTGAAGGATTAGAGTATATCAGGCATGCCAACATAGACACTAAGGAACATCTCGTTCGCGGGGGTCGTTCCTGTGATTTCCCACGCCATTCTGGTTTCTATATCAGCGATTTGGTGTTTGCCTATACCAAAGACCAACGACCAGAAACCCTACAACAGATCAAGAATTATACTAATTATTGGTGGGAAAAACGGGATGAACGTGGACTATTACGTATTGAGAGTCGTTCACCGAAAGATGCTGAAAGTTTTTTTGAGAAAAATGCTCCGACGCAAACACTTTCTTTAGGAATTAGTCTGCTTGAATCTGCAACGTTGTTAGAATCGTTGCAACCAGAATATGCAGACCAGATGCGTCAATACGGGATGGTCTACATTGACGGGTTTCTCGCTGCGCCACACAACCTTGAAACTCGCGAATTCGTCAGTATGTGCGAATGTAGAACCAACCGACCGTATGGGAGTATGTCAGCTTGGGGAAGTGTTTATGGTTCAGGAACAGTGGGTAGCACCGGTGTACTTTGTCTTGGTGGGTGGAAACAGACAAAGAATGAAAGGTTGATGGAATGTGCTCGCGCCATTGGTAGTATCTATCTTGATGAGAAATTTCCAGTCGACCGTGTTCACACTGAAGGATTTAAGATTCCTGCTTCGGATGCAGGATTAGTGCTTGAACTATTTGCAGATCTATATGACATTACCAGCGAAACGAAATGGTTGGATGGTGGAATGGAACTTGCTAAGACAGTCATGGATGTCTATTTTTCAGAAACATTACCCTACGGTGCATCTGCAATTGACTGGTATGAATCACAAATGGGACCTGCATTTCTGATCCACGGTTTAGCACGAGTGGCACTGATGAAACTTCACGGAACCTGTGCTCTTGTACCAAATTACACAGCACGTTAATAGAATATAGTAATGATTAATATGTCCTATCAAATTTTAACCACTTAACCCTTATATATATTGATTCTATAAATTCAACATAAAATGAAAGGAAAATTATGGCACGAGTACCGATTGGATTAGAGTTGTTTTCAGTCCGAAACGAGTTAGCAGAGGATGCTCGCGGCACTATAAAGGCTGTCGCAGAGATGGGATATGAAGGTGTGGAATTCGCTGGTCCTCCACAACATTCCGCAGAGGAATTGAAAGGATACCTTGACGAATTCGGAATTGTCTGTTGTGGATGGCATACACCATTTAATCTTGTTCAAGAAGACAAACTCGCTGAAACAATTGAGTTTAACAAAATCCTTGAGAATAAATATATTATTGTTCCTGGTATACCAGGTGAACTTCGTCAATCAAGAGCAGATTGGTTGAAATTAGCAGATTATTTCAACGACCTTGCAGATAAACTTGCCCCACACGGCATGGTCACAGGCTATCATAACCATCACGTTGAGTTTTCACCGATGGATGGTGAAATTCAGTGGGACACATTCTTCGGAAATACAAACGAAGGTGTTGTCATGCAACTGGATATGGGTAATGCTCTCAATGGTGGTGCAGATCTTGTTGCCATTTTGGAGAAATATCCCGGTAGATCAGGAACGGTGCATCTCAAGCCTTATACGCTATCAGATGATGAGTCTGATGGACATGCTGGATTTCGTCCTATTATAGGGGAAGATAGCGTGCCGTGGATGGAAATATTCCGAGTCTGTGAAACTACAGGCGGTACAAAATGGTATATCGTTGAATATGAAAGCGATGCATTCCCACCATTAGAGGCAGTTGAACGCTGCTTGAAAGCACTGAAATCAATGGGTAAATAAAAGGATTGTAGTAGTAATACATTTATGAATACCTATTGCGTAAGCACACTTCCATTTTCCAATTTCAACTTGAAAGAGTTTGTTGGTGAGTTCTCACAAGCAGGAGTCTCTGCGGTGGAACTTGCCCAAACTCATTATTCAAATACAGACCCCAAAACTATCAATGAACTTCGTGCAGAATACGGACTCAATTTCAAATCTTTACTAAGCACAGTACGGGTTGACGCGCCAGGTGGACTCGAAGAGTTAATCTCGATTCTTGACACTGCAGAAAGATTATCTATTTCAACGGTGAGTATCGCAAGTGGTGGAAATGAATCTGCTACCACTCGTGAGGTAGACAGGATAATTAGTCTTCTCAGAACGATTACTAAAGAAGCATATACTCGCAATTTGAATCTCGCTCTCTATGCACACGAAGGAAGTCTTGCATATAACCTTGAACATACACAAAAACTCTTTGATGCGATCACATATGAAAACTTTGGGTTTTATTATAGTCCATATCATTTTCATCGCGCAGGAGACGATCCGGTTGTTGCTTTACGCACCTTGTCAGAGCGACTGTTTAGTGTTTATTTCAACTGTGGAGTTGATTCACAGACAGGCAGCGAACCGTTTTGGGGACCAGAGATGGATTTTCGCGCCATCTGTAAAGAGATAGAACGTGTCGGTTACACGAGTGAAATCATGCTTATCTATCTGGGATTGAATACAGAATCCCCACAACCGATTATTGATGGTATTTTGAACGCGCGTACAAAGTTAGACACCTATTTTAGTTGAGGATTCTTCATTATACTTTTATCTTGTGGTGTGTAAATAGAATAATAACATACTATATTTCATTATAATCTAAAATCAATAACACGCTTTTGTAAATCTCTATCCCTCCAAACAGCCAAGTGATCTTTACGATTGCTCTACAGTATCCGTTTAATTCCTGATATATCTTGAGTTAAACAATTGTCAGAACTCTAGTTTGATATCACAGTTATCAGACATTACCAAATCTATCAAAACGGTAAATGAATAAAAATCAGTTTTATTTCAATTTTTTTTCACATTTTGCACGTTTTCCATTCCAAGATAACGTCTATAGAATATCAATCAAATGGAAATACAAACAATCGTCTCAAATTTATGATTTTCGTTCAATGACGGAAAACCTTATATTTGGAGGATAAAATGATCAACAGAATTAAACACACCATAATGATATTCTTCTTTTTTGGTAATCTTTATCTTGTATCCGCTGCACCACCGCAAGTGTCTCGCTTTACATTAAGTAATGGTATCAAGGTTGTCAATCTCTACGTTGAGGATTCCACAGATGTTGTTATCATGAGTTATTTACCACTTGGACTGGTTAGTGATGGGAAAGCAAAGGCACAATGGAGCCATCTTATTGAACACTTGACAATCCGAACTACCGGTCCAATAGATTACCCAACAAGTAGCGCAGAAACTATGTTTGATAACATGCGCTTGGAATTTCTGGGTTCCACCGATAATTGGACGCATGGATTGGAACTTCATACAAAGTGGCTTTCTGGATTACCGTTTTCTGAGGAAAGTTTAGCAGAGGAATTACCAAATGCCTTATCCGAAATTGACATTACTGAGCAGAGATTGGCAACTCATAAGTGGGCATCCGCTGCATGGAACCAAGTGATACGACACGATGAAACCCACATTGCAATGCGCGGAGATATTCAATCAGCAAAATTGGGTCATTTAGAAGAATACCGTGATCTTCATTTAGTTCAAGAAGATAGAGTTCTTTTGTGTGTCATCGGTGGACTGGCTACTGAAACTTTGCAGCCAGCAATGGAAGAGAAAATCGGTGCAATCAACATATCAGCAAAATCACTTCCTCCGGCAACAGTAAGTACTGTGATAAAAAAAGACCGAATTGCTACCTGGGATGTCAATGTAACACACTACATAGAAACTTACGCGATACCCAACGCAAAAAATAATGACTATCCAATATTGTATATAGCAAACGCGCTCTTAAACGTTGGACTCAACCAAGATACCCAACTGAAGGAACATACAGGAGGGATTGTCAGTAGTGTGGATATTGTAACACCTGAACAGACTTATCTACAGATTAGTGCTTCGCTCAAACAAGATGGAGATATAAACGAGGTCAAGGAGAGAATTCGAATTCAGATAGACCGTACAATGAAACCCAAGAATAACTTTCAGGTAGTGATGGCTGCCCCATCGCTTTCCAAGCAATTCAGTTCACCAATGGATATAGATATGATGAAGCAATATAAGCAGCAAGGTGTGTCAGAGACTATGATGCTTGGCAACATCGGTCTATGGTGGGGTATGCTTGAATTTCGGTATGGTGATAATTTACCACACCTCGCAAAAGCGTTAAATAATGTCTCTGCTGTAGATGTTGCAGATGTCACCAACCGATATCTGTCTGAAGATCATCGTATGACGTTAATTCTCACACCATTAACTTCTGAATGATATTGTATATTGGCAGGAATCTGGTCGTAAGTGCAACCTGAATATGGAGGTGCCAGATGGAACAAGACGATGTTCAGTTGATTCATAGAGTCTTATCTGGTAACGATGAGGCATTCAGTACCTTAGTGAAAAAATACCAAAAGACCGTTCATGCACTTGCGTGGAGAAAGATTGGTGATTTTCACTATGCTGAGGAAATTACCCAAGACACCTTCATTCAAGCATATAAGAAACTCTCAACCCTCAAAGATCGGAAGCAATTTGCTGGATGGCTGTATGTCATTGCAAATCGAATTTGCTATGATTGGATGCGAAAACAGAAACCTGTACAGCAATCACTGGGAGACGCTGCAATGCAAGCAGTAGATAAGCTAACTTATGAACATTATGTATTGGAACAGCGCGAGACTGAAGCGAAAGACCGTAGACATCAGATTGTTAAGCAGCTGTTGGAAAGACTACCAGAGAGTGAACGCACTGTGGTAACTTTATACTATCTCGGAGAAATGACAGCGAAGGAGATCGGTAAATTCTTGGGTGTATCGGTGAATACAATCACAAGTAGACTCCAACGCGCTCGAGAACGTTTAAGATCATCTGAAGAGATCTTGATTAATGATACACTTGGCGGTATACCCTTGTCCAACAGCGTAATTGAGAACATCATGCGGGAAGTTGCTGACATAAAACCGGTACCAAACCCAACTACAAAACCGTATCTTCCATGGACGGCTTTCGGTACAGCAATGGTTTTGGCTATATTAATGCTAAGTATAAGCAACCAATTTCTTGCAAGATTTCAGGAACCGTATAGTTTCGAAGCAAATTCTCAACCAACTATTGAATTAGTTGATTCATTAGCTTTTGTTGATATTGATGCAAAACCATCTGTGCGAAATCAAATCGGTAAAACTGACTCTCAGGATGAAAACAGCAGCACCGGATCACAGGTTTCTGGTGAAGCATTAGCAACTAATACATCAACGAATTTTCCAATGCTTTCTGCATCTAATACCGCACCTAAAGTTGCACGATTTACTTTAAGTAATGGCATCCGTGTTGTCAATCTTTATGTAGAGAACTCAGCGCAGGTGGGTATTTTCAGTTATTTGCCACTTGGACTCGTTGCAGACGGGAAAGCAAAGGCGCAATGGAGCCAACTCATTAATCACTTGACAGTACGTTCCACAGGACCTATTGATATCAATACAAGTGGTGCAGAAACTATGACTGATAATATGCGCTTAGACTACCTTGGAAATTCGGATAATTGGTTACAAGGTGTGGAACGACATGCAAATTGGCTTTCAGGATTGCCTTTTACGGAAGAAAGTCTCGCTGAGGAGATCCCAAACGTACTGACCCAAATTGACATCGTAGAGAAAAACTTAGCAACGCATAAGTATGCAAATACTGCATGGAACCAAGTCATTAGGCATGGCGAGACCGATATTGCAATACGCGAGAGTATTCAATCAGCGCGGTTGAATGAACTTCAAGAATATCGTGATCGACATTTGGTCCAAGCAGATAGCGTTCTTTTGTGTGTAATTGGTGGTGTTGATACCGAAATACTGAAGCAGACAATGGAACAACATCTGGGATCTATCAACTTGCCAGAAAAAAGATCTCCAAAACCGACAGAGTCAATAGAAACAATGAATGACCTTAATGCTACTTGGGATATCAACGTAACGCATTATTTGGTAACATACCCGATTCCTCGTCCTGATGACACGGACTATCCAGCACTATTTGTGGCGAGTGTACTTCTGAGGTTAGCATGCATACAAGATACTCAGTTGAAAGACCTTGCTGGTTATGTATACAGTGGTGTTGACCTTGTTACACCCGAACAGATATACTTCTATATTAGTGCATCACTCAAACCCAATTCAGATATAGAGAAGGTTAAGGAACGGGTTAGTTATCTAATGAACGAGATAAGACAACCTGAAAACAACACGCAGATTGATATGGTTACATATTGGCTTTCACTGGAACTCGGTGCACCACCAGATATGAAAACACTGATGCAAAATAAACCAGAAAATGTGACAGAGGATATGTGGCTGCTCCAATTTGGTGTTAGTTGGGGGATGTTGGAATACCAATATGGTGAAACCATGTCACAACTTGCAGCAGCTTTTGCTAATGTCTCTGCAGATGATGTTGGCAGTGTTGCCAACCGGTACCTAACTGAAGATCGGAGGATGACGTTACTTCTTACACCACGAGCATCGGAATAATAAATCCATTAATTGCGAACAAGTGTGATACAATTTACAGCAATTGTAAATCTAAGTCAGATCTGTCAGTTGCGGCATTACTTCATTCTTAAGCAATTCCATTGAATGTAGCCACTGCTCCTTAGGATCCCACTCATGTCCCATCGCCAGCAGGACACCGAACCCACCAACATCTGCATAAAGTTTCCGTAAACGATTCGCAACGGTGTCAGGACTACCTACGATCCACAACGTATCCAATAATGCATTTAAACATGTTTCTACATCAGGAATGTCCGGCTGCATCTTGAATTTCTCCCATCCAAATAGTCTAAACCAATAATCCCGAAAATCCCTTCCGAGTGTACCTTCAATAGCCTCTTTGCGTGCTTGTTCATCGGTATCAGCAACATAAACTTCACGTGCAATACGCCATGTTGACCGAGATGGAGATAGTCCAGTCTTCTCTGCCCCCTCTTCCACAGCATCCCAATGCGTCTTTATCACAGAGACGGGAGCAAGATTAATACTCATTGGTATCCAGCCTCGTTCACCAGCAAAAATAAGTGTATCCGATTTCGTTGATGAACCTGCCAATGCAATTGGTGGATGTGGTTTCTGATACGGTTTCATGTGGATACTTACGATGTCTGGGTGACCTTCAGGTATTTTAAATTCCCAAGAATCGCTTTTATAATGACCAGGTTCAGGGTCAGTCCATATTTTTAGCACAGCATCGATTCCATCACGAGTTGCTTTTCTTCTATCAGTAGAAGCCATAAACATCTCCGCATCACTCGGGGTGGAACTTGAACCAACACCCCAATGGAAACGACCGTGAGCAAGATGATCCAACTGAGCAATACGATGTGCTACAACTGCAGGATTGTGGATTGGCATACAAGTAATACCAGTACCGAAGACTATGTTCTCTGTCAATGCAATTGCTTTTGCAATAAAAAGATCTGGTGAGGGTATATTTTCCCAAGTAAACGTAAAATGTTCACCTATATATGCTTCCTTATATCCCAACCTATCCAACGTCACCATCTGTTCCATGTCATCGTCTAAGGTTTTGGTCGTATCGCTACCGGGTGGATGTAATGGCATTGTGAAAAAACCGAGTTCCATCTTAAAACTCCTTTGTAAAAAAGCGGAGAAAGTATCAGATTCTTATCTATGTTGTTATACGTTGTTGTGTATGTCCACTGACACGCTGTTTATTATGTGTAGATGTTTAAGGATGCGTTTGAAACTTGACAGGATCAAAGAAATCTGTTATTGTTTTTATGCAATAGTGTATGTCTGAAGGTTACCAAAAAGTCAGATATTTATCAAGTGTTTTACAAAGAAAGGAAACATCTCTTTATGTATATGAAACAATATTTTTCAACTATAGCTGTCCTATTGGTAGCATTAAGTTTATCCATAATAGGATGTGAACGGATTGATCCTGAAACACCACCCGATACAACCGTTCCAACGCTGAAAATTGGGATCATTCAACCTTCCCATAGTTATACGACTTTCAGTCAAGGGGCAGAAACTGCTCGTGTACAAATTAATGGTAATGACGGAATACTTGGAATGCAGGTAGAATTTATCAGCCGAAATAACCAATTTATGGCTGATGCACCTCCAACGGCACAAGCAAGCATTGATGCTGCGAAAGATTTGATTGAGATGGACGGTGTTTTTGCTCTACTCGGTCCAGTTCGTTCCACAATGGCTATTGAGGTAGGACCGATTGCTCAGGAAGCAAAACGGCTTATGCTCCCCGGTTCCAGCGGCTCAAATGTACCAGCAGTAGGAGATTACATCTTTTTAATCACGGTACCGAACCCATTCCAAGGGAAAGTTATGGCAACATTTGCGATGGATCCAGAAGAACTTGGTGCTAACACGGCTGCAACCATCTATGAGGAGGGTGATGCATACTCAACAGATCTTGTCCAAGCCTTTGAAACAGCATTTAAGGAACTCAATGGAGAAATCGTACACAGTGGTTCTTATGCTCCAGGTGAGATGTCCTTCACTACACTTCTTTCTGATATTCAAAATGCTACTCCCGACGTTATCTTTTGTCCAGGTCATCAACCAGAAGTGCCGTTGTTGATAAATGAAGTGCGGCAACTTGGTATCAATACGACCTTTCTCGGTGGTAGTGCATGGGATGATAGGGCACGATTCCTGGGTGTCTTAGAGGATAGTGCTGTATTAGACGGCAGTTATTATCCGACCAATTTTTCTGTAGCAACGCAGGACGCTGATGTTCAAGAGTTTGTTAAGGGATATATGGAGTTGTATGATAGTCCACCGGACGGTATAGCCGCGTCCGGTTATGATGCGATGAGACTCTTAGCACGAGCAATTGAAAC
The DNA here is from genome assembly GCA_026710795.1 of Candidatus Poribacteria bacterium. Classification (GTDB taxonomy): domain Bacteria; phylum Poribacteria; class WGA-4E; order WGA-4E; family WGA-3G; genus MSPOR6. Next base: position 9,838 of record JAPOQK010000044.1, read on the forward strand.
TGCTGGTTCACTTGATCAAGCGGCTGTTCGCAATGCATTTGCAGAAATCAAGGACTATAAAGGTGCTACGTCCATATCACATTATGACGCAAATCGGCATCCCGTCAAAAGCCTTGCAATTCAGACAATCCAAAATGGAGAAGTAGAACATTACAAAGTTGTAGAACCGTAGGACAGATTCTATAATACATATTTGTAGTTTTGTAGTAAGGAGTACAAATGGCGAAGGAATTGATTCGACTTGGTGTCGTTGGATGTGGATGGGCAGGTTGCCGTGCTATTGAATCTGCTAATGCCACCCTTCGACTCAAGGTTATTGCAATTGCTGAGCGCGACACATCCCGTCGTGAACAGACCGCTAATGATAATGCAGTACACCACCGTTACAACGACTATCGTGAACTCCTTGACAATCCTGCTGTTGATGCAGTCTATCTTGCAACATCTCCAGATGGTAGACTACAACAAGTCTTAGATACGCTTAATGCTGGAAAACACGTTCTGGTGCAAAAGCCGCATGCCATCCGTGCTCACGAGATATTAGAAATAGAGACCGCAGCACAAAAATCAGGAAAAACAATTCAGTTCTGTTATTTTATGCGGCACTTTCCTCACAACCGTCAAATCCGAAACGCAATACAGAACGGAGCAATTGGTGACCCCTTTCACGCACGAGTATTCGGTAAATATAACTTCATTCCAACCTTAGATGATAACAGTCGTTGGCTTCATGTATATGGACAGAAAGGAGGTTCATTAGGTCAACACTATTCCCATGAACTCAACCTTACTTGGTGGTGGATGGGATGTCCTAAACCTGAGTGGACATTCGCATCAAAACACGTGCTTTACCCGCAATACGATGGACCAGAAGGTGCTGCGGAAGATTATTTCACAGGTCTCGTTGGGTGTGAGGGTGGAAAGACTATACAGATTGACTGCTCACGTATGAGCCATTCGGATTCCAGTAGTGTTGTGGAACTTTACGGTACGACAGGAGCAATTACAAACGGTGGGATATCTCGTTTCAAGGATGGTGAATTTATCCGAGAAACTATTGAAGAACCATCTGAAATCGACCATGGGGAACTCCCTGAAGATGTGCCAGTATTCTATTATGAACTCAATCACTTCGGTATGGCAATAGCTGGTGAAGTTGCCCCTGATGTCGACGTATCCAACGCATACATTTTCATGCAAATACTGGATGCACTCTACGACAGTGCGAAGAGCGGAGAGAAAGTTTATATTTGACAAAAACAGACCTTTCTGGTAATCTAATACCATCATTCATCTATCCTGACATGGGAGCATTATATGTATAAAAGTGCGATATTAGGGTGCGGAGGACGTGCCCGAGGACATGCAAGTGCCTATCGCCATGTTACTGGTGGAAAACTCGCAGCAATCTGTGATATGAATGAAGAACGTCTCAACGACTTCGGTGATAAATTCGATATTTCTACACGATACACAGATTTAGATAAGATGCTTGAAAAAGAGAAACCGGATCTCTTACACATTGTAACTGCCCCTACATTGCGCGGTTCTAATGAACGTATTCGGTATTCACTTATGAAGCAGGTATCTGACCACGGTGTGCCAGCGACAATTGTTGAAAAACCGATTGCTATTGATAGTGATGACTGGAAACAGATTGCTGGGTTAGCAGAAGAAACGGAGACGAAGTTCATCGTCAACACACAACTCAACTTCCATCCAAAAAACATTGAATTGAAGCGAGATGTAGCTGAAGGTAAAATCGGTGAGATAAAGTTTATTGATGCGAGTGCCAGAAGCACTCCAGTCAATCAGGGACCTCATGTGCTTCAGTTAGTTTCGTCGTATATAGACAATTCTCGACCGGTACGGGTATTAGGACAAATATCTGGTAGAGACCGTTTGGATTCAGCAGAACCTTCTCCGATGCATGCTGCCGCGCACGTGATGTACGAAAATGGACTTCACGTTTCTGTAGCATTTGGTCCTGGTGTTGGGGCAAATGTATCTCCACATAAAGCCCTTTTCCGACACAAACGCGTTTTTGTTGTTGGAACAGAAGGATTTGTTCATTGGCGTTTTAATGGTTGGGAACGTTCTACTCAGAAAGGTGGCTTCGAAAGCGGTCATCTTAACTACGGAGATCAGGATGTTCAAGCACAAGGAAATCTAACAGAAGCAGTTTTTGATTGGCTTGATGATGAAAACAAGGTGCATCCAACACATCTCAAGCAATCCCTTGCAGAATTCAATTTACTATTAGGAATATATTACAGTGGTATAACGAATCAGATTATTGAGCTTCCATTTGATCCACCAGATGGATTAATCAATTCTTTGAAAGAGATATTATAGGAGAAATATAAATGTTTAAAAGTGCTATATTAGGGTGCGGAGGACGTGCAGGTGGTCACGCAAGTGCCTATCGCTTCGTGAAAAGTGGAAAACTCGCAGCAATCTGCGATATGAATGAGGAACATCTTAACAATTTCGGTGATAGATTTGAAATCTCTTCACGCTACACAGATTTAGATGAAATGCTTGAAAAAGAGAAACCGGATCTTCTACATATTGTTACCGCACCAGTATTACGCGGTTCCAACGAACGTATTCGGTATTCACTGATGAAGCAAGCTTCTGACCATGGAGTACCGGCTGCAATTATAGAGAAACCGATTACTGTTGATAGTAAAGAATGGAAACAGATCGCTGGTTTAGCAGAGGAAACAAAAACCAAGTTTATTGTCAATACACAACTAAACTTCCATCCAAAGAATCTTGAATTGAAGCGTGACGTTGCTGAAGGTAAGATTGGAGAGTTAAAGTTTATTGATGCAAGTGCGAGAAGCACGCCAGTAGACCAAGGACCACATGTGCTTCAGTTAGTTTCGTCCTATATTGATAATTCTCGTCCGGTCCGGGTTTTAGGTCAAATTTCAGGAAGAGATCATTTAGAATCCGCTCAACCATCACCGATGCATGCAGCTGCACACGTTATGTATGAAAATGGACTCCACGTTTCTGTGGCATTTGGTCAGGGAGTAGGTACAATGGCATCTGATGATCAAGGTATTTATTGCCACAAACGTGTATTTGTAGTCGGAACAGAAGGATTTGTGCATTGGCGTTTTAGTAGCTGGGAACGTGCAACACGTGAGGGCGGATACGAAGGTGGTCCACTCAGCTATGGTGAGCAGGATGTTGAAGCACAAGGTAACCTTACAGAAGCTGCCTTTGCATGGCTTGATGATGAAAAAAATCAACATCCGACGCATTTAAAGCAATCACTTGCTGAGTTTAATCTACTATTAGGCATTTATCATAGCGGAATCACGAACAAGATAATTGATCTTCCATTTGACCCTCCGGATGGATTAATGGACTCTCTCAGGGAAAACCTATAGGAGATATTTATATGTATAAAAGTGCATTTTTAGGTTGTGGTGGTCGTGCGCGCGCACATGCAAGTGCATATCGTTTTGTAAAAAGTGGCAAAATAGCTGCCATCTGCGACATGAATGAAGAACAACTCAATCGGTTCGGAGACGATTTTGATGTATCCTCTCGTTATACAGATTTAGACGAGATGCTTGAAAAAGAGAAGCCAGACCTTCTTCATATTGTCACAGCACCAGTATTACGTGGAACGAATCAACGTATCCGTTACCCGTTGATGAAGCAAGCATCAGACCATGGCGTACCTGCTGCGATAATTGAAAAACCGATCGCTGTTGAGAGTGAAGACTGGAAGCAGATTGCTGGATTGGCGGAAGAGACAAAGACAAAGTTTATTGTCAATACGCAGCTAAACTTCCATCCCAAAAACCTTGAATTAAAGCAGGATGTATCGGAAGGAAAAATCGGAGAGATAAAGTTTATTGATGCCAGTGCCAGAAGCACGCCTGTTGATCAAGCACCGCACGTCTTACAATTAGTATCGTCTTACATTGACAATTCCCGTCCTACCCGTGTGTTAGGTCAAATATCTGGCAAAGAGCAGTTAGATTCTGCACAACCATCTCCGATGCATGCAGCTGGACAGGTGATATATGATAACGGTCTACATGTATCAGTCGCATTTGGGACAGGTGTAGGTACGATGGCATCTGACAATCAAGGTGTACACTGTCACAAACGGGTCTTTGTCGTTGGAACTGAAGGATTTGTGCACTGGCGTTTTAGTAGTTGGGAACGCGCTACACGTGCGAATGGCTACGAGGGTGGACCACTCAATTATGGCGAACAAGATATTGAGGCACAAGGAAACCTTACAGAAGCAGCCTTTGCATGGCTTGATGATGAGAAAAATCAACATCCGACCCATCTCAAACAGTCTCTTGCTGAGTTCAATCTGCTTTTAGGTATTTACTACAGTGGGATAACTAATAAGATAATTGATCTACCGTTTGAACCACCAGACGGTTTAATGGATTCACTTAGAGAGAAGTTGTAATTAATAGATAAAATTTCCACACGGTATAACAAAGTTTATGGAGGAATAAACATGTATAAAAGTGCATTTTTAGGTTGTGGTGGACGTGCGCGCGCACATGCCAGCGCATATAGATTTGTAAAAGGTGGTAAAATAGCTGCGATCTGTGATATGAACGAAGATTTACTCAAAAAGTTTGGCGATGACTTTGATGTATCATCGCGTTACACAGATTTAGATGAAATGCTTGAAAAAGAGAAACCGGATCTTCTCCACATTGTTACTGCTCCAGTGTTACGTGGAACCAACCAGCGTATCCGTTATTCGTTGATGAAACAAGCATCAGACCATGGTGTTCCAGCGGCGATTGTTGAAAAACCGATTGCTGTGGAAAGTGAAGACTGGAAGCAAATTGCTGGATTGGCGGAAGAGACAAAGACGAAATTTATTGTCAATACACAACTAAACTTCCATCCCAAAAACCTTGAACTGAAACAGGATGTAGCAGATGGTAAAATTGGAGAGATCAAATTTATAGATGCAAGTGCTCGTAGTACACCAGTAGACCAAGCACCACATGTATTGCAGCTGGTATCGTCTTATATTGATAACTCTCGTCCTACCCGTGTGATGGGTCAAATATCTGGTAAGGAACAATTAGATTCCGCTCAGCCATCACCAATGCATGCTGCTGCGCAAGCAATATATGATAATGGACTACATGTTTCACTTGCTTTTGGAACAGGTATGGGTACATTGGCATCTGAGACAGGTGGAACAGTAACACACAAACGTGTTTTTGTAGTTGGTACAAAAGGCTTTGTACATTGGCGGTTTAGCAGTTGGGAGCGTTCCACACATGATGGTGGTTATGAGGGCGGTCCCCTAAACTATGGTGAACAGGATACCCAAGCACAAGGCAACCTTACTGAAGCAGCCTTTGATTGGCTTGATGATGAAAAAAATGTACATCCAACACACCTTAAGCAATCTCTTGCTGAGTTTAACCTGCTGTTAGGAATATACTATAGCGGCATAACCAATCAGATCATTGACCTACCTTTTGACCCTCCTGATGGGTTAATGGATTCTCTCAGAGAGAAATTGTAGACAAATGATTGATGTGGGGATGGACATTTGGTCTATCTCCACAATATCTGTTACTCTATACTGTATCAATCAAATATCAGGTTCTCCGAAATATAAAATAGACAGACAACAGCATGCAGATTGTCTCATGTGCGGTTGTTAGGATAGTAATACTGTAGGACACAAACTAACAGTTTGTGCTACAATTTATCCCGTATTATGGACCTTTCTTCAGTAAGAATACCATCTATAGTTAGACCTTGAAAATATCAATTTGAGTTATAATGGCAATTAGTTCTCATTATGTTTAGAATATGTTGCTCTTAGCTGTTTTATTTTATGGGCTTCTTCTCTGATTGGTTGTTCGGGTCTGATTTCTACATCTTGTCCGATATCAATTGGTGTGAAAATGGCAATACTATCAACTCTTTCGTTCTCATTAATTGTAAATTCAATACCAAGTTTCCAAAACCAATATCTTAATCCACCGAAATTGTCGTTGTCAATTTCGTCTGGTTTCCCTAATTCATCTTCAAGCATCTCAACTTTTGTTCCAATACCATTCCTTCCTGCAGTTCTTGCTTTATTTGGACGATCTAAAAATAAGAATCGAACAAGATCTTCATTATCTATAAAACCAGCGAATCCAAGATCCGGATTCCAGAATGTAAAAAGTCCATTCACACCGGGTCGATCATCCGGATCACCATGTATTTCCTTTACTTTTTTAAACGGGTCTTCTAAACTAATACCAAATGCACCCTTCCCAGGCACAATAAGGTTTAAGGGTGGGTCAGGTATATTATCAATAACCTCTTTTGGTGGTTCTGGTAAAATGAATTCTGTATTGGCAATCCTCTTCACTCGTTTAGTTGTTTTACTCACACCATCATCCACATAGACAGTGACTCTAACGGATTCGATATCATCTTCCGGTGCCGTCCATTCCACTTTTGTACCTGTTGTTGCACTCAGTTTTCCTGCTTCCACTTCCCACGTATAACTCAACGTGTCACCATCTTTGTCAGAAGCAACTACACTAAATTCAAGAACATCTCCTGGATCGTATTCAGTTGGAACAACAAAACTTTCAACTGTAGGTGAGTAGTTGTCCGGTTCAGCGTCTTCATCGTCCGATCCACAACCCAAAATAGATAAGGTAAGTATGCACACCACTACGATGTAAAAATGATCAAATCGGTTTTTCATTTGTTTCTCCTTAATAATCAGGTGTATCTTTTGTTTTTAAAACTACATAACTACGATAACGTTCGGGATGAATATCTCCGGATTCCACTGCCATTTGAATACCGCAGTCAGTTTCTTTTACATGTGCACAGTCTTTGTATTTACATGATTCAAGGAAAGGTTCCATTTCTGGGAAGTAGAGTTCAAGATTTTCTGTATCAACTCCCCATAATCCGATTTCTCGGATACCTGGAGTATCTGCAACCTCTCCCCCAATATCAAGTTTAAATAATTCTACAAGAGTAGTTGTATGTCTACCTTTTTGTGTTTTTTCACCGACTTCACCTATCCTTAATTCAAGGTTTGGTTGAATAGCATTCAAAACACTTGATTTTCCAACACCGGATGGTCCCACAATAACACTGAATTTATCTATTAACACATTCTTTAACGTTTCTATGCTCTTAGGATAATTGATGCTCGTGAACAGAACACCATATCCGAGTTTCTCATAGGTTTCAAAAGTAGCAATGAGTTGACGGCGTTGTTCTGCATCCACTAAATCCATTTTATTCAAGCAGATAACAGCATCCATTTCACCGGCTTCAGCTAAGATTAGAAATCGATCTAAAGTCCGAAAATTGAGTGAAGGCATCTGAGTTGAAACCACTGCTACGACTTGATGTGCATTAGCAACTATTATTTGCTCAATATCCTCATGTTTTCCAGCGTATTTCCGAGAGAATTTGGTTTGACGTGGAAGTATTTCCTCAATAACCCCTTCATCTTCGTCTATCTGAGAAAACACGACTTTATCACCAACAGCGACAGGGTCAGCATATAGTCTACGACCGGTTCTGGATTGTCGTTTTCTTTTTAAAGTGCCTCGTAATGTGCATCGCAAAACAAGTTCACCGAACTCAACGTCATAAAAGCCGGTACGTGCTCGGATGACTCTGCCTTGTTCACGTGTAAGAATATACCCCACCTCCCAATATTGTGTCTACAAAGATGATTCTCCACAATAGAGATATATGATATTGTGGATTGTATGTTTCATACATCATTAGACTACTTAAATATAACCTTTTAATGTCTTGTAAGCAGTTTCAGCGTCTATATGGAAGTTGTCAAATTTACATTCACAAGAGATACGACCCTCGTACCCAGCATTCTTTAATGCAATAAAGAAATCAGTGAAATCAAAGTCGTCATTCCCAGGATATGACCGTTTGACCGGTTCTGCAATATGGACATGTGCTAACCAGTCAGCGGCATCAACAATGTTTTGCAATGGCTCATTCTCCTGCCAAATATGATATAGGTCAGCCAACGCCTTTATACCTTTTCTGTTAACGCGTTTTGCCATCGCGAGTCCATCGGCAACAGTGCGTATTATGTTTCCTTCTTTTTTACAAATTGGTTCAACAACAATTATAATTCCGTATGTTTCTGCATGGTCTGCAGCCATATCAAGAAATTCAGCGATCTGTGTTAATGCGCGCTCCTCTGAATATCCTTCCTCCAGATTCCGAGAACCACTGCTACCATAAACAATAATTTCTCCACCAATTTCGCTTGCCCGACGACATGCCGTTTCCACATAGCGTGACAAACGTGATGAATCAACCGTAGTTCCAACAACTCGCAAGTCACCAGGTATAAATCCTGCATAAGCTTCGGGTTTAAGAGGTGCCTCTGCTACGCGTTCTTTAATTTTTTGAAAATCATCTTCAGTTTGCTCGGGTATGAGTGCGCTTCTCACACCTAACTCAATATAGTCGTATCCTACCTCTGCAAGCCGATTTACATTATCTAAACTGGTGCATATTCCGAACCGCATGTATAACTCCTTTGTATAACTATGTGCCTACAAAAAGCAAACGTAATAAATATTCACACATAACGATTAATAGTGCGACAAAGAAAGTCTTGAAAAAGCCGTTGAGTTCAACTTTCTTTATCGCTACATTGGTAATTCCAAGCAAGAAAGCTAAAAAGACTATATATGCGGGAAATTTGACAGCATAAGATAAAAGATCCAAAATACATTTCTCACATCCCAAAGCATGCCCAATACCTTTAGGTGGAGTGGATGCAAGAATTGACTTTATTCCTAACGGAAAAGAATCAGTCCTGACGATTGCTGTAGAAATCGTTTTAACTGACCCGAATCCAATTGCAACTCCTATTGCTGTTGACCAATTCTCAATTTTTACCATTGGTAAAAACCAAATGACAGCAAATGTCGCGATACTCAATGTTAGCAAAATAGTGGCATATCCCAGTTCTCTTTTATTTTTTGAAGACGCATTATTGGGAAACGGATTCACAGGACCAATTTGATTCAATAGAGTTCTCAGAAAGTTAACAGGAATAGCAAAGTTTAGATTTTGTCCGTCGTCTCTTGTTTCAGATACAATACCAATTACTTCACCAAAACGATTAACAACTGCCCCACCACTGCTTCCACGCGATATTGCGGCGGTAAACTGAAGGACTTCATCTTGTATACGGGCAGTACCACGTGCTTGGATATTACTTATCTCTCCAGATGAAAATGTGCCTTCAAAACCACGAGGATTACCAACAGCATATACAATTTCACCTACTCTCACATTGTCGCTATTTCCAATTGGAAGTGTTGGTGCATTTAGGTTTCTTACCTTCACAATTGCAAGATCATGTTTATTATCTATTGCTACTGTTCCTTCTATTTCATGTCGTGCTTCCGTTCCCACTAACTTTGCGGTTCCACTCTTGACACCATCAATAACATGAAAGTTTGTTACCACGAGTCCATTCCCCACAAAGAATCCGCTCCCTTGTGATGTCCTACCATTCATATCCATTAATTCTAATAAAACGGATGATTCCTTCGTCTTTTGTGCAATCACTTCAGGTGTTTGTGCATCTACCAATGAAACGACGATTAGAAACAGCATTACCACAAAAGGAAAACAGATTGATGTTTTATTCATATCATCTTCACCACCTTTATTTCCCAAAACGTCGTTTTCGATGACTATAGTCCCGTATTGCACGTAAAAAATCAATCTTTCTAAATGAGGGCCAATATGTATCACAAAAATAAAATTCTGAGTAAACACTCTGCCATAGGAGGAAACCGGATAGACGCACCTCACCGCTTGTCCTAATAATTAACTCTGGATCAGGAAGATTTGAAGTATATAGATATGGACTAATTTTATCAACACTTAATTCTTCAACGATCTGTTTTGTATCTTTTCCACTCTCAATTTCTGCTTTTAAATGTCCTCTGAAAGCTTCAATTATTTCCTCGCGTCCACCATAAGCCACAGCCACGTTTAATATAAATTTGTCATAGTTTTTGGTTGCTTCCTCCGCTTGCCGTATAGCCTCCTGAAGACTTTTCGGTAAACGTTCAATCTGTCCCATTGCCCGTACCTTTATCTGATTTGCGTGCAGTCCCTTGATAGTGACTAATTCGCGCATTTTTCTTTCAATTAAACCCAATATACCTTCCACTTCATCGTCTGCACGCTTAAAGTTATCAAGAGAAAAGATCCAAATAGAGAAGATTTCTACACCGAGTTCATCGCACCAATGTAGAACTTCCTCAAGTTTATCAGCCCCTTCGTAGTGTCCTTTAATTATATTATCTAACCCACTTGCCTTGGCATAGCGTCGGTTTCCATCAAGAATCACACCTATATGGCGCGGAATCTTCCACGTACCTGCTTCTGCTTCAAGTCGTTTTTGATACGCTCTATAAAACTTTTTTTCAGCTTGGTGTTTGAGAAATCTAAAAGGATTCATGCGATTCACTTTATAGGTAGATCAGAATAGTCAACGTCAATATAGAACATCAATTGAATTATACCATAAATAGTATGTAAAGAAAAAGAGAAACTAAGGGTATGTAAAGATTTTGGCAAAAGGGTGAAAATCTGCTATTTGCTATACACCTGTCGCCCGCTTGGACTACCATAAAGCATTGAAAACAGATAACATGAATGAAATAGGTGCAATAAATTACGTGATTACAAACGCTCCAACTCAAAGAAAATGTTTACTATTCTGATTTCAAACCAAAGCTTTATATTCCTTAGTTTAATTCAAAGGTTGACTCGTATTATATGTTAACACTATCAGCAATGTATCTCTTAGTCGGTAACATCTGAAATTTGAAGTCTCTAATTCTTTGTTCCTGAATTGTGAGGTTTTGCCACGTCACAGTGACGTGTTGAATCCAGTCAGGACAAGGAATGTGACGCGAATTTCGTATTTTTTTTTTGCTCCTTTTTGGTTTTGTTTTTTTCGACCTATCGCTGTCATTATTAGGAGAAATTCTTTGTCTTCAGCGACTCTGATAAGTTTACATAGGTGGAGGCGATCACAGTGTTATCCGACATTGTAAACCTAATGAAAACATACATATTGGAGGTCGCTTTGCTCTCTCTGACCTACGATCCCCGCTGAATCAACACCGAATGGGAATTTAGTGTTCGGTGGACTAAAACATGCCCAGGACAATTTTTCATTATGCTAAGATTATATACCTCTGGTGTCTTAAGTTTGTGTTCCTGTGTTGTTGCTTCACCAGAAACATCATCCCTGTTAAAGTATCATAATTCGTGATGACGATATGGGATCACATTCTAAACACATGTTAATTATATAGTGCTTTTTTGTGTATGTCAAGTAAAAAAGTGGAATTTTATATTGGTTATGTATTGGTTGGGTGTTTTTTGTCTGGACCAGAATTTACCAAATCCACGGTATGAATGCCTTCTGTGCTTCTTACTGTTATATTATCAGAATCGCAGAAGGCACAGAGAACACAGAAAGGGACAGTGGTGTATGAATGTTATATTCATAGAATTAGCGTTTATGTAGGATAGTATAATTCTGGGTCTTCCTCGTTCTCCATGAATGCCATAAACTTTACACATTTGTGGTATATATGAAACCAATCTATTCTACTCAGAAACTTCCTTATACCCTTTTGGTAATGGTTTTCCTGCTACGAGAGATGATTTTAAAGGACGTACATGCCTACAACTCCCGCGGTGTGTAAACCCCGGACAGTCGCATGTTATATCAGCACCAATTACTTCTAATGTGTAATACTTGCCCTTTTGTGAAGAACTTTCTGCATGATAGACAGTTCGTTTGGGACCTGAGAGAACATTTGCTAAAACACGTATGGCTTCTTCTGAATACGGACGGAGTTGTTTCCGAGTTACCTCTTCAAGATGCGATGCGTTTTCTTCAAGGTAAGCATTCCCCGCATTCTGAAGTACCTCCTGTATATTGTCCTCCTTAAGTTCAGTTGTTTTAACAGAAAGGACGTTCATCATACGTTTGAGTTCACTGAGAACATCTAATTTAATTGCTGCTTCACCACCTGGTACCAATATTGAACCTTCAACGATAGAATCCATCAATGCTGCCTTCGTTTCCAAAACTGTTTTGACAAATGAATCTATTGTACCATTGGCAATCATGTATGTAACATTGACAGTGCCAGTTTGTCCTATCCGATATGCCCGATCCTCAGCTTGCCAGTGATTTGCTGGAACCCAATCCAAGTCGTTAAACACAACCTGTCGTGCCGCAGTCAGATTAATCCCAACTCCAGCAATGTGCATATTAGCTACAAAAACTCGTATGTTCTCATCGTTCTGGAACCTATCAACCATGTCCTGTCTCTTATCTGCGGGTATACCACCAAAAACATAAACAGCTCTATCTTTGAAATACTGTCGGAAACGAGAAATTGTGTTGAGAAACGATGTGAAGATGATAACTTTTTCTCCCTGTTCAAGGGCATTTTCTACGAATTTTAGGGTGTATTTACATTTTGAGAATGCAATTGCGCGACGGACCTGGGTGATTCTCCCCATTCCGCCTCCTAAATCAGTTGGATCAATTGACTCATAATAATCTGCGCGTTCTTCCGCATTTAGTCGTAAAGATTCTGGTAAACCTGCAATCGCCTCTGGTGAATCATATTTTGAAAAGACTTCTTGAACAAATTGATTGTAACGTTGAATAATAAATGGGTGTAATTCAACATCCATCCATGTTCGGACTTTAGGTGGTAGGTCTAACACTTCATCTTTTGTGCGGCGTAACATTACCCCGTGTAGTTGCACAGTTAATTCTTCTATATTGCTTGCACCATCTGCCACTAATCCGAAATCTCCCTGATATGCTTCACAGTAACGCTTTGCAAAACTTAGAAAACTCTTTCCAAGTGGATGGTTTAAAAGTTGTAGAAGTGGAAATAGGTCACGTGGACGATTCGTCATCGGAGTGCCTGTTAGTGCATGTACTACAGGTTCTTCAGTGATCTCTTTGACTAATTTTGATGCGTTTTTACTTCGCTGACTTTGGTAGTTTTTTAGGAAATGTGCTTCGTCAAAAACAACACCTTTCCAGTCAAACTCAAGAAGTTGTTCAAGGTTTTTTCCAAGGATTTCATAGTTGATAACAACCCAATCTTGGAAATCTTTTGAGGGGAGGGGAGTGGGTCCAACGATAGCAGTCTCAGCATTCGGAAGGACGATTTCAATTTCGCGTACCCAGTTACGTTTGATTGAGGCAGGACATATTACAAGGTAAGGACCTTCTGGTTCTGCTTCAACCATTGCGAGGATTGATTGACGAGTTTTACCTAAGCCCATATCGTCTGCAAGGAGTGCTCTACGACGACCCAATAGGAAAGCAACACCCTCTACTTGGTGTGGAAATAAACGCTGTGCGATTTCTTCAGCACGTTCTATCCCTGAGTGCTGCATGGAATGTCCCTTATTTCATTTTTACCCAGATACTTTACCTATCAACCAACCAGAAATCACCCTTACTGACAATACTGAGTTGTTTTAACATCACTGCCCCTGGAAAATTCGGTGCCATACCAATGCCCATAGCAAAGATATGACCGTTTCCTTTTGCATGTTCACCTACGAGTTTTAGGTCTGGAGCAGTAATACTCGTGGGTATTCCATCACTAAATAGGACAACAATTGTCGGAGATAACTTTACCATTTCTGTCAACGCTGTTAGCATGTCATGTTCATTAACATCTGAATGGATTTGTGATTTTATGTTGGTTAAATATGTAGAGGAATCTTCTACTGTCTTTTCTGTAACAAGTATATATTCCTCTTGATATACTACCAGTTCTCCACTAAATGCGATGATGTTAAAACTATCGTGTGGTTCCAGGAAAGTTAGCGAATCCCGCATGAGGTCTATTATCTTTTTCAGTTTATAATCAGGCAAATCCTGTAGACTGGAAGATAAGTCGATGCAGTAGACAATGCGTTGTGGACCCTCCTGTGATTCAATAAACTTAACTAATCGACTTTTAAAACGTTCTGGTGTCTTAGGTTTTTTCTTTATGGGTTGTTCAACACCTCTACGTATAGGTGCGGGTCCTTTAAATTCAATATTAGTCGGACCGGGTGTAACACTCTCATTCAGATTTACTTTCTCAAAAGGTCTAAATTCAGTCGGTTCAGCAGCAGAAACAACACCTTGTCGCGATGTAGGTTGATTACTTGTTAATATTTTCAATTGGGGTTGATTCGTGCTGTGTGTGGTTTCTTTACGGATTTCAACGCGTTTTGGGGGTGTTATTCTTTTGGTTTTCGGTTCTTCGACAGTAGTGAAGATTGCATCCATACTATCTGCACGGTGGCTTGGAATAACGTTAAACCAGTAAAAGAAACCGATTATGCCTATTATAAGATGTAACGCAACTGAAATGAGTAAAGAACCACTTGATCTATATTTCATTATACATCGTTATCCTAATTCCATCTCTCCACAACAACCTTCTTCTGGGTAAAGAAATCAACTGCATCCCAACTCTGACCGTGTAAATCACCGAAAAAGCTATCTTTCCAACCGCTAAACGGGAAAAATGCCATAGGTGCAGCAACACCGATGTTTATTCCGATATTCCCAATCTGTGCTTCATAACGAAATTTACGTGCAGATGCACCGCTGCTGGTAAAAAGACATGCCATATTTCCGTAACTACCACTATTAATCAGGTTAATTGCGTCGTCTATTGTTTGAACATGGATAAGTCCTAATACCGGACCAAAGATTTCTGTTTTGGCAATTTCCCCTTCTGGGTCTATATTACCAAGGACAGTTGGTCGTATGTAATTTCCGTTTTCACACCCGCTTATTTTCGGATAACGTCCATCAACAAGGACACGTGCCCCTTCTTCTATACCAGACTGGATAACACTCTCAATTCGTTTACGACTTTCCTGAGTAATGACAGGACCCATTTGGACACCATCATCTAAACCATTACCCACAACCCTGTCTGTGGCTGTATCGCTGATTGCTTGTGTGAACCAGTTTTGTGCCCCTCCGACAGTAAAGGCAAGTGAAGCAGCAAGACATCGCTGACCAGCACATCCAAATGCACTATCTGCAGTTGCATTGACAGTGAATTGTGGATCGGCATCTGGTAGGACAATCAGTGGATTTTTCGCACCACCTTGGCACTGAACTCTTTTGCCATGTGCAGCAGCTTTTGCATAAATTGCTTTTGCAGTATCAGTCGAACCGACAAAACTGATAGCACGGATTTCAGGATGTTCTAAGATAGCATTCACGGTCTCCTGTCCACCGTTAACGAGATTGACAACACCTTCCGGCAAACCAGTTTGTTCCAGTAGTTGGAATATCTTCTGCATGGTAAGTGGCACTTTTTCTGATGGTTTGACGATGTATGTATTCCCACAAGCGATTGCATACGGTAGAAACCAGAAAGTAATCATCCCTGGAAAATTGAACGGAGCGATAACTGCACAAACCCCGACAGGTTGTCGAATCATAAACTCGTCAATGCCGGAAGCAATATCTTCTAAATTAGTGCCTTGCATGAGCGTAGGTATGCCACATGCCACCTCAACGTTTTCTATAGCACGCCGCATTTCGCCTTTTGCTTCAGAGACAGTTTTACCACACTCCATCGTAATTGTCTGTGCTATATCGTCTATATTTTCCTCAAGTAGATTTTTCAATTTAAAGAGATATTGCACACGTTGGACTGGAGGGGTTCGTCTCCATTCATCAAAAGCGTTTGATGCTGCAGTTGCAGCTTGATTCACCTCTTCTACAGGTGATAGAGGCACTTGTGCTAAGACTTCACCGGTAGCGGGATTGGTTACATTCAACTGATCTGATGCTTCAGATTGCATCCATGTGTTGTTAATATAGTTCGGAATCTGTGCTTGTTGATTCATTAAAATACCTTATTTGGTCAGTTTCCTGAAAGGAAATAAGAAGCAGAAATAGTCTTTAACATATTAGTTTTTCTTTGCAAAGAGCTCAAGTACTTTCAGTTGTTCTATAGCAGCCGTGACCTGAGGATCATGTATAATTTCATCTTTGATATTTTTAGTTTCCAAGGCAATAGCGTATTTTATGCCAATATCGCTAAGAATAATCTGTTCCTCAGTAAGTGCATCTGTCAATCGTCTGTAGGACCGTAGTATTTTTGCAGCTTGACGGTCTTCACGGGGTGCGTGTTCAGCAGCAAAAAGTTTTTCTAAAACATCATCACCGTTTTCCTCAATAAAGGTTTTTACTTTTTGATGATTCCTCAATTTTATCTGCATTCGCTGTTCTGCCTGACTAAAATACGCAGTTTCAACATCCGGTATTATACCGACTTTGTGAATGTCCACACCATTAGGTGTAAAATAATGTGCAACAGTTAATTTTACAGCAGCTTTTGAATCACTCAGTGAAAACACCTTCTGTACAGAAGCTTTTCCGAATGTTTGACTTCCCATGACAAGCCCTCTACGGTGATCTCTTATTGCTCCTGCGACAATTTCAGAAGCACTTGCACTTCCATTATTGACCAATACAATCAGAGGGAGTTTATCTCTTACAGTGCCGTCCGTGTAGAAAGGATTTCGATCCTCAGCATTTTTGCCTTGACTGTATACTACCAGTTGTTCAGGTTCAAGGAAATCGCTTGAAACACTCACAGCAGAACTAAGTAGACCACCAGGGTTAAAACGTAAGTCAAGGATGATACCACGTATATTGTTTTGTTTGAATTCCTCCAAAGCGTTGTCTACATCGTTTGCAGTTGTTTGCAGAAATGTATTGATTTTGATATATCCGATTTTATCACCAATCATTTCTTTTTCTACACTTGGTATACGAATGACTTCACGTGTGATGGTAACTTCTATAGGACTACTGACCTTTGGACGAATTAAGGTTACTGAGACAGATGTTCCAGGTTCCCCGCGTAGTATATCAACTGCATCGTCAAGCGACATGACAGCAGTTGATTCACCGTCAATTTGGCTGATAATATCACCGCTTTGCACACCAGCGAGTGCTGCAGGATTACCCTTGAATGGTGTGATAACTGTAATTATGTCATCACGCATACCAACGGTCATGCCGACACCACCATAATTGCCTTGGTTCTGTGTGCGAAATGCAATATAATCTGGTATAAATTGACTATAAGGATCCAAAGTACGAAGCATTCCTTTGATTGCCCCTTCCATCTGTTCTTTTTTATCAGGGTTCTCAAGGTATTGCTGTTCAATAATCGCTAATATTTCAGAAAAAAGTGCAATGTTTTCGAGTAATACATTATTATCGGTATCCGCTTCATCAGCAAAGATACTATCCATCGGAAGAATAACAAAGGTGAGAATTGTAATCACCATGCTAAGTACCAAATATTTTTTCATTTTTGACTCCATTCAAATGTATAGTAGAGATATATTCCCAATTTCAATCAATTTGAGCAAATATTGTTCGTAACCTTTTGTTTAATGTGATGTAAAATGCTGCGAAAACAGCAATAGCAGTAAAGACAAGATCAAACCAATGCATTCTGGCTTTCATGAGTTCCCACTTTGAACTTCCAGAATATTGAGTTTCTGCTATAGATGTGGCTGCTTCCTCCGATAAGAGCGGTTCTTCTACGATTATTTGTTCTGCCATTTGTGTAACTGCATTCCACCTGACATCAAGATATTTACCAACAAAGATCCCCAAGATTGCAAACAGCGCAGCCCCGACAGAAACCATCATCCAATGTCTTATTTCATCTGGTTCAATT
The DNA here is from genome assembly GCA_026710795.1 of Candidatus Poribacteria bacterium. GTDB lineage: Bacteria > Poribacteria > WGA-4E > WGA-4E > WGA-3G > MSPOR6. The sequence goes on from JAPOQK010000044.1 coordinate 27,663, forward strand.
GCACGCGAACAAGTCAGTAGCATTCCTATGCCTGCAAGCACACCAATTCCTATAGCGACAAAACCCCAATTACTTCCTGTCCACTGTGTTATTTTTGCCCAAAGAATGCCACCTAAGACAGCACCAATGAGTCCACCAAAAGGTGCAATTATTACTTTCATTTGTCATCACTGTTAGATATTACGGGTTTCTGTAAATGATACTCGGTATTTTGCTGATAAGTATATGCTACACGCAGTATTGATTCTTCTGCAAATGGTGCTGCGAGTAATTGCAATCCGACAGGCAATCCATTCTCTACAAATCCACATGGAACAGAAATCCCAGGTAAACCAGCCTGACTCGCAGGTGTCGTCATCACATCACAGAGATACATCTGTAATGGATCCGCAGTGCGTTCACCGATCTTAAATGCAGGTGTCGGCGAGGTAGGTGTAGCAATCACATCAACCTGTTCGAATGCAGCATCAAAATCTGATTTAATTAGTGTTCGAACTTTCTGCGCTTTCTTGTAATATGCATCTTGATATCCTGTACTCAGTGCAAAAGTTCCAAGCATAATTCGTCGTTTTACTTCTTCACCAAAACCTTTGCTACGTGTTTTTTTATACATACCAATTAAGTCGACAGGATCTTCCGTTCGGTATCCATAGCGTACACCATCGAATCTTGCCAGGTTTGCACTTGCTTCCGCAGGAGCGATGATATAATATGTCGCTATAGCATATTCAGTATGTGGCAACGATATATTTATGATAGATGCTCCCAGAGATTCCAATTTAGAGATGGCTTCTTGCACTTTGTCTGCTACCTCTGTGTCCAAACCTTCAGTAAAGTATTCTTCTGGAACACCTATTTTCAATCCCTGTATGTCATTAATCAGACTCTGAGTAAAATCTGGTACCGGTACATTGACCGATGTGGAGTCCATCTCATCTTTTCCACAAAGTGCATTAAGAACTATTGCACAATCGGTAACATCTTTCGTGAACGGACCGATCTGGTCAAGTGAAGATGCGAATGCAATAAGTCCATATCGAGAAATCCTTCCGTAAGTCGGTTTCATTCCGACTACACCGCAAAGTGCCGCTGGTTGACGTATTGAACCACCAGTATCTGATCCTAACGAACAGATTGCAGTATCTGCTGCCACCACTGCTGCAGAACCTCCACTGGATCCACCGGGAATGGTATCCAGATCCCATGGATTGTGTGTTATCTGGTATGCAGAATTCTCGGTTGATGACCCCATGGCAAATTCGTCCATATTTGTTTTGCCGATCATGACAACACCTTGTTGGTGTAGTTTCGTCATGACAGTTGCATCATAAGGTGGCACGAAGTTATTGAGGATTTTTGAGGCACAAGTTGTCCGCACGTCTTTGGTGCATATCACATCTTTTATTGCGATAGGAATCCCAGCAAGAGGAGACATCTCATCTCCATTTTGAAATCCGATATCTGCGGCGTTAGCTTGTTGTAATGCTATCTCTTTCGTCAAAGTCAAATATCCTTTGACTTGTGGTTCTACCTCCTCAATCCTTTCAAATACCGATTCAGTTAATTCAACTGCAGTGATCTCGCGTGCTTTGAGTTTATCGTGTAGTTCGTGTGCCGTGAATTGGTATAGCGACATTCAATACTGCTCCTTAATCGACATCAATTACTCTGGGGACTCCGAAAAACCCTTCTTCTGCCTCTGGAGCGTTTGCGAGAACTGCATCACGAGGTAACGATGTTTTTACGACATCGGGTTTGGTAATGTTGTGAAGTGGATGGATATGTGATGTTGGTGGAACGTCATCGGTTTCCAATTCATTCAACTTCCCTATGTAATCCAAAATTCGAGCAAGTTGTTCTGTAAAATCCTTCGTCTCTTCGTCGTTAAATTCAAGACGTGCTAAGTTTGCGACGTGGCTAACGCCTTCTGTAGTAATAGTTGCCATATAGTATTAGAACCTTTATTATACCTATCGTCCTTATGGAGAATAGTAATCATACTGTTTGTAGAGGTGCAATCGCAGCAGCAAATTGTTTTGAACCTGCTCGGTCGAACCGAACGGTGACAAATGTATTCAATCCAGATCCGCTGAGTTTCGTCACCTTCCCTCGTCCAAAACTTGGATGGTGTACAATCTGATTTATTTTATATAGTTCAATTTCTTCCTCTTGTACGTAATTTACATCTGACTGTGAAAATGCTGAGTTATAACGATCCACGTGCTTGATAAGATGTGGGTCAATTTCCTCAATAAACCGAGAGGGAACTCTATACTCAGTACCACCCCAAGTTCTCCGTGAACGCGCATGCAGAAGAAAAAGTTGTTCTTCAGCGCGTGTTATGCCAACATAACACAACCTACGTTCCTCTTCCACATCGTCTTCAGCATTGATTGAACGTTGGTGGGGCATATATCCTTCCTCCATACCAACTATGAAAACGAATGGAAATTCCAAACCTTTCGCACTATGTATGGTCATCATTGTAACGATATTAGTTTTATCCGTTTCGTCTGTTTCCATCATGTCAATATCCGCAATAAGTGCAACATTCTCTAAATAATCAGATAGAGTTGGTTCCTCAGCAACCAGTTCATATTCGTAGACAGCATTCATAAGTTCTTCTATATTCTCAACCCGATTTTGTGCTTCTATTGTACGTTGTGCTTTGAAGTTTTCAAGATAACTTGTCGTCTCTAATACATGGTCAAGAGCATCAGCAGGTAGGTCATTTCCGTCATATTTGTCAAAGATTTTAGCGAAACGACGTATTTTCCCTTTGATACCTTTGTTGATCGTGTCAATTTCGTCAACGCGATCAATAGCTTCAATTAATGGTATTTCTTCACTCTCAGCAAAATTCATCAGTCGCTCAAGTGATGTTGCCCCAATACCTCGCGTAGGAACATTGATGATTCGTCTAAGACTCAGTGAATCAAATGGATTGCACATGACACGTAGATATGCCAATAGATCTTTTATCTCCATCCGGTCATAAAAGCCGAGTCCTCCGACAATCTGATAGGGTATATTTGCAGAACGTAGTGCTTCCTCAAAAATACGGGATTGTGCATTTGTCCGATAAAAGATTGCAAAGTCCTTAAATTCAACGCCTTCTGCGTGCCAATCCTCTATCTTTGTCCCCACAAAACCTGCTTCATCACGTTCATCAATTGCTTCATAACAGGTTATTAGTTCACCCGCATCATTTTCTGTCCAGAGTTTTTTCTCTTTGCGTTTCTTATTGTTTTTGACAACACTCCATGCGGCATCAAGGATATTTTGTGTTGAACGGTAGTTCTGTTCTAAACGGAGGACATGGGTATTAGGATAGTTGTGTTCAAAATCTATAATATTATGGATGTCTGCTCCTCGAAACCCGTAGATAGACTGATCATCATCTCCTACGACACACACATTCTTTTTTTCTCCAGCTAAAAACCTGACTAAATTATATTGACAGCGGTTCGTGTCCTGATATTCATCCACAAGAATATGTTCGAATTTCTCCTGGTAGTGCTGAAGTATATCAGGATATTTTCCAAAGAGTTGAACTGTAAAGTTTAATAAATCATCAAAATCTAAAGCATTGTTTTTACGAAGGGCATCCCTATATTCGGGATACACCTTTGACACAATCTTTTCATAGTAACCGTCTGCGGTGTCTGCGTAATTTTCAGGTGTGATACCGTTGTTTTTAGCTTTACTAATCAGATCGTGAATAGAACGAGGATTATACTGTTTGTCATCTAACCCAAAATTTCTGAGAATGTCTTTTACAACTGTCAACTGTTCACTTTTATCGAATATCGTAAAATTGCGAGTAAAGCCGTCTAATTGCTCAATATCTCTGCGCAGGACCCGGGCACACGTTGCGTGGAAAGTTGCAACCCATAAGTTCCTACTTGTTCCTTCTCCAACAAGTAAATCTAACCTCTCCTTCATTTCATTTGCTGCTTTGTTTGTGAATGTCACCGCAAGGATACGGAAGGGAGAAACACGGTGGTGTTTGATGAGATATGCAATGCGATGTGTGATGACGCGCGTTTTGCCGCTACCCGCACCGGATAGGATAAGGAGTGGTCCTTCGGTGTGTTGAACAGCTTCTCGCTGTACATTATTTAAGGGCTTTAATAAATTATCTGACAAGAAACGCCTCCGTAGATGTGGATTGACAATAATGTATAAAGTATAAGCAATTTGGGTTTTGTTTGCAAGGAAATTGTTGAGGTTGCTTTTTGAGAAATATAACGTTATAATTTACTTGTACTTATAGTATATAAACTGATTCACAAGACATGTGTTGTGTGCGAAAAAGCGTTTTATATATTGGATGAGGTGTTGAGTCAGCTAAGATTGAATGATACACAGGTTGGATACAGTTTGCGAAACCTAAAATGATATAGCGAATTTTTTGGATTTGATTTCTGTTCATTTCCAATTTGTTCCAAATTTAGAAAACTCTTATGAAATAATAAATCATGATTACTACACTGTTTCGTTTTCTTGCTCAAAATAAGACGTTCTTGAAGGCCAAATCCATATTTTCGCATATCAGATTTGACATTTATCGAAGGTTGTTTAAGTTAAGATACAATACAGCAGAAAGGATTACAACAACAAAGTCTTTGTTGTTTCTTCTATGGGGCATAAAAGGGCAATTTGTCTTAGCAATCCTAATTCCCATTGTACTTGAATTCACTAACCCATTTTTTGTCTCTTCGTTGTCTTCTACCTGGTTTAAAAAATTTGGTGTTACCGTTCCCGATGGAAGCGATTATATAACCTTTCTTGCATCTGTCATCGGTGTCGGAGGTGTGTTTATTGGTCTTTACTACGCTGCTATAATTTCGGTATGTGGTGCTAACTATGCAAAAGTGCCCAATAACATCAGAGAGTTGCTTGCTAAGGAGCAGGAAGGAAACGCGTATATGCGCAATCTTGCTCTACTTACCTTTTTCAGCGTATGTTTGCTTGCTATTCACATTGTAGGTCGTAAACCGCTCATATTAGCAATACCATTAGTTCTGGTAGGTGTGGGATATATGATTCTTGGTTTTGTTCGATTGTGTGCCAGGACATTTAGGCTTTTTGATCCTACAATTCTTTCCGGTACTATTATCAAACGCTTGCAACAATCACTCAGACAGATTCAAGTTGGCGGTTATCAATGGATTGACCCAACGTTTCAAGCTCACTTCCATAAGGTTGCTCAAGATGACATAGACAGACTAATCGCTGTGTCTAATCTTGCGGCGGATGAAGAAATGCATTTGAGTGGGAAACCATTTGCTAATTTGTGCAAAAATCTTCTTATATTTCTTCGTCGCTATGAAAAAGTAAAGAAATCAATTCCAACCAATAGTTTATGGTACGAACAGCGAAACGTGCATCCTGATTGGTATCGGACAAGTGACACGGAAACATCTGTTGCATACGAAACTGCTTCAGGGCTGCGTCCCAAATTAGAAAGCGATCCAAAATGGGTTGAATCAGCGATATTACCGATTGTGAAACTTTGCTTGGAAATCAGTATTAAAGAAAAACGTTATGCCATAGTTAAAGAACTTCTCATTTATCTTGATATTTACGTACAAAGGCTTGCCGAAGAACATCAAGTTGAATATGCATTTAGCCAAATAGGTGAAATATTTTCATGGTGTGAGAAAATCATTTTTGTTAAAGAGGAAAATCTTGTTGCAAAAGAACCCTTAGAACACATGCAAATTTGTGAGTTGTTAGCAATGATGCCGAGTAACGCGTTGCTTGCATATATGCTTAGCATTGAACACTATGGACAGGAAGCGATACGTCTGCGTATAAGTCATATCAAATGGAAATCAGAGAAGTCAATCTACAAAGCAGGATTTGCGTTACATATTTTGCCGCAGCTTGAATGGATGCGTCCAATACTTGAGTTTGAGGAAAAAGTAGAGGGAGGTTTGGTAAGTCCGCCTTGGTATCTTCAAGAACTAATAACACAACAAGAGGTGGAAAATTTCCGTACTGCTATGATCTGTTTTTGTGAGAAAGTAAGCGACATCTATAAACAGATTATAGACGCTGAATCGTCTACACATCATCCGTGGTTAAAGGCAGTAATTATATCTACAGAGTCAGAGTACTGGAATAAGTTCAATTACCACATAAATACTCTGAACAAAATTTGGGACGATTTAAATTCCGATCAGCGAGTAGAAGGTTTACCTTGGCCAAGTTTGGACATTGATGAATTGATGAAAAAATGCAGGCAGCGAGATAAAGAACTGTTAGAACTTATGTCTGAAGAAAAAGCTATACTTTCGTTGATTTCAAGACCTGAGTCTTTTCCAGATTTTGCAGGACAATTTCTACACACGGTTGGTGAAGCATTATTTTTTGCTATGTGTGATAATGAATTTGAGATGGTTGAGACGCTTTTTCAACGTTACTTAGGTTGCAGCCTATTGCAGTTTGAAAAACTGCGTTCTAAAGACTTAGGGACAGACTGGCAAAATCTAAACAATTTAAAAATTGCTGCTGCTCCCCTTTTAGACCTTATGGATATTAGCGGGTACGTCTATCTACTTTCTGATTATCATGACGCTCCCCTTTTGAAAGAACCTATAGTGAAGGCATGGGATACGTATCTTAGTGAAGCTTTGGGAAGCCAGCGTCTTCAGTATATAGCAGGGATTGTCTCGCTCAGTGAATCTGGTATTGAGATAGAACACAGAAGCACACTCAGACACAGGTGGAAGCGAATCATACAAGAACAACTCAGAGATGTAAAACGTGAAGAAGTTGACTATGGTACCAGAGTTTCCTATATCCTGTCTGAACCCAAGACTGTGCCGGTTCATGATAGCCCATTGGTCCGATTATTCGCAAGGAATCTTGATTTCTTATTTTACGATGGAATCGACATATTTATCGCAAAATACATTCGTCAGCGGGAAGATGGAGAAAACCTGGATTTTGGTTCGAAACGCCGTAGAGAATTTGAGGAACAAATTAAGAGAGAAGAAAATCGAGGTGCCACGGATGAAGAATCACAAATATGAATCCCCTAACCCCTTAAAAAATCCACGTGTTGCCAGGCATTTCAGAAGTCTAAGTAGAGAAATCGATACAAACCTAAGTGCACACATGTTTTTTCAAGATGTTCACATTGCAGTAATGCCGATCGGTGGTAGATTTAGTCAGGAACAGGATTTTTCTGTTGAAATACAAGTAAGCTCTGAACATGAATCTCAAGTGATAGCAATCCTTCAATCACTTACCGATAGTGATTTGTTTGGTAAATCCGACTTCAAACAATTGTTAAGTGATGTAGTTAATAAAATTGCGCTTTATTTAGCATCTGGAGGACGATCAATATATGAGATCATTAGGGACAAAGAAAATGAGAATGCATGGCGATTGTACAGTTTTACAGATAAGCGATTGTTCCGTGCTTTTGGAAAATGTATCCAGATAATTCCTAAGGCAGACCGGCACCTATGGGAAAAATCTTACGTTATTATACCAAAAGAAGATATCTGGGAAATCGCAATGCCAGAAGTGTTAGGTGGTTTTCGAGGTTACAGGTCAATTTTCAAGAAACTTTCAAGGTTTTCACAAATTGTACCATCTTTTTTGATGGATGAAATGAGTCAGCAAAAGTGGCCTACATACTTTAATGTCAAAAACTATGAAAAAGAGAAGAATTTATTCGTTGCAAAGACTACAGCACGCTGGGGATGGCATATGCGAAGTTCGGGACTTAGAATTTGGACAGAGTTCTACGGGATGTATAGATTCATAACATTTGATTGGGCGAAGGCATGTTTGCGCGAACACATTATAAAGGAACTGAATCAATTGTTTCGCCGCTTACAAATTGACGCGGAAATTGTGGTTAAAGGACTGCCTACAGCGAGAGAAATATTGAAAACCCGGCAGCAAATGTGTGAAGGTAAAATTACGTTTAACGAAGCGTCCAAGAGATGTTCTATGTCACGGGTTGAATAGAATACATCAAAACCTAACTCTCAATAGGTTGAAACTCTATAGAGTGAAGGAAATGTGTACTTTCGCAATTTCTTTAGGCATGCCTATGCTTATATCCAGATAGGTCAAGTCGTTCCATTTTCGCGATTAGCAATTTGCTTCCGGAGTCGTTCTATCTCATCCTCTAACTCGCGTCGTCGTTCCGTTTCCTGTTTAGCGAGTGTCTCCGCTGCTTGCCGACGTTCAGTTTCTTCTGCTGCCTTCGCTTCAGCATCCTCTCGCAGTTGTTTTTCTTGCTTTCTGAGTTGTTGCTCCTCCATAGATGTTGTTATAGGTGTGCCATCAGGAAGATATGGTCGCAACAGTCTCACATGGGTCGTTAGGTCATCTTTCCATCGAAACCAAAGATTTAACGCATTACTGAACAATCCCCCTTCTGCATCAGGCACAATCTCAGTATAATTCCCAGAAGTACTACGCTGCCAACCGCGAAAATCCGCTGGTTTCTCCATTTCTGGTTGGTGGATAAAGTATTCTTGAACTCCTATCTCTGTCATATACAAGTCCACTTTTTTCTCGCGATCCAGATGTGCAGTTGAGTCAGAAAGAAACTCAAAAACAGCAACGGGTACCGCACCTTCTGCCCACGTATAGAAACTTCGTCGTAGCGGATATTTCTCAACACCAAACACGATATAGATATCAGGAGCAACACATTTTCTGATGTCACCTTCGCTATAATAAATAAAACTGTCAACGGCGATGTGTATCAGATCGTTGACTGCAAAATATCGCTTGAATTGGTCAGATAACGTAGTTATCTGTTCAGCGTGAAAGTCAGTTTCAGCCATAGGTTCGTCGTCCTCACACGGATAACCTTCAATATAAATAGTCGGTTTCCCGCTCGCTTTAGGAAAGGTCGGTATATATTTATTTTGTTTTATTCTGAAATCATTTATAGTGTCCATGGTTTTCTCCGTTAGGTTTTTTATTGTATCCATGGTATTCTTCATTAGATGTTATTGATAATTCTATCAGAATATACTTCATTTTTCAATCAAAAGGTGCACAAAAAAAGCGAGGTAGAGATACCCCGCCTATCAATTCTACAAATGTTTTGACTGTAATAATCTACGCAAGATGTTCCTTCAAAAACCGACCCGTGAAAGATTTACGTACCTTCGCGATTTCCTCTGGAGTGCCTTGTGCTAAAACCTGACCGCCCTTATGTCCACCCTCAGGACCAAGATCTATCACATAATCAGCAGTCTTAATCACATCCAGATGATGTTCAATCACAATCACCGTGTGTCCCGAATCCACAAGTCGTCCGATACTATCTAAGAGTTTTTGGATATCGGCAAGATGTAGACCTGTCGTCGGTTCATCAAGGATATAGAGTTTATGTTTCCCGCGCTTGATTTTGCTTAGTTCGTTTGCAAGTTTAATCCGCTGTGCTTCTCCACCTGAAAGAATAGGTGCTGGATGTCCAATTTTGAGATAACCGAGACCAAGTTCGTTTAGAACACCTAATTTATGGCAAATCAGCCGTTGGTCAACAAAGAATTCAACGCCATCCTCAATTGACATCTCAAGGATTTCGGATATATTCTTGTCGTTATAGGTTACTTCAAGTGTATCTTCGTTATAGCGCGCGCCTTTACAAGTTGGACATGTAACTTCAACATCAGGCATAAAGTGCAGTTGTGTGGTTATTGTTCCTTCACCATGACATTCCTCACATCGTCCACCTTTCACATTAAAACTGAACCGAGAGGCAGTATATCCACGGACTTCTGCTGCAGGGGTGCTCGCAAAGAGTTTACGGATATTATCGTAGAAACCGATATAGGTAGCAGGATTTGAACGGGGGGAACGTCCAATCGGGGATTGGTCAATGTTAATCACATTGCTGATGTGTTCGTGTCCCTCAAGTTCATCGTGCTCACCAAAAAGGGTTCGACTATCATGAAAAATAGAATAGAGTTTCTTGTAAATAATCTCGTTGAGAAGTGTGCTTTTACCAGATCCAGATGCACCAGTAATACAGATAAACGCCCCTAACGGTATATCAACACTGATATTTTGCAGATTATTTTCCCTTGCACCAGTAACGCTGAGAAATTTGCCGTTCAATTCACGACGTTCAACAGGCATCGGAATCTCGCGCTTCCCGCTCATATACAGACCAGTCAAGGATTCGTCACTCTTGATAATCTTTTCAAATGGACCTTGAACGACAACATGTCCACCGTGCACTCCTGGACCTGGTCCCATCTCAATGATATGATCCGCAGCACGGATTGTGCTTTCATCGTGCTCAACGACAATCACAGTATTGCCGATATCACGTAGTTTGCGTAAGGTTTCAATCATTTTCTCATTATCTTTTGGATGCAAGCCGATGCTCGGTTCATCAAGCACATAAAGCATTCCCATAAGTCCTGAACCGATTTGTGTTGAAAGACGGATACGTTGTGATTCACCCCCAGATAGTGTCGCGGAACGCCGATTAAGGTTCAGATAGTCCAAACCAATGCCGAGTAGCAATTCAATGCGGGTCACCAATTCTCTGGTAACACGTTCGCCTGCCTCGCGCTGTTTTTCGGACATATCCGTAATTTCAGATATGAAATCACGTAACTGTTCGAGGTGTAATTCTCCAACATCGTGGATAGTCATACCTTCAATGGTAACAAGCAGCCGCTGGCGTTTTAATTTAGCACCGTGGCAGTCTGGACAGGTATGTTCCACCATCACTTTTCGGAGATATTCTTCCATACCTGAATGTGCTTCTCCCTTTTTTCTGTAGTGACGATAACGTCTGTCAATCCGAGTAATAATTCCATCAAATCTGACCGGCATTCCAAGATGTCTTTTATGCATCGGTTTTGCATCTTCCGCTTGACAGAGCGGGAATTCTTCGCCGCGTGTGCCGTAAAACACAATATCAACGATTTCATCAGATAGGTCAGCAAAAGGTGCATTCAGGTCAATATTGTAGTGCTGCGCCAAACTATACATCATCCGACCATCCCACCTGTCTGGTTCATAGTTGAATGCTTGTTTGACAAATGCCCCATCAGCTATGCTTCTTGTCTTATCTGGAACAAGTAAGTTCGGATGAACCTGCAAGTAAGTCCCGAGACCGGAACAGGTGACGCAAGCACCTGTTGGTTCATTAAAAGTAAAATGGTGTGGTCCCAATTGACACATCAATACACCGTGTTCTGCACAACCGAAATCTGTCAGTAATTCGTCAAGGTCTACATCTTCATCGTCAGGAAGCACCACTTGAAAACGCATAAAACCTTCACCAACGATCATTGCATGATCTAAGGCAGCAAGAACTTGCTTGTCTACATCCTTTTTGATGAAGAATTTATCAACAATAACTTGTATATCGTATATTTTATCCTGATCTAATTCTATCTCTTCACTGATATCGTGCTCAACACCGTCAATTCTGACATGTCTACAGCCTTTTGTCCTAATATCATCAAAAAGGTATTCATAATCTTCACCATATATTTTAAATACCGGCGCATGGATTTCTACTTCAGTGTCGTCTGGGAAAGAAAGTAAACGTTCAAGAATCTGATGGTGGGTTCGTATCGGAATTTCCGTTTCACAGTAAGGACAATGTGAGACACCGATAGTCGCGAAAAGCATTCTCAGATAATCCTGCAAGTCTGTCATTGTTCCAACAGTTGAACGGGGGTTAGCAGTAACCGTTTTTTGTTCAATTGAAACAACAGGTGACAAACCGTCGATAAAATCCACATCCGGTTTTTTCAGTTGAGTAATAAACCGTTTTGCATAGGTAGACATAGATTCCAGAAACCTGCGTTGTCCTTCAGCATAGACTGTATCAAATGCTAATGAGGATTTACCAGATCCACTAATGCCAGTTACAACGACGAGTTGATCGCGTGGTATTTCTAATTCTATATTTTGTAGGTTATTTTCTCGCGCTCCTTTAACTGAGACTGATTGTCTCATGCGTTTCCTCCTTACTTGCAATATTTTCATTTTCCTTGGGATAGGTTACCATCTACGATTATTGATTGGGAATTATCTTTATTTTCATACAAAATTACGATAAAATAACTCGTATAGTTACGTGGGAGTTTGTAAGAAATCAATGCTAAATGTGCACTTAAAAGTAGTAGGTACGCTCCGCGTGCCGTCAACTTGTTCAACAAAGCGTAATAAATTATGCTAATGCTCTCAACCAACGATCTTTCATCTGTGACCTTCGTTTTTCCATTCCATTATCTCTTCAACCGTGCCAACGGGATTTTGGTTATCAATCCAATAAATCTTGAGTATGCTTCATTCGCATCTTTTTTCATTATATCAAGGGGTGGCATCGTGACCGCAACCACTTTTCTTTTATTCGTAATTGAAATACTTTCACTATTTTCAACCCGATTTAGAAGACTTGATAAATGGGTCTTTGCTTCATTAACGCCTATTTCAGTCATTTTAAACTTTTTATTTTAACAGATATGGAAATTATTCAACATCCAATTCTCGTATTATACAGGGTTATTTAGTTTTCGGTTTTTTCGGATATATTTTCACAATTCAATATAATTTCTTGTAGGTCGGATAGAGAAAAGCGAAATCTATATCTGTTAATTTAGCGTTACATTGTTCATCAGTATGTGCTAAAAATTGTGACGTTTTGCACGTCACTGTGACGTTTTGAATCCAGTCAGGATAAGGAATGTGACGCGAATTTCGCTTTTTTTATTTTTGCTCTTTTTCTTCTCTTGACCTACCTTCACAATTTGTAAGACATGAAACTTAGAAAACCCATATACAGTCCCTTAGTCACAAAAACCAAGCATTACACACTTGGTGAATTTGTGTTTATACCTCCTTCTAACGTATCTCAATTCGTGTCACCGATATAATCCAATATTCTAAACACACGTTAATTATATAGTATCTTTTTGTATGTGCCAAATTAAAAAGTGAAATGTTCTATTGGATATATTGGTATTTTATTCGTATATTAGATTGTATTTGTCTGAACCAGGATTTACAGGATAAGAAGTCGCGACCGGGAAATCAAGAAATCAACGGTATGAACGCCTGTAGGCGTTCCCCCAAATCAACACCAAATGCGCGTATGGCATTTGTCGGGTATGAATGCCTTTTTGGCATTCCCCGAGTCACTCCTACAGAATATAAGATGTCGGACTTCGCTGTGCTCACTCCAACCTACGAAGACTGGTTCAGAGAATAAAAGGTGAATCCATTAAACATCTATCCATTCCAATTCAAAGTATTAACATTAAGTAAACTTCAATAACATAAAATTCTTAAAACTATAGTGAACTTTAGAATTAACAGGACATTTTGAGTTGTAGGAGGGAACTCCGATTCCCGACTATCAGTGAGTTTTGTCGCGATTCGGAGATCGCTCCTACAGAAATGTGTCTCCTTAATTTCAATGTTTACTATAAATAACCCTACGTATTATAGATGTTAGATCCCATAAAAGCATTGTATCATCAAAACTACTACTGGCGAGTATTTTTCCATCATTACTAAAAGATAAACCTGTAATTTTTCTTGAATGTCCAGGAAGTGTTTTTATAATTTCTCCAGTACGTAAATCCCATAGGTTTATAATTTCGGTATCGTATCTTGAATTCATCCCAGGGACTTCAGTTACCAATGGTAAACCGTTAGGATAAAACATAACATGCCAGATCATATTTCTATCACCAGAAATTGATTGTATTTGTAGACCGGTATCTATATCCCATAAACGGACAGTTCCGTCTTCTCCCGTACTTGCTATTGAACGTCCATCAGGACTAAAATCTATACTGGTAATAGCATCTGCATGACCATCCAATGTCAGTACCTCTTTCCATGTAGAAGAATCCCATAGATAGATAATTCCTTTCTTATCACCGGTAGCAAGTCTACTTCCATCTGAATTGAACATTAAGACCATTAACGAATTATAATGTGTGTTACGTTCGGTATCTACCCCCTGATCCGTGAGAGTCTTATTTTTTCCTGTGTTTACATCCCATATTAGGATCGTACCGTCTTGTCCACCACTGATAAGTGTCTTTCCATCAGGACTAAATGTTACACTATCTATTAGATATTTATGACCAGTCAGTGTTTGTGTGTGTCTACCGGTATCAACATTCCACAGACGAATCCTCTTATCTTCGAGTGCAAAACTCCAACTTGCGAGTAGACTACCATCCCTATTAAACTCCACACCTCTAATCGGTCTTATATGGTCTTTTATTGTTCGCTTGTGTTCACCTGTGATGGCATTCCAAAACCGAATTAACCCATCCTTACTTGCATTCCAACTCGCTATTGTTTCTCCATTTGGACTAACCAGAATCTTACTTGACCATGAACCTTCAGAACTATTCTTCCCTAAGAGTGTATGCAACTTTTTCGTAACAGTATCCCACAGATAGATAGCACCATTATATTCAGTAGTGATGAATTTCTTTCCATTCGCAGCGAAGGTCATATAATTATAATCATCTATATGATGAGAATTATCTCTTGGACTTAGATTTGAAATAGTTCTCTTAAGTTTCCCAGACGCAATATCCCATATACGAATTACCCCTGGATAACCTACAGTTGCCAGCGTCTTTCCATCAGGACTAAAAGATGCATTCGTAAGGTAACCAGTATTTCCCGTGAAACGTCTACGTTTCCCTGATGCAATATCCCACATTCGAATTTGGTAATCTTTCACCAAACTAATAATCGATTTTCCATCAGGACTAAACAGAATATTATCTACTTCCCTAACATAACTTTTCTCCTTGTTGTCTTCATTTTTATCAAAAAAAGTGTGTTTAAGTTTACCGGTCGTAGTATCCCACAAATGTATCGTTCTGGATTCACCAGCGGTAACGAGTATGCTTTTATCCGGACTGAAAAACGTCCTTTTTATCTTTTCTCTTGGAAAACTCTTATCGGAAATAACACCTTGATTTGCCAATGGCAGTTTTAGTTCCCTTAAAGCCATATCCCAAAAATTAATCGTCATATCACTGCTTATGCTAATTAGTGTGTTTCCATCCGGACTGAATGATAAGAAATTGATATTACTCTGGTGTCCTGTTAGCGTTCGTATGTGTTTCCCTGTTTTAACATCCCACAAACGTATTGTCTGATCGTTACTCCCACTTGCTATGATTTTGCTATTTGGACTATATAACAAACAGCCTATATAGTCTTCATGTCCTTTGAGTATATGTTTGACAGCATTTGTCTTAGAATCCCGTATATGAATTTCCTTAAAACTTTTAGTTGCAAAAGTGTTTCCGTCTGAACTGTATGTTGCAGTATGAGAGAAATCATGCTTCTTTTTTAACGATTGTTCTATTTCCGGCAAAGCAATTTCCCAATGGGTGATTTTATGGCTGAACCTCTCCATACCTGTAAGAACTGTCCCATCATGATTAAAATACACTATCTCCATTTCCTGATGACTTCGAGTAAACAGTTTCCGTTCCTGATATGTTTCAGTATCATATACCCAAATACCAATGGTAGTCGCAACTGCAAGTAGAGATCCATCTGGGGAATATTCCATATCATTGATTCGTCCCTTGCTAAGACGCGCGATGGCATCATCAGGTAACTCCCATTGTGTATAGTCTTGGGCATGTAAATTGAGTAAGCTGAATTGAAGAATTAGAATTAACAAACTAATTACAGGAAGCACTGTTTTTCTCATTTGTAATACCCTCTTAAATCTTCACTATTACGATAATTCCTTTAGAACAACTATCCATCCCTACTATATTATTTTAGTTGACCCTCTGTTTGTACTCGTCATTGTTCCTCTGAGGCAACTCTGTCATATCCCATAAGAGTGTTGTGCCATCAGCACCAGCACTCACAAGTGTTTGTCCATCAGGACTGAATTTTAGGTAAGTAACATAACCTATATGTCCATTAAAAGTCATAATACGTTTCCCTGTAGTAATATCCCATACATTGATCGCACCATCAACACGTCCGCCTACAAGGATAGTACCATCAGGACTAAACGACAACTGAACGATCTGCCTTATGTTGTCTTTACCATATCCACCAATTATATACTGATTGTTAAGGATACTTATTTCCTCTCCAGTATCAACATTCCACAAATAGACACTTCCATCTATATCTGCCTTCACCAACATTTTATTTTCTGAATTTAAAACTAAAAAACTAAACATACTTGGTTTTTCAGGAATTATCTTTTTCTGTTGTCTTGTAGTAACATCCCACACAACAATTTCTGAATCAGTACAATATACAAGCATACTCCCATCAGAACTGATTGGTATATTAGCAGGAAATTTAATTGTATATTTAACCTGTTTGGGTAATGTTGTATATGATCCTGTCTCTATATCCCATAGATAATGGGAGTGTGGTTGATCTTTATTAGACTTCCTTGAAAATGCGAAATTACCATCTGGACTGAACCCTATATCCTGACTATATACACCTACTACAAAACTATACTTCTGGCTACCCTTTATAACATCCCATAGGCGAACCATCTTGTCATTTCCATAACTAATAAGTGTTTCATCATCTTTGAACATCACATGTGAAACTTGATCAGTATGTCCCCTTAGTGTCTTTTTATGTTCACCTGTGGTAACTGTCCATAGCCGAATAGTCTTATCAATACTTCCACTTGCCAGCGTCTTTCCATCTGAACTGAAGGATAGACTATTCACCCGCTTCTTATGACCCGTGAGTATAGTCTGAACTTCCTGTGTGTTTACATCATAGAGAATTATGTTATTGCTTCCATAAGTGGTTGCAGCTGTAATTTTATCTTTACTGAACACTATATTCTTTGAAGCAAATCCACCACCATGTCCAACAATAGTCGTCTTATGTTTACCTTTGTTTAAATCCCACTGATAGATAATTCCATCTCTACTCGCGCTTGCCAAAGTTTCTCCGTTTGGACTGAAGGAGATTCTATGCAGATATTTAGAATTTGTCTTGAAAGTGTGCTTACGTCTTCCCGTGGCAACATGCCATACACGTATTGTTTTGTCTTCACTCATACTGGCAATACGACTACCATCACGACTGAAGGTTAAACTCAAGATAGGTTTCCTATGTCCTTTTAAGGTCTTATGTAATGTTTCTGTTTCAGCATTCCACAGACGTACCGTCTTATCCCTACTTCCAGATGCAATCATTGTCCCGTCAGGACTGAATGAGACACATGTGATACTCTCCTTATGTGCATCAGTTATTTTCTTCTCTTTTTTAGTTTCTAAATCCACGAATCGAATTGTCTTGTGATTTCCATTAACCATCAATATTCTATCTTTGTGAAATGTTATATCAGCTTGGCGTCCTAAATGCATATTCAAATCCTGTTTATACACTCTTTTTTCTATATCCCAAATATGCATACCATAATCACCCCAACAAGTTAATGTTGTCCCATCCGGACTGAAATTTACACCTATTATATCTCTCCTATGCCCCATAAATGTATGCATGAGTTCTTGGGTTTCAACATTCCATAACCGAACCAATTTATTTCCACATGCTGTTGCAAGTATTTTTCCGTCATGACTGAATCCAACAGAATTCGTGCATTCTCTGTTTTTAGTTAGGAGTGCAAGTTCATTTCCACTATCTGTTTCATACAGCCAAGTTCCTGTAGAACTGGCAACAGCGAGTATAGTACTGTCTGGAGAATAAACTAAGTCTCTTACAGTACCCTTTCCGATACGTGCTTTCACTCCATCTGGCAAGTGCCATTGCGGTGTATTTAATTGTGCCGTATTCACATCAAGCAAATCCGGTGTTGAAGGATAACGAAATAGCCAAATAGTTACAACTATGACGATAACCAAAAATATGATAACTAATGTATTTTTCATCTCATTACATCCTTTACGAACCATACTTTTTAATTCAATTATCTTGATACTTTAGTACGGTGAGTATGTCAATACTTACAAAAAAGGATTTTCAATATCGTAAAAATACGCTGGTTCTTCTACAGATACCTTACTGTCCTTAGTTAAACGAATTGGTGAAGAAAATTGCTCCAAGATCTCCTTCTGTGCCAGCCATTCACATGCCATATTAATCCACAATTGTCGACTATCGAAGTGATCATGGATGTCGGATAAGGAACGTTCTCCTCCCGATTCCTCTAAAAAATCGAGTAACGGTTTAAAAAACGACTGCACGTTATCTTCTAAATAAGCGTCAATCTGCTCTAATACCTTGCCAAGAGCCTCCTCGTCTTTAGGAATATCAAGAATATCGGTGAAAACGGCATTGAAGAATTTCGGATTATGCTCAAGGGCTTGATAGATGACCTTCCGTTTTGGTGTTTCACCCTGCATAATCGTTTCAATACGTGCTAACTCTCTCACAGCGTACATCAAATAGTAAAAGGTATAATCGTAATCCTTCTTAATATAAAACCACTTTTCTGTTTTTGCAAGTATCGTAGTAACGCTGCTGGCAATGTTAAATAGTTGAGATTGTTTATCACGTTCTCCAATAACATCAATATCTTTAAATAAATCAGAAAGTGTAGGATCTTTAGTGAACAGTATTTTACTATCAGAAAAGATAGAATGAAGTCTACTTCCTCGTAAATTCCTTTCAAATAATTTTTTGAACGCACTACGAGTATAATGGTCGACTCGGATCGGAATCCCATCTTCAATTAATTGACACTCTTTTTGACGATATTTTGAGCCATCTCTAATAATTAGCGTAATATGAACATTTGTTTTTTCCCATACATTATCATCTGAAAGGTTACTGGTGAGTATAGCAGCAACTATATAGCGATCATCCTTTATGGTATCGGTAAATCTATCTACTGCATCCTCAATAACGGCATGAATGTCCGATTTCAAACGAGGAACATTTTCATCATGCTCTATTTCGTCAATATAGTACTCAGGTTCTTCTACTGCGACTTGACTTTTGACAGTAAGTTTTATAGGAGCAGAAACCTGCTGGATAATCCCTTTCCATGTCATCCATTGGCATATTATATCAACTGATGCCTCACGAAATTTAGACTGAAAATAATCGTTAAGCTCAGAGTTTGTCCGAGCACCTTTCTGTTCTTCAAGATAATCCAGAATCGGTTGAAAGATAAACTGACGTTCATCAATATAGGCATTAATTGCATTCAGAGCATCTTGAATTACATTCTCATCTTTTTTACAGTTAATCAGATCGGTATAAACATGTTTGAAGAAATCAGGGTTATAATTGAGGGCAGGTTGTATTACCTCGCGGGCAGGAATTTCATTATTCAAAAGCATCTCTATCCGTGCTAATCCTTCCACAACAGATAGAAGTGTTAGAAAACAGGTAACAATATCCTTGTTGACATAAAACTGCTTTTCCGCATAGATAAGCTCTGGCAAAACGTCAGCAATAACATTCAGTACTTGCAGCTGCTTATCACGTTCACCGATACTATCACGGCTCGCGTTCTTGTCATACCATTCCTTAATTGAATCATCTCTGGAGAATAAGAGAGTACTATGAGAAAAATAGGAATGCATGAAGGAACCTTGCTGCGCGCCCTCTATAGAACGCTTAAAGGAACTACGTGGTGAGATATTCGCATGTATGTTTACTCCATTTTCCACTAAGGAGAAGAATGACTGTGTCGGACGAATGTCATCCTTCCCAATTATTTCAACGTCAAGGTCAGACTTTTCCCATACCTGTGCATAAGAGAAACTACCCGCAACTATCGCAGCGAGGATATACGGATCCTCCTGTACCTTTTCAACAAGCGAATCGACTGCCTCATAGTACTGTTGTTCAACAACGTCTTGTGACTTCATCAGCATGTTCTCCTACCTACATAATATCTATGTTCTATTAATGAATTTAGATTATATGGCAGTATCTGTTTACGTATTTTCTATATCACCCTTTAGTTCTCATTATGTCTCTGTCTGTATACCTTTCCACCTTTTATAACAACGATAGGTTCAAGTTTCTGTCTACTGGTTTTGACTTGACCACCTGCATCTACCAATTGAAATTCACCTTCGCGCATTTCAAATATAACGGCATCACCCCAGGCTCCTGCAGATAATGTTCCAACCTGACCAGACAATAATATAGTTTCAGCAGGAATACTTGTGACTTTTGCAAGTGCATCGTCAAGAGACATACCGAGATATAGGAATTTATTGACAACATTGACAAGATCGTATACTGGACCGTCTATATTATAGACATGCAAATCAGAGGAGATAGTCGTTGGTTCAACCCCTTGTGCCATAGCCTTTTCAACAATATCCCAACTGAAAGAACCAGCACCGTGTCCAACATCAAATATGACTCCACGCTCTATTGCAGCATACACAGAATCCCGTATTTTACCATTTTCATCTAATATACCACATGCCATGTCATGGAAGCAGTGAGTAAGAATATCCCGCTTACCCATTACTGCTAATATATCATCTATGGATTCACACCATGCATCTTGAGGATGCACCATCATCGGAAGTCCAGCAGCATCTGCTGCCTCGCGTGCTTTATGCAGCGGTTGCATACCAGCCCGTTTTCCAACGATTGATTCTCGTGTCAATCGCACCTTAACACCAAGGATAATGTCACGATGCTGTTCTATCATTCTGCATGCTTTGTCAACATCAGCATAGTCAGGGTTCTCTAATTCTCCAATTTCACGGGTAAGCATACCTTGTGAGGATATGTTCAACTGTGCGAGAATGCGGGTATCACTGACATTTATGACATATTTACGAAACCCAGGAAAAGTATCTGCTCCTGCAGATCCCGCATCAACGACTGTTGTTGCGCCACGTGCTAAACAGGTCGGATCAGGTTCAATCCCAAAGTGACTAACACCGTGAAATACATGCACATGTAGATCAATTAGACCGGGGGTAACAAAACTTCCATTTGCGTTCAACACTTCTCTGGCTTCAGACGATGGAATATCATCGTTGACAGTTGAAACATAACCATCAACGAATGCTATATCTTTTTGCGCATGAATACCTTGTGCCGGATCAATCAAAGTTCCATTCTTTATTATAATATCATACTTCATTTGATTTCATTCTCATCATTTTCATCAGGAAGTTTCAAATGTTCACGAACTGCAAGGCGAACCATTTCACAGGTTTGCATCGCATGCACAACATCACTTTCAGATGGAGTTTGTGCGGGATATCTTGTATCCACAGCAAAATCTGATAGTTTTGACAAATCAGCTTGCCAAACTTTCCAATCTGGAATAGCAGGTAATATTAGGTCCAACAGTTGCGATAAATTGTGTGTTCTTATAATCGGTATATTCATCTCTTGAAGACATGCTTTTAAATATTTTTCAGCACACTGTTGTGCAAGAAAGCAGATAACGTGATGGACTGGATTTGGTCCTTGCTGATTTTCCTTTGCAACACTATAATCACCTTCTGCTTTCTCTACCCATTCTATTGTTAAAGGGTTCATTTCCATATTCTCTTTTTTAAATGGTTTTATATAATTATTTTCAGATTCATAAAGTACTTCCCCTCTTTCAGTTACCTCTTTTAGAAACCAATCGTTGTGTGAAATACGATATGCTATCTCTTCTGGTGAACGCACAATAATGTCCATACTGAAACGACTTGGAATCTGTTCCCGAATTGCCAACGCTTGGCGACGGTTTTCAGATTTTGGTATAGGCATAACGACCAATAGATCTACATCCGAATGTTCAGTAGGAACCCCGTATGCATAAGAACCAAATAGTATAATTTGTAACGGAGAGAACTCACGCACAATATCTGCACAAGTAGCTTCAATATCTCTACGGGTAACCATGTTTCAATCCATCGGTAGGGTCTGTAAGAAGGTAAATTGTTGGTTTTTTATTTAGTAGTGCGTTTAAGGTCAGTATACTGTAATTATGCTATATATCATCTTTACTTTCAAGACAATTTTACAAACATTACCTTATATAAAGATAGGTTAAGCTGACATTCATTATCTTGAAACTGTTACAAGAAAGCAAAAAAGGATGATCCAAAGTATTGAATCTACATTTGGTCATCCTTGATGAATATGCAATCGAAGGTCGATTAGAACTTATGGATGTGGTGCCTTGGTGGGATCTACTAATTGATTTATATAAGCTTCCTGATATGTTTCCCAATTTTCAGTCGGAGGAATACCAAAAAGTTCTGAGGTCCAAACATCTGGTTTCTTTTGAATGCGTATCAACATATCACGTGCATTAAGATATCGGCAATAATCGTGAAGATTATCTATTGATATATTCTTATTTATCAGAGTTTGCAACCACTCATTGCGCGGATAATGTTCATCCAATTCGTTTAACGGAAGTAATTTTCCACTATATTTCAATATTTCAACACCATTTAGTACATAAGTATTGCTGATCGTGGAACCAGCATGTCTTTCGTTGTAATCTGTATTAAAGCGTTTTATCAGTGACCGTGTTTTATCAGTGATGGGATGTTCTTCAGCCCTTGTATTCGTTTCAATATGTGAGTTTACAGAGTGGTGGCTCTCTGTTTTATTTCTATGTTCATCCATCTGTTCACGAAGTCTATCCACACGTTCTTCGGAATTTTCTCTGTATTCCTCTGTTTGTTCACGTAATCTCTCAATTTGTTCTTCCGCTGTTTCCATATTCTGTTCAATTTGTTCACGGATACGCTCAATCTGTTCTTCGGCATTTTCTCTGCTCTGTTCAATTCGGTTCTGAATTCTTTCTACATCTTCCTCAATTTTGTGACTATATTCTTCTGACTCATCATGCAGTTTCTGTACCTGTTCTTCAACTTTTCTATGGAATTCTTCTAATCCACTTTGCAACCTACGTACCTCTTCATCAGAAGATTCAACCTGTCTGTGAATATCATCGTTTATCCGCTCAATTTGTTCCTCCGCAGTATTTTTTTGCTTCTCTAATTCATCGTGTATTCTTTCAACTGACTCTTCATTAGATCGCTCGTATTCTTCCAATCGATTTTGAATTTCATTAATAAGTTCCTCAGCATGTTCTAATAAATTCATTATAATAGTACTCCTAAAATTGTGTAAAAATGTAGGCGCACTACCATAGTGCACCTACTATTTTTCTAACGTATAACTACTCAACTGCTTTAATGTGTGCTTTTGTTATTGGTGATAGCACACCAGCGAGTCGTAATCAAGTAATCTAAAAGTGTGGTTTCAGCTTCTGGAGTACCAATCCGTTTAAGTGCGTGAATAGAATTGTCACGGACATAACGATTTTTATCAAAAAGCGACTCCTTCAAAACCGGAATCGCATCGCTGGATGCAGGACCAATCTGTCCTAACGCCAATGCAGATTCAAATCTGACTTGTACGTCCTCATCTTTAGCCAACATATCAATTAACTTGGAGACAGCAGGTGCTGCCGGTGCACCAATTGCACCGAAGGCCTCTGGAATATATCTACGCACTTCAACTTTGCTGTCTTTTGTTAACTCCATAAGTGCGGGTACTGCTGGTTCCGCTGCACTACCAATCTGTGCTAAAGCATAGGTTGCTTGATGTCGCACCTCGTCATTATCGTTTTCCAATGCATCGCAAAGAGCTGACACAGCAGGCGCGCCAACCGCTGCCAATCCATACGCTGCCATTCTACGGGCAGAACCATTTTCATCTTCAAGTTTCTCAATTAATGCTGATACTGCAGGTTCACCAATTGCCCCCAATGCATAAGCAGCATTCAGACAGACAGGTTCATAGTCATCACGTAAGGCATCGCTCAACATCGGAATCGCATCAGTAGCAGATTCACCCAATAATCCCAACGCATCTGCTGCTTCTGAGCGTACGATAGGATCCTCATCGCTCAATGCTTCTATATGTGTTGACAAATTCCCATTGTCTACCTGTGTTGTATGTCCATTAGATCCACCAACCATCCAATTCCAGACGTGTCGCCATGTGGTTTCATGCTGTTGTGCTGCAGGGTTAACATATTCATCAAAGTCCTCAGTTTTCCATGTTGGATCTTCTGAATTCCATTCAGGTTCTTGTGGTTCATCCATCCTGATAAACTGAAACTTCATCATATAACGAGTCTTATCTGTCTGGTTTGCCATAGCACGATGCCACAAGTCAAAATGGATAAGTGTTACCGTGCCAGCTTCACCACTGAGTGATACTTCTCCATCGTTTTCCTCAGTTATCCTATGACTGTAATATTGCGTTCCTGATAGAACTGATGAAGGTCCTATTTCGAGAGGAGTATCCTGTGGATAATAAAATGCCATTGCCCAACGGGGTCGGTGGTGACGAACTTTCTGATGTCCCCAATAACTGTCCTTGTGGAATCCTTGTCCACCGCTATGAGGTCCATTCCGATGCGGATGCCTATGTGAGTGCATCACATAATTTTGTCCTAAAATACTTGTAAAGGCACCACGCACTGTAGGATCATCAAAAACAGCCTGCAACTCTGGTACTCGTGGTAGGACGTTATTACCTAAGTTTCCTTCATTTTCTGAATATTCCTGGGTTTTACGGTAAATCGTCTCGTGAACACTGCGCGGCAAATCTGTTTTTATTGTAACGTAACCGTTTACAATAAAGTCTCGCATCTGTTTATCACTGAAAAGTGATGTAGATGGAGGTTTTTGTCTGTGGTCAGATTCAAGTAGGTTTGAATGTGTTTGCATCATCAAATCTCCGTTTAATTTATAATATAAGACAATTAAATAACAATTATCATAAGTTTCGGTCGAGTGCTTTAACATTCTATTGTTATTATTTTACTCTACTTTTTAATTTTTGTCATTTATTTTTCAAATATAGACCGGAATAAATCTCGAATGTAGCAAAACAGTTTACAGAATAGTATATATTGTGTATGATTAATTTAGATATAGTCTACAGATTCCGATCTACACAATATTGATTGTGTAACTTATAACGCGGATAGGTAGATATATTGGGTTTAACTATTGTATTGATGATGTACCCCTATGTTATATTATCAATGCAATGGTGCTGAAATAAACATAAAAACGAACATTCTCTGAAGATGAAGTGAGTATATATTGATACAACAACGGACACGGACAAGTCTATCTTTGCGGGCAGTGATAATCGGATTGGTGTGTGCAACAATTGAATGTCTCCTCGCACCCTATAACGATTATGTGATCCGGAACATTTTTCTTGCAGGTGGACATTTTCCTGTTGGTCCGTTTTTTGTACTCACAATGTTTGTATTAGGTGTCAATGTTGTTTTAAAACAAATTCATCCCAATTCTGCCTTCTCACCTGGTGAACTCATCACTATCTGGTGCATTATGCTTGCACCCGCAGGCATACCATCATCTGGCATGATGCGATACGCGCTTAGTCCAATGATCGCATACAAATATTTTGCCACACCTGAAAATGACTGGGAGTCATTGTTCTACCACTATATTCCGCACTGGCGTGTAGTACAGGACGAATCTGCAATCAGCTCATTCTTCGAAGGTCTTTTCGCAGGAGAAGCAGTACCGTGGGGCGCGTGGCTGACACCATTATTCATCTGGAGTGTTTATGTCCTTGTGGTCTATTTCGTGATGATATGTCTTTCAGTATTACTACGTAAGCAGTGGGTAGAATATGAACGTTGTGCATTTCCGCTTGTAAAACTACCTGTTGAGATGTCAGTGCAAGGCAGTGGACGACTTGGACCGCTCTTTAAAAATAGCTTATTTTGGTTCGGTTTCGCATTCCCAGTGTTTCTCCATACAATGAACGGATTGCATACATTTTTCCCTACAATTCCGCATATACCACGCGACTTTTGGCTCAATTCATATCTCACAGAAAGACCGTGGAGCGCATTACGTCCATTTCAGGTAGTCATCTTCTGGTCAATGGTAGGATTTAGTTATCTCCTTACCTTAGAGGTATCATTTAGCATCTGGTTTTTCTTTATATTCTACAAGCTCCAATGCCTTATAGGTGTCCTACTCGGTTTTCAACTGACATCTGGACCGGGTGTACAATGGACAGGAAAATCTTTCAGTGCATCCCAAGAGGCGGGTGCGTGTCTGGTGTTTGTTGCAATTGCCTTATGGAAAACAAGACATCACATTAAAAACATGTTTCAGTCTGGCTCTTCAGATGAGGCATTACCTTATGGTGTTACGGTCTTTGGATTAATTGGTGGAATCTGTGTTCTTGTCTTTTTCAATCACATGATGGGTATGTCTATCCTATTCGCATTAGGATTTGTGCTGTTCTTGCTTGCGATGTATGTTGTCCTAACGTGGCAGGTAATAAACGGTGGTATTCCATTCATCAATCCATCATTTTCCCCACAAAGCTTCTTTCTCACGACACTCGGCACTTCCAAAATACATCCTTCATCGTTGACATCCTTAATGATGCATCCGGTGTGTCTCACGCTTGACCTTCGAGAATTTATGATGCCGAACATTATGAACGGATTAAAAGCTGCGGACGAAGCACGCGTCAAGCGACGACAACTCTTGATGGCAATGGCTGCTGCAATGGTGATAGGTCTTGCAGTTTCCTACTACTCCGCAATCAAAGTTGGCTATGCACACGGTGCACCATATATGGGGGGTAGTTGGTTTATGCGACAACTGGAAGGATTGCTGGTAAGTCCGAAAACCAGTACAAATTGGACTAATACCGGCTTTATTCTATTCGGTGGAGGGTTCACAGGTTGGTTGATGTGGATGCGACAGACATTCGTTTGGTGGCCCCTACATCCAATCGGTTATACCATGTTGAGTTCATGGGCAACATTCAAACTCTGGTTCTCAATCTTTTTGGGTTGGGGCATGAAATTTGCAATCGTGAAATACGGTGGACTTAAAGCGTATCGTCAAGCACGACCGATATTTCTTGGTTTGGTAATCGGAGAGATGTTATGTGCGGGTCTATGGGCAATTGTCGGAATGACTACTGGAATTAGCAGCGGATATAGGATATTACCTGATTAAGCATGCTAATTATAGACGTGGTTTGATTATGATTCAGTTATAAATTCGGGAGTATCGCGTATTTGTATGATTGTAGAATAGTTGTGTTGACTATTTTCATTGTCTGAACTTGGATTTACATAATAATAGGATTTTCAAGTTTACACCAATTAGTATGTCTTACTCGGTATATGTGTTATCGATTTATAAACATTTATATACACTTTGACAACAATATTATACTGAGGGAAATCCTGAAAATCCTATAATCCTGAAAATCCTGGTTCAGACAAAATAAAATAGGTGCGATTAGGAAACCGCACCTACAAGAGATATATAGTCTATCTGTGAGATTACTTAGACTTAAGCGCGCCCCACTGAGTAGCAAGTTTACTCTTAGGTTCAACAGGTGTGAGTCCACCTTCGTGTAAACTCCTGACTTCATCTGCAGTCAGAGCAACGTTGTATATCCGGGATTCCTCAATATGTGCACTGAGATTACCAGGACCGCTAAGTCCATTTACATGTCGTCTACCCCAAATGGCTTCGGAATCGTCAGCTTCCCATGTTCTGAGATCACCCTTTCTGAAACTTCCCATACTATCTCCGTTTCGGTATCCGGTGATTTCATACTGGTTGTCGTCATTTCTATATGTGATTGCAACCATGTGCAATACACCTGTTTCAGATTCAGTGACGACATTTGGAAAATCATCTGTACGGCGGAAATGGCTGCTCCCGGGCATCCACTGTCTGTCAACCCGTTCCGCCCAAACGATACCACAAAATTGATCTGTTGACAACTCATCCAATGTAAGCGCAGAGCCGCTTGTTCTTGCGAGGTCATCCAAACTCAGCCAAGACACCAAGGTCAGTTCCGTAATATCTGGACCTATGTATTCCAAAGAGTGTGCCCAATTATCAGTGGAAACAACGAGTTGTCCATCTTCTATAGTAGCACCATGAAGGACAACATTTCCGAAGTTACCAGTTTCTTCTTCTGCACTATCAAAACGCCACCAACCAACAAGGTTGTCTTCTTGCACTTGTGCAAGGACTAACATCGGCATACCAAGCATTAATATCACTGCACACAAGCAGTAAACCTTTAATTTCATGGATTCAACTCCTTTTGTATTCGGATATTATGGTTTACTATGAAAACCTAATTCCTTATGTTTAGATGTAAATAGTTTACATTGTAGGTCGGGTATCGCTAAAACTCTATCCGACCTACGAGACTGTTTTAATTAAAATGATTATTGCCTTTTAATCTTTGCCCAACGGGTAGCGAGTTTGCTACGTGCTTCAACAGGTAAGTCTCCCTTGTACATCTGTTTAACCTCGTCCTCTGACAACGCTACATTGTATAAACGAGATTCTTCAATGTCTGCAGTTATAGAACTGCTAACAGGATTAGCAACACCACCTGTATGTCTTGCTCCCCAGATCGTCTCAGCATTTTCACTTGTCCAGGTTCTTGCATCTCCCTTTTTGAAACTACCCATGCTTTTGTCATTACGGTAGCCTGTAATTGTGTAAACACCTCCTTCAAGTTGATAGGTGATGGCAATTAATACATTCTCACCCACTTTGTCTTCATTTACTACATTTGGGAAATCCTCGGTACGTCGAAAATGGCTGCTTCCGGACATCCATTGTCTTGGTTGTCTTTCTGCATAAACTATGGCAACAAACTGATCAACATCGGTTCTATCCAATGAAAGGGCAGCACCGTGTGTATGTCCAAGATCATTTAAAGTTACCCAACTTGCTAATGTCACATCAGTAATATCCGGACCTGTATATTTAACTGAATTTGCCCATTTGTTTCTTTCAAGAACCAGTTTTCCATCTTGAATTGTGGCACCACGGAGAGTAATATCCTCCCAATTACCTGTTTCGTCTGTTCCATCATCAAAAAGCCACCAACCAACAAGGTTTTTTTCTTGCACTACTGCAAAGGCTGACATTGATACTGTCAACATCAGTAATACAATTATTATCGCACTGACATTATAGACTTTCATCTCGAATTCTCCTTTTTCAATCAGGATTGGCATTGCATTCCTGCAAAGGTTAATGAAACAATCAATTCCTACATATTGTAAGGTTATCTAAATTATTGCAAATATACAATTTTAAGTCAATTCATTTTTTTCACACTATCAAGGCATCTGCTGAATATCCCAAATTCTCACAAAAATTACGCTCTTACACCAATAACATACCAAATATACATGAAACATATTGTTCCAAACACCATAAAGTCTTCCAACCACCCTAAACCCATGTTATAATACTATTACTATGAAAAATACAACCACATACAAATCCAACATAACCGTATTCGTAGGTCGGAGCGAGCAAAGCGACCTCCGACTTCTTACATTCTGTAGAACCGTCCTACGACATCTTCTCATGTCTCTTGTAGGTCGGAGCGAGCAAAGCGACCTCCGACTTCTTACATTCTGTAGAACCGACCTACGACATCTTACATTCTGTAGAAGCGACCTCCGACAAATAGCCAAAAACAAAAGATACAGTTTTTTAAGTTTTTTTTTATACAGTAAACCGGTGAAAATAACCCATAAACCCAGACAGAAACCACAACCAGACCACAACACAGTAATGATACAGTTATGTAAAAAAAGGCACAAAACTGTATCTTTTTAAAACGGCAAAAATAACACAATTCGTAGGTCAGAGCAAACGAAGCGACCTACGACAAGTATATTAACCCAAGTTGCTACATAATGTAGCACAATCTGTATGAAGATTAATTTATTAAATCGGTAATTTTTATTTTTGTGTTATACTGTTGTGTAAGGAGGTATTTTATCATGGCAAAACACCATAAACTTGAACTGAGTGCAACTGAGCGTCAAGA
>JAPOQK010000048.1 GCA_026710795.1 Candidatus Poribacteria bacterium
GTCAAAGACAAGTTGCGTAATTGGAAACAAGGGTTCAGCGATTTAGTCATGAAAATCTGTTGTGGATTACATAACTTTCGTCTAAACTTCAGACCTTGGTGTTATGACAAACATTTCGATTAAACTTATATAATGTCTAGTGAAGACGCTAACATCTTGAATTTACGTAAAAAAACTGGAAAGTTGAAAGACAAAGTGGAAGGTATTAAATTATTGTTTAACATCGTTGGTGTAGGTGCTGTTGCAGTTACTGACAATACTTTTTATATTGATCGTAATCAAAGACTCTTCAGATGGAGAAAAGGATATCCTGAGTGGTTAGATTTAGGATTGGATACTGGTGAGGATTTTGGTTATGCAGGTAGTTTAGCAGCTTCAGGTGATACAGTCTACGTTGGAAAGAAAGACGGACATCTCTTTCAATCACTTGATGCTGGGAATAATTGGCAAGACATTACCTCCTCTCTTCCACTAATGTTTGAGGAATTCAATGAGATTGTCTCTGTAGGGTCTAAGGTGTATGTCGCAACTAACAACGGTGTCTTATTTTCAGAAACAGGAAAAAAATGGCGTGTGTTAACAGATAATACCAGTTCAAATATCGAGATTGTCAGTTTAGCAATAGATGGAAACACCGTCTTTGGAGCGTCAGATAGCGGAATCTACGAATTAGATAACAAAGGTGAATGGTGGATAATCTCTCCAGAAGTACCAGACAATGTTGAAGAACTTGTGATACATGATGAGAAACTTTACATCGTAACCAAGAAACGCGGGATGTTCTATATTCCACTAAATTAACATGCGAATAATATCCACAATTTATACGGATTTTCTCAATACATTGAATAAGGAGTAATAATATGTTTTATCGATTTTCATGCAAATCCCTAATTACCTTAGTACTGCTGATAACACTTCTAACTATAGGTTTTACTTTTCAATCAATTGCCAAAACTGAACAAATCATAGCTGACGGATCGTCTGAAAATGTTAAAATACCAGATGATAGTGTTTTACAATTAATTCCGCAAGATACAATAGGAGTTATCTACTGTCCAAGTCTAACTGAATTGGATAAACGGATAAATATGTTGGCTGCAGATCTGATGGGACAAGTAGACGCAACGAATTGGCTTGCGAAAGCTTTGTCAGGAGCATTCGGAGCAGGATTTGAGAGCCTGGATGAGTTGGAATTAATTGGTCTTGATGTTGACAAGGATTTCGCAGTTTTCTTCTCCAGTGTGATGCCAATACAAGTAGCAGCAGTTATCCGTCTAACTGACGCTGAAACAATGAGACAGATCATTGAAACTGAGGCAGAAGGCGCACCCACGGAATATAATGGGGTAACCTACTGGAGTTCTGCTGAAGGTGAAAGCAATTTTGCTTTATTGGAGAATACTCTTGTCTTTTCACAACAAACTGATGTATGCAAGAATGTGATTGATATATTTAAAGGAACGGGGCATGCAATAACGCATAATGCCGATAAAAGAATATTCAGTAACGAAATTATAGATGGAACTGATCAGTTGGGAGTCTATGTTAACATTGAATCCGTCGTTGACAACCTTGATCGTTCATTAGAACAGGAATTGGAGGATATGACTGAAAACCTTGAGAACGAAAATGATCCAATATCAATAGTTTCAGCCAGCCTTCTTACAAATATGCTGAGCAGAACAGCGGACCTGATCGAACAATTACAATTCCTAAGTGCAACAATACAAGTAAAAAATACCGATGTACAACTCAAACCGTTCTTCAAATTCAGAAACGGAAGCGAATACCTGAATGATTTCAAAGAATCATCAAGTGAGTTATCTAATATTGAGGAACTCCCAAATGTTAGTATGATGAATGGAGCTTTTCAAGGTGTACCAAAACTGTTAGTAGATATCAGCACTTTCTGGTTTGATATTTTTCCAAAAGACCCACCGGATCAAGAGAAAGAGTTGAATCCCCTTTTCCAAGAGGTGAAAGACCATTACGAGTCTCTTGCGGATAAGTGGAATATGTCTATGAGTTTTGAGAACTCTATAGTACCGGATTACCTTTTTATCTACGAGTTGAAAGATGAACGAAGTGCGAAAACTTTTATGGATGCAGAGTTCTTGAAGCAACTACATGAACATCATGATGCTTACGCAGGAGAAGTTTTAATACACAACGGTGTTGAGATCAAAAGCTACATATTTCCAGATTTCAAGATGAATAGGGGAGAGGATATACCTGAAGGTGTGGAATTAACTCCTATCGAATGGCACTGGTATTATGCGTTTACAGATGGTCGTCTTTATTTTACTACGGGTACTAACGTAGAGGCAATGAAATCTGCTATTGATAGGAAAACTGGTGAAGGTGATCTGTTTTCTGGTAATACAAGTTATCAGAAACTTGTTGACAATTTGGGTGCAGACAATAATGTCTTTATTGCTTTTTCTCCAATAATTGCAATTAAAGACTTCCTACCAATATTAGGTAAACTTGAACAGGAGGATGCTGCATCAATACAGATGTTTTCAGGTATGTTTACGAATCTCCCTGATAATTATAGCATCGGTTTTGCTGCAAAAACACAAGATAATGGAATTGATGCAAAACTTCTCCTAACACTTGGAGATTTTCAGCAACTTATTCAACTAATCGGCATGGTATTTGGGGGAGGGTTGATACAAGCCGAGTAACGTGGTTAATCATAATAGAAATTACACAATTATTATACTACCTACTAATAGTATTCAACCTAATACCAATTTTAATATTTATTGTCCCATTACTGGATTCAACCATTGTTATTGATTGGAAATCTTTCTTCTGTAGGATTGACCCGGTGAATGCCTAAATGGCATTCATACCGTTGATTTACCGGTCGCGACCAGGAGGTCGATCCTACAAGTAGTCCTCAGCAAATGGCACTTTATTTATTAGAAATGGTATTATATTATCTCAAAACCAAACAGGAAAATAAAAATGAAAAAGACACTTCGCATAACTATTATCTTCATTTCCGTTGCTATTATTGTTACTGGTATCGGTGTATGGCGACATCACTATCTCAAAATCATGAAGGCGGAACCGGAAAAAGTGTACAACGATACACTGTCACAACCGAACACCTTACCAGATAATACTAAGACATCTAAAGTCACACCAATAAAAAGCGATGCCAGCACCGGTGTAGAAAAAGAAAGTAGCACTGGTGTAAAAAAAGAAGATGTAGTTACAACACAATATATTGACAATAGTAACTCACCCGAAACTAATGAGAATATAAGTCATTCCTATACTGGCACACTATTTAGTGACATAGCAGAAAAAGATCTATCTCCCGAGGTAGTCGCAGCTTTAAAAAAGTACGAAGAGATACAATCAGCACAAGCAAGTTTAGAAGCAGAGTATATGCCCATTATGAAAGCAAGACCTTTAGACTGGGATGTTACCAAGTTGATGATTGAAAAAATGAGTGCGTTAAATCAGCAGGGAATAGATGCTCTTGAAACACTCGCCCCATACTCACAAGAAGCATCCAATGCACTCCAAACTGCAATAGAACGGAAAATGCTCGCAGCTGAAATGAGCACTGGATTA
Source organism: Candidatus Poribacteria bacterium (assembly GCA_026710795.1). Taxonomy (GTDB): domain Bacteria; phylum Poribacteria; class WGA-4E; order WGA-4E; family WGA-3G; genus MSPOR6. The sequence continues at coordinate 3,595 of JAPOQK010000048.1, forward strand.
AAAGACAATCTCAAAGAATTAAATACAGTGATTGAGCAACTTAATGAATTACAAAAATCTCTTCCAACAACGTCAAGTGGAAAATTAGAACTACCTTCAGAGCTAAATAGAGCAATTGAGCAACTTAATGAATTACAGAAATCTCTTCCAACAACATCAAGGTAATTATTAGAACCAACTTTAGAAGTCTTCGTAGGTCGGAGTGAGCACAGCGACCTCCGACATCTTACATTCTGTAGGAGCGACCTCCGAATCGCGATGAAACTCACTGATAATCGGGAATAGGAGTTCCCTCGGACATCTCAAAATGTCCCGTTAAATCTAAAGTTCACTATAAATAGAACCAACTTTAGAAAGTATAAAACAACGTGAGTTCAGTATAACAGAAATGAATGAAATCGTAGGTTGGATTTCGTGCCTTAACTCAACCTATAAATCTTATACCGAACTCGCGTCACAATTATAACATTTATAGAATTATTGTTTGACAAATGTAAAAATAGATGTTATACTATATTTTACATATAGTTGAAATAGGTTAATACCATACAAATGGGTAAATATTCAACATACAATACTATCATTGATTTATTCGAAAACTATCCCAAAAAACTATCGTATTTTCGGAATAAAAGATCGACCCGTGACAAGAATGGAGAAAAACACATGCAATCAATACGTAGGTCGGAGTAAGTGTAGCGAACTCCGACAGGTTATTAGACAATTCAAAACTAACAAAAAACAGAAGAAACCCAGCAAAAACAAAAGATACCGTTTTTCAAGTTTTTTCTTCCACAGTAAACCGATGAAAACAACCCATAAACCCAGACAGACATTACAACCAGACCACAACACCAAAAAGATACCGTAATGTAAAATAAGGCACTAAACGGTATCTTTTTAAAGAAGGAAAAATCCTATGATAATACAAGACAAACAATTCGCTGTAAAGTCTGATGTCCGAAGTTTTCTATGTCCAATTTACGAATCAGTTTAGGAGTTTATCCAGAGAAAATATACGATTTGGGAAAAGTCTGTAAAATATAATTTGACAACCGTTATTTATTTATGTTATACTATATATCACATATAGTTTTGTATGGATAGGTGACCCAATCATGCCTACATTTTACGATACCAGTATTCTAATGAAGCATCTAAAATTAAATGGAATTACTATAAAAAAACATGCTTTTTCCCAGCATATACAAACTGTACCAATTATTAAATTATTTTATTTTAAAATTGACACTTTTAAAGCCTATAAACCCAGACAGGTAGTATATTTACATACAATGTACCAAACTGTACCACTGAACGAAATTAATGTACCAATTGGTACACTTTAACAAGCAAAAAAATCAAAAGAAA
>JAPOQK010000011.1 GCA_026710795.1 Candidatus Poribacteria bacterium
GGTCACTACTTCCCATTTGTGGTGGTGTGCAGATACGAAAAATATCTGCACTGAAGTAGTCCTACAAGGATACCATGTTTCACGCTAAAAGTCAGGTTATATTGTGGTGTCTACATCCCCGTGCTAAAGCAACGGGGTTTTGACACCAAAGATTGATAAAGGATACATATTTATTCACTATTCTTCTTCTTTCGCTGATGCATTTTTTGATTGGCTTGCCAATCTCGCGGCTTGTCGGGCAAGTCTCTTGGCACCGTCAATCTGTTTCATCATTTTAGCATTTGACCAAGAAATCGACATGAGATACCGAATCTCTTCCGGTTTATTCAATGTCTCAACACCGAGTGCTAACTGCAAACCGCTGTCAACGGTATACCGCGCACCAGTATTCACACCTTCACCATCAAATTCCACACTGAATCCAATATCACCTCTTACAAAAGCAGGATGAAACTCCGTACTCACACCTACGAACAGACCAATTGGACTGTCCTCAAACGCAAAACGATTATTGCCGACACCAATATGTCCTGATACCAGATGGATTCGTGGAAGATTAAATGTTTTACTCACCACGAAATATGCTGATCGTGGCTGGTAGGTACTCCACTCTTGTATCACATTGTCTCCGAGATTGTCAATACCTATGGCGACATTCGGTAATTTTCCTGATTCATTCAACAGTTGTGCTTTTATATGCCCCAAAAAGGAGCGAGAGGCATCATTGTCCTGCGGCAATATATGCGATCCACCCAATTCAATTCTATCAAACATTCCAAAGTTGACACGGAAAGTAACAGGATCCCGTTTAAAATGTGTCGTATTTTGGAAAGGGGCATATACACCTACTCCGAATATACCGTGTTTCAGCACTTCTCCAGTCGGCATATCCACTAATCCACTATCCGTAAAAATCTCACTCCCAACAGGAACAGATAGCATGAATAGGACAGTAAGGAGTAAACCGAACAAGCTAAAATGTCGAACCATTGATGCTACTCCATGTATCTTATGCCATTAGTTGTACCGATAATAACTTTATCTGCACGATTAACAAAAATCCCGTTCTCAACAACCCCAGGAATATTATTCAGCTGCAACTCAATTTTTTCAGGATCATCTATTCCATCAAAGTGACAGTCTAAAATATAATTACCATTATCCGTAATCAACGGATAATGAATTCCACCGCGTAGTTCCGATTGTCCACACACTTTATCCACTACACGTTTTGTTGCCTCCCATCCGAACTTCACAATTTCCACAGGTAACGCGAACGAAGTACCAAGCACTTGCGACACCTTGTTTTCATCAACAACAATCACGATTCGTTTTGAGGCATTTGCGATAATCTTTTCTCTGACGAGTGCTGCACCGCCACCCTTGATCAAATTTAGATGGGCATCTACCTCATCAGCACCATCAATTGTTAGTTCTATTGTGGGATGTGTTGCAAGTATTGAAAGTGGAATGTCTTGTTCTTGTGCTATTTTCTCAGTACCTGAAGATGTAGGGATTCCAATAATATTGAGACCATCACGTACCATCATTCCTATTTTCAATAACGCGTAGTAGACGGTAGAACCAGTGCCTAATCCGACGACCATACCCTCTCGGATCTCCTCTGTAGCTTTTTCTGCTGCAATCTGTTTTAAGTGTTCTATATTCATAATACTATCCGTCTGTTTTCGTTTATTGATTGTGCTGAGGCAAGACTTATTCGGATTGAAGCGAGGGCTACTTCAGCATCCACATAAGATGGTTCGTTCTCTGCGGATTCTACAATTTCAGATAACCACAATTCTTGTAATGTGATTTTCGATGTTTTTGGAATTGCCAAGTCAGTTACTTCCGTTGGTGTAGAACATTTCCAACCGTTTCCAGCATCGCTCAATGTGCCTTCTGTGAGAATATACCGCTCATGCTGTTCAGCATTGTTGATGGCAATGCCTCCTGCCCAACTCCACTGTCCAATACCGCCACGTTCAAAAGCGACGGTGATACTGTTTACAAAACGGTCATATTGTCCGGATTCAGTTAATCCTTCGTAGCATGCAGTACCCTCTACCCATGCAGTTTCACCGAAAAAATCAACTATTGGGTATATATGGTAAATAAAGAAATGAGCAGGTGTTCCTGATACCGGTAAATTGAATAGAATTTCCGGACGTGCACCACGTCCCGGAGTCAAGCGCACAAAGGAGGTGAGTAGCAATTCACCCAGTTCAGTAATCTTATGCTTGAGGGCAGTGTGTGTATTGGATACTACCTCTGGATGGGAAACTCGTAGAACACGCTGATGTTTCTTAGCAAGATGTAGGACTTTTTCACCTTCACTAACATCATTCGCAAGCGGATATTCTACAAAGACGTGCTTATCCGACTGCAACGCACCAATAGCAATTTCACCGTGACTGTCGTTATGTGTACAGATGACAATGCCGTCAATATCCTCACGTTCTACCAGATGTCTCCAATCGGGTATAAATGTAGCAGTCCACTCAGCAGCGAGTTGGTTACCAGTCTTCTCGTTTCTGGATGCAATTGCAACCACTTCCACTGTTTCTATAGGTGAAAATCGCTCAAGATGACGACGTGCCATACCTCCTGAACCTACAATACCGATTTGTATTTTACTCATGCCCATCCTTGGCTTTCACCACCCACGCGTGCTTTACTAATCTTCTCGTAGTAGCCACTTTTTCTATATGCTGTCAGTGGGTGTGGGTCTCGCCCCATCTCCAAACGAACTTGCTCAAGGAGTGGATTCACATCTGTTTCATGCGCACGTTGTAGGATACTTTCTGCTTCAACAAGGTCTTCAGCATCTTGTGCTTCAACCAACGCTTCTCGGTCTACTAAAAGTGCCTTTGCGTAGGCTTTTTGTAGGTTACACACAGACTGTATGCTTGCTTCTACTTTCGGTTTCAAATTATGACTCTGGTCTATCATATAGGCGATATCGGTTTCCGTATCAGGATCAAGTTCTGCAGCTACAAGTTCTGTATAGATTAAGAAGAGTTCTTGTGGGTTAATAGATCCTACCGTCAGATCATCATCTGCGTATTTTCGGCAGTTGAAATGGAATCCACCAAGTTTGCCTTCATCAATTAGGTACGCAACGATAAACTCGATATTAGTGCCTTGTGGGTGATGTCCGAGATCAACGAGTACTTGTGCCTTCGGACCAAGTTTCGTTGCCATCAAGTATGCGGTCCCCCAATCTGCTAAATCGGTGTGATAAAATGCCGGTTCAAAGAACTTATATTCAATCAACATGCGAGTGTCATCAGGGAGGACATCATAAACCTCACCTAACGCTTCAGTCATCCACTGTTTACGTTGTCTGAAATTGGATTGACCGGGAAAGTTAGTACCATCAGCGAACCACAAGCTGAGTAAATCCGATCCTGTTTTTTCCATTATGTCAACACACTCTAACATGTGGTCGATCGCCATGCGACGTATTTCTGCCTGCGGATTACAGACACTACCAAGTTTATACACTTGGTCTTGAAAAACGTTAGGGTTAATCGCTCCGATACCTATACCGACATCTGCAGCATATTGCTTTAATGCTTCCCAATCATCAGTTTTATCCCACGGAATGTGGAGTGCGACAGTCGGTGCGACACCTGTGAATTGGTGCACTGTAGCTGCATCCTCTAAACGTTCAGCAGCATTTCTCGCTGCACCAGGTTGTTCAAACACGCCAAATCGTGTACCAGAATTACCATAACCCCACGAGGGCGTTTCAATATGTTGTTGCTTGAGGTGTCCCTTAACATCCTCAATCTGTATTCCCTGTTTCTCTAATGTCTCAGCTAACAGGTTGTATGCTGGACTGCTACTCATACATGTTTCTCCAGTTTACATTCATAATTTAAAATTATTATATCACATTTTTTGAATTTAAGTAAAGATTGTCATGAATCAAGTGGTATGTAAAGTTTGTGGCATGTGTTTCTGTCAAAATCACAGAAGGCGCGAAAAACACAGAAGGCACAAAATTACTCTATCCTGCCATGTGCTAATCCTTAGAAAACAACCTTGAAGAAACATAATACCTTTCTGTGCATTCCACGTTCTCTGTGCATTCCGCGATTCTGACAGAAACACATCCCATAAACTTTACACACCCATACAAAATTGACAACCTTTTTATCTGTATGATAAAATATTAACATAACACTCTTCAACACACAGGAGAACCCACCCATGCAATATAGATTGTCATTGACATTACTCACACTATGGATAGCACTCATAAGCACACCCATCATGCTCGCACAGACAATACCGAAAGGACATCAAGTCGTTAAGGCAGAAAAACAACCCAGAGGAAGTTTTGGCTCTGACATCAAATATTCACCAGATGGTAGGATACTCGCTGCAGTCAGTTTTTTCGGTTTCGGTGAGGTAATGCTATATGATACAAAGAGTGAAGAGACTCTTGAGAACTTTGCAAATCCGAAATGGGTTACCACCATAGCGTTCCGTCCGGATAGCAAGATACTCGCAACAGGACATCATGATGGCACCGTACAGTTATGGGATACTGGTGATATTGACCAAGGTATAGGTTTGCGCGATCGATTAGGAGAAGCAGGCATTCTGTCGGGACATAAAGCAACGGTTAACAGCATTGCATACAGTCCTGATGGAAAATGGATGGCAAGTGGAAGTCAGGATAAAACTGTTCGTTTGTTGGATGCCAATACAGGTGAACACATACGCACACTTTCGGGACATCGGGGCGCAGTTTACAGTGTCGCGTTTCGTCCGGATAGCAAGATACTTGCAGCTGCAAGTTGGGGTAGTGTCTATCTGTGGGAAACGAATACGGGACGAAAACTCCGAGAACTTGACCAACGACCAATTGTCAAAGCCGATACACCCCATATCTACACCGTGGCTTTTAGTCCGGATGGCAATACAATCGTAACTGGTGGTTTCTACGGTACTCTCTTTCTGTGGGATGTGGACACAGGACGAAGACTCCGCAGGTTTAACCAAACCCCGAAAGTCAGAATAGAAATGGCTTCGTTATACAGGGTTGCATTTAGTCCGGATGGTAACACAATTGCAGGCACCAATTTCGGACACATCTATCTTTGGGATGCAAATACAACACGAGAACCCAAAATACTTAGCCGACAGGGATTTAGTTCCAGTGTAACGTTTAGTCCTGATGGAAAAAGGGTGGCAAGTATCGGTCAAAGCGAAATTATTATGTGGGATACAATAACAGGACAACGCATCTATACAAAGATGTATATTGGATATTAATGTGAACTCGCGATTGTCTGGATTATAATAAATGATGGATTACAAACACATTTTCTTTAACGACACTCTGTGTAACCTACAAATAACCAATTGAAATGGTAGTACAAAAAATTGGGCAAGTAGTGATAACGGATTTATACATCCAATCACTATACCTGCCCAAAATGGTCAATCTCTAAACAACTTACCTATTGAAAAGGAAGGAACGAGACGAGATAAGTGCCCAAAGCAAATCTTCTGTGTCTTCACGTCTCGTTTTTTCATCTTCCAGATATGTTGTAGCCGTTCCAAGTTCCACTTCTGTCGGAGGTCGACTCAACGTCATTAAATACAACTGTTCAACCAATGCTTCCGGTTGCATCTTTTCCCCTGTCTTCGGTTCAAGAAGTTGTTTGATTGTCCTACCACTTCTCAACTTCCCGTTGACATAAGGTGAGTTAATGATGTGAAGTGCCTGTGTGAGTGTTGGCTCAAGTAGGGGGTCTAAGTTTCCTAAAAATTCCCTATTGGAACGTCCGAATAAGTTGAGAAAACGTGAACTGACTGGAAGCGGAACTTCAATTGCACGCCAACCTTCCGGGTACCTTCCATATTTCTCCGATGATCCCGTAACATCATTTAAGACATCAAGCAACACCTGTGCCATCAAAGGACGGGGCATAAAGCGAGAGAAAAACCTATCATCTAACTCATTCGTTTCATTCGGTGCAGCTGAAAGTTGATAGGTCCGGGAGTTGAGTATTAACTTGATAATATGTTTCGTATCAAATCCACTTCGCACAAACTCTTCTGCCAATGCGTCTAAGAGTCCTTCAACGCTTGCTGGCGTTGTGGCGCGCATATCGTCAACAGGATCAACAATCCCTCTTCCAAAGTAGTAACTCCATAAACGGTTGACAGTCGCCTTTGCAAAATATGGGTTTGAATCGGAGGTCATCCAGTCCGCGAGATGCTGTATTGCTTCTTCTCTGTAAGCTTCTGGCAGTGTTGATCCACCGAGAAATGTAGGTTGTGCAACCTGACCACGATTCCCTTGGACAGACTGGTTAACAACTCTACCTGATGGATTGTTGTAGATTACCAGTTCTTGGTAAAGACCACCACCACGTGTCCCGACTTTACCGGTAAACGCAGCGAAGTTCCAATAATCATCTGTTGTCCATTCATCAAAAGGATGTTTATGGCATCGCGCACAACTGAGACGGATCCCGAGGAACACTTGCGCAGTCGTTTCAGCTCTACCTGAAGGTTGACGCTCAATCCGATAATAGTTAGTCGGACCGTACTGATATGTACTACCAGTAGCAGTCAATATTTCATTGACAAACTGGTCATAAGGTTTGTTAGCCTTAACAGAATCTTGTATGAATTCATGGAAAAGTGTGGCACCTCTGTCACCGAATTCCCCATTTCCTAACCGTCGTGGGTGCACACGCAACATATCCGCCATCTTTAATGTCCGCAAATGAACCCAATCCAATTCTTCCATGAGTGCGTCTATTAAATTAGCACGTTTCTCCGGATTTGAATCCGCAAGAAATTCCCTCACCTGATCAGCAGTAGGCAATCTTCCGACAGTATCCAGATAAACCCTCCGTATGAATTCAGTATCTGAGGTAAGTTCGGATGGACGAACATTCAATTTTTTGAGTTTTGCTGCAACGAATTCATCAATAAAATTGTTTGCTAATGTTTCTGGATAGGGTTTTCCATCCGTTTCTCTTGGGACAGTGATAAAAGAGGACGAAACAACTCCTAAGTATCTTGCTAAGATCGCTGTTCCACCCCAGCGGGTACTTGTTACCAGTCCAAATTCCGTGACGGTAGCCACAGGTTCATCTTTAGACTCGTAAACCGCTTGTTCTGTGACATCTTCAATGGATCCATCCGTAAAATGTGCAAGGACTTTTAGTTGTTTTGTTTCACCAACCGAAGTGAAGACGTTTTCCTTTGGTTCAATTTCAAGTTTGTCCAGACGCGGTTCATCAGGAGAGAATGGAGCACCTGCTGAGATCCATTCCAAAATGGTTTCCGCCTGATCTGAATTAACCTCAAATCTCATTCCACCCTCATGCGGAATCTGTCCTGTCGGTTTTAAGTAAAGTAGACTCTGTTCAGGTTCAAGCAGATTGATACGTCTTCCCCGGTTGTGATGCACAATCGGTTCATAATCACTTTCTGGGTTGAGCGTGAGCAATGATAAATTTAAGCCGCCTTGTCCACCGAATTTACCGTGGCATAGTCCTGCGGAACATCCGTTTTTGTCAAGGATAGGTGCGATATCTTTAAGAAAAAGCGGTGCACCTTTGTTTGTATCACTATCATTTTGTAATTCGTTGTCTGTATCTCCCCAACATGGCGTAGAAACCACCATGCATGTAAATGCTGCAATAGCACATACTACGAGGAGAGGAACGATACTGTTCCATCTTACGCTTTTCATCTCATATCTCCTTCCTTGTACAAGGAATTATTGGTGATGTCAGGTCGACTAACTTTAACGAAGTTATACAATCTTCTGGTGTGTATGTCCATATACGATACTGCAGTCACGGTTAATGTTATAAGCGTCTTAGGTTTACAATTCTTTCTGCTATTTATCGAATACCTCTGAAAAGACTTGGTTCATATTTTCAACGAAATGGAAGGCAAGTCCTTCCTGGATATCCTCTGGTATTTCAACAAAATCCTTTTGATTCCCTTGTGGGACAATAATCTTTTTAATCCCTGCTTGTTTGGCTGCCAAGATTTTTTCCTTAACACCACCAATGGGTAGCACTCTGCCTCTCAATGTCAATTCCCCCGTCATTGCGACTTCTGGGCTAATCCCTTTCTTTGTTGCGATAGAAGCAAGCGCAGCAGCGATAGTAATGCCGGCAGAAGGTCCATCCTTTGGAATTGCTCCTGCGGGAACATGGATATGAATATCATCTTGTAACGCATCTACATCAAATTTCAATGAAGTCGATTGCGATTTTATATAAGTTAATGCAGTCTGTGCTGATTCATGCATCACATTCCCTATCTGTCCTGTGATAAGGAGTTCTCCTTTGCCAGCTTGTTTTTCTGAGGAAGTAGCTTCTATAAATAAAATTTCTCCTCCCGCAGGTGTAACAGAAAGCCCTGTTGCAACACCAATATCAGCAGTTCTACCAGCGATTTCGGAATCAAACTTGGGAGGACCGAGGTAATTCGGTATATCCTTAACACCAATCTTGTTACGGTCCGTTTCCCCTTCTGCTACACGGCGCGCTGATTTACGACAGAGCTTACCGAGTTCGCGCTCCAGATTCCTGACACCCGCTTCTCGAGTATATTCCTTAACGACTTTTTGTATCGCAGCATCGGAGATACCTAACTGTTTTTTTGTAATGCCGTTTTCCAAGAGTTGACGTGGTAGGAGGTACTGTTTGGCAATCTGTTTTTTCTCATTAGATGTATAACCGGGCAACTCAATCGTTTCCATTCTGTCACGAAGAGGTGGAGGTATTGAGTGAATTTGGTTCGCTGTGGTAATGAACATAATTTGCGACAGATCAAATGGAACATCTAAATAGTTATCGGTAAATGAATGGTTTTGTTCAGGATCAAGCACTTCAAGAAGTGCAGCCGCAGGATCTCCACGAAAATCAGAACCAAGTTTGTCTATTTCATCAAGCATAAAGACAGGATTGTTGGATTCTGCTTGACGTATCCCTTTAACAATACGTCCCGGCATAGAACCGATATAAGTACGCCGATGTCCTCGGATTTCTGCCTCGTCATGCATACCCCCTAAAGAGAGACGGACAAATTTCCTGCCAATAGAACGTGCAATTGATTTACCAAGAGATGTTTTCCCAACTCCCGGGGGTCCTACGAAGCAAAAAATAGGTCCCTTCATCTCTGATCTCAGAATACGTACAGCAAGATGCTCAACAATACGTTCTTTGACTTTGACTAAATTATAGTGATCTTCGTCAAGAATATCCATCGCTTTTGTAAGATCAATTGAATCTTTTGTACTGACCGCCCAAGGTAAATTGAGAAGCCAATCCAAATAATTCCTTGAAACGGTTGACTCTGGCGAAAAAGACTGCATTTTGGATAGACGATTGAGTTCTTTGTTAGCAGCTTTTTTTGCTTTCTGTGGTAACTTTGCTTTTTTTAATTGAGCACGCATCTCCTCAATATCGGATGCTAAATCATCTGCTTCACCAAGTTCTGTCTGTATTGCCTTGAGTTGTTCACGTAGAAAGTATTCACGTTGCCCTTTATTAATTACCGCTTGCGCATTAGATTGAATTTTACTTTCCAACTCATGGAGATCCACCTCCTTAGCGAGTATATGAGTAAGCTTATTAAGCCGTTCAACAATAGGGATTGTCTCAAGGATCTGCTGCTTTTCTTGTGGTTTTAAGTCTAATACAGCGGCAATATAATCTGCTAAACGTCCAGGTTCATCAATACTTTTCGTCATCAATCCATGCTCTTCTTGATAACGAGAGGAAAGTTGCACAATCCGTTGGAACATTTCATCAGTGCTACGTACGAGTGCTTCTAATTCCAAATCATCCTCATCACCCTCTACGGTTTCCTCGTCATCTCTAACCATCTCTTCTTCTTCAATATCCTCTTCATCTTGTAGAAGACGGACACGTGCCTTTAGGTAAGGTTCTGTGTGAAGTATCTCCTCAATCTCTACACGAGCACGACCATTCGCGAGAAACAACACATCCTCGTCATCCTTTTTCGCACGGAGGATGTGAATTAGACTACCAATTGGACGTAATTCATCCAGAGTCATGTCCTTCACTGCGCGAGGATCGGTGTCGAGACTGCGACCTGATGTTGTTTGGAAAATACAGAGAACGCGTTCACCGTTAAGCATCGCGTCGTCAACAGCATCCATCACCATCTTTCCTGACAGCGCAACATGATGTGGTGGAAACGGGGGAACTGGTGGCATATAAGGAAATATTACAAGATCATCTACCGGAAGTATAGGTAATTCCACCGTCTCCAAATTTTCTTCTGCATCCTCATCTTTTTCAAGGTTTTCAAGTTCTGTACTGCTTTGATTTTCCATTGCTTTCTATCTCCTTTCAAAATTCGTTCTGGCGCGCCGCTTCGATGCTTTAGGTAATAATAAATATTAATGTATTCCATCAAGAGATATATGAAGAATTTCACGCCAGATCTTCCATATAAAATATATTTTTCTCCGTCAAATTCTAATTAGATGTATTGATAATGCTAATCCAGCCGCGTTCTCCTTTTATAATAACCTCTGTGTTTAGTACAGCGCAACGTTTTTGATACTCCTTCAATGTCTCTATAGCGGTTTCTTCCAATTTTATATCAAGAGACTCCTTTGTGGTATCTTTTATTTTGAGAAGACTCGGTTGAGGAAAAGACGCACCCGGTTTATCTACCAGAATCGGTATCAATTCAATAGATTTTAATGCTCCCTCTGCAAATGTCACTTTTGGAATAATTGTACGAGCATACTGTAACGAATATGTTTCGTAGATGAAGTCTGCAAGACTATAGATAATTGGTTTCCCCTCGTAGAGTTCGATACCACCAAAGGTATGGAGTTGTTGGCATAAAACCAAATCCGCACCCGCATCAATAAGTGCTTGAGCAAAAATCCGTTGCCGACCAATACTCGATTGTTCCCTTGTTGTATCCGATTCCTGTTTGCCCCAATGTAACCACACAATCACAATCTCTGCAGTATCATTAATCTCCTTAACAGCACGGGTCATTTGACTAAAGGCAGCTGAAGCTATTAGGTTCAACGATGCCATATTGAATTCATTTCCACGTAAATACGCCAGCAGTGCTACTTTTTTTGAGTTAACATCTATCCATGTAGGAGCATTTGCTGCTGCAGGTGAAATTCCTGCGCCTATTGGTTTGACGTTATACCATTCTAAATGGGTTAATGTATCTTCAAATGCTTCAAAACCAAAATCCATGATGTGCGGTGTTGCTAAGGAAATCGCATCAAATCCAGCATTTGAAAGGGCACGGGCAAGATCCGGAACTGCACGAAAACGCAGTTCTCGACTCGGATCTGGTTCACCCCTCTCGGATATACTCGTGTTGAGTGATGCTGTCGCAATATCTGCAGATTGAATAACAGAGGCTGTACCTTCAAAAAATACTCCCGCACCTTGTTTTTCAATAGTTGGTGTCAAATTACTCCCTACTGTTATATCACCTATCGCAATCACAGTGATCTCTTCAGTATCCCCATGAGATGGTTGTAATAGAATACTAATCTGAATAAAGATAAAAACAAAAATGAGGATGTATATAGTGTTTTTCATTCTTCTTTTTTTAGCTGCGATCCAATTGCAATCAAAGTATCTGCTAAAGCCTGTCGGTCTGTCTGCTTCGTTTTTTGAAGCATCTGCGTTTCGGTCTGTAGTTCGTCTATCTTTGCCTGAAAATCGGTCGCAAACTCATTGATCAACATTGATAACTTCTCAAGGTCATTCTCACTACGACTAATTAGTTCGTCAATACGATTATCAACTCGTTGTACTATGCCGTCCGGTATATCACTGTATTGTGCTTTAACATCCGAGATTTCCTTCAACAATCTTGCTTCAACTTCAGCGATACTCTGTCGTGTAATTTCGATCTCTTGTGTTAGTTTGTCAAACTTTTCATTGTAATTACGAAGGTCATCTCCAAATATACTGTCTCTAAGAAACGATTCTAAGTTTTGCTGTTCAGGCTGTTGAGATTCTGGTGTATCATCAATTACAACTTGTTGCTGGGGTTCTTTCATTAACTATCTCCTTTGCAAATCTTAGTCCGTAACGCTATGTATCCTATTATTTAGAAATATCTTATCTAAACATGTTCGTTGCACATAGGATATATCACCTTAGACAATAAAACCGTAAATACACTACGGATAATTGTATAGATTCTCTGGTGTCCCTTCCTCTTTATCAACATCTATCGGAACTGTAGGTTCATCCGATGACTGCGTGCGATTAGCGTTAAATTCACGGAGAATACAGTTCACGATTTCTTCACTATACGCTTCCGCAGAAACTTGCCGTTGATTTGCCTCCCACGCCATGCGGGCAACTGCTTCAAAATATTCAGCATGTTTATATGCGTCTAAAAGATCATTGCCTCGAGAAAATGTGCCGTGTCCAACCCAATAAAGAATATGTCGCATCGGATCAGCCCCGTTTTCAAAAAGACGTAAACTCTCATAAGACAATTCCGGTATACCAGGGACACGTTCTTGAACAAACCCAATCCCACCAGAAGGATCATAAATTATCGGTGTCTCCGGTTCATATCCTTTCAAAAAGTTGTAAAAACGTTCTGGGTGTCCATGTTCTGTCCGCGAGATTAAGTTCAAAAACTTCGGTTGTAAGTGGACTAAGGCTTGAAATCCCTGTTCTTCTAATTGCTCAAAAATCAGTAGATAATGGAACATCTCACTGGTCGGCACACAACGACTTGATGCGTTTTCTGCATCTGTGGCGTTATCTATCTCACTTTGTGTCATTGTACCATAACGCATTCTATAGTGCGTACCATCCGGTTCTACTTCAATAACAGTGACATTCAGCGCGGGGTGCTCTATGCCTATCATGTCTAACCGAGATCCCGATTTGGTCAAAAGCACATGCCTACCTGCCAATCCTTTCACGACAATTGCTGATGGTAGAGCATAACGTGGAGAGTCCTCATAGTCAATAAGACACTTCGCATCCACCGATTCTGACAATATCACCCCCATATTACCTGCTGACGCCCAAAGATAGTCGTGTGCATGTGCATGTGCACCCACCCATCCCATCTGTCCGATACATGTGCCTAATTCACTGTCAGGTGATATTGGGTAAAGACCTTGTTGATAACCTCTGGAACACCATTGCTGGTATCGGTAACTATGTACTGGTGGTGATGCTTGTTGTTGCGTCAGATAAGGATTGACTAATGTGAATTCCACTTGCACCTTAAAAGTTTGTATTAAATTCCAAAATCTTTACTTAAAATATATCATATTTAAGACGCTTTGGCAAGAAAAATAGTTGAAATGGCTATGTAAAGTATTGTTGGATCAACTTTCCCACATTGTAAGTGCGGGTCTGCGTGTCCACCTTACTCGACAAATTAAACATGACGGGAACTGTATTGTAGGTCGGAGCGAGCAAAGCGACCTCCGACATTAGAAACCCATAGGTGTCAACTTAAAGTAAATATACGTTCGTACAAGCGCATTTCATTACAACTCTTACAGAAGAAAACCCTCTACTTACAATCTGGATTCAGACAAATCAACATCAGAAACCCTATAATAGATGGATTCATTCCCTTAAGTTGACACCTATGGGTTTTCCTAACTCAATTCACACACATAAATTATTGTTTTAGATTTTCTCAAACCTAACAATCCAACTCTAAAAGTTTTAGAGTCATTCCTGACTATTTTAGTCATATATAAGCCGTAAATCCAGTTCTGATAAGGATTTGTAGCAAAATACAAAAATCCGAAAAATTACGATTGACTCTAAAAACTCTAAAGTTTGACATTTAATACAAGCCAATTGTCAAGAATATTTTGAAAAGGTACTTTCCGTGTTCTCTGTAATTTCCGAGATTCTGACAGAAAACACGTACCAAAACTTTACACATCCCGTAAACACTGATTACTTGACTCCCGATAATATTTGCGTTAAAATTAAAACCGATATATACATAACAGATGGAATCAAGGCAAATGAATAAGCGACTAAGTCAGTCAAATACGTTATTGTTTGAGAAAGAGGGTTTTGATGAAAACACGAATAGAAAAAGATAGTTTAGGAGAAGTAGAAGTTCCAGAGAACGCATACTGGGGTGCACAGACACAGCGCGCATATATCAACTTTGACATCGGAGACGAACATTTCCCACCTACATTCATACGCGCACTCGCTATCATTAAACACGCAGCAGCGACAGTGAACGCTAAACTCGGTGGAATTACGTCGGACCTTGCTGACCTTATCTGCCGTGCTGCAGATGAAGTAGCAGATGGAAAACTCGCCGACCAATTTCCGCTACGTATATGGCAAACAGGAAGTGGCACACAGACTCACATGAATATCAACGAAGTCATTGCAAACCGAGCAAATGAACTTGCGGGGGAAGGACTCGGTATGAAATCACCTGTCCACCCGAATGACCATGTGAACCGATCCCAATCAACAAATGATGTCTTTCCAACTGCCATACACATAGCAGTCGTAACGCAGTGCGTTGAACGTTTATTACCCGCTGCAGCAGCATTACAAAACGCATTAGAGGAAAAAGCACACGAATTTTCAGGGATAGTAAAAACAGGTCGCACACATCTGATGGATGCTACACCATTGACATTAGGACAAGTATTCGGTGGGTATGCACATCAGGTAGCACATGCACAAGAGGCGATTAAGAACACGTTAGCACATCTCTACGAACTACCAATTGGAGGAACAGCAGTAGGGACAGGTCTGAACACACACCCCGAATATGCTGATGCAGTAGCATCACGTATTGCGGAACGCACCGGAAATCCTTTTGTTAGCGCACCGAATAAGTTTGAAGCAATGGGAGGACGAGATGCACTTGTATCCGCAAGTGGGGCATTGAAACGGCTTGCCTGTGCTTTGTATAAAATCGCTAACGATATACGTCTGTTAGGAAGTGGTCCCCGATGCGGTATCGGTGAGTTGATTCTACCAGAAAACGAACCCGGAAGTTCCATCATGCCAGGCAAAGTCAATCCAACCCAATGTGAAGCAATGACAATGGTTTGTGCACAAGTGATAGGTAACGATACGACGATATCCTTAGCAGGGAGCGCAGGCAACTTTGAACTCAACGTATTTATGCCTGTAATTGCTTTCAACAGCCTGCAATCC
Source organism: Candidatus Poribacteria bacterium (assembly GCA_026710795.1). GTDB lineage: Bacteria > Poribacteria > WGA-4E > WGA-4E > WGA-3G > MSPOR6. The sequence continues at coordinate 15,201 of JAPOQK010000011.1, forward strand.
ATTCGGATATTAGCAGATGCATGCGATGCATTTCGCGAGCATTGCATCGTTGGTATCAAAGCAAACGAGTCTGCAATTTCAGGTTATTTAGAAGCATCGTTGATGTTAGTGACAGCACTAACACCCAAGATAGGTTACGATGCCGCAGCAAAACTCGCACAGAAGGCACATCGGGAAGGTTCTACCCTACGTGAAGTAGCAGTTGAAGAAGGTGTGTTAACGCCAGAAGAATTCGATTCACTTGTTGTACCAGGCAATATGGTAGCACCGAATCTTTAGGTAACGGTTAGCAATCCATTGATTCATCTTTAGAGTAAAGTTAAGGAAAATGTGATATGATATGAACATAAATATCCAAAAGAGGTATGCAAAATGAACCAACACGATTTCACTATGACCGATTCAGAGATTAACTTCTTTAAAACATTCGGTTACCTCAGTTTTCCGCAACTGATGGCAGACCGAATTGAGGCAATTCAGGATGCATTTGAAACCGTCTGGGCAGAACGCGGTGGAGGTCACAACGGCAAACCTCACGAAGGCACAGCCCGTTCTTGTATCGTCCCATTCATTGATCAGAGTGAGGAGTTATCATCACTGCTTGATGACCCGCGTATCCTAAGTATTGCCAAAACGTTACTCGGAGACGATTTCAACTATATGGGTAGCGACGGAAATTTCTACGTTGGGGATACAGGTTGGCATTCAGATGGTGGACATCGTTTGGAAGATCCGATGCACATCAAGATCGCATTCTATCTGGATCCACTTACACGCGATACAGGTGCACTCCGCGTTATTCCCGGAAGCCATCTATTCGGGGATAATTATGCAGACGGTTTGAGCCAACAGGTAGGAAAAAGCCAAGATGTCTGGGAAATACACGGTAAAGATGTACCTGCCGTCGTCTTTGAAACAACACCCGGTGATCTCGTGCTGTTTAACCATAACACAAAACATGCTGCTTATGGCGGTGGCACACGCAGACGCATGTTCACCATGAATCTTTGCCAACGATACCCAGATGAGAAAATAGAGGCATTGCAAGCATATATTGCGGGTTCAGCAAGGTTCTGGATTGATCGAAAATATGGTGAGAAAATGGTGAATACAGCGACACCTGAACGGAAGATACACCTTGAACAGGTGAGAGCAAACGATGGACATCTCGCAGAGTTGTCACGGCACGCACAGGAACAGATGAGCGAACCATCACGCGGATGATGCTTGCTGCCACGTTTTCTTCACATATGTGATTGCTTCTTCAAAACCGTTCTGTCCTTGTCGACTCGCTTCCTCTATGCTAAGCCAACCGTCGTAATTGACTTGTCGCATGCGGGAAAAGATTTGCGGAATTGGAGAGGCACCTGTACCGACACGAACAGGTTCGAATTTACCTGACTCGCGCATATCAAAAACATGTAGCACAACAACGCGATCAATTACCTTTTCTAAAAGTGCCAGCACATCCTCTTTTAACACAAGAGGGTTTGCTGTATCAAAGCATACACCAAGTTCTGTATCCGATAGTGCGTCAAGGATTTCCAAGAATATCTCTGAGGGTTGAGAGAAATCCCAATATTGCCACGGTGCACCTTTAGTATGGTTCTCATAGGCAAGCGTGATACCGTGTTTTACAGCCTCATCAAGCGCATACCGAAATCCATCTGTAACCCACTGCACACCATCTTCGCGTTCTGTACCCGGATGATTTTGCCCTGCCGTAATTCGAACAAATCTTGCCCCCAACTCCTTCGCTAACACGATATCTGATTTTAGGTTCATTAGTTCTTGGCTACGTTGTGTTTCATCAGGATGTGTAAAGTCTGAATAACACGCAATCATACACGCTTCTATACTATGACTTGCCAGTGCGGTACGAATGATATTCACCGTTTTTGCATCTCGCTGTGTGAAGAACTTGATACTAAAATCAACCGCATCAAGTCCCAATTCGGCACCAAATCGAATCCAATCAGCAACAGTGTTCTTTCCACTGAAAACGTCATCGTATAAAGAGACAGGCAGGCAACTAAGTTTCATAAATTAATCGCAAAGGTCAATTTGTTATATCGGTCATTATATTCAAGTTCAGAAGGATTGACAAGGATTATTGTGTCAAAAAGCAACAAACACAGGATTACTCTATCTTACCCAAACACTAATCCTTAGAAATAACCTTAAAAAATCGTTGTCCCATTCTGTGTTTCCCGTGTTCTCCGCGCCTTCTGTGATTCAGACAGTTAATCCGTGACAAATCCCTAAAAACCTATTGAAAATATCCATTTCTCATGGTATCATAACCTTCAAAAAAGCACTTATGGAGAAAATGATGGCAGACAAAAATCAGGAACTTGCTGAAAAGTATTTCAATAGCGGTGTAGAAAATAGCAAAAAAGCGAAATAGAACTTGCCGTTGAAGACTATACCCAAGCTATAGAACTTAAACCCGACTATGCGGAAACATATTACAAACGAGGTGGATCGTGGTTACGCCTCAAAGAGTGGGAAAAAGCAAGATCTGATCTTGAGATTGGGAGAAAATTAAATATGAATGTAATCGTTGCCTCAGATGAGATACCGGAAAAATACGAACAAGCATGGAAAGTATTAGGCAACATATAATATATTTGACGATTGAAGACATTCTGGTAGTTGCGGAGGACCACATCGGATAATTCCAAATAATAAAGGAAAGTCAGTTACACTATTTGTTGATGGAAATAAACGCATCGGTATGCATTTGTGCTATCCTGTTTTTAGCATTAAACGAATGTTCTTTTCAATCCGACCTTGACAATTCAATTATTGAACTCGGTCTTAAAATCGCAGATGGTTCCATAACCGATATTGACACAATCGCTAATCACATACAGCAGTGGGTCTTGCCACAATTGCGACACTAACATCAATCTATGAATCACCCTCCAAAATACATCAAAATGTGCCAACACCCCGAAATCCAAGCACTTAAACCCCACACAGAACCGACCAAAGACTTCTGGCTACCAACCGCTGAACAACTACAGGAACTTTTGAACCAGAAACTCCCTTACCCAGAGCGTACCAGTTTCCATCACACTGCAAACGGATGGGAATACGAAACATACTTCCGTGAATGGGCAGCTGACTACGGCACTTATATTGATACACATCGTCAGTTTGTTGGTTCTGTTGAAGAGGTAGTACTATTGCAGGTATTAATGGCACTGTTGGGTATTGACGGACGATGGATGGTGTAGAAAATCAAAACTCTTAAGGAGAAATCTATGACATTTGATATATTATTAGCAACGATCCGAGAATACAAACAGGCTGGTATCACTAATCTTGATACTTTAACAACCCTTCTCAACGACACATTCGGAGACTGGCTAAAAACACAAGACATAAGTCATCTTGTTATGGTTGATGAAAACAAATTATGCCTAAATGTTACAGGTCAACTAAAAGAACACAATCCTTCAAAAGGTATTCATTTATTCTCCCGATTTTTCATAATTTCACTTGACGAAGCCACAGCAAATCCTGAAGCAATCACAGATGCCTTAAAATCCTATAGTTCAGACGGTGATGGTGCGTATGTCTGGATTATTCCAGACGGATACATGGCGGGTTTAACAGCATCAGAACAGGAATGGGAACAGCACGGCGGCGGGTATTTTTCACATGAATCTATCTGTATTTCTAATACCGCAGATATTGATACCAGTTGTCTTTTAGAAGTGCTTTATGAGGACACCGATATGGAAAACGTCTCCTGCGAATTTGATGTGCCTGCACATCGGTCAGTGCATTATCGTTTAGATAAACTGAAGGACACAAACGGTAATCCATTGATTGCTAAAGATGCCCCCGTCAGTTACAAAATCACAAGCAGAGATGTTCGGATTGTTGTGCAAGGTTCGCGTATCCTAACAAGTGGAGAAAACAGTATATTTGCAAGTTTCGGTACAGTGATGGCATGGTGTCCACAATAACCTAAGCACTCTTCTGATAAGGTTCCAAATCAATTCCTGGATATGCTTGTGCCAAACGGTCTAAGGCTTCTGGTGTGTAGTAGGGATCACCCGGAGAGGGCCATCCTAATACACCTCTCACAGTGGGTGTGGTATCTGTAATAAATTTCATATAATGTGGACTTGACCGCGGGATAGGTCGGGTGGTTTTACACCAATCGTCGTTATCTGCTCGATGAAAATGATACCCCATCCATACTCGTTGTTTGCTTCGATTCGCAAACGGTTGCGCAGCATGAACGATATAGCTTGACCGATAAACAACACTTCCCGCCTTTGCTATAAGCGGAACAGGTTCTCCCAATTCCTTAAACTCGCGCAGGTCTGGAATACCGAGTCCTCCCGCACTACCGGGATGCTTCTCCCATATCATTTCCAATTGGTCCTGTGAACCGGGACAGATAAGCATCGGAGCACCATCCAAATCAATATCATGCAGAATAATGCTGCATAAAATATAGCCGTAACGTTGCCAATCAGGATGGGGCGGCATAGCCGAATTCGTGCCGTTATCAATATGATATCCTTGCCAAGGATGCTCACTATAACGTTTATCTGTTAATCCTTCTCTCAGGAAAATTTGCCCATAACTTATTCGGATTTCTTCTGTCCCTAATATTTGCTTCGCAATTCCCGTATAACTTTCATTCTCAATAAGCGTATCCACAGCCTCTAAACCCGTTGGAAAGTGCGAAATCTTACCAAATGGACCCGCAAGTTGATTCAGAGGATTATTATTTTTATAGGCTTTTTCAAGTTCATCCGGTTTATTATCCCATTTTGCGCGATATTGACTGTAACTTAACCCATCGTAAGCATTTTTCTCAACTGCTTCCAATGCAGCAAAAACGACATCTTGAGAAAAAACATTCGGCACAACGACAATTCCATCACGTCTCCATGTTTCAAGTTGTTCATCTGTCAGTCTCATCTGTTACCTCTTTACCGAGAAAACTTCTCCCATTTGTCCTCTTCAACGCTTGAAGTTTCTGCGTCCTGTTGTATTTTCTCCCACCAATCCTGATTTTCTACATACCACTGAATCGTTTGCCGCATACCCTCTTCAAAAGGTATTATCGGTTTCCAACCAAGTTCACGGTGAATCTTTCCCGAATCCAAAAGATACCTACAATCGTGTCCAGGTCTATCAGGAACATACGTTTTCAGCCTTTTTGGTTTCCCAAGACCATCCAAAATAAAGTCGCTAATCTCTTCAATACTTTTCTCTATACCACTCCCGACATTATACGTTTCCCCAATCTTCCCGTTGTGAATAACAGAAGCAATCGCACGACAGTGATCATCAACATGCAACCACTCCCTGCGGTTGTGGCTACTGCGGTAGAGTGTCAAAGGTAAATCTCGAATGGCATTCGTTGAAAAAAGCGGAATCAGTTTTTCCGGATGTTGATAGGGACCATAATTATTGGAACAGTTGGAAATCGTAATCGGTAAGCCAAAACTATGAAAATATGCGTTGACAAGATGGTCAGCAGATGCTTTTGACGCATTATATGGGGTTTGCGGTCGGTACGGCGCAGTTTCAGCAAATGCATCAGCCGAATCTAAAGGCAATTCTCCATATACCTCACACGTAGAAATATGGTGAAAACGAGGCACTTCGTATTGACGGACAACATCTAATAAAACCTGTGTCCCCATCACGTTTGTAGCGAAAAATTCTCTCGGATTCAATATAGCACGACTATTGTGTGATTCCGCCGCAAAATTGACAATTACGTCCGGTTGATGTGTCTCAACAAGTTCCGAAACAAAAGTACCATCAAGGATATCGCCATGGGCAAATGCATACCGATCCGAATAAACCAAAACAATATCTGATAAGTTAGTGAGATTCCCGGCATACGTCAGCCGGTCAAGGTTAACTATAACATCATCAGGATACTCCTTGAGCCAGTATCTGATAAAGTTTGTGCCGATAAATCCAGCACCTCCAGTGACCAATAACTTCATGAATGTCCTTAAGTATATAGCAGATATAATCATTGAATACGTGTGATATACTTTCACACGCGCTTGAATAACAATATCCTATCAGAAACCGGAACCATCTGTCAATGTAATTGTAGATGTGGACAACAGACATAATCTTGATAATAGCTTTTAAAATTCTTACACTGCTTATGATGAAAATGTACAAGTATCGTCATAACCTCGCTCGGATGAAGGCACCTGGGTCTACCGCAGGTATTGCCTGTTCCGAGTATTTCCAGCAGCCGGTGTTATGCTTGATATTGCTGATGTATTCGCCTGAACTCAACCCTTTGCACAAAGTTATTTGGAAGAAAACCACATTCCAAGTTATGGAAAAGGTTACTTCAGTATCAACATCTTCCGAGTAGCAGTGAAATCTCCTGCACGGAGGGTATAGAAATACACGCCACTTACTATATTTTCACCGATAGCATTTTTTCCATCCCAATACGCAGCACGGCTCCGCGTCTGATAGAGACCTACCGGTTGATGTCCAAGATCCAATTGGCGCACAACACTACCACGTGTATCGTAAATGGTAATTTGCACATGGCTGGGGTTTGCTAACTTGTAAGGTATCCATGTCTCTGGATTAAACGGATTAGGATAATTGGGTAGAAGTAGTGTCTGTTTCGGGGTTAACGCGGCGAGAAGTTGCTCTAAAAAGAGGATTCCTTTTCGCGATGTTGCATCCGTAAGTGTGAGTTGGCGCGCTTGAGATAGCCAGTGTTGCACGTCCGCTGCGGTGAGCATTTCTCGTAATTTGGGATGCAGCGAGGGCGCACTATTACCAGAACCAAAACCCGCAGCAACTAAGACGAGATCCTGTATGTTTACAACACCATCGCCGTTGACATCCGCATCATTTTTACCGGTTTTTCCAAAATTTGACGCGACCAACACTAAATCCTGAATGTTTACAGTTCCATCGCCATTTATATCCTCTTTGGGTCCTGTAGGTTCGGTAATTTCTGCGTGTTCAACATCAGGAATAAAACTTTTTCCCTCAATATCGGAAAGAAGTACATCCGTGATTGTTAATGTGGAATCTTTCACTGAAAGGACTTCAAACCTGAGTGTCGCAAGGGTGCCGTCACCGTCACTTTCCCCGTCAAAAGATGTCGCAATAAGCGTTATGGAGTTTCCGTCTATAGTATCTTTGAAAAATGGATCACCAAGTAAATAGTCGCCTTTTGTACTGTTAACATAACGCAGTGCTGTCCTGTCAAACGTAATCGTTGCTTGATAGCCTGCGACATCTTCACCGTCTTTAATTTCCAGGATGAATTCTAACTCTTGTTCAACATCAGGGGATTCCGCTGAATCAGGTTCAATCCGAACAATTGTATCCACTCGGTCAGTTACACCATTTTCCTCATTTGTATCCACCGGGTCAGTTACTCCATTTTCCCCATCATATATCGATTCATAAAGATAGGAAATAGGGTCCTCGGTCGGATGATTTCCTGATTGTGATCCATCTGCACCTGTAGCGAGAAATGTAGTTCTTCCGTCTCTGACTTCAATGTGAACATGCGGTCCTGTTGTATTTGGACCGGTTTCTCCTTGTCTCCCCAGACGCTGACCAATTTCAATCGTTGGATTATTTTCTACAGAAACAAGGATAGTGCTGGCATGTGCATATAAAGTCGTTTTGTCTTTTTCCGAGTCATAAATAGCGATAGTGTTATAAGCACCACCCGTCTTAATAAGTTCTCCTGCGGATACAGCGTAAAAATATGCGTTTCTCTGAGGATCTATTTCCTGCTTGGTCTGAACATCCCATCCTGGGTGTCCACCATCATAGACAAACTTACCGCCTACCTTCCAGCTAAGATTACATCGATATTCATTGTAATCATGATTAGTCTGTGCATCTGCTGTTCCCTCCTTTAAATCAAAAAGTTTCTCAACAAGTTTATCCTTTTGCTTAGCTCTTTCGGGGGTGATGAGGTATACGCATCCATCATAAGATTCTGCACACCATCCACGGACTTCAATGGGTGTTTCCCAACTCACTTCATACCATGTAAGTCCAACTGCGGGGAATTCGGGTCCATTTTGAATTGTGCCTTTAGCACCATTAGGAACCTTACCTACTATAGCATTATTTGTTCCTGCCTCTACCCGAACATTTAGAAATTTACCACTCTGAACTTGAACTATGACTTCGTCACCCCGGTTCCAAGCGTTAGCATCATTAGGAAATAGTGCATTACCTAAAATCATGCTTAAACAACAGGCGACCACCAGTAATGCGTGCATGCAATAGTTTACTGTTCGTTCACGATTAATCGGTTTATCAAAAATACGGGTCATAATATCTCCATAAAATTAGTTTGAGTAGGTATTACTTCTTAGAATACGTAATCACTTATGTTTTATTAAAATGTGTCAAAAGTCTATGACCGACATGTTCAAAATTGCGATATGCGCATATATGCTGCTGTAGCACATATACGCATGGATTGGGTTTTGTCGGTGGAATGAAGTTTATTCATGGCACGACGACAGTAGGCAATGGATTCATTAGTTTATCTTTATACTCAATTGCATCCCATCCAATGTTATAAGAGTTTTCCTTTGCCTGCATTAGAGATATGAGAGCTGTATTTGCTTTCTCAACAGAATCAAAAATTGCAATTATACGCATTTGGTTTTGATCTTTATAGTCAACACAAATATGCCATTTGTTGCCATTTAGAGACTCAACATACGGATCTTTATAATCATCAAGATTTATTTTTTCTTTATCTTCATTTCTTATAAACATAATTATTTCCTTTATTAGCGCACTGAGTTAATATCACCGCGCATGATTTGTAGGTTTTTGTTGATATATAGTTGTCCATGAGTAACTCACTCAAAGAATTTGATATTATTGGGAATCTTTTTATCGATTTCTACCTTAGTTCGTTACCCTTTATTAAATCTGCCAGTATTATGTCACTTATCTGATGACTAAATATGGTATGCAAGTATACCCATTGCAACATTCCAAGATGAAGTATGTAGCACTTCCACATCATCATATTTTTCTTCGCCACATTCGACACGAACAGCGTAAACAAGAGCATGATGGATCCCATCCTGTATATAGAAATTTCCACCAGAATCTTGTTCTGGTCCGCCTTCAGTTCTATTCCGAATCCGAAGCTTTGTCATAAGACTTTTATTAAAACGTTCGGCGAGAATCAAATGGCGTTCAAACCAAGGATGATCTCCCCCTTTTACTCGTATGTGTCTAAGTCCTCTAAACACCTCTACAGCAGATTTTGCTACGTTTTCACTTTCATTTATGACTTTCTGAACAACATCTTTAAGTTGGTTATAACATATACCAAGAAGAAACTTGTGACTCGGATCGTGAGGATGATCTTCCCATTCACGAGGATTGACCATGAAGATGAGTTTGTCAAATTCTTCTCGGCTAAGATTCATATTTGTGAATTCATAGTTTCCATCAATAGGCATATCTAACCTCTTTGTTGAATGACATGTAATCAAAATGCACTTCAGATGTGGTACAAACAATTGTCTATAATTTAGATTGTAATTGTTCACATGTGTGATACGCGCACACGGGCTGTATTACATGTGCGCATGGTTGACCGCCTGAAATTACGACTTAGATTGCGTAAAATAATCCAGTGCGTATCGCGCCAGTTCAATCGCATGTTCTTCTAATTGTAGCAATTGATCTAGTGCATCTCTTTTTGCTTGAAATGTTTCTGCCTTATTAATATTCTTAGATGCTTGAATGATAATAGGATATAACCTGTTGTAACTACCTTGTATACATTCTTGTTCAATGTGTTGTTTCAAGTTCCATCCATTTTCATTTGTCTTTATCATTTGTTCTATCCTAATATTTGATTTTAATTTAACTGATGTATATATTTCACACTTCTACCTTATAGACTGAATATTAAGCTCAAAAAGGTGCATAAAATGAAATATATGAGTTTTATCATATTTATAATCGTCCTTTATTGGCATTCTTAAGTCCAATTGTTATCAATATAGTATGATGTAAGTTTCCACATAAAAACCCTTTCTAACTTCTCAAGGTTTTCACGTAGCCACTCAAATAATTCTTCATGATTGGATGTGTTTCCGAAATCAACCGAACTTCTATATAATCCTACACTTTTGGACGGTGGTCTGTCCCATTCCAAATTACCGCCAAAAAAAGCATGAATAGATTCCTGGTCTTCCTTTAATTCACCAAATAGTGGGTTCAGGTTTTTGAAACGAAGTTTTGCAGCAATTCTTCCATTATTAACATCCGTCCATCCTATAAGCCGAATAGGATCTTTATCAAATTCCCCGAAGTGAATACCAGCATACGTATATCTATTGTCTTGTCCATTAAAGTTGTAAGCCTCACTGAACGGTACTAGTACACTTTTATTTTGAATTAAGTGATTATGAAATTCATTCCAAAATTGGTCGTAGAATTGTCTATTAAAAGTTACTTCATTATGTGAATTATCTGGGTTATTTCTACTATTGTTTCTTCCAAAAATATTTCTTAACAAAATTGCCTCCTAATGAATTTACAGGTTAACAATGATAAGTGTGTTGTCCCGATATATAATAAATTAGTCACTATTCTCCGGCAGTTTCAAGCAAAGAAAGTGCACCATGTTATGTTGTATAGAAACTACTAGTTGGCATGTATGATACGCGCACAGGTGCGTATGTTTGACCGTCTGAAATTACGGCTTGGATTGCGTAAAATAATCTAATGCGTAACGTGCCTCAATCGCGTGTTTTACTCATTTGTTTTATCTCCAGATAACGATACTGGTTACCTGATGATAATGTCTTTATGAACTCTTCAATATCCTTCTAAAACAACTATTGAGAGGGCAACATTTCACTATTTTGTTCTTATAGACTGAAATTTAAGCTCAAAAGGGTGCATAAAATAACAATATAAGTTTTATTTTCATAGTTAAGACTTCATTTTATGCACCTTTTTCAACAAAATATTCAGTCTTATAAGCGATGTTACAAGTAAAAACTAACATTTGGAGGTCTACTATGTTACGCGATTTTTTTACGAATAAATGGATTCTCGGTGGTGTGGGATTTTTGATTGTATTATTCGTTGCATGTGTCTTATGGTATCAACACAATACGGCAGCAGACAGACAAGCAGCAGCTAAGACAGAAATACAGTTACAGCAATCGAAAATAGCCTATAAGACAACCGCCAATTACGTGACCAATAAAGTAACCAAACACCCTGCGGAAAACACAGCACGTCCCGCAGTAAAACCTATAACCCAAACAACCGACAAAGTTGTAGAGACAAGTCCTCTTTCTGATGAGAGCTTACCAAGCTCGACACAACAGGCTGAAGAAAAGAAAGATATCGCAGCTGTTTCTCCTCACGGTTTCGGTCCATATCCTGAATTACCCTCTGATTACCCCGCACAAGATCTGTGGAATTTTCCCGATTTTATGAGTGCAGATGCTGAATTAATGCATCGCGTTGCTGTCAAACTCTGGAAACAGGGGACACGTTCAATCGGTGGCATGATGGCGGATGGCTTGGTATATCCTACTATTCCTGGTACGGTCTATATTGAATGGGACCGTAGGGTGCTTTCAAATGGAACTGAGGAGAAAGTTGTATCCGCTATTCGCGGTGACCCTTTCATGGGACAAGTTCTCAGGGGAATAGAACGACAGAAAGGTCGACTTGTTGAGAGCGACATTCCATCCGATATCATGGTTGAAAACGGGGGAATTGACCCCTACGAATTTCTAAGCCTAAAAAATAAGGAGATAAATCAATGAAACATAGGTTTTACAGAGCACTTATAATTGTCTTAATTTGTGGTATAACAGGTATAGGTTTTACCGGTGTCAGTACTAATCGCGCTATGCAAGACTCTGGAGAATTTGTGGCTGGAAACTGGGATGGCACTTGGGAACGCGGCGTAGATGTTGAAGGTCCTCTTGATGCAGACGCATATAGATCATCATATACTGACAATAATAATAATATAGATGTAGTCACATCAAGTAGTGCAGTATATTCATGGTCTGATAACTTTCAATTTCAAGGAACTTTAACAGTTTCGGCAAGTTACCGTGGTAGTGAGAAAGGGCTGTCACGTTCTTTTTGGGCATTTGCATTCGAATCCATATCTAATGGAAAAGAAGCACCCAAAGGACAGGGACCTATTCCCGGTTTTCCCGACATTTCATTTGTCTCCGCATGGGGAGATATTACCGGACAATCTCCACGTCAAGAAGATGGGGTAAATGATGATGATTCCGGTTCAGGTCAAGATGGTGTTGGAGGCGACATTATACCAGGTTTCCATTATAGTGCTTATGCACATGTGCCATTTTAATATTTGACATACTCACCAAGCTAAAGCTACAATGTCTTGATGGCAAGTGACCGATTAAATAGGCAAGTAACGTGATGGTTACCTGCCTATTTTTAGCATTGGTGAATCAAACTACTACAATACAATTCTTCAACCTAATTTCGATTATACCTTATTACATTTTTGCACTTTTTTATTTTTTTGCACCCTTTTTGACCTAAATTTCAGTCTTAACATTAAAATAACATTTAGTTGATCAATAGTGGGGAGATGATCAATAGTGGAGAGTTGATAGATGGAAGGAGATAATACATTACTGATTCATAAGATTTTGGATGGTGATAAAGAAGCATTTGCTACTTTAGTACAGAAATATCAAAAGAAAGTTCACGCGATTGCTTGGAGAAAGATTCGCGACTTTCACATTGCTGAAGAAATAACCCAAGATGCATTTCTTCAAGTATATCAAAAACTATCTTCCCTCAGAAATCCAAAACAATTTAATGGTTGGCTTTATGTTATTGTAGATAGGCTTTGCATTGATTGGATAAAGAAAAACAAATTTAATACACAGTCACTACAAAATACTCCAAAAGAGGTATTGGAAGAAGTTTATTATATGGATTACGAAACAAAGCATCGTGAGACAGAAACCGTTGAACATTACCGTGAGATTGTCAAAAAACTTCTGGACAAATTACCAGAGAGTGAACGAACGGTTTTTATCCTGCATCATCTCGGGGAAATGACTGCGAAGGAAGTATCCGAAACTTTAGGTATCTCAATAAACACAGTTAAAAGTAAGCTTAGACGTGCGCGGAACCGATTACAATTAAAAGAGGAACTCTTGCTCAGTCAAACTCTTAAAAGTCTACAATTATCTACCGACCTAACTGAGAACATAATGCGGAAGATTGATGTCCTAAAACCTGCACCGACGGTTCCGAAACAGATTATGCCTTGGGCTGCTTTCGGGACAGCTCTCGTTTTGTTACTGTTAACAATTGAGGCAGTGAATCAATATATCCCGCGCTTTCAACAACCATATAATTTTGATGTAGCATCTGAACCTACAATCGAAATTACAGAATCGTCTATAATCTTGGATATTGTTTCAAACCCAACTTTGGAAAATAAAGTTGGGAGAAATATTATTGACACCAAAAACAAGGGCGTTGGTTCACAAGTTTCTGAGGCAGACGCGGATACGAATATCCGAGACAATTTTGCGAAAACGTTAACTTCAGACTGGACACAAAAAAGTGGACCACCAGGTCCTCGCGTGTATAATATCTTCGCGACTTCAGAAAATAATCTCTACTCACTTACATCAACGGGTATTTATAAATTAACAGAAGACGCAACATCTTGGACAAATATCAGTTCAAACGTTCCTGCTGGAACTTATGGTATACCAATAACTGAACACCAAGATACGCTTTATCTTGTCAATATCGATAGTATATTAACATCAACAGACGATGGCAACACATGGAAAATATTTTGTTCTCGTCCAAAAGGAGATGCTATAGATTTCATAATAAAAGATAAAAAACAGGAACAGCAATCGCAGACGGGATTTGTAATGTATCTTGTCTTGCGAGGTAAAGGCATTTTTCAATCGAACGATGCTGGAACCCGTTGGATATCTCTGAATAATGGACTAAAAAATAAAAGCATTACTGCAGCATCTGTTATTGGTAACTCAGTATTTATTGGAACAACACAAGGTCTTTATCGTTTGGATTCAGGAGTTTGGAAACAATTGTCGGTAGATCCGATCAACGCTGTCCACTCCTTAGCAGTTTCCGACAATATTCTTTATGTAGCAACTGGTTCAAATTTTCTTGGCGAAGAACTTTCAGAATCAAAGAACACAATGCAACGTAAAATATACCGCTCAACTAATCCTGGTATAACGTGGACTGAGATAACACCTATGGATAAATCTTTCATGAATAATGCAGCGATCGTTAACCGTACAAAGCTTTTAATTAAGGACAAAACACTTTTAATTTTAGGTGATCCGGTATTCCGATCAAGAGATGGAGGACAAACATGGACAAACCTTGGATTTGACACAAACTTCCCTCCACTAAGTAGGACTTTAGGCTTGGTCGTAGCAGAGAATACTTACTACACAGTGGATCCGCGCGGTATTCGACGCACATCAGATAGTGGAGGATCATGGGATCCATTCATGGATGGAATCGTAGGGGCGAAAGTCCAAGAGTTAATTATCTTTGATAATCGTATTTATGTGCATACCGGTAGCAGTATTTACGAATCAACTACCAACGGGACGTCGTGGAAATTGGTTGATCTTGATCATAGTAAGTTCACGCCAAAACTGACAGGACGTTTACAACCACAAGCTTATCTCCTTGTTAATTCTAAATTAGTAGTCGTTGACAAATCACTTTACATAATTACCCCTCAAGAAGAGGAAATACACATTTTCCGTTTACGTCCAGGTGAAGATGATTTTTCAATGATTCAAAAAATAAATCCCGATGAACTGTTCGCAAATTCTGAAGCAGCGAAAACAGCAGTCCGCTCAGATATTGGAGAAAAGCATAGTAACTCCAAAGCCAATAAACAAACAGTCTATGTAGAATACAAGAACAGTCTTTTCAAATTAGATCTCAACAGTTTAGAATTCACAGAAACAAGACTGGTAGATACTGCTAAACAGTACAATTGGAATATTGATTTAGGATTCGAGTTTGCAGCTTCGGCAGAAACCGTCTATGTAGAGACACAGGATGGTAAGCTGCTTCAATCAACTGATGGTGGAAAAAGTTGGAAAGATGTCACATCAAATATTCTACCTAATTTTACCCGTATCAAAGATATGACATTTGCAGGGACGACAGTTTATGTCGCTACAGATAAAGGAGTCTTAAGTTCAAAAACCGGGGAACACTGGCAAATATTAACTGATGATACGGGAACACATATCATCATTGATAGGCTTGCTATAAACGAATACATCATTTATGGTGCTAACAATACAAGTATTTATCGATTAGACCCTCTCGGTAAATGGGAACATATCTCACATAATGTCCCAGATAGAGTTATATCTTTAGCAGTAAATAGGAATATAATTTATGTTGCTACCGAGAAACGTGGTATATTTCATACAATAATTAAAGAAGAAACTTTAGCAATTGGAACTGCTAATGACTAACCTATAAAATGAAAGCGAATTTCTGAAATATAACTTGAAAGGAATAAGAAATATGAATAAAAAATATAGATACAGAGACGTACGTCTTAAGCCTAAAATTGCAAAAGAACTTATACAGATATTATTCTCAGGTAAAACGGTTCGTAGATGTGAAATTGACAAAGTAATCATACGGTATCATGAATCACACGGTGGTCTTCTATCAACAGCCAAGGTAAGTCCTATAAGAACAGCCTTGAGATACCTACAAGCAAGTGGACTGGCAGAAAACCTCTCTAAAGGTCCAGGTAGCACTTGGCGCATTTATGAAGATTCTAACCCTATACTTTCCCAAACAGAGCAAGTCATTCCAAAGTGACATACAGTGATTTGATACTTAATCCGAAAACCAGAACTCAGGTATTAGGGGCGTTTGCTCCTGTGCGAACTAATATCTCAGATACGTGTTCTATACACTTTCAGCACCGGAATCAACGCTGAATGCGCGTTTGGCATTCAGCGGGTGCTGGAATGCAATTACGATAGCTCGGAGAGTCGAAAGGTGTATAGTTAGCGTTGATATCCACACATAACAAGTCTCAGCGGGGTGGCAGGTGTATAGAACATGAATTACATCAAAACCCAAGCACCAACGGTGCGAAAGGTGTATAGCAATAGCAGGTTTTCACCCTTTTGCCAAAAACTTTACACACCCTCTGTGAAATACTAATACCATTTCTAACATATAATGTCTCTTTTTGTAGCAAAAACTGTTAGTTTGTATCCTACAGTATTGCTATCCTAACAACCAAAAATGAGACAATTATTAATAGAAAGGGTATAAGTTGACAGTGATTGTAATGTGGCAACTGCCCCTTAAGAGTTCTCTATGCTTTCAGTGATTCAGACCATTCCACTCTCTATTTTCTGCGTTCTCTGTGCTTTCAGTGATTCAGACAATAAACAGAATAAATTTGACTTCTATCATTATCTTCAAGTATAATTACAGCATAGAACTTTATTATACTTTATATTCTTATGCTATTTTTCTCCAATCATCATCATTCAATCCATTCTGAGTAGGGCGGATTAGAACGATGAGGTGATTATTCATACATCATAGTGGACATGAAGCAAGTCAAACTTGCGACAATCCCGGTAAACTAACCGCTCTCCACCGCGCCGCACTATCGGCACGATGGGACTACGGAATATTGTTTGCTGGGTTTTTTGTTGCCTTATACATCTAAAACAAAAATTCCTTGGGAGCAACGCTTATGGAAAAATTTACGAAACCCGTCGGAACTAACGACTTTCTACCTGAACAGATGGTTCAACGAAATTTCGTTGAAAATACCATACGGGAGACATTCCAAAGTTATGGATATGCACAGATCCAAACACCAATGTTTGAATCCTTCGCATTGTTATCCGCACAATCCGGCGAAGAGATACGTCATAAAATGTTTACCTTTGTCGGTCCAGACAGAGTCGACTATGCACTCAGACCAGAACTAACCGCACCTGTCTGCCGACTCATCGCTAACGGAGACCTAAAACACCTCCCTTATCCCTATAAACTCTACTACATCGGACAATGTGTACGTCAGGAACCAAAGACTGATAATCCGGATGTCCGACGTGAGTTTAGGCAGGCGGGTGTAGAACTAATTGGCCCTGCATCAATACATGCAGACGCAGAGATAATCGCACTTCCAGTAAGAATACTCGAAAAACTCAACATTTCACAAACGACGTTGAAAATCGGGAATACAGGTGTCTTCCGTGAGATATTTAAACAGGTCTCACTTGACCCTCAAGATCATAGTGAAGTGATATGGGATATCGACCATCTTTCACGGCTAAGCACAGAAAGCAAACTTTTGGACATTGATACGCTTCGTGATGAACTCAATATGTTACGACGATTGCAAGGGGCAAACTACCAAGGTGATTATAAGATTGAGACATCAGCAATTCAGGAACTCACTGATAATAATGCCGATGCGTGGAGGGATAAGTTACCCAATGTTGCCGCTGAGACATACATAGCCAGATGGAACACATACTTCAATATCTCAGAAGAGATCGCACAACGGTGTATTGATATTTCAAAGATTAATGGTGATAAGGACACTGTTATGGAAGCATGGGAATCATGTGTCGGTGATACAGCACAAGGAGTTCGTCAAGAATTGCTGAAACTTTGCGCGTGTCTGGAAGACTACAATATTACCGATTTTGAAATCAATTTAGGCATTACACGCGGATTTGATTTCTATACAGGCACTGTTTTTCAAATTGAGTTGTCAGAGAAAAACTTACCCATCTGCGGGGGTGGAAGATACGACAGATTGATAGAAAGTTTTGGTGGCCCACCGCTTCCAGGTGCAGGATTCGCTTTTCAATTTGATTCGCTCGTAGAAACCTATGCTGAAACACAGCATGAACCCATTCAACCAAATAAAGATTACTTTATTGTAGCATCACCCAATAATATCAGTGAAGCACAACGTCTTGCTGAAACATTAAGACGTTCAGGCAAAACCGTAGAGGTAGATTTGATGGGGAGAGATCTCCAAGAACAACAGGACTATGCTGTTAAAGCAAACTACAACTATGTGCTAAACACAATACAAGATCAATCAATCCAGCGAATCAATCTAAATACTGGTAACACGGAGGAAGTCACCCTCAAAGACCTGGAATAATCATAATGGATGTAGATGGGAACTTTGTTATACTATAATTGAGGAAAACGAATTATGCAAACTGAAAGGAATTTGAATCTACTACTACCGAAAGGCACTATACAGTCTGAGACACTTGAAATGTTCCAACGGGCAGGTTACGAACTCAACGGATACAAGTCTACTGACCGATCATATCGTGCAACATTTCAAAACGACAGTGAAGTCCAAATAAAAATATCACGTCCACAAGAGATACCTGTCTATGTGGGTATGGACGACTTCTACGATTTGGGTATTACTGGACAGGATTGGGTTGAAGAGACAGATGCAAATGTTGAGGAAATTTTGCCCTTAGACTACGGGTTCGTTAGTATTGTACTGGCAGTTCGAGAAGAACGAAAAGACATCAATAACTTCACAGATTTAGTGAACTTCGCGGATAGAAATATCCGTATTTCTACAGAATATCTCAACATAGCAGAGAAATATATTCTTGAAATGACGGAAAACCGAATTGCACCAGCAATTTTAACACCGTGGAAACGTCTAAACACACTCGGCACTTACCAGTCACCAATTACGCTTATGCTATCATTCGGTGCAACAGAAGGAAAACCGCCTGAAGAAGCAGATGCTATCATTGACAATTGTAGTTCAGCACGTACACTGAAGGCAAACTATCTTAAGATAGTCGAAGTGCTACGTGAATCTGAATCCACACTCATTGCAAACCCGAAGTCACTAAAAGACCCATGGAAACGTGAAAAGATTGACGAACTGAAGAAGACATTATCAAAAGGTTTGCGGAGACGACGGAGTCAAACACTTCCCGGTCATATATAAGGAGCAAATATAATGGCAACCTTTATAAAACCGCGTGTCCCGCGCGGTATGAGAGACATCCTACCGGAACAGATGATACGCAGACAATATGTTATAAATGTTATACGTGATGTCTTTGAAGAATTTGGATTTGAACCGCTGCAGACTCCCGCGCTTGAATTGTCTGAAGTACTAACTGGAAAGTATGGTCCGGATGCTGAAAAACTTATCTACCAAGCAGGACATACGGGTGGAAAAGAAGACATCTCAATGCGATATGATCTTTCTGTTCCACTTTGCCGTGTGATTGCGATGTATCCTCAGCTTCCAAAACCGTTCAAGCGATACCAAATTGATCCAGTATGGCGTGCAGAACGACCACAAAAGGGACGTTACCGACAATTCTTTCAGTGTGATGCGGATACCGTCGGCAGCGATAGCATGTTAGCAGACGCTGAGAATGTCAATCTTATCTATCAAGTGTTGTCTCGACTCGGCTTCAAACAATTCGAGATCAATATCAACGATAGAAAACTAATCACGGGAATCGGTCAGTTCGCAGGTGTACCTACCGAACAACTTGGCGGTCTCTATCGTTCTATTGACAAGTTGGATAAAATTGGGTTAGACGGGGTCACAGCAGAATTGCGGGAAAATGAGATACCGGAAGATGTTATTGAAAAGTTGCTCGCACTCCTACAGGTTGAAGGTGATGCACTAACTGTGCTCAATGAAATGAAACAACAACTTGGAGACTTCGAAACTGCAAGTGAAGGCATTGCTGACTTGGAAGAATTAATCGGTTATCTAACAACACTCGGTGTTCCTGAAGAATGCTACAGAGTCAACGTGGCTATGGTGCGTGGCTTGGAATATTACACCGGACCGATCTATGAAACGGTCGTTGAAGAACCGAAGATTGGCAGCATCACTGGTGGCGGTAGATATGATGAACTCATCGGAAGTTT
Source organism: Candidatus Poribacteria bacterium (assembly GCA_026710795.1). Classification (GTDB taxonomy): domain Bacteria; phylum Poribacteria; class WGA-4E; order WGA-4E; family WGA-3G; genus MSPOR6. The sequence goes on from JAPOQK010000011.1 coordinate 35,223, forward strand.
TAGTAAACAGAGTTTCCCCGCTACAGGCACAAGCTTCGGTATTGAACGGATAATTGACGTGATGGAAGAATTCAATATGTTTCCTACCACTGTCGGAAAAACGGTGACGCAAGTTTTAATGACCGTGTTTGATGATGACCTGATGGAAGAATCTCTTAAACTGGCAACAACGTTAAGACAAGGCGGTCTACGAACTGAGGTATATTTCCGTCCGGGTAAGATAAGCACACAGATGAAATATGCAGACGCAAAAGGCATTCCTTACGCTGTCATCCTCGGATCAGATGAGTTGGCTTCTGGCACCGCTGCTGTCCGAGATTTAGCAACCAGAGAACAAGAGAATGTCCCGTTGGACAAAATCGTAGATCATATAAATCAAAGACTCGATAATGATGAAATTAAATAACCGTTCACGTCTACTCTGGAGCATTCTTGTACTCGGGTTGATTGTACAGGTGGTGCAGCTGACGTTTATAGGGTGCAGCCACATCTCACCATACTACCATCCCAACATTTCCGACAATGAGAAACAGGACATTGCAACAGAAAACCCACTCCACTACCGCATATTACTGCTTGGTGATGGAGGACAACCGACACAGGATGAACCTGTGCTAAAAACCTTACAAGCATGGGCAGAAAAAGCACCTGAGAAAACCACCATCATTTTTTTGGGAGATAATATGTATCCCGATGGTATGACAGAAGAGAAGAAGCACGAAGCACCATTCCGTCTCGGTCCACAACTTGAGGTCGTCAAATCTGCTGATACACACGGTTTGTTTATCCCCGGAAACCATGATTGGACAAATGGCAAAGAAGAAGGATATCGTGCGCTTCTCGCTCAAGAGCAATATATCAATGACAACCTAACATATGAGCCAAAATTTCTTCCGAAGGGTGGTTCTCCGGGACCGGTTATGTTAGAACTCCCTAAGCCTAATCCAGTTGTGCGGTTAATAGTATTGGATACGCAGTGGTGGCTACATCAACATGAAAAACCTGAAAAAGAAACGGAAGCAATTATTGAGGAACTGAAAAACTTCTTAGATACCGAATTACCTGTCCTCGTAGTTGGTCACCATCCTTTGCAAAGCTATGGAATACATGGCGGTTTCTATGAATGGAAGGCACACCTCTTTCCGGGCAGAGTCGCAAAAGAGTGGTTGTGGGTGCCTGTTCCAATTGTTGGGTCTCTGTATCCGTTGATTCGGTGGTATATGGTGAAATCGGATCAGGATATGAGTGGTTCGCTCAATAGATATATGGTGTCACATCTTAACGATGCCTTATCTATGTCGAAAAAGTCCTCTTTGTTGATCTACGCTTCCGGACATGAACATTCCTTACAGGTTCTAAAAGGGGATGTTACGGATTACCTACTTGTAAGTGGACTTGCCTCCAGTGAGAAAGCAACTGAAGTAAGTCATGGAGACAATACACTATTTGCACATCAGCACACAGGTTTTATGGCGATTGATTTTCTCACTGATGGTAGGGTACTGCTCCGTGTGATTGAACCTGCTGAAAAAGAGGTTCTATTGCACCTTTGGTTGCAGAGATAACACCTCCTTGCTGTAGAACGAATTCGTAAGGTTTTTGCTTAAACTTTTCAGGTATTTCATAGTCTAAATGGAAAATTGACATTTAAAATCATTGGATAGAGGTTACTTAGTATGCTTACACAAAAACAGAAGTTAGAATTTTATGAAAATGGTTTTATCAAGGTTCCCGGAGTTGTGCCGAAACTGATGATAGATACTGCTCGGAAAATGATCAATCATTCCATCGGTAATGTAGGTCTGCATGATGCCGACTTGGAGAAGTTTCGGGCACAATCCTATTGCAACGAACTGCGGAACAATCCGCAGATAGTCGATATTTTCAGTAAGACACCTATCCAAAACATTGCTGAATCGATGTTAGGTGAAGGTAACGTTCAAGTACCCAATTCCGCACAGATTGCACTTCGGTTTCCGATGCCGTTACAGCGCGATGCGAAAGAACCGCGAGGACATCTTGATGGATTAGGCAATGGCACAAACGGTATGGAAAAAGGTGTATATCGTCGCGGGTTTACGGCATTAGCAGTTGTTTATCTGGCAGATGTACCTGAACCCTATAGCGGTAACTTCACGGTGTGGCCTAAAACACACAGTTTTTTCGCGGACTATTTTGAGAAAGAAGGTCACGAGGTTTTAGCGAATGGTATGCCACGTCCAGATCTCCCGGAAGGACCTACACAAATTGTTGGTAAAGCTGGCGATGTTGTGCTGACACATCATCAGGTAGTACACTCTGCAGCACCGAATGCGTCTGCTGATATACGTTATGCTGTGATTTTCCGTCTGCGTCATGTTGATATTAAAGAAAATGGCTATGACAGTTATACCGATATTTGGCGTGAATGGACTGGCATACAAAAGGCAGTAGAGGCTGCAAACGAATAATTTGGTTGCAGTCCATATTCCTTGCCATTGGTATACGGCACACGGCATGTGCCTACTACTATGCATGGTGTACCGTTCTATTCAGTGTTCTTTATTTCCCCCCATGTAATGCTCAGTTTGTTTACTGGTTCGACTGCAAACGGATCACCATTGGATTTATAGAGGTTTTCCACCTCCTCTTTAGAAAGTGCTCTGTGGAACATAAGGAATTCATCCATCAACCCTTTGAATGTCCATGTAGGACTTGCGTTCCCATTAAATGCTGGTGCTTCAGAACCAACTCCGATGAATCCGTATCGTTGCGCTTTCGGTCCAATCATTTTATTATTAGTTGCTGTGGCTTGTTCCACATCTATTCTTCCATCAACATAGATCCGTTTTATATCTCCGTCAAAAGTAACAGCGACATGATGCCATTCGCCATCTGATACTTTGATATCACCGTGCCAATCTTCTATTGGACAACAGATGTCAAATGCGACGAAGTCAAATTGTTCAATAGCAGCGTCTCCTACTGCAAAGCGGAAGTAGTCACTTCGATCCCAAGACGCTATCATACCCCTATCTGATGTCTTAACCCAAACAGCCATGCTGAGTGCCGGTATGCCTTCGGTGTAATTGAGATCACGTACTGCTATATATTCAGTTGCTCCACCAGGAAATTGCATACATTCGTTAAATTTACCCTCATCCACGATTTTGAGATTGTTGCCATGGATGAAGCCATCATACTCATTACCGGATCCATCCAAGATATCATCACCCTTAAGTGAAGCTTCGTCAAAACTATAATAGATCACCAGTTCATCATCACTTATGCCACGCGCTTTCACTGTCAACGCTGGTACTGTTAGAATTAGTATTAGCGTCAATAGTTTTATTTTTAGTGCGGTTTTCATTTTATGTCTCCTTAGTAATTAACACCATTTCTGGTGCATTGGCTAAGTGTCTTAGGTTGAAATTAACTACACCAATCATTTTACGTGTGATAGTATTTGAATGTAAAGTCAGTTTTTAGTTTTATGTATTTGCAGTTGAATCCTATTGTTAAAAGTTTATCTTGTAGCGTTTCAAGTTGGGTTTCGTCTCTCAACCCAACCTACGTTTTACTGTTACATTTAAAAAGGTCGCTCCTACAGAATGTAACATATCGGAGGTCGCTTCCGCAGAATGTAATACCATTTCTAATAAATAAAGTGTCATTTGCTGAGGACTACTTGTAGGAGCGATCTCTTGGTCGCGACCGGGAGGTCGCTCCTACAGAAGAAAGATTTCCAATCAATAACAATGGTTGAATCCAGTAATGGGACAATAAATATTAGAATTGGTATAACATGTCGGAGGTCGCTTCGCTCGCTCCGACCTACGAAGACTAAACACCCTAATGTATGTTATCTCTGGTTTTGTTATTTTGTATTTTTTATTTCTCCCCATGTAATGCTAAGTTTGTTCACAGGTTCAACTGCAAACGGATTTCCTACAGCATTGGCAAGTAGCATCACTTCCTCTTCAGAAAGTGCTCTGTGGAACATAATGAATTCGTCTATTAGTCCTTTGTAGGGCCATGTAGTGGGTCCAGGCTGTCCACCAAACTCGGGTGCTTCAGAACCGACTCCGATGAATCCGAATCTCGGTTCTTTTGGTCCGATAGCTTGTTGTAATGGGACTGCTTCCACATCCAATTCACCGTCAACATATATTCGCTTTGCTTCAGCACTGAAGGTCACTACGACATGATGCCATACGTCATCAGTGACTTCTATCTCTCCGTGCCAATCACTCAATGGTTGACAACATATATCAAAAGCGACGAAGGTTGTGTTTCCGAGTTGGTCATCTCCCGCGCCAAAACGGAAGAATTCACTACGATCCCAGGAAGCAATTATCCCTCTTTGTGCTGTTTTAATCCATACAGAGATGCTAAGTTCTGGTATTGCTTCATTATAGAGTAGGTTCCGAACGGCAATATATTCCGCTGCTGCACCCGGTAATTCAATACATTCATTCACTTTTCCTTCCACGATATTTAGATTTTCTCCGTGGAGAAAACCGTGATATTCGTTACCAGATTCATCTAAGACATCCGTTTCAGACTGCGAGTCTGCATCAAAACTGTAGTAGATGACAAGATCCGTTGCGTCAAAGTTCTTTGCATCAGAACTCAAAGGCAATATTATTAGTATAAGACACAACGTGAAAACCAATAATATAATATTTGTGTTCATTATGTTGTTCCTCAAATTATAGGTGCGCTTATAGCGTGTATGGGTTATGTGGGATTATGAATATCCGCCTATCCCTAATAACATCCGTTCTTCCATATCTGCATCTTTTAGGTATTCTTTTGTTAGACCATCTTCAGGAGGTTCTCCACCGTGGGGTGATCTTCGTAACCATGTTGGTGTATACCCGAGAATTAACATTCTCCGTTTTGAATGGAGTGTTGGAAGTGCTCGGTGCCAGAGATTGCCATGGATAAGTACTGCGCCTCCAGCTTTGACCCGAAGTTCAACTTCTCCATCTAAAGGTTCATAGGTGCTTGGTGTTGCTTTGTCTAACCAGTCGTGAGAACCGGGGACAACAACCACACCACCCGTATCATCGTTTAGGTCATCAAGATAAATAAAACAATCAACACAGTGCGGTCGTGAAAACCACGTAGGTATCGGGTTAGAGACAACACGCATGTGTTGATGCCACGGTGTTTGGTGTTGTCTATCATCACCTGGATATGTGATTCGCGCGCTCAATCCGCGTAGGTGTACAAGCGGTCCCAGCATTGCTCGAACAATTGATAAAATTGGTTGAAATTTCAGGAGTTCAAGGAATACTTCGTCTTTATCCATAAGATGGCGCGGAATAAAACCCCAGCCACGTTTTGAGGCAATAGCGTTATCTCTACCTTCCGATTCTCGTTTTTCCAATCTGTCAAGTGCGTGTCTTAGCTTCTCCAGTGATTCTCCCTGAAAGAGTTCATCTCGAATGAGATAACCTGTTTCAGCGAATGTTTGTAACTCTTCTGGAGTGGCATGCACATCTATGTCCCAGTATTGTCCAGTTTCACCGGGATGGAAGACATTCAAGACTTCGTAATGTAATGTGTGATGTTTCATAATTGTCACGGTGTATTTTTACACCTTTCGCCCCGCTGGGGCTTATATTGGTCAGGTCGATGTTTGCTATACACCTTTCGCCCCGCTGGGGCTTATATTGGTCAGGTCCGTGTTTGCTATACACATTATAAGTTAGATTCGTTCAGACAATCCATTACCTTTTTAACAATGATCCTGGGATGCGCGAACCGCGGTAGTTACCGTTGGCATCACGGTTGGCGATTAATTCAGGAATTTCATCGTCCCAATAGTCTGGAACGGTGTTGGGTCTGCTGTGCCATGCGAGGATCAAAGTTCGTCTTGTATCGGTATGATTTTGATGTGCAGAATGTAAAACCCGTGCATCTGCCATTACTAATGAACCTGCTTTTGCACATACATTCACTTGATCCGGATGATCACTGAACATGTGTGGGTGATCCTCATCAATAAACCGTGCGCCTTGTTCATGCGCGGGTACAAGTATGTCGTGCAGATCAATACGTTTGTGATGTGTTCCGGGGATAATCCTTAAGCACCCGTTTTCAGGTGTCGTATCAGTAAGATAATAGTTAAGGAAAATTGTTTGTGGCCATGGCGTACAACTAAGCGGGTCATTCCACCTCATCCAATCCTGATGCCAATAGAGCGGAGGTCCGCCTGCCTCTTTGGTTAAGATAATTATACCTCCGGATGCACCGAAATCTCCAAAACCGAGTTGTTCCAGTGCGTCCCGTGAAGGTTGCCATTCCAGCAATTTCTTGATGGATGGGTTATCATCACCACGGACGTTGACGTGTTGTCCTTGATATACCATTTCGTCAGGTTCTACGTGTCCAGCGATGAGTCGTTCGGATTCATCGTGCAATTCTTGTAAGAATTCGTCTGTCAAAATATCGTCTACAATGCAGAAGCCATCTCGTAGCATCTGATTTCGTTTTTCTAAGGCAACTTCAGGTGTCATCCTATTCTATGCTCCTCTATTTTGAAATTTTACTAATTTTACACGTAATTATGTGATATTTCAACCATTAATGCAAAAGAACAGGTTATTTTCTAATGAATCATGCTTATATAATACCATTTCTAAAAAATAAAGTATCATTTGCTGAGGACTACTTGTAGGAGCGACCCGGTGAATGCCTTTGGCAGAATACGCGTTTGGTATTCTGCATGATTCATACCGTTGATTTCCTGATCGCGACCGGGAGGTCGCTCCTACAGAAGAAAAATTTCCAATCAATAACAATGGTTGAATCCAGTAATGGAACAATAAATATTAGAATTGGTATTATTTACTGTCAAGAGTAGCGTTCCATAAAAACATAATGCCATCCATGCCTACAGAAGCGATAGTTGTACCATCGGGTGAATATACAATAGATTCAATATTACTGTTATGTCCTCTCAGTGTCTTTAGCAGTATTCCAGTGTTAGCCTCCCATAGACAAACTTTATTTCCGCTTGCAGCAGCCATTGTTGTACCATCGGGTGAAAATACAATAGAAAAATTGTGCCTATGATTTTTGAGAGTATTTATGAGTTCTCCAGTTACAGCATCCCACAAACGAATACCGTCTCCACCATAACCATAACCATAACCTGTTCCAGAAACGATGGTTGTACCGTCTGGTGAATACGCGACAGTATGGACAGCATCTATATGTCCTTTTAGTGTCTTTATGTGTGTTCCTGTTGCGACATCCCACAGTCGCACAGTTGTGTCTTTGCTTGCACTAGCAATAGTGGAGCCATCAGGTGAATAAGCAATTGAATGTATTAGGTCGGTATGTCCAGTGAATGTGGCAATATGTCTACCTGTAGCAACATCCCATATTCGTACATTTTTTTCATCAACAGCACTTGCGATGAAGATCCCGTGAGGTGAATATATTGCGGAAGTGACATGGCTTCTGCGGGTAACATTTCCTCTCGCATTAACGGGAGATAGTTTGTGGTCATCATCAGCGCGGAGTCCTAAAAATTCACCCGTCTCAACGTTCCACAGATGTATTCTTCCATCCCAAGTTCCCCCTAAAATAGTTTCACCGTCAGGTGAGAAGGTAATTGAATGGACAGAATCAGTATGTCCTTTATAACTTTTTATATGTTGACCAGTATCGGCATTCCATAAATGGACTCCATCCCAATTCCCTGTAGCGATTAATGTGCCATCTGGCGAGTAACTGATACTATGACACCATCGCTTATGTCCTGTGGTGAATGGTTCAGCTATCTTTTTTATATCAGATTGATCAATATGTTGCCATTTAGTAAGATCTATTAGACGTAACGTCCCATCGTTAACTGCATTTACCATTGTCGTTCCATCTGGAGAGAATGCTATGGCTATTATCTTTCGTATGTGTCCGATGCGTGCAGTTTGTTCGTTCTCAGCATTTGCATCCCATAGACGTACACCATCCCAACCCACGCTTGCAATAGTGGAACCATCTGGTGAATATTCCACTGAGCGGATATAGTATTGATGTCCAAACAGTGTTTGTTTATGCTGCCCTGTTTCCACATCCCACAGTTGTACAGTGGCATCATTACTTGCAGTCACGATAGTAGTGCTATCAGGAGAAAAAGCCATGCCTACGATTCTATCAGTATGACCTGTGAGTGTGGCACTTAACTCTCCTGTTTCCACATTCCACAATCGTACTGTGTTGTCAAGGCTTCTGGAGGCAAGTGTCGAGCCATCGGAGGAAAATGCAACTGATTCAACACGATCTGTGTGTCCGATAAGTGTTGTTATGTGTTCACCCGTTGCGACGTCCCACAGTCGTATCGTTTGATCAAAACTGGCACTTGCTAATATAGTGTTATCGGGAGAGAACATTACGTCTGATACGGTCATCGTATGTCCGATGAGTGTACCTATGTTTTCACCTGTGTTGATATTCCAAAGATTTAGGTAGGCGTTATTATTTCCACTTGCCATTTTGATGCCATCTGGTGAATATGCTGCTGACTTAACATAGTCTTTGGTGAGTGTCTTTATACGTTGACCTGTGGCTGCATTCCATATATGCAATCCATTCCAACTGAATCCTGCAATTGTTTTTCCGTCTGGTGAGTATTGTGTGGGACTAATGTTATTATCATGTGATGTGATTAGGTGAAGTTCTTCTCCGCTATGTGCGTCGTATATCCATAACCCGATTGAAGTATGAACTGCCAGTTGGTTTCCATCTGGAGAATACTCCATTTTGTTGACGTGCCCTTTGCCGTATCGTGCTTTTGCGTCTTCAGGTAAATTTCGTTTTGTGTAGTCTTGAGCATTGGAGTGGGGAACAATTATCAGTGCTACACACATGAACAATGGAAGCATAATATAGATTAGGGATTTCATAATGTATTCCTGTATTGTGCAAGTGTTTAGATCGTTTACAAGTAGTATATCACACTATTTTCTTATAGTAAAGTTCGTAGGTTAGCTGAAAGTTAAAGTGTTGAATCACTTGTCGCCCGCTGGGGCTTGGTAAACACATTATTTATGTGACTTTCTGCACGTCACTGTGACGTTTTGCATCCAGTCAGGACAAGGAATGTGACGCGAATTTCGCATTTTTTTTTTGCCGCTTTTTTCTGAACCAGGATTATCAGGATAAGAGACAACTTTGTGTTTCAATGTTGTTGTCTGAACCAGGATTATCAAATCAACGGTATGAATGCCTTTTGGCATTCCCCGGGATTATAGGATTTGCAGGATAAGAGACATCTTTGTGTTTCAATGCTGTTTTCATAGGATTAGCCTGTCTTTTGTCTAAATCGCGGATTACGCGGATGGAAGAGGCACAAACTAACAGTTTGTGCTACAAAGAGGTGTTGTTTTCATGGGATTTGTGTTCTCCTTGATTTTGGTTAAGAAAAAAGTGCATTTATACACACATGTCGGAGGTCGCTTCGCTCGCTCCGACCTACGAGATAGGGATTATGTTAGAAGCTTTTGCCCATGGTGACGGCACCACCGATGAATTTACCACTACCGATAGTCCGTGGACGTTGTAGACTTA
>JAPOQK010000010.1 GCA_026710795.1 Candidatus Poribacteria bacterium
GTAGGTCGGAGCGAGCGTAGCGACCTCCGACATCTCATCTTACATTCTGTTGAAAAGCGACCTCCGACATCTCATCTTACATTCTGTAGGAGCGACCTCCTGGTCGCGATAATCCGTGTAGGTTGGAGCGAGCAAAGCGACCCCCGACATCTCATCTTACATTCTGTTGAAAAGCGACCTCCGACATCTCATCTTACATTCTGTAGGAGCGACCTCTTGGTCGCGATAATCCGTGTAGGTCGGAGCGAGCAAAGCGACCCCCGACAAATAGCCAAAAAAGATACCAAAAACAATTATTTTTTACCCCAAAAAACCGCAAAAAAACTGAGTTCAACAACCCACATACTCAGTCATACACTCACTTCATATCAACAACACCAAAAAGATACCAGAGATGTCGCCAAACAACACCGATTGGTATCTTTTACAAAGGAGATAAACCCATGAAATTCAATGACATACACAAACAATTCGCCGTCAAATCCTTCGCAAAAATGATGACACGATCAGAAATCCAAGGTAGGTCAAGATAAAAAAAGACTAAAAAAAAGCAAAATAAAAAAAGTGAAATTCGCGTCACATTCCTTATCCTGACTGGATTCTTAACGTCACAGGTGACGTGCAAAACGTCACAATATTTAGCACATACTGATAAACAATGTAGGGTAAATTAACAGATATAGGTTTCGCTTCTCTCTACCCGACCTACAAGAGATTATATTGAATTGTGAAAAATATATCCGAAAAAACTGAAAACTAAATAACCCTATCCTAATAAACGCAAATGAGACAATTATTAATAGAAATGGTATATTATGAAGGTTGTAAGAAATGACAATCTGGTCAACCATTTCAGGATTTTTACGTTTATTCAAAAATATAGTTGCTCTTTCTATTACAAAATATAACATTTCAAAGGATAAATAAATGAGAAATCTACTTACCTTATGCAGCATAATAATACTCCTTCTTTCTTGTAATCAAACAAAAGAACCAGCAGAAAATATAAAACGCGATTTAGTAATAAATGTCAGTACGGAAGTTGGAAAAGGCACCAATGAGCATGTTGGAAGTGCGATAGGTAAGGTACAACAAACGGATGCCTTTTTATCAATATTAGTTCCAAGATATACACACGATAGACAAACACCTTATTCAATGCATATCTTGTTCTACAATATTGCAGGAAAGTTTTTTCACGATCCGTCAAGAATTGAACAATCAAAAGAGGAATACGGTAATCGCGGAACTGTACGAACACTGATTACACACGTTGGTTATGAAAATGTTAAAACTGACAGTGGGCTCTTTCCAAATTGTCTTAAACAGAAAACCGTAGTAATTAATAATGATCCTGATAATCGCAATGAACTGGAAAGCGCGTTGGTAAATGGTACCCGCTATTTGTGGTTTGCACAAGGTGTTGGCATTGTGAAGATACAATATGAGCATTCAAACGGAATAGTCACAGAAGCGGAATTAATTGATTACAATATACCCGAAAAGAGTAATGCTTTTGTTCCATTAACACCCGACACAACATGGACATATAGATGGAAGAACGATTACTACAATCAAATTCTTATTGACACAATTTCAGTCCTGGAAAGGAATCCTAAAAGAGAAGGAATTCCTCTCAAAACAACAGTCACCTCTGAGAATGGAGAGCAGATGGGAGAGAATACATTTGAGATAATCAAATCACAAATGTACTCAGAATTAGTTGTGGGTGGAGGAAGCATTGGAGGTAGTTACAAAGGTCGTGAATCAGTTTCAGGTTCGTCGAGTCTCTTTTTTCATCATCTTAGTGCCATCTGGGCAAAACTTCTTCAACTCCCTATAACTATAGGAACAACTTGGGAACAGGAAGGGATGAATAATTCCCGCATACAGTCAACATTAGTTGGTAATGAATCGGTTGAAATTGGACCTAACGAGTACCAAGAATGTCTAAAACTGAAATCTGTGTTCTCTGGAGCAACTGCTGACGAAAACGCAAACGAGGATACACTTCAACGGATCGCATTATATAACGGAACCCGTTATCTCTGGTTCGCAAAAGGTATCGGTATTGTGAAAATGCGATATGAACATTCAAACGGAATTGTCACTGAAGCAGAATTAACTGAATACAATGTGCCAGAAAAAAGCAATGAGTATTTCCCATTAAATATAGGTACAACATGGACGTATACATGGCATAACGACTATCACTTTGCACCAATGACTGAGAAAGTTAAGGTCGTTGAACATGGTAGTGGTTTTGAAACACCGTTGAGTCATGCACGGTATGTTGTCACTGTTTCTGAAGATAAACCGTCAGAAGCAAAGATCGAATGCACATTTACACCTGTTGAGAAAAATGGGAAAATAATTAAGTTGCGTCAAGGCACAGATGATGCTTATATCCCAAGCCATACTATCACTTTAGTAGATTCAAAGAGACAAATATCTAATCGGTCAGGACGTGCTGAAGGTTGGAAATTTAAATTTCCGCGCGGATATATATCTCCACTGAAATTAACCTATGATGTTTCCTTAGAAAATGCGCAACGGCTAAAAACAATTAGAGAAAATCGTAGGGAAGAACAGGGTTTGCCACAGGAATTCCGATTTCAAACATTGGAACCTAATCTAATGAATGACAGAATGTTTTGGATTGGAAAAGCGTTATTTATGGTGGGTGGGACAAACAGAGATATTGAAGTATCATTTAATCTTCCTGATGGATGGAATGCATCAACACCGTGGAGAAGAATCGGAACAAAGGATAATCACTACACAGTAACAGATCAATCTGAACTAATAAATTCCTTATTACTCATTGGACAACATAAAGAGGAAATAGCAAAGTCAGGTAAGGTGAATGTAACACTGGCAATTGGAGGTAACCTTAGTCCTTATGAGAAGCTAATTGATGACACTGTCGAAAATTATCTGAGTGCATATTCAAGCATATTTAATGATGGTCCAGATGATAAAGTGTTATTCATTATAAATCCTAATCAAGCAGATGATCAAAAAGGTGGAGAAGGTCTCGGTATTACCAGAAGCGTCAGTATTCTAATGGACAACTACTTAGATGAAATGGACAAACATTTGTGGGCACCATTCATCGGACATGAAGTTTTTCATGTTTGGAATGGACTGACTGCATTGGAACCATTTAGTGGTCACGAACATTGGTTTCAAGAAGGTGTAACAGAATATTATTCAAATCTTGCTTCATTGAAACTTGGTTATCTTACTGAAAGTGAATATTTGGACCGATTGGAAAATGCTTGTGAAGTGTATCTGTCAGCATTAGATGAATTCTCAATTAGTGAGGCAAGAGATTTACGATTGAGTTATCAGGGTGGTAATATCATTGCTGCTGCCTTGGATTATGAAATTAGAGAACATAAGAAAAACAGAAAAAGTTTAAATCACGTCATGGAGTTGATGTATCAGCAATTTGATAATGTCAATGTAGAATATACACAAAGGGATATTATAAACACTATCAATAAAGTTGCAGGTAAGGATTTTGAACCGTTCTTTCAGAAATATATTGAAGGAAAAGAACAACTCCCACTGGTAGAATATTTTGACAAAGCAGGTTTAGATGTAATCGTAACCAATGAGGAATTGCCGACCTCGGACTATGTGAACGAAGTTGTTAGGAGTAGTTTGGCTTTGCAAACTAATGTTCGAGTAATTGGATTCAATGGAGTTCGTATTGGCAAGCTGAAAGAACTCAGAAAAATCGCAAAACACTGGAAGTCGGGAGAAGTCGCAACATTAGTATATGAAAACAATGGAAAACCACTTGCGGACACTACTGAATTGAAAGGTGTAACAGAAACTCCTCCGACTGAATCAGAATTAGTTGTCCGTATCACCGAAAAGGTCAAAAAGACTAAATTACAACGTGCTATCTTTAGAGATTTATTTAGATCAAATTAACAATTGAATTGGAGGAACAATGTTTATCAAAACGAAATACATCGTGCTGTTTATAGTTATTTTGGGATTATCTATACTATCAGTGAATTATCTGTTATATGATAATTTCATAAACGCGGGAAGATTATCACAGGGACATGGAGTGGATTTATTGCCGCCGCCGCCTCCTCCGAAGCCTAAAGTGCGGAAACCTATCGTCAAAAAGATACTTACACCGCAAAACCCAAAACAACAAAAAACATGGTTCCCCTCAGAATGGGGGGCAGATGACCGACGTGGTGCTGCAAACCGACTAACACCGCAAAAAGTGTTACAAGCTGCCAGTTTAATCAAAACTGGTAAGGTCTATCAACTTGGAAGGGTTTTTGAAAGTGGAATCCCTGTTTTCGGGACGCGCCATTATAGTTTACGTATTCCTGAAATGTCTGGTCCACTCGGTGATAACAAAACAACTTGGTTTGAGGAGATATTCAGTGGAGAAATAGGTCAAATCGGCACGCAATTTGACGGACTTGGTCATATTGGAATCGGGGACATGTTCTATAACGGATTAAACCGACACAATTTTGCTAAAGCCGAGGGTTTGGAAGAACTCGGTGTCGAGAATGTAGGACCTATCGTAACACGTGGGGTGCTGATTGATGTTGCAGGTTTTAAAGGTGTTGAAACCCTCGGTGATAGTTATGAAATTACACGCGCTGATTTAGAGGGAGCATTGGATAAACAAGGAGTGAAAATAACACCAGGAGACGTTATCGTAATTCACACAGGTTGGGGAAAATACTGGATGACTGATAATGAACGTTATAGCAAGACCGAACCGGGAATCGGTATGGAAGCAGGACAATACCTCGTAGAGCAAAAGATTGTAATGGTATGTAGTGATAATTGGGGTATAGAAGTAGTTCCAAATCCCGATGAATCACTCGCATTTCCAGTACATCAGTTGTTTATCGTCAAACACGGTATCTACAATCTTGAAAACATAATTACCGAGGAATTGGCTTCTGCGAAAGTCTACGAATTTGCATTCTGTTTCGCACCACTTCGCCTGAAAGGTGCATCTGGTTCTCCAGGTAACCCAATCGCAATTCATTAACCTACACGGGACTGCATACAAGCAGTCCCATTTATTCAATATTAATTCACACCTGCACAAATATGTACATATAATTTCCTTATTGCCCCTTTATGTGCATGTCCCACCTTGATTTGCCTATATTTCAGGGTAATTTACTACTTTGAAATTGGCACAATAATTGCTGATTAATCATCAGAGATTCAGACCATAGGAGATCAATATTATGTGTAAAATATTTGAAAATTTGAGTTTTGCTATTATTATATTAATATTCACCATTACAATTAATTCTGGTTGTGTTTTGAGTGTAATAGAACAGAATGAAAATGTAGGCGTAGTTGAAAAACCGCAGCAGTCTATATTCACTGTAATAAACACTACAGATGTTAAGAATCCCTCAATCACAAGTTCAATTCATTTACCATTTCGTTCAGGTTTGAATAATAATGTTATTCTTTCAAGAAAATATGCTTATGTAACAACTGAAACAGAATTACTCATCATAGATATCTCCAACCCGCAACAGCCTTCGTATCAAACTTCAATATCATTCCCTGAAGCAATTGGTAAAGCACATATTTCTGACAAGCATGTAATTGTAGCAAGTAAAAATAAATTCTATCTCGTAGATTGTTCTAATCCGCTTCAACCTGCACTTCAATCTCAGGCAAGTCTACACCATTCAAATGAGATAAGTAAATTTGACATTCATGATTCTTACTTATATGTAAAGGATGTTAATGACTATATACACATCTATCACTTGGCTAATGATAACTTTATACCAGTTAAGTCTGTTGAAATAGAATTTCCTTCAGGTTTAGTCGGAGTAAAAGCAATGGGGGAAGATGTTAAACAGATTGTGTTGAAGCATAGGACTGCAAGTGACTCAAGTTGGTCTTTAGTCACAGATGCAACCGATCTATTAGAGTTCAACTGCGTCCATCCGAAAGTGAGAAGTTCTAACGGTCATCTTGTGTTTGCAAGTCGTAGGTATCCATGTGACGATATTACTATAGTCTTAGGACGAGACCGGTATACTCCTTTTACTTGGAAATGGATTGAAGACTACAACTTAGAAGCTAACTATCTTGCACATCTATACCTTACAGGGAAAAAGACACTTCCAAAGGGAATACCTACAGATGTTTTATATGATAATAGATACAAAATTCAGTTTGTCTCACAAGACCAATGGACACACACGATCGAATATGAACCAAATCAATTATTAGGTATCCTCACAGATTTTCAAATTTACGAAAATTTTCTATACGTAGCAAATTCAAAAGGCTTTCTTTCTATTTTAGATCTTGATGTCCATAAAAACAAGCGATTTATTTCTGCTATCACAATTCAATCTCAACAACCATCAAGTTTAGCAGTTGAAAAAAACCACGTCTATATGTTAGCAGTGTCAATAGTACAAAATGATTGAAAGATAATATATAAGTGTAGACCGTATAACTCAAGGAAATGGTCCTGTGAAACTACCAACAGTATCTATAGCATCACACAACATCACACGACTAATCATCGGTGGTAATCCATATAGTGGTATCTCACACCAATCTCCTGCTGCATCAAAAACTATGGAGGATTACTATACGACACGACAGATTATGGATGACCTCGCGCAAGCAGAACAGAGCGGTATCAACACTGTGCTTGCACGTGCGGATAGGCATATCATGCGTGCATTAAATGAATATTGGAACGAAGGCGGAACAATTCAGTGGATTGCACAGACACCAAAACAGACAGAATATAGCGAACTGAATAAGTACCTAAAGATAATTGCACGATATAACCCCATTGCTATATATCATCACGGAGGCACTACCGATGAACTGTATGCTGAAGGAAAACTCAATTCGCTTATAGATTTTGTTTCAGGTGTGCGTGATCTCGGTTGTGCAGTAGGTATCGGAACGCATGATCCGCAGATTCTCAAGTATTGCTACACAGAAGGATATAACGTTGACTTTTTTGTATGTGCTCTGTATAATCATACACGACATAGAGAATTGTACTTGCCAGACGACCGTGATACCGCTGTCTCTGTCATACAAGCAGTACCACTACCAATAATTGCGATCAAAGTTTTAGCCGCAGGAAGAAACGAACCTACAGCAGCATTTCAGTTTGCACTTGATAATATCAAACCAGTTGATGCTATGGCGGTTGGAATGTATACCCAATTCCATCCTGACCAGATTCGACAAAATACTACAACTGTTGCTAAACTCATTAGGAAATGTGAATATGGAGCGAATTGTTGAACAGGAAGTGATGGATACAGCAGAAGCTGCAGAAGCTTATGATGCTATGGGACACGGTGAGGTAGACCAAGCTTTTGTTGATCGTGTCATCACTCTTGGAGCAAACAAGGGTCATTTTCTTGATGTTGGCACAGGTCCCGCACAAATTCCCATCATTCTTGCACAACTTTGTCCAGATATCCACATCACAGCCATTGACTTATCGCAAGAGATGTTAAAGATAGCAAAAAGACATATTCATGATGCTGGTCTTACTGATCGGATTACACTGGAACATGTGGATGCTAAAACCCTACCATATCCTGATAACACCTTTGACGGTCTCATTTCCAACAGTATCGTTCATCATATACACGATGCATTGACAGCACTTCAAGAGATGGGTAGAGTTGTCAAACCCAATGTTCCGGTTTTAATCCGCGATCTTATCCGACCTGATACACCAGCAGATGCACAAGCATTTGTAGATCAATATGCTGCTAATGATACACCCCACCAACAAAAACTCTATTACGATTCCTTCCTTGCTGCTTTCACGCTCGCTGAAGTTAAACAGATGTTGTTACAGACGGATCTGTCAAATGCTGTTGTAGTTCAGAGTACAGATAGACATTGGTCAATTGAACATGCTGTATAATCTATATCCATTTAATGTATGATTTACATTTGACGTAATGATTTACCTATGCTATGGTTTATATAGATTTATTGCTATGATGGAGGACTAAATGAAAGCAGCACAGTTTTACGGTGGAAAAGACATCAGAGTTGAAATGGTGCCTGACCCTACACCTGCACCGGAACAAGTTCTCGTCAAGGTTGAAGCAGCGGGAATATGCGGAAGCGACCTACATGGGTATCACCGACAACCTGAGAAACAGTTATCACCCCGTATCGGTGGTCATGAATTAACCGGAGAAATCGTTGACATAGGAAAGGATGTATCTGAACATAAAACGGGTGCACGCGTTGCAATTGAACCCATCAGTCCATGCAACAATTGTCCAGAATGTCTCAACGGCTACTACAATATCTGTTCTAATTTGCGTCATGCAGGCGGAGGTTTTGCTGAATATATGGTGGCTGCAAAATCAAATGCTTATGAACTGCCTGATAGTGTTTCAGTAGAAGGTGGTGCATTAGCAGAGGTATATGCAGTTGCTGTCCATGCCGTCAATAGAGCAATGGTTTCTCCCGGTGACCGCGTGGCTATTATTGGGAGTGGACCAGTCGGATTGACGATTGCGCAGGTGGCAGATGTAGCAGGTGCAACCTCTATTGCGGTTTTAGGTAAACCGGATGCCCCGATACAGATTGCACACGAAGCGGTTGGTGCTGTTCCTATAAATGTGGATAAGACCGATTCGGTTGCAGCCATAATGGATTGGAGTGATGGTCGTGGTGCTGATGTCGTCTTTGAAGCAGTAGGGGGTAAAGCAAATACGTTGGAACGTGCAACCGAAATCGCAGCAAAACGTGGTCGGGTTTGTATGGTTGGCGGACATGGTGCACCTCTCACATTTTCCGAACGGTTTGCTCGAAGCCGAGAACTTACAATCATCTGGTCATTCTGTTACGGCAGACGTGGTGGAAAAACCGAATTTCGTATTGCAATTGATTTACTCGCTGCTGGAAAAATTGATCCAAATCCTTTAGTTACCCACCGGTTCGAACTGGGTGATATATCTAAAGCATTTGCTGTCGCAGCTGGACGTGATGAATACGGGTCTGTGAAAGTACTCGTTACACCAAACAATTAGAAGGAGATGATATGGCTATAGTGAATACATTAATTTTTGTTGGAACAGAGGGTAAGTATCACGACCATGACGGAAATGGTAAGTATATAACCGAAATGCTAAATGAAACAGAGAACATCAAAGCCGATTTCTCGCGTGATTATGATGTGCTTGCGGACGGTCTTGATACATATCACACTGTGCTATTCTATACAGATGTCGGTGAACTTACACAAGCGCAAGAAACAAGTTTGCTTGAATATATCAAATCGGGTGGTGGGTTCTTCGGACTTCATACTGCTGCCGCTTCTTTCCGAGAATCTGAAGCATATCACGGCATGTTAAACGGATTCTTCAACGGACATAGTCCGTATATGGACTTTACCGTTAGCATAAGTGACACTGACCATCCCATCACTAACGGGTTAAGTAATTTTGATGCAAAGGATGAACTCTATTATCTGAAACACGATCCTGAATCCTCACACCATCTAATGCATGCGTATGACCATACGAAAGACGAAACACATGTGATGGCATTCCACCATACCTACGGTGAGGGTAGAGTCTTCTATTTTGCTCTGGGACACGATATGGCAGTACTTGAAAATTCAAGCTTTCAGGAAGTGATACGAAGAGGGGTTTTATGGGTGGCAAATCGGATTTAACATTCTAAAATTGATCTTGCTTGATGTTGAAATATGGAGAATAAAACATCATCATAGAAGTCAAAAGTTACTGGGTGAGTATTTCATTAGCAACAGCAATGTCTCGATGTATTTGTTGAACAAGTGCTTGCTTATTTGAAAATGTTCTTTCATTACGTATCTTTTCAATAAAATATATTTCAATAGTTTCACCGTATACTGTATCGTTGAATTCAAACAGATGGCTTTCTACTTGCAATTTTGTTCCATTAAATGTTGGTCGGATACCGATATTCAATACCCCATCAAACAACTGATTAGCAAGTTTCACTCGGATTGCATAGACACCATTCGGTGGACACAACTGTTCTCCCGGGTCAATGTTCGCAGTAGGAAAACCGATTTGTCTGCCGCGTCCATCACCTTGGACGATTGTCCCACTCATTGAGTAGATCCTTCCCAGCAATTGCGATGCTAACCCAAGGTCTCCTCTTGCAATTGCTTGCCGTATGCGGGTACTATGAACGGGTAGACCATTTAACTGTGTCGGTGGCACAATTGTAACTCCGAACCCAGATTCTTGTCCAAGAGATTCTAATACCTGGGCATTACCTGTCCGATCTTTCCCAAATTGACATGCATAACCAACAACCACATGCTTTGCACGACATAACTCCTGCAGAACGCCACCTACAAAAGCATTTGGAGACATAGAAGCAATTTTTTCATTGAATTTAACAAATATCGCAATATCAAACCCAATTTGTTCAAGTATCTCTATTCGTTTCGGTAGACACATTAGAACAGGTGGACATTTATCAGGGGCAAGATATGATAATGGGTGCGGATAAAACCCGAAGAGAACACTTAGTAACTTATCGGAATCAGCACGTTCACGAACTTTTTTAAGAACATCATGGTGACCAATATGTAACCCGTCAAATACCCCGAAGGTAACCACTGAGTCTTGTTTGGATTCAGGGATTGTTTCCAAACTATAATAGGTTTGCAAAATATAACTCCACGAGTCAGCAGTATAGATTATGCCTATTACTTAATACAACAAGCATTGGTATGATAAGTTCCCATAGCATGTTTAGAAGACTTCAACCCAAATCTATACCATATTCCATTAATTTGATAGAAAAATGTCTATTTACTTCAACCTGTAGAACTTCCTATATTATCATATCTCTTTAATCCTGCGTACTGCACTCTCTACAAGCATTTTTATTGCTGAAGTAGGTTGAAGGTTTATACGACATCCAGAGGCACGTTCATGTCCACCGCCATTGAACTCCGCTGCAAGCGCAGCGACATCAACACGACCTTTACTACGGAGACTGACTTTGGTGTTTCCATCCTGCAGTTCACATATACAGATTGCCACTTCAACACTATCTATCGCTTGGATTTGATTGACAAACCCCTCCACATCATCCAACGTTGTATCTGTATCGTTTAACATTTTCTGAGTCACCACCACCCAAGCAATCTTACCATCAGAGGTTAGTTCTAAAGTCCTCAATGCTTTTCCCAACAAATGTATTTTGCCAAGTGGTATATGTTCATAGACTCTACAGTAAACTTCATCTGGCGCAAAATCACCGATCTCAATTAAATCTGCTGCAATACGATGTGTCTCAGGGGTTGCATTACTATAACGAAAGCACCCCGTATCAAACATGAGTCCTGTATATAAACACAATGCCTCTTCTGCATCAATTGACATATCCGTAGACTTAATAAACTGGTAAATGATTTCTGCTGTTGACGATACCTCTGTTTGAATGATGTTGTAATCACCAAAAGACTTAGCGGTAATATGATGGTCAATGTTGACGACTGCATGTATCGGAATCAGGTTCTTACTGAGAAACTTCCCGATCCGTTCCCGAGAACTTGCATCTACAATAACTAATACCTCTGGACAATAGTCAGTGGAAACTTGCGCGTTTTCTATGTTTTCCCAATATGGCAGAAACTGGTATTTTTCCGGCACTTGATCCGTATTGAGAATACGGACAGATTTGCCTAACTTCCTAAGAAATATGTATAATGCTAACTCGGAACCAATTGCATCACCATCCGGATTTACGTGAGTTGCTATAGCAAATGTCTGGTATCGCTCAAAAAGAGTCAGGAGGTCGCCAAAGTTATTCATGGCAACCCTGTATCTTGTTCTGAACTTTCAATTGTTTCATCTTCACTATCAATTTCTTTGAGAAGACCATCAATTTTCATAAGATGGTCAACTGAATCATCCAAGATAAAACGGATTTCCGGCGAATATCTAAGAGACAACCGTCTGCTTATTTCACGTCTAAGAAATCCGGCAGCACTTTTTAGTCCTATGAGTGTATTTTCCTTCTGCTCAGCACCACCGATAACACTTACCTTGACATCTACGTATTTTAGATCTGGTGATACTTCAGTATGGGTAACAGTGCAGAATGCAACACGCGGGTCTTTTACTTCACGTTGGATTACTTCACTTAATTCTCTCTGGATAAGTGCACTCACCCTATCTTGTCTTCTATTATCTTTCATTGTGGTTGAACTTTCTGTATTTGGAGGAATTTCTAACTATTATACTCAATTGTATTTTATATCACAATTATTTTCTTTATCAATTTAAAAGAAGAATTCTGTTTCATAGTCAACCAAAACAACCGACGAATTCCCTTCAATGAATTTAACACACTGTGACAGAATTTGATTTACAAATTTAACTTCATTTGCTACAGAAACTGCTCCAATAACCGCAGATTGATGCAAATCAAGTGCCTCAATTTCTGCGACTGCAACATTAAATCGGTTTTTGAGACGCGCGATTAAACTCTTAATAATCCGACGTTTTTCTTTGAGTGACTGGCTCTCAGGCAAATATAATTTGACTTTACAAACTCCAATGTGCATCATTTATTGCCATAATCAGTTAATTGATATTGATTTGTCCAGTAAGATCACAAACGATGAAATCCTATTTTTTAGTTGAGTTGCTTTTCAATATAAGAAGAACCAGCGACTGGATCAATCACAAAATCTCTCATATTTAACAACTGCGATGAGTTCCGCTTGCAATCTGAGAGGAATTTAATGGGGTTGTTCTTTGGATTGAGATTCACCTATACCTAACAACCCTTGTAAGATTATATTATAGTGAACTTTAGAATTAACAGGACATTTTGAGTTGTAGGAGGGAACTCCGATTCCCGACTATCAGTGAGTTTTGTCGCGATTCGGAGATCGCTCCTACAGAAATGTGGTGCTTTAATTTCAATGTTTACCATAAATACGAAGAAAAGTAAAATTGAGTGTGGTGTGAAATGTAAATCCACCAACACCGTTTTATAGACATTTCAAGCATGAATAAGAATATCACAGCAAATACTGATTCAGTTGTAAATTATAATGAAAATATGATCTGAGACAAGTAAATTACAACGTCCTTGCCACCTGTTCATGGACGTAACATTCTAAAACATCACCAATCTTTATGTCATCAAATTCCTCAATACCTATTCCACATTCATAATTGGCTTGTACTTCATTGACATTGTCTTTGAAACGCCTGAGTGAATCAACCTTTCCTTCATAAATCATCCTATTATCCCGTAACACTCGGAGTGGTTGGTTAAATGTGATTTTTCCCCAATTGACATAACTACCAGCAACTAATCCGCTGCGTGGCACTTTAAAGATTTCTCTGACTTCGGCACGTCCAATAATAACTTCACGTACTTCAGGATCTAACAGACCTTCCATTGCTGAACGGATATCTGAGATGATGTCATAGATAACAGTATAAGTACGAACATCTATCCCTTCTGTTTCTGTAGCTTTGACAGCTTCTGTAGTAGGATATACATTGAATCCGACAACGATGGCATCCGATGCTGATGCAAGTAAGATGTCAGTCTCTGTAATACCACCGGTGGCTTCGTGTATTATATTGATTTTTACTTCAGGTGTGCTTAATTTTAGAAGGGATTCCGATATTGCTTGAACCGATCCTTGTACATCACCTTTAACAATTACATTCAAATCCTTTATATCACCTTCTTGGATTTGTTGGAATAAGTCATCAAGACTAATATGACTGTGCGCGCCAAGTTTAGAAATACGGTATTGGTCTTGTCGTTCTTCACTGATAGTGCGGGCATCTTTTTCGGAGTCAACCGCAAAAAATTGATCGCCTGCCTCTGGCACACCCGTGAATCCAAGGATTTCCACTGGTGTAGACGGACCTGCGGACTTGATTCGTTTGCCGTCATCGCTCATCATCGCTCTAACTTTACCAGAATATCGTCCGGAGACAAATGTATCTCCAACTTTTAAGGAGCCAGATTGAACTAACACTGTTGCAATGGCACCACGACCTTTATCCACTTGTGCTTCGATGACAATCCCTCGCGCAGGTTTTGACGGATTTGCCTTTAGTTCCAGCAATGCTGCTTCCAAAAGAAGCATCTCTAACAACAACTCTATTCCTGTACCTTCCACTGCGGACACCTCAACACAGATTGTTTGTCCACCCCAATCCTCTGGTACAAGGTCGTTTTCAACCAGCTGCTGTTTTACATAATCTGTTCTTGCACCTTGGACATCAATTTTATTTATGGCAACAACAATAGGAACTTTTGCAGCTTTTGAGTGGTTTATTGCTTCAATAGTCTGTGGCATGACCCCGTCATCTGCAGCAACAATTAAAACTACGATGTCTGTTGCTTGTGCGCCACGGGCTCGCATTGCAGTAAACGCAGCATGACCAGGGGTATCAAGAAATACAATATTACCGTTTTCTAATTCCACATGGTAGGCACCTATATGTTGGGTAATATTACCTGCTTCAGATTCACTGACGTTTGATTTACGAATAGAATCTAATAATGATGTTTTACCGTGGTCAACATGACCCATGATTGTGATAACTGGGGCACGCGGCACCAATGAATCCGGTGGATCTTCCTCGTCAATCAACAGTGTTTCTTCAAGTGTCTTTTCCTTTACAACATCAAATCCGAAATGCTCTCCTAAAATCAGCAAGGTTTGGTAATCTAAACTTTGGTTTATAGATGCTATTACCTTCATCTTCATCAGCTGCATGATCAATTGTGTTGATTGTAAATTGAGTAGTGATGCTAAAGACCCAACTGTTGTACCTTCCTGTACCTGCATGGTTGTCTCTGATGGTGTTTCTACTTCCGTTTCTTCCACTTCTATTTCTTCTTCTATGACCTCTTCTATTTTTTCTTTTACCTCTGTTTTTTCTAATTCTTTTTCTTCTTCGGTAGCAATTTCATCAGGTGGATCCAATTCGGATTCAACCAACAAAATCATTTCTGGATCCAAACTACTCATGTGGTTTTTAATAGGGACACCTAATTCTTCAAGAACTGTGATAAGTTCTTTACTACTCATTTCATGTCGTTTTGCCAATTCATAAACTCTGATATTTTGGCTCTGTGTTGTTTTTTGCTGGACTTCAGCGTTTTGCTGTCTACGCTTTTTCATCGGCGTGTATCTCCTTATCAAGAAGTTTCTGCCTGAACTCGACGATGACCGATTTCGGCAGTTGCACTCGTAACAATGTGTTAATCCGTTTTGGTGCCTTAAATGCTTCCTCTATGCATGAATGTGATCGACAGACATAAGCACCACGTCCAGGATGCATTTTCTCATTATCTATCACCAAAGACTCTCCTTTGATGCACACAAACCTTCGTAGCGTTTTCTGTGGAAATTTACAACGACACCCAATGCAGGTGCGAATAGGACCTTTAACTCTTATCATCGGTTGACTGCGGAGACAAGTGTTTTAGACCAGTTTCCAACAGTGATACCCGCGAACAGATGTGTTCACGAGAAATTTAGTTCTCTTCGTCTTCAGATACAGGTTCGTCAACTGTTTCTGAAACATTAGTATCTTCTGATGTTGAATCATTATCAACACTATCGCTTACGTCATCCTCAGTTTCTAATATAGTTTCTTCAACGTCAATAGATGTATCAACATCTTCGGATTCCACGTCTACATTTTCATCAATCTCATCATCTTCTTTAAAGAGGGTATCCAATGAAACTGGAGCTTCGGCTTCACTTTTAATGTCAATATTCCACCCAGTCAATTTTGCAGCAAGTCGAGCATTCTGTCCTCTCCTACCAATTGCTAAGGACAATTGATCTTCTGCGACGATAACATTTGCACTCATAGCATTTTCGTTGAGTTCTACTCTACGAATTTTGGCTGGTTTTAAAGCATTTGTAATAAATACTTGTGGGTCTTCGTCCCAATCTAAAAAATCTATCTTCTCGTTTTTTAGTTCACGGACCATTGTCTGTACCCGTGCCCCTCTAACCCCGACACATGTTCCAACTGCATCAATTCCATCTTCAGTAGCAGAGACAGCAACTTTAGCCCGGTAACCAGGATCGCGAGCAACTGCCATCACGCGAACTTGTCCCTCATACACTTCTGGCACTTCATGTTCACATAGCATTGTAATCAGGTCAGGATGGGTTCTGGATACAATAAGTTGTTCACCTGTCATCGTATCCTTTACCTCAAGAATCAGACACCGAATGGAGTCTCCACGATTATATCGATGGGGAGGAGGTATTTGGCTTCCGGGTAACAACGCTTCTGTCCTTAAAACGTCTGTCCGCTCAAGATCGATAATTGCATCCTGTCCAGTATATCTCTGTAGGTAACCTACAACTACCTCACCCTCGCGTCCTTCAAATTCTTTATAAATAAGTTCCCGTTCAGCTTCTCTAAGTTTACCGAGTAATATTTGTCGTCCTAATTGTGCCTGTATTCGACCAAATTCTTCGGGATTAATCTCGACTTCAAGTGTATCACCGATCTCTACATCAGGTTTGATATTTTTTGCTATCTCAATAGGAATTTCCGTTGAGTAATCCTGCATTATATTGACAACTTTTTTCGGCACATGACATGTTATTACCTCACGGTCTAACTGAATGTTTATTGATACCTTAGCTTCAGGTCCATAGTGACGTGATGCGATAACACGTAATGCATCCTCAATCGCACTCAGAAAGACATCCTCCGGTAAATCGGTGTGTCCCATCATTTGGCGAATTGACTGCTGTAAGCTTTCTCTTCTGTCTTCTGTTTTCTGTCTCATATTTCTCCTACGCATAACTCAGTTATAATTCGAAACTATTAACTGATTACCATACCAATTGAATAGAACCTGTATATATCTGCGAAATATCAATATGTATAGTTTTACCCGATGTTTGTTCTAAAACGACACACCCGTCAATGACATTCTTCACTTGTCCTTGTAAATCATGGTTCTGTCCGTTCTTAGATATAGTAACAATTTGAACGTTACTCCCAATATTCCGTTTATAGTCACCTTCCGATGTCAAAGGACGGTCAAGACCTGGTGATGCAATCTCCAAATGTCTATAGTCATCCAAAATTTGGTGGACTTCCAAAATTGGTCTAACCTCTTTATCTAATGCCTTGCAATCTGCTACGGATATACCTCCATGTTTGTGTATTAACAATCGGAGTATCTTATTTTTTTTATTCCCTGCTGTCTCCACAGCTACTAATTCATAACCCTCAACCTCAAGTAAAGGTGTTAAAATCTCTTCAATGGTAGTTTCAATTGCTTCTGTCATTTTCTATGTCCCGTATAAAATAAAAAACGCGATCGTTCTCGGTTATGAGATTCTTCGCGGTTCACCGTTAGCGATTTTCCTATACCTATAGAGTCAGGTACAGACTTCGCCTTTACCACTGAACTAACAGCAGTAATATGGATTTGACCTGCAAGCCTTAGGTTAGCATGATAACACTTTCCTCTATCGGAATCAAGCCAAATTCATGATCCGCGTTAATGGGTTTTGGATGACCTGATAACTTCACCGTAAGTTCCTCTTGAAACGGTTTTTGTGTTAGACGTTAGTTCAAATATAAGTTTAACCTAATATACACACTTTTGTCAAGTTTATTTATGTCTGTGCAGAGTTATTTAGTTTTAAGAATTCTTTGTTATTGAAGTTTACTTAAAGTTAGGACTTTGAATTGGAATGGATAGATGTTTAATGGGTTCACCGTTTATTGTCTGAACCAGTCTTCGTAGGTCGGAGCGAGCACAGCGAAGTCCGACATCTTATATTCTGTAGGAGCACCCCGGGGAATCATGCAGAATACCACACGCGTATTCTGCCAATGGCATTCATACCGTTGATTTCCCAGTCGCGATTTCTTATCCTGAAAATCTTGTAATCCCGGGGAATGCCTAAATGGCATTCATACCCGACGAATACCATACGCGCATTTGGCGTTGATTTGGACAAATGCCATACGCGCATTTGGCGTTGATTTGGGGGAACGCCTACAGGCGTTCATACCGTTGATTTCTTGATTTGGTAAATCCTGGTTCAGACAAACACAATTTAATATACCAATCAAAAACACAATATATATCCAATAAGGCATTTCGCTTTTTAATTTGACATCCACAAAAAGATACTATATAATTAACGTATGTTTAGAATATAAGATTATATCTGTGGCACGAGTTGAGATACGTTAGAAGGCGGTATAAACACAAATTCACCAAGCGTGTAGTCCTTGGTTTTTGTGACTAAGGGACTGTATATGAGTTTTCTAAGTTTCATGTCTTACAAATTGTGAAGGTAGGTCAAGATAAGAAAAAGACCAAAAAGGAGTAAATAAAAAAAAGCGAAATTCGCGTCACATTCCTTATCCTGACTGAATTCTTTAAGTCACAGGTGACGTGCAAAACGTCACAATTTATCGCACATACAGATGAACAATATAAAGGTAAATTAACAGATATAGGTTTCGCTTCTCTCTACATAAAATAGTCCTACAAGAAAATAGATTTACTTGCTACTTAGGCACAATCACATATTTTTTTCCGGCTTCCGTGTGAAAGTTAACTACCTGTCTTGATTGAGAGAACTTAATACGTTCTCCATCACATGTCACATTAACATGTTCCGATGTCCTGAACCAACAGTCATTACCAAGGGTAGATAACAATTGTGCTTGCGAGAGTTTACCATCTTTCCACTCTATATCAACTTCAAATCCACCTCGCGCTCGTAGACCCTTAACGTGTCCTGTGTCCCAAGCATCTGGAAGTGCAGGAAGTGTGTGAATCTCCCCTGCATGGCTCTGTAACAACATTTCAGCAATACCAGCAGTGCCACCAAAATTACCGTCAATCTGGAACGGAGGATGTGTATCAAACAGGTTTGTCAGAGTGCACTTCGCAAGAAGTTGCTGAAGGTGACTGTATGCTTCCTCTGCATCCTCAA
Source organism: Candidatus Poribacteria bacterium (assembly GCA_026710795.1). GTDB lineage: Bacteria > Poribacteria > WGA-4E > WGA-4E > WGA-3G > MSPOR6. Next base: position 19,028 of record JAPOQK010000010.1, read on the forward strand.
GTCGAGCTAAGAAATTGACCAACCACGCACGACTCCATCCAGTTTGTCCACCCCCATGTGCTAATCGATATTCTAAAGACTTTCTTGCTGCTGCTGCCAATTCAGGTGTGCCGCGTAAAGTTATCTGACAACTCGGATGAAGTCCATACATGTGTGACATGTGTCGATGACCTGGTTCCGGTTCGTCATAATCAAATATCCATTCTTGGAGTCGTCCTGTTTTCTCACTAATTTGAAGTGGAGCAAGTCGGTCAAGTGCAGAAACCAACTCTTCTCTCAAATCCGAATCCTCTCCGAGCACATCTATACAAGCGATGCAGTTTGTAAAGAGTTCATGTACGATCTCCAAATCTATCGTTGCTGCGTATGTGAATAGAGATCTTTTTCCATCGGGTTTAAGGAAACTGTTTTCCGGAGAGTGAGAAGGATTGGTCACCAACATACCTGCGAAAGGTGTACCTTCTGGTGCTTCAACAAGGAAATCTAGCATAAATCGTGCAGCACCTTTCATCAAAGGATATGCCTGTTTTTTCAAGAATTCTACATCACCACCGAAAAGATAATGTTCCCAAACATGCTCACACAACCACGCAGAACCTATAGGTGAAATGCCCCAGATACCATCTGCGGGAGTAGTAAATCCCCACACATCTGTAAGATGGTGTACTACCCACCCATCAGCACCGTAATGCCGTTTCGCGGTTTGATTACCCGGTTCAACAAGTGTATCCATAAAATCAAATAACGGTTTATGACACTCAGCGAGGTTACAAACTTCTGGTACCCAATAGTTCATTTGGAGATTGATATTTGTATGGAAATCACTGTTCCATGGTGCGTTCATGTGTTCGTTCCAGATACCTTGCAGATTCGCTGGTAGACATCCAGGTCTCGAACTTCCCATGAGTAGATACCTTCCAAACTGAAAGTAAAGTGAAACCAGTCCTGGATCAGAGGCACCTTCCTTCACGGCATCCAAACGTTCATCCGTCGGTAAATTATCGGCATCAGAAGAACCGAGGCACATGTCAACACGACGGAATAAAGATTGATGTTCAGCAATGTGCTCCGATCGAATTTCCTCATACGACTTGTTTGCTACACCCGCAAGATAACTTTCACAAAGTTCGTTAGGGTTACCGCTTGCATCTTTCTGATTTATGTAACTTGTAGCCCCTGCCAGAAGAAGAGTGACAGCATTCGCTTTTTGTACAGAGATATGATCACCATTGGTCTCAATCTCTCCTCCGTCAACCTGAACCTGTAGATAAGCTGAAAATCGCATACCATCTTCACCGCACTGTCCACTGAGTCTGAGTGTATCGTCTGAGATTGACTTTACGTCTGCATCCTGTTCACGTGTCATCGTCACATCAAAAGAAACATACTCTGACGGGTCAGATTCAATCCTGATAACAATGAGTTGGTCTACTGCCGTTGCGAATACCTCCCTACAGAAATCGACATCACCAATTCTATAGGTAGTTTTGGCAATCCCTGTGTCCAAATCAAGTTCTCTGTAATATTCTGCAACATCATTTTCATGTGGAAACTCAACGATGACGTCTCCCAAAGACTGATACGATTTTATTCGTGGTGGAATACCCATCATTGTTTCGCCAGCTAACTTTGTCGCTTCTTCGTTTTTGTCTTCAAAAAGTAGTTGTTGTACTTTTGGAAGTGCCTCCAATGCTTTTGGATTGTTGCGGTCAAGTGGACCGCCATCCCAAAGTGTATCTTCGTTGAGTTGTATTCGCTCACGTTCCACGCCACCAAACACCATCGCACCGAGTCGTCCATTCCCAACGGGTAGTGCATCTGTCCAAGCATTAGCGGGTTGTTTATACCATAAAGTAACGTTGTTCATATCTGTCATTGTTCCTCTCTCTATTTGATGATTAGGTAAGTCAAGTTACAAATAGTTATTCATAAATTCTTAGCGTTTTGACATCGGGTATATGGTGATACTTGATAATGAGACTATTGTTAGTAAATTCAACTTTCATTTTATTCTTCAAACACCAGAAAATATGTATTGATGGAACTACATCAACAAGAAAGTTCATTCTAATCAGAATTCAATCTAATTACCACATATTACCATAGCATAGTGCATAAAACAAGAATAAGTAACATTGTAATTTAGGTTTTCACTGACTTTACACAACGAAAACCGATTCTGGAAAGTGTGCGTGTGGAAACATTCTTATAACGATAGTCGGAACATAGGAATTGAGGAGCGTCAAGCCAAGAACCTCCTCGCAATACACGGTATTTTGGGGCATCCGTCATATCAACACTTACAGATTTAAGGGCACTTGCACCGGATATAGGATTTCGTTTTGGGGATTCCAGATAATAATCTGCATCATATACATCAATACACCATTCCCACACGTTTCCTGACATATCATAAACACCGAAACCATTAGCAGGATATTCCCCTACTTTGGTGGTGTCTCCGATATTGCTCTGGTAATTAGCGTATGTAGTATCAATTGTATTTCCCCACGGATATTTCTGCCACATCAATCCTCCTCGTGCAGCTTTCTCCCATTCCGCTTCTGTAGGCAAACGTTTACCAATCCACTCTGCATAAGCCATCGCCGCATACCAACTTACCCAAGTTACAGGATGATGTTCCTTCCCATCAGGATAGATATTCTCATGCCAATTTTTTAGGTAATCACCATCGTGAAACTTCTTTCGTATTGAGGTCTTCAACTTTTTATGCCAATCGAACCAATCCGATGCTTTTTGCCACTCTGGGTTAGCATCCACAAATTCTTTGTATTGGATATTGGTCACCAGATTCTTATCCATAAAAAATGAATCCACATGGACAATATGCAATGGATTGTCTTTGACATCAGTACTGTCATCATGATTACCCATTGGAAATTCTCCAGCAGGAATGAAAACCATATCATTTGGTGTACCTGTTATTAGTTCTTCAGGTTCAGAATCATCACTTGAGAACATAGAAGTTAAGCTTGTTCGTGAAGTTCTTGAAGTTGTTTGTGGGGTGGGCTGCTCTTGTGTTTTGAATTGTGAAAGATTGTCAGTTTGTTTTACAAATGAACCATGTTGGATAAGATATGATTCAAGGTATTCTTGTCGCTTTTGTGGGTTCTTAAGAGTATCGCATGCTTTATTTAGTAGCGTCCTCCACTGTTCTTGGGTCTTACCGTCCAGACGCGGCTGTCCACCTGCCCGTAAAGAAGCACTGTATGCTCTCCTATGTGCTGCGTTAACACGAACGGATATTTCAGAATCACTTTTATCTTGGAGTTCTTCGATGGATAGTTTTAAAACATCTAAGTAATCTACACTCTCTCCGATAACAATTCCAGACGCATTTAGAATTTCCTCGGCATCATCCTTGGACAAACCAAATTGCTGGACTCCTTGTTGGAGAAGGAGACTGTGTTGTTGTGCAGTAATAGTCGGTAAAGTTTCCTTGAGTGTGATGACAACTGATCTATATTCTTCGCGTTTAGACATATCCTATCTTATACCAATTCTACAAAATATTATCCCATTTCCGGATTCAACCATTGTTGTTGATTAGAAATCTTTTTTATGTAAGAGCGAACCGACAAATGCCAAACGCACATTTGGCGTTGTTTTGGACAAATGCCAAAAAGGCATTCATACCATTGATCGTCAAATGAAACATTATATGTTAAATATGTCACTACATTTGTTTTATGTATAGAATCAACAAGTATAATATATAAGAACAGGAATTATGTAGTTACATCCATTACACAACGAAAACCGAATGTGGGTAGTGTATCAGTAGGACTTCCAGCAAATCGTTGTGAAACTCTTGCAACCTGAGAATCAACACCCCAAGGTCCACCACGCAATACTCGTGAAGTCTTTACCCTTTTAAAGTTATCTACGACCCACTTTAAGCTATTCGTACCAGAAAACGGATTTTGAGAGGTGGGTCTATTATAGAAATCTGTATCATAAGCATCAAGACACCATTCCCAAATGTGTCCACACATATCATATAATCCGAATCCATTTGCAGGGTATTGTCCCACTGAGATTGTATCACTAATATTGTAAAAATAGTTTGCATCGTCTACATTAATTGAATCACCCCACGGGTATTTCTTTCCCAACAACTGTCCGCGCGCAGCTTTTTCCCATTCTGCCTCAGTAGGCAATCGTTTACCTACCCATTGTGCATACGCCATCGCAGCAAACCAACTTACACCAGTGACTGGATGATCGTGTTTACCGTGCGGGTACATATTTCCATCCCAATGATTCAAGTAGCCACCATCGTGATAAGTTATGTTAATTTCACTACTGAGCCACTCCGGTTTTATACGCTCAGCATCAGCAATAAGGAATTCCTTAAAATCCGAATTTGTCACGGGATATTTGTCCATCAGAAATGCATTAATAATAGCAGTATGAACAGGTTTCTCGTCATCATTTGATTCTATGTCATTACTCCCCATTTGAAATTGTCCAGCAGGAATATAAACCATTTCATCAGGTACAACTATATCGTTTGGAATATTCTGATGACTTAGTTCTGTGATAGCAATTTCATCATCTTCAACAAGTTCATAGTTATCGGATTTACTGAACTCAGACAAGATATCTGATTCACCGTTTTGGATCTTTACAGCATGTTCTCGTCTTTTCTGTGGATCAATCAAGACATCTCTTGCTTGATTGAGTAATGTTCTCCACTGTTCTTGTGTTTTACCATCAGGACGCGGGAGTCCACCCGCTCTAAGCGATGTTGAATATAGTTCTTTGTGTTTAGCATCTATATGTGCTGTGACAACATTCTCTTGCCACTCATGTAGTTCATCGGATGTAAGACCAAAAACTGCAAAATAGTTTTCTATTTCACCAACCATCAAACCCGATTCTATCATGATCTCGACTGCATCAGCAGAAGAAATTTCATACTCCTGAGTCGCTTGACGTAACAATCCTTTACGTTGTTCGTTAGTGATTGTTGATGAAACCGCTTTTAGTCTATTTATGAATAAAACAAACTCATCGCGTTTAGACATAATAAACACTCCAAGAAACAGAAATTATGAATACAGACACAAGGAATGTAGTCTCGTTTAAGACTTAACTGACCTATTCGTTGTTCGTTAGAAATAGTTTGGAAAGCATCACTGAGTGTGCGGATGATTACAATGTATTCATCACGTTTTGTCATACCTTTATCCCTATTTAGAATCAGAATATATGCTAATCAACGATATACATAAGTGAGTATACAACGTGGAATTAATACGTTTCTCGACTGATATTTAGATTCCACAAACGTACATTCTTGTCCGTGCTACAAGTAGCAAGTATATTGCCATCAGGGGAATATGCAAGCGAGTTTACCGTAGAATTATGTCCAGAGAGTGTAGATTTAAATTTCCCGGAAGCAAAATCCCACAGTCGCACCAGTCCATAGTAGCTGCCACAAGCGAGGGTAAGTCCATCAGGTGAATATTCCACAACATTAAACCATGAGAGATGATCCGAAAGAAAGTTTTGTGATTCACCTGTAGCAGAATCCCACAAATGAACATTACCGTAAAGACTCGTGCTAACGATGGTATTGCCATCAGGGGAATAAATCACTGAACTGACACTATTCTTATGTCCATCCAAAATGAATTTATTGTAGAATGTCACTGCATCCCACACACAGACAGTCCTATCATAACCACTACTAGCGATTGTCTTACCATCTGGTGAAAAGGCAACAGAACTTACCCAATTATTATGTCCCTTGAGAATAGTTATAAGTTCTCCTGTGAAAGAATCCCACAAACGGACAGTTTGATCGTAACTTGCACTTGCGATTGTTTTACCATCGGGGGAATACGCAACTGAACTAACTGAATCTTTATGACCCAATAAAGTATCTTTAAGCTCACCTGATTCAGAATCCCACAAATGAACAGTTCCATCGTGACTTCCGCTTACATTTGTTTTACCATCAGGGGAGAAGATAACTGAGGTTACCACGTCTTTATGTGCAATGAATATATATTTTTGTTTTCCACGCAAAACATCCCATACAATTACATTGTTATCTGAACTACTACTGACTACGGTTGTACCATCTGGCGAAAATGCTACTGAATTAACTGCTCCTTTATGTTCTGAGAGAATGGTATCTTCTTTTATGATGTTGGATTTGGGAATTGCATTACTTGTATCAAGAAGAACATTAGGATAAGATTTTTCAGTGGTCTCAGTCCTAAGTTGCCTGATGTGTTTTTCCTGCATCTTTGGGTTCGTAAGCATATCTCTCGCTTGATTCAATAGTATCCGCCACTGCTCTTCTGTCCTACCATCTGACCGTGGACGACCACCAGCAGCCAATGATGCTCTATATAGTTTTTTGTGTGCTGTCTCAACAAGGGTGACAATTTCCGATTCACTTCGGTTTTCAATGTCTAAGATTGATAAACCTAATACATCATAATAATCTACTTTTTCACCGATAGACAATCCTGATACATTTAGAATGTCAGTCGCTTCTTCAACAGAGAGTCCATACTGTTGTACGCCTCTTCGAAGTAGTCCTTTGCGTTGTTCATCCGATATCGTTGGAGAAATCAATTTTAATTCGTTGATTAAGGTGATATATTCATCTCGTTTTAACATCAGTTTCTCATTTAATCATTGGAAGATTCAGATTGGATTCCAGATGACGGTTCTAAGTTTAGAGACGACACTGCACAGACACAACGGAAACCTATCACGTTGAGTGAAAACGATGGCGATTCTGCATTACGATTTGCTATTCGTATTAACGAGGCAGGAATACGCCAAGAACCACCTCGTAAAACTCTGTTTGATTCAACATCTAAATAATGGTGGAAAATCCAATCAATGGAGTTTGCACCTGAAATTGGATTTCGTGGAAACGAACTCATCGCAATACTTTCATGATACGCATCAAGACACCACTCCCAGACATTTCCACACATGTCGTATAAATCATATCCATTTGGTGGGTACTCCCCTACAGTTGATGTTCCACCTACGTTCCAATCATAGTTTGCTTTCGTAGAATCAGCAACATTACCCCACGGATATTTATTACCGTTGACTCCTCCTCGTGCAGCCTTTTCCCATTCTGCTTCAGTAGGTAAACGTTTGCCACACCATTGTGCATAAGCCATTGCTGCATACCAACTTACATTGATAACAGGATGATCTACTTCTGTTTTCCTATAGGTACTTCCTTGCCAATGTTTTAAGTAGTCAACATCACAGTATTTTTTTGGAATATCGTGAATACTCCACTGCGGATTTTCATCTATAAACTCCTTATACTGTGCGTTCGTTACTGGAAATTGATCTATATAGAACGCATCAAGAAAAACATTGTGTATCGGGTGTTCATCACCGAATGATTCCTCATCATTACTTCCCATTTCAAATTCACCTGCGGGTATCAGCACCATATTGTCAAGACTTGGGGGTGAAGTCTCATTGACTGTGAAACGTTTCTTATGCTGTAATGTTGACAAGTAGGATTGTCGTTTTTGCGAGTCTATGAGTGTATCCCGTGCTTGATTCAAGAGTATTCGCCACTGCTCCTCTGTCCTACCATCTGACCGGGGACGACCACCCGCTGTCAAAGATGCACTATACAGTTTTTTGTGGACAGCATCAATACGGCTTGCAAAAGTAGACTCATCTGAATTATGTACATCTGAAATTGAGATACCCAAGACATCAAATAAATCTATCTGTTTACCTATCACCAATCCAGATGAATTAAGGATCTCAGATGCTTCCTCAACAGTCAGACTATGTTGCTGAACACCTAACCGTAGAAGTCCTTTGCGTTGTTCATCAGTTATTGATGTAGATGCAGTTCTGAGTGCATTGATAATTGCAATAAATTCCTCACGTTTGGACATAGATATATTCCATTGTTATTATTTAGGAAGGATAAAGATGCGAAATTCAATGGTTTGCCAGAAAGAATTGTACTTACTATATTACTCAAGTTGCTACATAATGTAGCACAATCTGTTAGATTGTGTCAAAATAGACGCAAACTAACAGTTTACGCTACAACATTATCGAGAATAATGCCCTTTTTTCATTAAAACAGTATCCGCATGTCTAAAAATTTGTAGGTAGCAATTTGGGTTATATTAGACAAAGATCTATTCAACGGTAAGGTCTTGTAGTTCTGTTTTAGCTTGGGCAACTTCCTCTTCATCAAGAGTAGGTCTATCAATAATTGAAAACAGGTCGTAGACAGCAGTAGCACCATCGTTAGAAAGTGATTTTGCAGTTACCTCAAGATTTTGGTCTAAGTTGTATTTATAGTTAACCTCAATAGGTGAACCTTGCGGTAATCCAGGGGGTAACTTAAGGGTACATTCACCCAATTTATACTCTTCAAATAGATCAATATCGTCTTTACATTGATCCTGTTCAAGTCCTTGTACCACTTCAATTAACACCGATGGTTGATTGTGATCCACCGTCAAGAACTTATCCGCAATTTCACATGGAACAGCAGTCATTTTCGGAATCATGACATGGATAATATGCTGACGGTTCATATTGAGAACGATAAGTCCAAGATTATGGGTCGCACCATCAGTAACGGTCACCTTAGGAGCACCATCTGGACCGATAAAACGATCTATGACAGCATCAGGCATATCAACTCCCTCTGTACTACCTTCGGAAATCTGACGCAATGTACCCTGAATTGCGGCTCCTATTGCAACTACTTCGTCAGGATTGACTTCATACGGATTGATCTCTTTGCCACTGATTGATGCTATCATCTCCTGTACCATAGGCATACGAATTGATCCACCCACCAATAAAATCTTGTCAATCGCTTCCCAAGTTATATCTGCTTCTGAGAGCACCATATTGCACAAAACACGGCATCTTTCGAGTAGATCAGCAGTAAGTTGTTCAAACTTCTCGCGAGTCAATTCTACACGCGTGGTTTTTCCGTTATACCCACAAACGATAAGTGCTCGTTGCCTTAACGACAAAGATTCCTTTGCAGTAATAGCATCTAATTGAAGATCCTGGTAGGTGTGAAGGTCTTCCAACGGATTTTCACCGTGTTCTATCTCAAACATTTCAGCGACATAAGTGATGATTTTGTCATCCCAATCTTTACCGCCGAGTCTGTGATCTCCATTGGTTGCAAGCATCTGTATTTCTGATTCTGAAACCCTCATGAGAGTCACATCAAACGTTCCACCACCGAGGTCAAATACAAACACATTCTGATTAGTTCCCAATTGATCAATACCGTAGGCAAGAGCTGCAGCCGTTGGTTCGTTTAGCACCTGTAGAACGTTTAACCCTGCTATTTTCCCAGCGTTGCGCGTTGCTTCACGTTCTGCATCGTGGAAATATGCAGGGACAGTGATAACTGCATCTGTTATCTCTTCACCCAGATATGTCTCTGCATCTTGCTTGAGTTTTGTAAGAATTACTGCGGAAAGTTCCTCGGGTGAATAGTCCTTTCCATCAAATGTACGATAGAAGTCCGTTTTGGATTTACCCATCTCACGTTTGATAAACTCCACAATTTGTTCAGGCACTGCTCTGGCGTTCTGCTTAGCAATCTTACCGACAGTAACAAGGGTATCCTCAAACATTACGACAGATGGTGTAATACGTTCGCTCTCAAGGTTTGGAATAATCTCCGGTTGACCGTGTTCGTTGACATGTGCAATTACAGAAAATGTAGTACCAAGGTCAATCCCAACGACTTTACCCATCCGTATTACCCCCTTTCTCATCAGAAACAGGTTCACCCAAAATGTTATCAGATTCTTGTGTAGGTGGATTATATCGGAATATAGTAACCTCCTCTGGTCGGAACACTTTATCTCGCCAGTTAAACCCAATTTTATGTACTTCAGCAATCTTTCGATCCTGTTCTGGATCGTCAGAAGGTATTACTTTACGTGTCTTGTGCAATTGCCTGTCAAGTGTCCGTGATGAGTCTGTATATGGTACTACATCCATACGGTATAATACCTCTTCAAGGTTATACCTAAAGTTCTCCAAATTCTTTCTGTATTGCTTTAACGCATCAGTCATGTTCTCATTATTTCCATTGCACATCTCATCAAATTGCGATTCAAGTGCCACAAAACTGTCGTATAGTTGGATCAAGTTATGGATAATCGGTTTGTGAAGTACTTCAAGCAAAAAACTCTCTTTATAGTCCTTCATTTCAGCATATAATTTGTCAAACATTTCAGTCTGATTCTGGTTCCGAGCAATCTGCTTATCGAACAGTTCTTGTAATGCAACTAAACTCTGTGTTATATCTGTAAGTTCAATTGGTTGTTCACTTGAGTCAACGGTCAATTCCTTTTCCTTTTCAGATTCTGAGGTGTCACTGTTCTCTTCCATATATGTATCTAAATCAGTGTTTGGTCTCGTATTACCATTTTCATTCATTTGCATACCCTAATATAGAATTCTCCTTACAACAACGGTATTCTCTTAGGAGGGAGGATAGTAAAATCAACTCTCTTCCGATTATACAATGGATTAGGTGGCAGGTCAACTATAGTGATATGCCAATTATTTGAGACATCAAACAACCGAAAAGATAGCAAATAAAATGCGGTATAGTGTATTACCTTTTCTGCCAAGGAACACTACCAGCCTTCTGTTTTTCTTCCTGAAAAAGCTGACCCATCTCTCTATACAACTGCCCGTTTGTTTGTGAATTATCAGTCGTCTCCAAAGGGTCACTGGACAGATCATATAATTCCAATGGTTCAAAAGGTCTATTGTGTAGTAACTTTATATCACCACGACGTATCGCATGTTGGCATTGTCCACGGAACTGCGGTCCACCCTCTCGTCGTATCCAATAAAGAAGGCGGTCTGAGAAGTCCTGATTTTCACCTTGAAGTGTTTTCAATATTGAACGTCCTTCAATTTCGTGGTTAACAGGGACATCCGCTACTTCACACACAGTTGGATATAAATCCATGAGCATACCAACCTGATCAGTTACATGTCCTTTTGGTATGTTTCCTTGCCACATCGCGCAGGTAGGCACTCTAATACCACCTTCATACATCTCACCTTTCTGTCCGCGTAGCGGTCCGTTGTGTGCACCAACCCCTATTTGTCCGCCATTGTCTGACGAATAGATGACAAGTGTGTTTGACAACTGATCAGTTTCCTCAAGGGCATCAAGCACGCGTCCAATTCCCGCATCCATATGCTCAACAAGGGCAACATATTTTGCGCGTTGTGGGGATATATCAGGTTCACGTTCCATCACTCGTTCAATCCAATCATCAGGAGGTTGGATCGGTGTATGGGGTGCGTTGTAAGCGAGATAAAGGAAGAACGGATGCGATGTATGTGCATGAGTCCGAACAAAGTCAACACTCCAATCCGAAAAGAGATCTGTTGCGTGTCCTCTCGGATCAATTGTTTCTAAGTCATGCCGCATATAGTTATTATTGTGTCTAAGGTGTGTGTAGTAGTCATCCATCATATCCCCAAGAAACCCGTGAAAATGGTCGAATCCTCGTTTGCATGGGTGATTCTCATCTTCAAGTCCCAAATGCCATTTTCCAATGATGGCCGTTCGGTAGTCTTTCTGTTTCAGCATAGTAGGCATCGTGATTGCATCCTGACGAAAATATCCCCAGTTGTTCTGTGCATGGGTGCGAATCACACCAGGCACCCCAACTCTATCAGGGTAACGTCCCGTCAATAGAGATGCCCGACTCGGTGAACAGACAGAGCAATTCGCATAAAACTGCGTGAAACGTGTACCCTCTGCTGCAATTCTATCAATGTTCGGTGTTTGAATGGAAGGTCCGTTATGCGCGGATATATCACCATAACCATGATCATCCGCAAGTATGAGTAATATATTCGGTAATTTTGCCATATAAATCTCCATTAAGAAGTCATAATTGTCTTTTTATTTCACCTTTCCAACAATGCAAACGTCCAAATTGGTGTGAGGTGCAGCCAAATTGGACGCAAGACGAATAACTTCAATTAAATGTTCTTGTGCAGTATCCAGATCTCCTTCATCAATTAGATTACACGCGAGACCGTTTAACTCCTGCGCCTTATTGATATTCTGAGTCTGGTGGTCATTTTCTTCGATTATCTGTTCTTCCATATTACAAATTATCTGAGTCTACGCAACAGTGGGAGGCGCGTTTTGTAAGCGCGCTGAATACTATTAATCCTCCTGATAACTAAAACAAGTTAGTCATAATAACTAAAAAAATGGTGAAAATTGCGTAAGTCCAAAACGGAATATTTACCGAGATTTGATGCTACCCCACGTGGTCGCCAGTTTGTCGGAAGGTTCCACAGACAGTAATGTTTCAATACCATTATCCATCAAATCTTTGATATCATCTACGGATATCGCAACATTAAATACAGCAACATCATACAGCATTCCATTAAGTGTTTCGGTTGTGTTGTTAGTCCAACCACCTATATTAACCTGTTCTGTGTCCCTTGGTGCAGGTCCACCAAGACCGCCACCTGAACCTATTTCTTCACCATTCTCATAGATTTTTATGGTGTCTATACCATCATAGATTGCTGTCATGTATACCCAAGTATTTTTCTTTGCAGCTCCTTGTCTCCAAATGCCTTTCCAACCTCCGCGACTAAAGTATGCATCCCACTGCTTACCATCGGGACTTGTTCTGAAAGCATAATTGGCAACTGCACCACCGGCAGCTCTCTTACCAACAATATGTCCATATCCGTTCTCTTCATTATTCACAAATACCCACGCAGTAATTGTCCATTCTTCCGCCGCATATAAACTATCAGAGTCAGGGATAATTACCCTATCATTTATGCCATTTAGACTTAAAGCTGGACCATTGGGTCCATCAACCCATTTGCCACCTTGTAGTTCACCATGATTTTCGTTACCGGAACTATCGTTGATAGTATTACCATCTCCCTCGTTAAGCAGCCAAATCCCCATTGCACTCCCAAGTTCAATCTCCGCATGAACTTGTAATGTTAATGCGAAAGCAAAGACGAGTAAACTAACACTTACTATACTTAATCGAAATGTATTATTATTCATTTTTCCCTCGCAATATATTTGTACTATCTTGGTTGTATTGCCAATGATAAATTAGTTGTTAACATTCAGACATATTAGACATTATAGTGTTATGAATTCTAACACATTTTCTGTTAGACATCAATAGGATATTTGGTTATTTATTTTCAGCATTAACTGCCTGAATCAGTGCATTGATATATCCAAATTGGTATGCCCATGCCTGTCGGACACGTCCAGAAACTCCTTCAGGTGCAGTATCATCTGGGTGAGATGGTGCGTGGTCTGGCATTAGCATATATGGGTAATCCACATCTCGCAATGTTTGTGCAACCTTATACATGTCCACGTCACCTTCATCGGGCCATACCTCTTGAAAGTTGTGTAATCCACCCCGAATGTTGCGAAAATGAATGTTAAATAGCTTCTTCCGTTTCCCAAAATACTCAACTATTTCGTATAGTTTTGTACCGGGGTCTTCTAACCCTTCTGAGACAACACCACAGCAAAAATTAAAACCATTATACGGACTATCCACAATCTCCGCATACCGTTTCAAACCATCAAAAATCGGGTAATTCCAACGTTCTACACCACGTAGAATTGGAGCAGGTGGATCATTGGGGTGACAAGCCATCTGTATCTCGTTTTCCTCTGCAACAGGAATAACGCGTTCAAGAAAGTAACCAATACGGTCAAATGCTTCTTCCCGACTCACATTACCAGCATCGGAAAGCGTCTCGTTGTCATATTTGGAGAAATCAAAAGTGCTATATTTGGAACCACCACGTCCATTAGTCCGTTCTGTCCTTTGATGATTCAGAATGCAGAAGTTATAGTTCAGCCCACGTAATCCTGCCTCTGCAGCATTTTCGATCGTCTTACAAACCCCATCAATATCCTTATCTCGTTGTGGATCCTGTGCAAGAGTAATGCTTCTCGATATCCCGATGTGAATCATTTCAAGACTGACTCCAGCTGCCGCTGCTTCATCCTTATGTTTCATCAGAATATCTGGTTGGGTGCTTTTGACAGAAGCATCCATGTGTGTAACACCATGACGAACAAGGAATTCCAATTCCTTTGTTGATGTCCCGACACCCTGCACGCCGACATGCATTTTACCATTAGTGTGAGTGTCTCTTTCCAATTTGTCCATCGTATTGTCCTCCTATAGTAGATGAATCTAATGGTGTATTTTAGCATATTCAGACAATCATATCAATTTATAGAATAGAACATTTGAAACAAAACAAGATTGCTTTGAGAACATATTATGCTAAATTGTATGATATTTTCAACAATGTGAACCTTCAAATCATTGGCATCAAACTGAGGATATTGAGTTATATTTTACATATTATCATGCACAATTAATTAAACAGTTTGGAGATATTGATCAAGTCGAAACTGTTGTCGAAATCAGAATATAAGATAAAAAATGATGTTGAACTAAAATTAGACGAAGAAAAACAATATCTGGAAACACAAAATTATATAATGCCTGACGAAAGAACGCAGGAAGCATTGAATCATTTAATTCAATCGAAATATAGTGAAGAACACCAATCACATATTCATTTAGACGATCACTCACATTGAGGTGTAAATATGAAATATTATATTGTATGTATATTGGTATCATTCATCGCAGTTATAGGATGCGGAGAGGTAGAAGAAGATGCAAGACCCGCTGGATATATTGAAACTGTACAAATACCTGAGGACTGGCATGAAACCAGCACATTGTTTTACAAACCTGATGCTGATCAAATTCAAAAACTTCTCAACCTTCGATATCCTCATAACTGGTATAATGAACCTAATTTAGAATTACAGGCTACATACTATTATGCCATGATGTTGCAAAGATATGGAGATACGCCTGCAGTTCACATACACTCGCAAGCTTATAGATTATGGATATTGAGTGAGGGTAAGCCGTATGAAATATCATCTGAAGATAATATTTTATCCCTAAAAGCAATGTATATATTATGGCCTAATCCATCAAATCTAAGTGCATTGAATAAAACAATAAGAATTCAAGAAGAGAGTGATATACTCGAAAACACGGACGATCCTGATATTTATAGAAAAATATACACACAACGACTTATAGATCAGCATGGAGATATCCCATCGGTGTATGTAGTAGTTGAAGGCGAAGTCAAGCTGAGATTTGGCGGTTTTCCTGTTACTACAGACGCTGAAAAAGATCAATATATTTCATATCTAAGAGCATCGTATGTTTTACAACCGACAGAATATAACCTTTGCATACTCAATGCACATATAGATGCAAAAGAAAACGGTATTCCTTTCCATAAAATAGTCCACGATTGCAAGGAAGGAACTTTGGAAGAACTATTTGAGGATCTGGGTTGGGATATGGAATAAATGTTAAAGTATTTCTGCTTACAGTAAGCAGGATAACAAGAGTGTAAATTCACTCTCTTTGCATATAATATATATTGGTACAAAACAGGATTGCACAAAAGCACAAACTATGCTAAATTTAAAATTAGTTTACAACACATTGAACCTTCAAGTCAATTGATAAAATATGAAAAAAAAACTGATTATCTTACTCTCATTGGTCATAATTTTCCCACATTTCTTCAATACAACATCAATTGCAGGACAAGATCTCTTTGCACTTGGAGACCATCTCTCGAAAATGGGTAATTATGATGCTGCAATAACTGAATATAAACGTTTTATCTTCTTTCATCCAGATGATAAACGTGTAGCAAAAACATACTACAACATTGGACTGGCATATCGGACACAAGGGTTGTGGCAAGAAGCTATTATGGCAATGAGAAATTCTATTCTACACGCCACAACTGATGATGAAAAATCCGAATACCAGATAAACCTGGCTGTAACACTGATTTCATCAAAGCAATATGACCTCGCACAATTGGAATTGATAAAATTAATGTTACGAGACCCAAATGGAATATTTACACAACGCGTCCTATTGTTACGAGCAGTAGCGTATATATACCAGTTTCAATGGGAAGAAGCGCGTGAAGTCTTACAAGAGTATACGGATGACGATAAACTTGACATACTTTTTAACAAGGCTGCAAATCTTCCACAAAAGTCCACCAACACAGCAAAGATGTTATCTACAATAATTCCGGGTGCAGGTCAGTTTTACACAAAAGACTGGCGTAGTGGGTTAAATGCCCTCGTTCTAAACAGTTTGCTTGGGTATGTAGCAGTTGATGCAGTGTTGGATCAACATTACGCAGATGCCGCCTTTTGGATGTTTTTTATCTTCGTTCGATACTATCAGGGAAATTTTTATAGGGCGGAAATTGCAGTAAAAACATATAATAAAGAGGTTTCTCAACGTGCAGCGAACGACATTTTAGATAGACTTCAAGAGATTGCAGAAACTCCGTGAAAGCGAAATTACAATTCCTCCCTTTTTTGTAGAATAAATACCACACCCAGAATTACCATTCCAATAGTGAACGTCCAAATATGATGCGTAAAAGCAAGAAGAGCTGCAATCCCAAGCAAAATTGTTTCATACCAACGCGTTTTTCTCATAAAGTAGCCAATCGTCATCACAGAAAAAAGGATGGTACCTATTAATGCTGTTACCACAGACAAGATATTTTGTAAATGTGTACCTGAAAACAGGATATGTGTATAAGCAAACAGGAGTGGCATAATGTACAACAGCTTAGCAAACTTAAAGCATGCCCATCCTGTTTTCCACGGGTCGGCGCGGGCAATGGCAGCACCAGCATAAGCACCCAACGCAACTGGTGGTGTGATGTTAGAATCTTGACTAAGCCAAAAGATAATAAGGTGGGAAGCGATGATTGAAATGCCCATTTCAGGACTCGTTAGAATTGGCACTGCTAATTGTGATGTAATCAAATAGGCAGCAGTTACAGGAATTCCCATACCCAAAACAAGTGAAGCCGCAGCAAGTAGTAATACTGCTATAGCGCGATTACTACCAGCAACAGATAACACCAAATCAGGGAATTTTGTGCCTAAGTCAGTAAGATTAATAACACCGATAATGATTCCGATTGTGCCGACCGCACCACCTATAGCGAGGGAGTTCTTAGCACCAGTAACCATCGCTTCCCAGATCCGTGTCGGTGTCAACCGAGTTTCCTTGCGGAAGTAACTGACTACAATCGTGACAAGGATTGAGAAAAAAGCTGCTTTGAATGCAGAGTATCCTGCCATTAAAGAGGCAATCAGCGATATCAACGGAAGTAGATAATACCAACCTGTTTTAAGGAGTGTTGTGAATTTTGGTATTTCTGATGGAGGTATCGGTTCAATCCCCTGTTTTTTTGCTTCAAAATGAACCATTACCCATACTGACAGAAAGTAGAGGACAGCAGGCACGATTGATATGAGGGCGATTTTACTATACGGTGCTCCTGTCCTTTCTGCAATCAGGAATGCACCTGCACCCATCACAGGCGGTAGGAATTGTCCACCAACTGATGCGGATGCTTCGACAGCACCTGCGATGTGAGGACGAAACCCAGTACGTTTCATCAATGGAATTGTAAACGCACCTGTGGTAACTGTGTTAGCAATCGCACTTCCAGCGACTGAACCGAAAAACCCAGAGGTAACAACCGATACCTTGGCAGCACCACCGATTGACTTTCCTGTTAGTGACATCGGTAGGTCAATGAAGAACTGACCTACACCAGATTTTTCCAAAAACGCTCCGAAGAAGATAAAAAGAATGACATAGGTCGCCATTACGTTTGCCATAATACCGAAAATGCCATCTTGATTAAAAAAGCAGTGTTCAATAATACGTCTAAACGAAAAGCCTGGGTTTTGTACCACTTCTGGCATGTAGCGTCCAAAAAGGGCGTATAGTATACCAACAGCGGCTATGATAGACAAACCCCAACCGACAGTACGACGACTCATCTCAAAACTAACAATGAGTCCAATCGCTCCCATTACAATATCTAAATTTGTGTATGCACCTGCTCTATCTGCGATATTTGCGTAATCAACAATCCAATAACCTATAGCACATACACTTAGACCAGCTAACACTAAATCAAGTGCAGATGGACGCGTGGCAGGTGAACCTTGACGGAATTTGTAGAGGAGCGCGATCAGGACAAATGTGAATAGAAGATATAATCCGAGATGATACTGTTCCGATGCAGTGCCGAAACCTGCACTATAGATGTAGAAACCTACGAAAAAGACAGCACTAATCTCAAAAATCCACTTTGATAAATCTTTTATATCAGAACGTTGGGTTGTAAAACCAGCGACATCTGTTGTATCAGTTTGTTCCATAAGAAACTAAAACTCTGTTGTGACTCCAAGCATGATGGAGGTGGTATGTATAGGTTCAAATTTTGAATCTCCATCGTCTGTCTGAACGCGTCTAAATCGGTACTCGTGAACAAAGATTGTTTGAACCGGTGGAATAACTACGTAACTGATTTGCATGTTGAGAGCAGATTTTTCATCCAAGTCGATGAGATCAGCAAAGAAGCCAGTGTCACCATCCTCCCCAATATTCCGTTTTGTATAGAAGCCACGAATAGTGAGATGCGGGACTAACCCAGATTCAGAAATCCCTAAATAGATTTTAGAGGTGTTATTATCGTATTGTTCATAAGCACCTAAGAGTTGGAGTTCGGGTAAGGGTTGTATGATAAGTTGTGTGAAAAAACCGCGTCTTGCACCACTACTCGTCTCGTATCCCCAGAAAATTGGTATTCCCGTTTCATAAGTATAATCATATATAGAGGGTATGTAGCCATTACTAAAGACGCGATACTCAAATTTGAAAATTGCTTTGGTAGATGCCAAACCGATACCTGTAGCATTTCCCCAAGTTAACTCTTCATTTCGCGTATCTCCTATATATGAGCCACGATCTGATTCTAAAACCGAAGTATCATCAGACTCCATAGATTCATGCGGGTTGAAAGGTGGGGTCTGGACAGCATAATCGTTATATATATCCATACGAAACGCACTTTGTTCAATTATCGGCAATCCAACATCCACACCGACTGCATTGAAAGTGTGTAAATCTCCATTGGGATAATTTGGATCAACATCAGTGATATAGGTTGCCCCAAATTCAGTTCGTGTCAGTAGGTTATTGTTTTCGGGTCGTTGGAATGGTCTGTAAAACCCGCGTCCACCAAAAATCGTTGGGTTTCCAAGGTCATTCATCATCGTTTCAACACCATACCTGTTATCAGCTTTTCTAAGGTTAAGATGCAATCCACGACGATCATGATTTGAATAGCCAGACATGATTGATCCGTGTCCGATTGTTAGATAGTCAAATTCACCAAGTCGGAAGTAGAACGGATCATAGAGATCACCATAACTAATATACCGTATCAACCTTAACCATGTGCTTGCACTGTCCCATACCTCTCCATCTTCAGCAAGGAATTGGTCTTCAGCACTTTCTGCATAAGGGTTGTAAAGCAAAACAAGGTCAAAACCTAAACCGACTTTTCCTATGGGAATTTCAGGTTGTAGTTGAATACGTACATAGGCATTACCGTTGATGAATGTTAAACCACCCCCATAAAAGCCACCTGTGGTGAAGTCTTTCTCTGCCATTGGCGTTAAAGTGTTTTGTGCAAATAGTGTGGGGACATAGGCAAAAGAGAAAGTTATTATAATAATGATACATTTTCTGTAAAGAAAAAACGTTTTTGATGGATTCATGAAGAGATAATTCTCCCATCTTTCAAATGAATAATACGGTCTGCGTTTTCTCTTAACCCTTCATGGTGTGTTACAATCGCAATTGTGGTTTGATGTTCTTGACGTAGTTCTTGAATGAGGTCCATCAAGTTATCACTTTGACGGCTGTCTAAGTTTGCGGTGGGTTCATCTGCGAAGATGATTTTTGGTCGGTTTGCGAGTGCTCTGGCAAAAGAGACGCGTTGTTTTTCTCCACCGGACATCTGTGCCGGTCGATGATGTAGACGTTCACTTAAACCCACGCGTGTCAGCAGTTCTATTGCCCGTTTTTCTGCTTCTACTTCCTTTGCTTTTGAAATATCCATGGCAACCATAACATTCTCAAGTGCTGTAAGATAAGGCAATAAATGAAACATTTGAAAAACAAAACCAATTTTGTCTTTACGGATGGCACTTAAGTCTTGATTTACAGGATCAATTTCATTTCCGTCAATATGTATTTCACCTGCATCTGGCGTTAAAATACATCCCAGTAGGCTAATCAAAGTAGTCTTACCACACCCGCTGTCACCCATAATCATCACCAACTCACGTTCCTCAAGTCGGATATCGACAGAATCAATTGCAGTAACAGCGGCATCACCGACACCAAAACGTTTTGTTAAACCGATTCCTTCAACTATCGTCGCCATATTTCTATCCTATAAGGTATAATTTATTGAGGTTCAATGGGTCCTACATTTTCAGTTAGTATTGATATGTTTCTAATCGTTGTTCTATATTTCCCCACGAAATGCCACCATCGGATCTACTTTGATTGCCTTACGTGCAGCGAGATAACCACTTCCGCAACATACTATAAAACTTATACTCGCTACGATAACAGATTCAACTAAATTTATCTTCACAAAGATAGGTGCTGCAGCAGCAAATATGTAAGACAAACAGAAGCCTATGCCAACCCCAATAATTGAGGTGAGTGCAACTTGTTTTAGGAGAAGTGTCATTACATAGTTATTGGATGCTCCGATTGCTTTCAGCACGCCAATTTCCTGGGTCTTTTCAAGCATTGTTACATAGGTAATCATCCCAACGATCAAACCCGCAACTAACCACAGCATGACACGCAAGAACTGTACCGCTTTCATCGGTTGATCAACCCAATATTCCATAATATCAGAAAGAGTGTGTTCCAAAGTACGTGCTTCGATTGTTCCAAATGAATCTAAATTCGCTGCTACCTCGTCGGGGGTAAACTTGTTGTCTGATTTTGCGACCATCATATTGACATACGGTGTATTTTCCAGCAGGACCCGTTGCGCAGCACGGATATCCATAAATAGCAACGGTGTATCTAATACAAACATTAGGCTTTTTGTTTTTCCAACAACTCTGACTTCATCTTTGCTGATAGTAATTTTTTCCCCAATTTCAAGTCCCATCTTTTCATCAACAATTACTTCATAAGGCACATTATCTTCGGGACGATAATCCATATATTTTCGTGATGTGAACATCCTTCCCTCAACGACCTGTTTTGGTCCACCGAGTTTTCCTTTTGTATACCCTACAACCATTGCTTTTGTGGGTTTCCCTTTAACAATGGGTCGTGCCTGTGCAAATATTATGGGTGAAGCAGAATTGTCAACCAATCCAGGCGACGAACCCAGAAAAGCCATGAGTTCCTCTTCAAGTAATGAGAAACCGATAAACGCACCACCAGAACCCTCAGCAGAAATCCAGATATCAGCACCAGTAGAGTTGACATATTGTTGCGCTTGAATACGCATGCCACTCATGATACCACCAAGTAGAAGAATTAGTGAAATCAATAAGGTAATCCCAAGTGCTGTCAAGACCACTCTGGCTTGACGGTAACGCAGGTCTTTAAGGAATAGGTATTTCATTTTCCATTACCCTTACATCTGAGAGAGTCGCTCAGGCATAGTCTTTCGTTTACGTCTGTGTAGTTGGACGTGCTCCAAATATAGATCATCGTCTGTTTGTGCCCCCGTATCACGTTCAAGAAACAGTGGAAATTCGGATGCAGGAGGTTTCGCATTATGATATGCGTTCTTATAACTCCGCATGATGATACGTTGTTCACGGTTGAGTGTCTTTAGCCATTCTGGAGAGGAATGGAATCTATCCGCAGGTGTAACCCACGATGGACAATATGCAACGAAGATATTGTAACGTACAATATCACTTTCATTCGGTTCTACACGGTGCCAGATGCTGGAGTGCATGACTGTCATTGTGCCTTTACGTGGACAGACAACCATTTCCCCTGGAACGTTGTCGTGAGTATCATAACCATCCATATACTGTTGACGGTGGCTACCCGGTAGGACAACAAGGTTTCCCATTTTCTCATGTGGTAAGTCTGTCAACCAGTATCCAATTTTAATTTGCAATGGTAATTGCGGTGAAAAAACACCGTAGGGAAGTGCCCGTGCCCCGTCTGGATGCCAAATATTGTATTGTTTTCCACCAGGGGGTCGCAGGAAGAATTGACTCTGATGCAATTTCAGGAGTTCACCGAAGAGATCATACGCATAACCGACATGCCTTTCATGGTCAATTAAACCTGTAAAGACAGGATCTCGTTCCACAATATTCTCCATTCCAAGATAGCTACTTGGTTTATATTTTGGGTTTTTGGCTGCAACTCTATCTATTGTATCTTTATATGTCTGGATATCTGCATCGGATATTGCATCTTCAATGAAGATGATACCGTCTTCATTGAAGGTTTGCCACTGTTCCAGCGTAAAACCGGGTGGTGCGATGCGGTATTTTTGTTCGTTGTCCATTGGATAACTCCTTTCAATGATATATGCAAATTATGTGCCAGTCTGTACAACGCAGTATTGATGGATTGATAGTGTGATAAGAAAGAATATTGCACATTAATGGGCAGACTCTTTTTGGAATGCACGGAATAGGGCAATGTGTTGATTTGTTGTATAGTGTTTTCAAAATGTTTCTTGAATTGGATATAGACGCAATAGAATATGTAAATCCTGTAATATTCTATTTTAACTTTGTGTATGTTCCTTCTGTGATTTCAGTCTAACATATAACGGCAATATCCGCAATGTATTTCACTGTATGGTCAAGAGTCGTTCAGTTTCAATATCTTATGATTTTCTATGTTAATCCTACCTTGTAGAAGCGGTTTTCTGGGTCGCTATCTTTACGACAAATCTCTACGAATTTACGAAATATTTATGTGACTTCTAAAAAGTCACTGTGACGTGCAAAATCCAGTCAGGACAAGGAATGTGACGCGAATTTCGCTTTTTTTTTTTTGCCGCTTTTTTCTGAACCAGGATTATCAGGATTTCAGGATTTGCAGGATAAGAGGTCTTTTGGTGTTTCAATGTTGTTTTCATAGGATTGGTGTTTTCCTCGGTTTTGGTTAAGAAAAAAGGTGCATTTATACACACATGTCGGAGGTCGCTTCGCTCGCTCCGACCTACGAGATAGGGATTATGTTAGAAGCTTTTGCCCATGGTGACGGCACCACCGATGAATTTACCACTACCGATAGTCCGTGGACGTTGTAGACTTA
>JAPOQK010000009.1 GCA_026710795.1 Candidatus Poribacteria bacterium
ACCGAATCGCTTGTATCCGAAACGATGCGCACCATAAAGCAACAACAGATATTGTCAATAAGGCATCTGCTATCGGTATTGAGACACTCAAGGTTACCAATATGGTAAAGAATAAGAAACTCGCACAAGCATTGTCACATTCAGGATTAGGCGGGTTTCTCTCTAAACTCAAGACCAAAGCAGAAACGCTTGGAATACCTGTCACAGAAGCATCGCAATTCTATGCGAGTAGCAAAACCTGTAGCAGTTGTGGATATAAAAAGAAAGATCTAACGCTTTCAGAAAGAACGTATCATTGCAGTCAATGTGATGTTTCTATAGATAGAGATGTCAACGCTGCAATCAACCTAAGAAATGTCGCGGTAGGGCATACCGAGACAGAAAACGCTTGTGGAGTCCAAATAAGACCTCACACGGAGGCACGAGAGACGGAAGCAGGAAAAGCCGTTTGGAAGCAACAAGTGCTGCCAATATAAGAGCTAAGAATCCCCATGCTTTAGCTGGGGGAGTATGTCAACATCAAGTTATGTTCATATTTATTATTACAATTTATTGAAAATTGGAATATCAGAAAAAACAGACAGAAATTGTCAAAATATAATTATGTGCAAGGAATTATACATAAATGAAATTAATACTCTCAACACTTATTTTTTTCTTAACAATCTCAATCGTCCTTGCTGAAGAACCTTCTTCGTTTGGGACCCCTCCGTGGCAACCTACGGGAAAATATACACATACTGATATCCGTGAGAGTTCTGGAATTGTTGCAAGTAGACAATTTGAAGGTGTATATTGGACGTTGAACGATTCAGGCAATCCCGCTGTGCTTTATGCAACAAAACGAAATGGGGAATTAATCCGAGAAATCCAGGTGAACGGTGCACGAAATTTCGATTGGGAAGCACTCGGTATTGACGACAAAAGACAGCTCTGGATTGGGGACATTGGCAATAATAGTAGAATGCGATTTAATTTAAGTGTGGCTGTTGTGAAGGAACCGAATCCTAACACTGATACTGAAGCAGATGTTATCGCAAAATATCCGTATCGTTATCCTGATAATAATGTTGATGCGGAAGGATTGTTTATTGCTGATGGGATACCTTATATCGTATCTAAAGAACAAACTCGGGCAGTGCTGTATCGTTTTCCTGAATTGAAAGTAGGGACAAAACAGGTTTTGGAACAGGTCGGTGAGTTCGCAGGAGCAAGACTGGTCACAGGTGCGGGTATTTCAGAAGATGGAAAACGGGTTGCTGTCTGCACTTACAATTCGCTTTGGGTATATAATATAACTGCTGGAAACTTAGCAGATGCGATAGAAGGTCAACCTTGGGAATTAAGGCACAATTTTCAAGGTGAAGCTATCTGCTTTGAAGGGCACAATCTCTATCTTACAAACGAAGCACGCGATATCTATGCCCTGCCTCAGTTTTGGTATGAGAAAACGTGGAAAATACCACCTAAGAATACACAATCAGCAGTATCGTTGTTAGTTGACCAAGAAACGGATATGTATAAGTTAGAAAGTTATCGTGAGTCGGGGATTGATATAGATGGTGGACATGTCGCTTTGAACGGCAATGCTGCTGGTGTGGAAGTCCATCAGAAAATTAAGGTTCCTTACAGAAACCTATATCAAATCAGTGCCATTATGACTCGTGGACCTGAATATGGACTTGCAGAACTCACTGTTAATGGAACAACAGTCGGACAACCTTATGATTGCTATCAGGATGAACTGGTTGCGGGGACGTTGGTGGAATTTGGTGAAGTGCCATTGAATCAAGGAGATAATCATATTATCTTAAAGAGTGTTGGAAAATCTACTGAGTCAACAGGCTACAAAGTCGGTATCGATTCCTATCAGGTATTGCACGCTTCTCCGTTTGTGCGGAAATACATGGTCTTGGGTCCATTTCCAAAAGGAGATGTTAACACGAATATTCCAACGATTTCTCCTGATCAGCCACTTAACCTGAATGAAACCTATACAGGTTTAGATGGAAAAACGATCCGTTGGCGTGAAGCAGAGACCAGAACAAGTGGTATGCTGGATTTACGATCAAACATCGGAATGAACACAAACGTAGTTGGCTATGTGGTTACTTATGTCTATGCACCTAAAGTAGTGGATACAGCAATGTTATTAGGCAGTGATGAAACTGTTACTGTTTGGCTAAATGGAACAGAAATCCATAGAAAGCGGGTCTATCGTCGTATAACACCAGATGTAGATACTATTCCTTGTCAACTGAAGGCAGGGTGGAATGAGGTTGTGTGTAGTGTTGAGCAGAACAGTTGGACGTGGGCACTGTATATGCGTTTTACTGATGCAGATGGGGTTTTTAAATATAGACCGCGTTTGCAGGAATAGTATTTTCAGAGACACAAATTTATTTCCACATTCTAAGTTAGTCTTTACGTTCGCCTTGAAAAATATCTTCTTTTCAGCTAATTTGAACCCTCAATTTATATTTTCAAGCCATTTCTAAAAAATATCATATTTTTGGTAGCCTTTTTGCTACGAATCTACACTTAATTAGCAAAAGGACAAAAAATGTTTTTATATAGAAATGTAGAATCGTGTGATATATTATGGTAAACATTGAAATTAAAGAGACACATTTCTGTAGGAGCGATCTCCGAATCGCGACAAAACTCACTGATAGTCGGGAATCGGAGTTCCCTCCTACAACTCAAAATGTCCTGTTAATTCTAAAGTTCACTATAAATAGACATTTAAGTCCGATAATAGAAATGGTATTACATTAACGCGAATTCGGTATTTGATACGAAAATTATTAGATTGCGTCTTCTACGACACAATCTAACAGATTGTGCTACAAAAAGAGACATAATATTTTAGTGGTAATATAAGTATCTTACAGACAGCACGATGGAGGGTGCCAATTACCATTGCATGGAATTTACACTTGTTCAACGCTAAGTGTTGCAGGCTCTCCGTTGAGTTTTTGGTCAAGACTGAATGCTTTTTCACCAAGAGATTCTACTACTTCTGTTGTCAAGGTTTCAGCAAGGATATAATCTCGATGTGTATCAAACGCTTCCATTACAAGTTCTGATGATGTATTGACACTGAGCTTAATCCTATCAGACACGTTAAAGTCTGCATCCTTCCGCATGTTTTGGATTTTGTTGACAAGTTCACGTGCCATACCTTCAAGCACTAACTCGTGCGTCAGTTCGGTTGACAATGCAACGAACTTTCTCGCATCTACCTCCACAAAAAATCCTTCGCGATTTTGTGTCTGCATGTCAATCTCTGATGTCTCAAGTGTATAGGTTTCACCTAATGCCTCAATCTGCAGACTTCCGTTCGCTTCCAATTCGGCTTTTAGCTGCATTGTATCTGCTGTCGCGAGTGCTTTTGCGATTGCCTGTACACCTTTGCCATACTTCGGTCCCAAAACCTTGAAGTTCGGTTTGAGGGAAACTTGAGCAAATGTGTCTAATTTCTCTGTAAAGACGATTTCCTTAATATTCAACTCGTCGTGAACAAAAGATGCCATGCGATTGACGGTCTCCTTTTCTTCATCGGACAGTCCACCAAGTGTGATTTCAGCAAGCGGTTGGCGCGTTTTGATTCCTGAGCGATTTCGTGCTGCGTGTCCCATGCTAATAACCTCGCGTGTAAATGCCATATCTCTTTCTAATACTGAATCTATGAGTTCTGAATCTGCGACTGGGTATTCTGCAAGATGAACACTGAGTGGTGCATCTGGGGCAAGTGAACCGACTAAGTTTCGATAAAGTTCGTCGGACAAAAACGGTATGAACATTGCGGCGAGTTTTGCAACGGTAACAAGCACTTCATATAACGTGGCATATGCAGCCTGCTTGTCCTGTCCTGCCTCTGCACCCCAAAAGCGGTCGCGAGAACGGCGGACATACCAGTTGCTAAGGTCATCCACAAAAGATTCAATGGCACGAGGTGCATTCGTGAGGTGATAGTTTTCCATGTCGTCGCGTACCTTGTTAATCAAGGTATGTAAGCGCGACAGAATCCAGGTATCTAAGATTGCGCGTTCCGCTACCGGTGGGGCATCTTCCAAGACATCAACCTGTTCCAAGTTAGCATACATTACGAAAAAACTATATACATTTTGAAGCGTTCCCATAAACTTCTTCAATGCTTCATCAACACCTTCAATCTGGAAAGTAAGCTGTGTCCATGGTGGTGATGCTGTGAATAGATACCAGCGTACTGCATCTGCCCCCTGTTCGTTCAATATCGTCCACGGGTCAACTGTATTGCCACGACTTTTGCTCATCTTTGATCCATCAGAAGCGAGGATCAGTTCAAGACAGAGGCAGTTTTTGTATGCAGGTTTATCGTAAAGCAGAGTGCCTGTTGCTAATAGGCTATAGAACCATCCACGGGTTTGGTCAATCGCCTCTGAGATGAAATCTACGGGATAAGAACGTTCAAAAAGTTCTTTGTTCTCAAATGGATAGTGCCATTGTGCGGTGTGTGCGCAACCTGAGTCGAACCAGCAGTCAATGACATCCTGTACGCGATGCATCGTTCCACTACATTTCTCACAGGTTAGGATTACATCATCAACGTAAGGTCGGTGTAATTCAATATCGTCCGGTACATCTTTACCGATTTCCTTCAATTCGGCAATACTACCGACACAGTGTTGATGTCCACAATCGTCACATATCCAGACAGGTAGTGGTGTTCCCCAGTAGCGTTCACGACTCAATCCCCAATCAATGTTATTTTCCAGCCAATTGCCGAACCTACCATCTTTGATATGTTCGGGATACCAGTTGATTTCTTGATTGTGTTGCTGCATCTGGTCTCGGATGGCAGTTGTACGGATAAACCACGATTCGCGCGCATAATAGAGGAGTGGATTGTCGCATCGCCAACAGAACGGGTATTGGTGTGTATATTCAGTAGCCTTGAACAGTAAGCCACGTTCGTCCAAGTTCTCTATGATCATCGGATCAGCGTCTTTGACGTATTCACCTGCCCACACGTCCTTTACATCGGGAACAAATTTACCATCATCACCTACCAATTGTACAAATGGCAGATTGTGTTTCTGTCCAATATCGTAGTCATCTTGTCCGAATGCGGGAGCGATGTGGACTAATCCACTACCTTCTGTGGTTGTTACGAAATCAGCTGTGACGATGTAGTGAGACTTTTCATCATGTTGTCCACTGTCAAACAACGGTTCGTATTCCCACTTGCGGAGGTCAGTGCCTTTGTAACTTTCAATGATTTCTGGAGGTGCATCGTCAAATAAACTTGATATACATTCCTTTGCGAGGATGAGTTTTTGTCCGTTATCTTCTACGGCGACGTAATCGTAATCTTCACCGACAGCCACCGCTAAGTTAGATGGGAGTGTCCACGGGGTCGTTGTCCAGACAAGTAGATAGGTATTTTCTTTATTCTTCAATGGAAAGCGGACAAAGATTGATGGGTCAGCTACTTCCTGATAACCGAGTGCGACTTCATGACTTGCTAAGGTTGTACCACAGCGATAGCAATATGGTTGCACCTTATGTCCTTGATACAGTAGTTTCTTATCCCATGCTTGTCGTAGAACCCACCATACGCTTTCGATATAATCGTTTGACAATGTGATGTATGCTTCATCTAAGTTGACCCAGAATCCGATACGTTCAGTCATCTCGCGCCAATCCTGTTCGTATTGGAAAACATTTTCCTTGCATTTTTCAATGAAGTTCTGAACTCCGTAAGCCTCTAATTCTGCTTTATTCGTGATATTCAGTTGTTTCTCAACCTGATATTCGACGGGAAGTCCGTGTGTGTCCCAACCTGCTTTTCTGTGGACATAATGTCCTGTCATCGTCTTATATCGGCAAACGGCATCCTTCATGATGCGTGCGAGGACGTGATGCACGCCGGGTGGTGCATTTGCAAACGGCGGACCCTCAAGAAAAACGAAGGGTGGCGCGTCTTTGTGCATGTCCATGCTTTTCTGAAAGATGTTGTTTTCACGCCAGAACGTGAGTGTCTGTTTTTCTTTTTCAGCGAAGGTGAATTGCGGTGATACCTCTTCAAACATTTTAAACTATTAGCCTCCTGACTGTTTGGTCCGTTGTCCGATACGGTTATCTGGTAAATTCGTTAAAAAAGAAAACACCCTCACCGATATGTATGTTTCAGTGATGGGCGTTCTAATAGTATTTCTTATCTGCTTGCGGTTAGCCCACCACAGCACGACGAATTGCTATAATAATATGTATGGCGCGATGGGAGTCTTGGTGTAGGTCGGTGTGGTGCGCAGACTTTTTGTATTGTGATCTCAGTGATTGATAAAACATCCGAAAATCCTGTTGAATACATACGTGGTTAGCGTTTTGAGTTCGTTAAAATGATACTACATGCTACTGTGGATGTCAAATCTTTTTGGATGTGAATTCTGAGATATGGTGTATAATGTATATATTTGGAGGAACACTTTTATGGAACAGGAATGGGATGAGACACTACAGCAAATTGCTGAAAGTGCATTAACTAATTCTGTTGTGCATTTGGATGTAGGAAGAGGAATTCCGCTTTTATCGTTACGTCCTCAATATACTATATCCAAAGTAACTTCAAGCGGTGGAAGTGGATTTTTTATAGAAGAGCACTTGATAGTGACGAACTGTCATGTCATCTTAGGGGCGACATCTGTATCAATTGAACTTTCAAATACAGAAGACACATTTCATATTGAGAGTGTTAAGTCGTGGGACTTTGATAATGACTTAATTGTTCTCAAGGTAACTAAGAAGGGTACACCACTCAAACTTGGGGATAGTGACAGGATAGCAAACAAGGATTTAATTTGTGCTGCGGGTTACCCTAAAGGCAATCCTGATATTACACACGGCACCATTGATGGAATCCAAACAAAGGATAATCGGCTCCGAATGAAAATCGGTACAGCCAGGGGCAGCAGCGGTTGTCCTATAATGAATAGAAAGGGTGAGGTGATAGGGATTGATACCTCATCGGACAAGACCTACAGTTACGCTATTCCTTCAAATACTTTAAAATCACTAATCAGAAAGACTGGAGAATCACTACCTTTCAAGGAGTGGCAAGAACTTCCACATATACGTGCCTATTATGCAACTGATGTAGCTGATGATATGTTGGAAAAGGGAGAATTTAAGGAGGCAGTTACGTATTATGATATAGCGATTGAGTTAAAACCTGATATAGCTGCTGCATACAAAGGATGCGCAGTCGCAAGGATGGGACTGGGAATGTTCCGTCGGGCAATGGAAGATTATCTCACTTGTCGAAAACTCAATCCAAAGTCATTAAGAGGGTCCGGTTTTTGGTCATATTTAACTTGGAAGTGGGTAGGGTTTTGGATTATAGTTGGACATTTCCTCATCAAGTTGCTGAAGAAATTTATTAGTGAAAGTAGTTGGTATAGATTCAGAGGAATTGGTAAGTCTGCCTTTGCAAAATCTGCAACGAAAGATGGGGAACATTCCAAAGCCAGAATGCTATTTAAAGAAGCAATAAGTGACTTTTCTGAGGCTATTAATCTTGAACCAGAGAAGTCAAAAATCTATAATAGTCGTGGGTGGACAAAGTATCTACTTGGAAAAGTTGAAACTGATCAAGAAAATGAAGAAGAAGCGAAAAAACTATATCAAGAAGCAGTATCGGACAGTGATATGGCACTCCAGTTAGAGTTAAAGAAGCCAAAATATAGGTCTGCCTTTTTTCACACCCGTGGTGTTGCTAAGGCAGGATTAGGTGACCACTGTGGTGCCATTGAAGACTTTGATGTATCCATCAAGTTATATTCAGAAAAAGCATTATATTTTCATGATCGTGGACTTTCAAAAGAAGCACTTGGACAGCAAGAAGCAGCAGAAATTGACTTTTCAAAGGCAAAGGGATTAGATCCAAAAATCAAGAGATAATACCATTTTTAAAGGAATGTTAACATGGAACAGGAAAAAGATGAAACACTAAAGCAAATTGCTGAAAGTGCCTTAGCTAATTCTGTTGTCCGTTTAGAGCTTTGGTCACCTACTTCGTATGAGGATTATGTTCAGTCTTTTGATGTGGAAAATCCTACACTATACCTACAGAATGAAACTGCTGATTTTTCATCATACAAGACACATTCTATCATTGAAGAACATAAGAGTGGTGCAAGTGGTTTTTTCGTTGATAAGCACATGATAGTTACCAATTTTCACGTTGTACAGGGACGATCTTCTATTATCGCGGAACTTGAAGGAAGGCAAGAAGGATTTCAGATAGAATCAGTTGAAGCATACGACATTGAAAATGACCTGATTCTGTTAAAGGTTGCTGGTGAAGGAGTTCCGCTTACGCTTGGTGATAGTGCTGAGATTAAGGATGAGGATGCTATATATGCTGTTGGTTATCCGAATGGAATTGCAGAAATTATACACGGTGATATTGATGGAATCCGGGTTAGTGATAATCGAATCCGTATGAGAATTGGTACTACTGATGGTAGCAGTGGGAGTCCTATTTTCAATAGTCATGGGGACACAATAGGAGTTGATGCGTCTGGTGATGAAGTTTATAGTTATTCTATCCCATCTAATAAGTTAAGAGAATTAATCAATAAGACTAAAGAATCAATTCCATTAAGAGAGTGGCAGAAATTACCGCTTGTACGCGCATTTACCGAAACTAAGGAAGGTGATAAATTGCAGACAGAAGGTGCCCACAAAAAGGCAATCGCGCATTATGATACTGCAATTGAACTTAACCCGGAAATGATAAAAGCGTATGAAGGTCGCGCAGATTCAATGATGGAACTTTGGGCATTTGGCAGAGCAGCTGAGGATTTGATTACTTTTCGTCGTCTTGATCCAGTAACATTCAGTTTGTCCAATTTCCGGAAGTATGTTACATGGAAGCGTAAAGGTGTTTGGATTTGGGGTGGTTATCTTTTTATCTTGTTTCTGAGGACTGTATTCGGTAAATATGGATGGTTTAGATTTAGAGGACATGCAAAGATTGGTATTGCAAATTCAGAAGCGAAAAAAGGAAGCAAAACTAAGGCTAAAATGATTTATCAAGAGTCCATATATGACTTTACAGAGTACATTATTTTAAAACCGAAAGTTGCTGGACTCTATAACAGCCGTGGATGGGCAAAATACTTGTTAGGGGAACTTGAAACTAAAGAAGAAAATGGACCGAAAGCACAAGAATTGTTTCAAGACGCGATATCTGACGCAGACTTAGCACTTCAGTTGACGACAAAGGATTCGAAACATAAGGCTGCATGTTTCCACACTCGCGGTGCTGCAAAGGCGGGGATCGGTGATCACGAGGGAGCAATCACTGATTTCAATGAATGTATCCGACTAAGACCGAAGAAGGCATTATACTACCATGACCGTGGACTTTCAAAAGAAGCACTTGGACAACACGAAGCAGCGGAAGTGGACTTTGCTAAAGCGAAGGGATTAGATCCGAAAATAGAAAAGTAAATATCATTTAGATAGTTCAGCAGTTGAGTGTAAGATGCACAATGAATTGCGCGTCTACAAACGCGTTATGTTTATGGGAAGACTTCATTCGGAAGTATCATTGCTATAGTTTGGACACTTTTAGAAGATCTGAAATAGTTTCAATGTTGCATGATGCTTCCTAACAGGACTGATTTTTCCACCTGTCGCCCCTCTGGGGCTTTGTGTTTTGGGGAATTTCGTATTCTATACACATTCCGCCCCTCTGGGGCTGCTT
The DNA here is from genome assembly GCA_026710795.1 of Candidatus Poribacteria bacterium. Taxonomy (GTDB): domain Bacteria; phylum Poribacteria; class WGA-4E; order WGA-4E; family WGA-3G; genus MSPOR6. The sequence goes on from JAPOQK010000009.1 coordinate 9,758, forward strand.
AGATATGTATCAATTATACTCGATTACGAGTTGCGATCCTAATGAAAATCAAAAAAAACAGAAAATTCTTGAGCACTTATCATGAAACAGACAGATACTGTCCAAACTATAGTTAGTATTACATTGGTTTCTTTTGATATTCTCAAAAGCGTCGTAACAATTCTAAACTCCAAAACCGGGGTTCATTGACAAAACCTGTTAGGTTGTTGAAATCTATCCCTCCTGTTGGCGAAGTATCATTGAGGATGTTCCGTCCTATGAGTGCGATCTCTGTCTTAGTATCAGGCAATTGGCAGGTAAGACGAACTCCTCCCTCAAACAGCCAATCGTCACTATATTCCTCAGAGTCGTAAAGAAAGAAGTGTACACGACTGCGATATGCCCAATCTGTGGATGCGACAAGTCGAATACCGCTGGAAAGTTCAAGCATGTAACGCAACGTCACATCTGCAATCCAAGTTGGTGCTTGGGGTAGACTGTTGCCGTCAATTGAAAAAGTTCCCTCAGCAGAAGCAGGTGGATCCAGCACTTTACACGGTGCACCGCAGCCCTGAATTGCCAAATTTGGATCATCAATACTTGTATAGTTGTAGCTTATTCCCGCTGAAATCTGTAGTGTGTTGACAGGGGCAAAAAGTAATTCCGCTTCAACACCGCGTCCGATAGTGTTATCTGCATTGACCAACCGATTGAAATTAGACTCACCACCAACGGCAGTCAGTTGCTGATCTTGCATATTGTAGTTGAACGCTGCCAGATTCAGATGTAGGCGCTGTTCCAACAGACGCAACTTCGTGCCAAGTTCGAAAGATAGAATAGTCTCTGTATCTGCAACCGTTACCTCGTTGCCAAACAGTAAACGTCCTTGAATACTGGGTGCGCGAAACCCGCGCGCTGCACGCACATAAGTCTGCATGCTGGGTGCAATCTGATAACGAAGACTTAGATCACCACTCCACACCGTATCTTCTGGATTTTGATGGATAGGATCAAGGGTGCCTGCTTCTGTAACAGCGGGTGCTTCCTCTCTCCAAGCAGTATAGTCTTTAGTATCATGAGACAACCGCACACCAACACCCAACTCCAAATCTTCAAGCAATTGATACGTCGTTGATCCATAAGCTGCCAGTGCTGTCGCTGTCTGCTCCTGAAGTGCTAAACCATCTTGCACACCACCAGCCAAAGTATCGTAATTGTAATCCTCCATCTCAACGAACTCGCGAAAATAGTATAGACCGAACTGATAGTTGAGTCGATTCTCTCCAGTACTCATCAATCGGACTTCTTGACTAAACTGACTTAGCAAAGGTATGCCTGATGCGGTTTCAGAAGGGAAAGGTATCACACCAGGACCACTTGACGGAAGGAACGCAGCACCGAATCCTCCGTCAATATCACCGCGCGTAAATAATGTCAGTCGTTCCAACCCCGTCAGTGAAACCAGTTGTAAGTTACCAATATCATAGCGAATTTCAGCTGTTATACCACCCGATCTGAGCATCTGCTCATTGCGTCCATCCTGTGAGACGGTTTCACGTGCAAAATCCTCCACCAAATCTCCCTCGTCTGGTACTAGGATATTTGCTCGAAACATACGTGCAGTGCCATCGAGATCGCGTGCATGGAATTTGAACCATGTTTCTAATTCTGGTATAGGTGTCCACAACAACTGTAAGCGTCCTGCTAAGTCGCGATGTCCACCGAGAACACTGTCCTCATTTGTATGTGCGTTATCTATCCAATCCCCTCGCTGTTGTGCAAGTAATGATAACCTTGCAGAAAACACAGATGGTATGATCGCACCAGATATTGCTCCTTCAAAATTGACACTATTGAACCGTCCATAACTGATCCGTCCATATCCGTCTAATGTCTGTGTAGGACGCGCTGATTCAAACTTAACGGCACCCGCAGGTGTATTACGTCCAAACAGCGTGCCTTGAGGACCACGCAGCACCTCAATCCTTTGTAGGTCAAAGGCGGGAACCCCTTTTAACAATGCATTCTCAAGTACCACCCCATCGTAAAGGACTGATACGGGTTGGGATGCATTTAGGTCAAAGTCTGTATTACCAAGTCCACGAATATAAAAACGTGGAAAAACCCGTCCAAATGACGACTCCATCTGTAGACTCGGTGTGCGGTTAGACAGAAATCGCACATCCATACCTGATGATCGTAATGCATCAGATTTTTCACCTTGGATTGTTGAGACTGAAAGTGGTACCTGAAAAGATAATTGCTCACGTTTTCTGGCAGTGACTACTATCTCTTCTAACATATATACATCTTCGTTTTCTTCATCCGCAGCGGTTGATAAAGAAATAAATAGTATTGCCACAAAGATTAATACGCATATCTGTTTGCCTATGTTCATATCTCCCCTTTAAAGTCAATTGTTTGGTGCTAACTACATTTTATCTCATAAAACGTTTACCATACACCTGTTGCCCTCTGGGGCTTTAGTGTTTATGTCGGAGGTCGCTTCGCTCGCTCCGACCTACGATAATGTAAGTGGTGCCAAATGCCATACGTGTATTTGGCGTAGAAGCATTATATTCTTACCTCATGATATGTAACTTTCCCCTCATGAAAATGTGACCTTTTGCACGTCACTGTGACGTTTTGAATCCAGTCAGGATAAGGAATGTGACGCGAATTTCGCTTTTTTTTTTTTGCGCCTTTTTTGTTATGTTTTGTTCAACATATAAGGGTATATTTAAAAACACACCTGTTCCCGTGGAATCAACGTATCCCAAAAAAAATGTTGATTTCGCTAAGATTACACTTTTAGGTTTATAAAGTCTGGGGTCCCGTATCATCAGAAATCCTTATTCTCTCTCATAGTATATCAATTCGTGTGATAACTATATGGCTGAAATATAAACATGTGTTAATTATATAGAACTTTTTTGTGTATGTCAAATAAAAAAATATAATTCTATATTGGATATATATTGGGTTTTTTATAATATGTGAGTTCGGTGTAAAAAATATGAGATATTTTCCTTGAATTCTATTTATCTGTTCTAAATATCAATAATTTCCTCATGCAAAATATGTGTTTAGTATATCACAAATATGTAACATATTCAAAAACACCTCTCTCCGTGTCTTTTATTTATGTTGCTAAAATATTAGATGGTTGTTATGATAAAATAGTTTGAATAGGAGATTAACAGGAGGAGATAATTGTGGTGCATAGATTACTCACGGATAGAATCGGGTGGTTTTCCAGTATATCGTTATTCCATATTGTCGTATTAATTATGTTCTTGACCTTTATTACATTGGATGCATACGCTGTTCCTTCAAGACCGGATGCATATTGGACTTTTGATGACGGTACTGCAAGGGACAGTTCAAATAGGAGATTACACGGTACTATTATCGGAAAACCGACATCGGTAAAAGGTATTTCTGGTAATGCTATGAAGTTTGTTGGTGGACAAGGAATTAAAATCCCAGATTCTCGTGGGATTAATACAGGTGGAACATTTGCTAACCGTACGGTTGGTGCGCTGTTTTACTGTGAAAATGCCGGACAATCATCGAAACAAGTTATTTTTGAAGCAGGTGGTATCACGAAGGGTTTAGCCATATATGTCCATAAAAATAGGGTGTATGTGGGTGCTTGGAATGTTCCGGGTATTAACTGGAACGGAGCCTATATTTTTTCAACCATAAAGTCAAAAAGATGGTACTATGTTGCGTTAGTTATTCGTAGGGCAACGAATAAAGTGCAATCTGACAAGTTTGAGATGTGGATGGACGGTAGACTTATTGAGAAAGAAAGAGGGGCATATCTCCAAGCACACGGACAGGATATAGGTATCGCTCACGTTAGTCAGCATACAAAATACCATGATGATACAGGTAGGGGTAGAGATGTTGATTGGTTTGAAGGGTTAATTGATGAAATTGTGATTTACAATCGGGCATTAAGTGAAGCAGACCTAACAAGTTTGATGAATCCGCTCAACGTTGAACCACAGGGGAAATACACGACTACTTGGGGGAATCTGAAAGACGCGTATCGGTAAGTTGCTTTGTCCGTTTCTCCTTACTCCTCCATTCCTACATACTGATTTCATACTAATTATCTGCACTTCCTACATTCTGCATCGGATCCTCTTTGGTTAGTTCTCCATTCGGTAATTCATAGTAAAGGTGTCCGTTGATATCATAGACATTGGGGATCCCTTTTTTACGGTTTTCTTCCTGTGCCTTTTTGACTGCCCTATTACCAATTCTTAATAGTTCTCTCCCTTGTTTATAGGTTTCAAGGCTTACGTCGTCTTGATGCATTATGCGCCTCCGTTGTTGATGTCTTGCATAAATAACTTTAAGAAAGTTTCGTTTGTGACCATAAATCGGTTGGCTTTTCCAGAGGCAACTTCCTGAAGATGTTCACCAGAATTATAAAACAGATACCACCGGTCTACCATATTTTTGTAAATATGCCAAAAATTCTGTTTGCTCCGATAGAACCGTCTCACGATGTCTTCCGTTGGCACATGATGACCCCCTGCTCTTACCCGATTTCGGACGCGAGTGATACACGTTTCAGGTGATTTAAGGAAAAGGAAGATGATTGTTACTGTGTATCCAGTGTCTTTCAATTCAGATATTATTCTTTGAAATCCTTTACCTGCAAGGGTTACCTCAACAATAAAATCCTTTTCTGTCTCAATGAGTCGGTGGATTTTGTCAAAAAATAGTCGACCTGCTTGGATTCGAACTTTGCTGAATTCTGCTGGTGTAGAGACGAGTTGTGCTGCAATTGCGTCAGCACTGATGTATTCAGAAATTTCAGAAGATTGTAGATATTCAGTAGCAAACGTCGTTTTACCAGATCCGTTTGGACCGGCGATGATCATCACATTTTTTGACAAGGACATCCTCTCTTCTGGTTTTGATTTCTTAATACAATGACTATACCTTATTGGACAAATGTGTCTCAAAGTATAGCACAAAAATGTTGGAAAATCAATAGTGTCCATTGATTGTTCTAGTTCTAATAACCTGCTTGACATTTTTCAAAAAATATGGCTTAATGGCATAAGCATTATAGATCAATTGTGCTGTTTGATAATTCTGTTTACTACTTAACCAATAGCAAGAAAAATGCAATCCTCCAGAAGGGAATATACACAATGGAACATAAAATTCCAAAAGCCTTTTTTGCATATCCATCGAGTCGCGACTCCTTAAATGAGGCAATCCAAAACGCTGTTCCACTATTAAATAAAAGTGGATTAGTAAATATTAAAACATGGGAGGAATGTAATCCCAGCGGAAATTTCATTATAAAAAGCATTCGTCAGGCAATTGACGAAGCCGAACTATTCTTCGCTGATTTGACAGGATTGAATCACAATGTGATGTTTGAACTTGGTTATGCTATAGCTCATAACAAACGGATCTGGTTAATCTTTGATGACACATATACAGAAGCAAAAAAATTGTTTAATCAGTTGATGGTTTTAACAACAGTTGGATACACTCGATGCTGTAATTCTGATGATATCGTCAAAAGATTCCATAAGGAAAAACCCTACGTCGACATAAAAAATACAATTTTTCACAGTCAGATAGAATGTAATTTAGAAGAAAGCAAATCAGCTTATATTTTCCACTTAAAAAGAGAGCATGAAGACCAAGCAGCAGTCCGCGTATCTAATTTACTTCAAAAAAGATTTACTGATCCAGTTCCTAATGACGATCCTCGTGAATCTACTGGTCAATCGTTAGAATGGTACGGAAGTAATGTTTTTGACTGTAACGGTGTGATTTGCCACTTCATGAGTTCTAAAAGAGAAGGTGGATACATTCAAACTGCTCGACAAGCATTGGTCTGTGGGATGGCTTCTGGTTGGGAAAAACCTTTGCTCATGCTCGCTGAAGATGATTTCCTACCACCTATTGATTTTCGTGATGATCTTAGATCTTATAAAACATCCCTGGAGGCACTAAGGTATTTGGAGGAGTGGCTACCCCCTGTTGAACAGACTATAAAAGTCGCACAGGAAGCAACTGGATTCCAACATACAGTCAAATTAGCAAGAGACCTTAGGAGTTTACGTTTTGGAGATCATGTCGCCGAATATGAAGAGGAAAAGTTAGTAGAAGAATACTTTATTCCAACAGCAGCATACTATGACGCTGTAAGAGGAAATCAGACCTTGTTTGTTGGTCGCAAAGGATCTGGAAAAACTGCTAACCTGATAAAATTAAAAGATGAACTTAGTAGACATCAGCGAAACGTGGTATGCGTCATAAAACCACAACGCTTTCAAATGCTTGGAATAGTTGATCTATTAAAAAAGTATCAGCGTCGAAATGTTAAGGCTTATACGATTGAAAGTTTATGGAAATTTCTTCTTTTGACTGAAATTGCCAATACTGTCTATAACAACCTTCCATCTCTACAGAATACAGAAATAACAGAACGTTTCTTCAATTTTATTGAGAATAACAGGGATATAATTTGTGAAGATTTCTCCACGAGGCTAGAAATTTGCATCCAAAAGCTTGAGGAATCAATAGATACATCTGAGGAAGAGAATTCCTATTCCTCTGTCTCTGAGGCACTACATAGTTCAATTTTGAGGGAATTGCGGATAGAACTAGGGAACTTCTTATCAAATGAACGACGGATTGCCATTCTAATTGATAATTTGGACCAGGCGTGGGAACGTCAAAATGATATAGATGCCCTATCTGAAATATTGTGGAATTTACTGGAGGTTGCAAAAAAACTTCCTAAAGAAGTACAACAACAAAGCGATAAACAGTATAGACTTGAACTCAGTCTTGCTGTTTTTCTACGGTCCGACATCTTTTACAGAATCAGACAAGTTGCCGATGAACCTGATAAAATGACTTACTCATTACTAAATTGGGATGACACAGATTTGTTGAGAATAATAGAAGAACGATTCTATTCCTTGTTTGAGAATGAAGAACCGCATACTCTATGGGAAAGATACTTCTGCACAACCGTTAAGGGAACACCCACCAGAGAATATATAACCGGTACTATCTTGAAGAGACCAAGAGATATAATCTATTTTGTAAATGAAGCGGTAAGAAGTGCAATCAATAACAGACATCCAAAAATAGAGGAAGATGATATATTTCAGGCAGAGAAACTATATTTTACACAGGCTCTTGATAGCATTAAAGTAGAAAACACTTCACCCGACATTAACCTTGAAAACGTTATTTATGAGTTTGCTGGAATGTCTGATATTTTATATAAGAACCAAGTAGTAGTAGCATTAAAGTCAGCGGGAATTTCAGATGAAAGAACAAACCTTACGATTGACCTACTTCATGATTTGACATTTCTTGGAATAGAGATTGGAGAAGATAAGTTTGTTTTTTCCGATGATCCTGAGAGTTCACATAAGAACAAAATAATGGCTAGGAGATTTACAGAAATAAAAAATCAAGAAAAACGTTTCCAAATACATCCTGCCTTTCGAGCATTTTTAGAAATAAATGAAACCTAAGACTCGCACCTAAACGTGTACATTTTATGTTGTTTTGTAGTCAGAATAAGAAAACTACTTCTCTACCATCCGCTTATTCCTATGTAAATGCATTATTAATCCAATTGTTGAATTTGTTCTCACACAATACCTCACAACAACAAAATACTTTACATACTTAATATCATGGTATACAATTCAACAAAAAATAATTGGAGAATTGTGTTCTATGCAGCTATATGAAGCCGTCAGTCCTTTAGATTTTAGATATTATGGCGGCGATGAAACTTTTATGAAAAGCCTCTTGCCTTATGTTTCGGAGGCAGGATATGTCACCTATCAGGCAAAGGTGGAGGCAGCGTTGACACGCACACTCGCAAACTACGGAGTCTGTTCTTCAGAAATTGCTGATGAAGTGGAACAGGCAGTAGAACAGGTTACAGCGGAAGCGGTTTATGAGGAACAGAAACGCATTCGACATAACATCCGTTCTCTTGTCAATGTAATTCGGAGCAAAATTAGTCCGGAAGCACGACCTTATGTGCATCTGTTTGCTACCTCTGCTGATATCTTGGATACCGCTACCTCATTGCGATTCAAGGCATTGATTGAAAATGTAATTGTCCCTGATATGATTGCATTGGTGAAGCAATTAATTGTCTTAGCGCGTGAACATGCAAAAACACCTCAGATTGGTAGGACGCATGGTCAACACGCAGAACCTATAACGTTTGGCTATGCGTTGGCACTCTACATCAGTCGACTTGGTTCACGAACTGAGAAGATACACGAGGCAGGTCAAAATCTACGCGGGCAATTTTCTGGTGCGGTGGGTGCGTTTAACGGACTGGCACTGATACATGATAATCCCGAACAAATTGAAAGAGATTTTTTGGAATTGCTTGATCTAAAACCGTCTGACACACACACCTCAACGCAGTGTGTGGAACCTGAATTTATCTCGGACTTAGCGTATCAAGTGACAGCAGCATATACAGTGCTTGCTAACTTTGCAGACGATATGCGTCACCTCTACCGAACTGAAATCGCTGAAGTTGGTAGGAAATATAATCCGAAACTGGTTGGGTCATCTACGATGCCTCACAAAGTCAATCCAGAGGCATACGAGAATATCAAAAGTTTGTGGAAAGCGTTTGTGCCACGCATGCAGACCGTCTTTATGGATAGTATATTGGAACACCAACGCGACCTGACTAATTCTGCTTCCAGTCGATTTTTGACTGAACTGATTACAGCATTTGATTATTCAATCTATCGGCTTCGACGTGCTTTGGATGAGATGGATGTCAAAGTGGAAAACATGCAACACAATCTTGATATGAGCGCAGAGGATACAATTGCTGAACCGATCTATCTGTTGATGGCGTATTACGGGTTTCCAGATGCCTACGACCATACCCGTAAGTTGATTGGACAAGTACATCAGACTGGTAAAAGTCTGACAACTCTACTATGGGAGGATGAGACCTTCAAACCGTTCTTAGATAAGTTGACAGAACCGCAACGCGAGGCACTTAGTTCACCAACGAATTATATCGGTGCTTCTGTTAGGTTGACACACGCGACATGTGATGAATGGGAAAGCCGGATAGAAAACCTAACAACAAGTTTTGATGCGCCTTGATAATAGTAAATAACGTGAGTTCCGTATTTGAAGCGTAAACTTTAGTTTGTGTATTATAGGACACAATCTAACAGATTCTGCTACAAAACATCTGTAGATTCTATAAAATACACCTATGAGTATCAGTTGACTGGACTTATGGAACTGGCGTAAAATAGTAAATATGTAGCGGGTTATCAACGAAGTCGAAAGAACTTGAAAGTTCTCGTTTGACAGAACATGTTTGATATTGTCTATTTGGGACGGAGATTTATCCATTTTATCAAACGTTACCCGCGCACTTGGATAACAATTGGGTTCGTTACAATCTTCTGCATTGGCATCTTGGTTGGTAGAGAAGTACCTTTTGAAAAAATACCAAATTACTTTAAATCCTATACGGATCCTGTAAAGACAGACGAAACAAAACAGGTGATGCCAGGTATTGTGCATCGGCAGATATTCGATGATGGTGTCTTGACGAACATCCTATCTATTGCCCCAGATGCAGTTGACATCCGTCTACTTAGTGCCCTCAATTCTGCAATTGGCACTGAGAATTTACCCTCTATCGCAAAACGACACAAAGCCCCAATTGCCATAAATGGTGGGTTCTATGAAATGCAAGGCACTTATCGCGGTGAATCGGTTGGGGCATTGAAAATAGACGGAGAATGGGTCAGTGAACCAGAACAGGGGAGATCGGTTGTCGGGTTCAAAAGTGTCAACGGCAAAATAGAAACTTATATTGATCGAATAGTGCTGCAACATGATCTCATTTTACCTAATGATACAACATTGAAAATTGATGGTATAAATCGCGGGCGTATTTGGAACGAACTTGTGATTTACCGTCCGATCTTTCACAGCGTGACGTTGACAATGCACGATGGTGTTGAAGTTGTCATTCGAAACGATAAAGTGATTGACATCAGGGATGGACACGGAAGCACTCGAATTCCAGTTGATGGGTATATCCTATCTGCTCATGGAAGGAAAAGAGGTATGCTTTTGAAAAATATCGCTATTGGGGATACAGTCACAATTCGAGAGCAGGTAGTTCCTGAACGTGTCGGAGACAGCAATTTGTGGTCAAGTATCACCCATATTATCGGTGGAGGTCCGTTGCTGGTGCGAAATGGCATTGCATCTACGACAAAATCTTTTGAGCAGGAGGGATTCAAACCTTCATTTCATAGTTTTTGGCATCCCCGTACTGCAGTCGGTAAAAAAGAGGATGGTACACTGCTTTTCGTAACGATCACAGGTGCTGATCCTCGAGTTCGTCGTGGTGTCACGCTGCCAAAACTTGCCAAACTGTTCCAGGAATGGGGAGCAGTAGACGCAGCGAATTTGGATGGAGGTGGCTCATCAATGATGGTGATACGGGATCAGGTTGTAAGTGTTAAGTGGGAACAACGTCAACGTCCTTCATCTAAAGAGGAATCCAAACCGACTTCACCTGACAAACCATCTGAGAAGAACGCTAAATCTACTACACCTGAGAAGGACAGTAAACCGACCGAACCTGATAAGCAACTTAAGAAAGATGAAAAACCCACTGCACCACCTGACAAAGATGAGAAATCCACTGCACCAGATACACAAAAGTCAAAACAAGCAGCCCCTGAGAAGAAAACGATAACTGCTCGCGGTAACCGTAGAATACGACCTATGCCTCAGTATCAGGGACGTGCTATTTCTGATGCCATACTAATATACCCTCGCAGTGCAAACATATCCAAATAATACGTATGGTTTTTGATATATAAACTTCTTAGCCGTCTACATCCCACAAGCTAAAGCATGGGAATTTGACGGATAGGTGTTAATACGCAAAATATCTGCTAAAGTCTCGATTCAGACAATCTACCTCATATATTAGAATGTGACTGGCACCCGTCAACATTGATACATGCCCCAGTGACAAGGCTTGCACGTTCGGAAGCAAGAAAAACAGCGACATTAGCGATCTCTTCTGGCTTACCGAAACGTCCCAATGGCATCTCACTTTCTACAAATGCTTTCATCTTTTCTGGATCTGCTTTTATACGACGATCCCAACCGCCACCTGGAAATAGGATAGAACCCGGTGCAATACTATTGACACGTATGTTGTCGGGGGCAAGTTCCTTCGCCAACGATTTCGTCATACTGATTTCTGCGGCTTTCGCTGCGTTATAGGTGATATGTCCTCCACCTTCTCTACCGTAAATAGATGTAATCATAAGGATCGTTCCCTCACCTTGCTTCTGCATTACGGGAATAACATGTCGATTGATACGGGTGGCAGATACGAGATTGAGATCAAGAATTTCGTGCCATTCCTCATCGGAAATCTCGTTTAATGGTGTCCACCGACTCCCACCAACATTGTTGACAACAACATCAATTCTGGTGAATCGATCCAAGGTTTCTTCAATAAACGCTTCCACTTGATCGTTGTCAGTTACATCGGTTGGTTTTGATACGACCTTTATTCCGTGTGCTGTGAGTTCCTCAGCGGCGGATTGTAAAGTATCTGGGTCTCTACCACAGATACTGAGTCGTGCACCCTCTTCCGCAAATCCATTTGCTATTGCCCTACCTATACCACGGCTTGCACCTGTCACCACAACAACTTTGTCTCTTAGTCTTAAATTCATTCAAGGCTCCATTTCATTCGGAAATATAAATAGTCTACTGTTCTTCTACGATTTCTTCTTTTTCTGTTTCTGACTTTTTACTTCTTTAAGTCGATATCCAACACCGTACACAGTTTCAATATGCTTCCCTAAATCTCCGAGTTTACGTCTGAGACGGCTGACGTGAGTGTCAACAGTCCTATCTATGCCGTAATACTCTTGTCCCCAGATGACATCCATAAGAATGTCGCGTGAGAATACTCTACCGGGAGAACGTGCGAATAAGGTGATAATCTTGAATTCCGTAGCAGTAAGATCAATCTCGCCATCTTCGGTTAACACTTGATGTCGGTCTAAGTCAATTGTCACACCGTGCGTCTGTATCTGATTTTCCTCCTCAGCCTCACTGCTCGCTTTTAGTCTCCGTAGGACAGCATTGATGCGTAAAACAACCTCGCGCGGACTGAAAGGCTTTGTAATGTAATCGTCAGCCCCTAATTCAAGACCTGTGACGCGGTCACTCTCTTCCGTTTTTGCTGTGAGCATAACGATTGGGATGTTTTTTGTGCGGGGGTCGTTTTTTAGGAGTCGACAGACAATTAATCCGTCTATTTCAGGAAGCATGAGGTCTAATAAAATCAGATCGGGTGGATTATCTACTGCGCGTTGTAATGCGTCAGCACCATTGCGAACAGCATCAACTTTAAAGTCTTCCTGTCGCAGGTTATATCTTAGCAACTCTACGATATCACGTTCATCCTCTACAATCAATATTTTGGCTTCCATCAGGTCTCCTTGCCGTTAGCATTGAATGTTCAAAATAAGTTTCATAAAGGCACGTAACTTCACACAATTATTCTAACATATTAAAGATTAGAAATGTAATGAAAATAGAACGTTAAACAATTGTATTGGATTTGCATCACGTTTTTTCCTCAATAACAACCGCTTCAATCGGTTTTAATGTGACGGCTTCCCCTACCTCAAAAATCCTCTGATAGTCGGTTTGGACAAAATAATGTTTGCCGTCTACCTTAACACGATATGTAAAATCATGTCCTTTGAATTCACGATCGGTGATATGTGCATACTGTTTGTCATCGGAATCAGTTAAATGTTTCTCTATGCTAATATGTTCTGGACGTATTGAGAGGAGTGCTTGTATTGTATCAGGTGCATCCACCGCGAGTATTCCTATTGGGGTTTGTGCGATTCCGTCTTTGATGTCTGTTTCAATGATGTTTGTTGTTCCGAGAAAACTCGCGACATATACAGTTTTTGGGTGTCGGTATACCTCTTCTGGTGTGCCAATCTGTTCAATAATTCCGCTATTCATGACTGCCACACGTTCAGCAAAACTCAACGCCTCTTCTTGGTCGTGCGTCACCAAGATTACAGTGATACCTGCGGATTTTAGCAATTCGCGTATCTCTTCTCTTGTCGTTTGGCGGAGACCGGTATCCAGGCTTGAAAAAGGTTCGTCTAGTAGCAACAGTTTTGGCTGTTTTGCGAGTGATCGAGCTAATGCGACCCTTTGCTGTTCACCACCAGAGAGGTGATGTGGCATACGTGTATGTAAATGCGCTATGCCAACTCGTTCAAGAGTGTCCAAAGCTTTTGCGTGTCGTTCTTTTTTTTCCATTTTTCGACTGAGTCCGAATGCTGCATTTTCCAATACATTCTTGTCAGGGAAAAGTGCGTAATCTTGAAAAACAAACCCGATTCCACGTGATTCTGGTGGCGTATGTATGCCTTTTTCTTCAAGAACACGATCTTGCATTGTAATTGTGCCTGAGTCTGCTTTTTCGAATCCCGCAATTATGCGTAAAGTAGTCGTTTTGCCACAGCCGCTTGCACCTAATAAGGCGAATATTTCTCCTGGATATACCTCAAAACTAACATTGGTTACAATGGGCATTGATGTGAACTGTTTTGTTATGGAGTTGACAGAAAGTAGTGGTACCATAATATGACTATTATAACATATTTATGAGTTATAGGCTATGTCCTGCACCTGACGAAGGCATGTATAGATTCAACACAAAACTAATTATACTGAGTATACTTCGCGGAACAAAATCTCCTAAAACTAATCCGAGGAAAAATGGAATTGCTCTCCGGTATGTTTGCCATCCTGAGAACCGTAGGATCATGAACTTTATAAACCAACTAACCATGACAGGAAACCAAAAATAGATAAGACCACCCCAAGAAGCACCTGAAAGCACATACCCTGACGGATGTAGTGTCCACCATAGCAGACGCGTTCGTAAGAAATTGAGCAGGAACACAAATAGGAAGCCACCACCCATAAATACGATTGAGCTAATATTTGCTTCCTTTGGATGCTGCAACCAACTCTGAAGTGGATTGAAACTCTCCCACCCGAAATGTCCAACGTGACCTTGACACCTCGCCAGCACACCATAATGATACCCTACATGTAGATATGTCCAAAACGTAGCAAGTGCACCAACACCGATAGCAAGTCCCATGCATAGCAGTAAGGTCTTACCGGGGATCTTCGCTTGATCCCCAATTCTAAGTGATTCAATTTGGTTCGGCATTGGGTGGGACCGGTTACATCGGTTAAATGCATAAAGAAACGTCATCACAGTAAGGTTTGCTGCACCTAAACTACGTGAACCGAATGTATTGACCATGATTTGACGCGGATTAATACCGATTACCTCATGATAGGGTGGTCCAAGTTCAGCGCGAACTCGTCCGATTGCTAATGCAAACGCAATAAACAATGCGTAAAAGATACCAATCACCCATAACGACATTCCTGCTATATAGCAGAATCCAAACACTGCAGCCACGCTAAGAACAGTGAGAATTGCTGTTGTTCGATAGGATATTGGTTCGTTTGTATCATCGCCTCGTTCAAGTCCCACAACATGCTTGAAAAATCTAAGGATGTGTCTACGTCCCATCCATAACGTCAACACAGCAATTCCTATCCACGCTCCCGATGCGCGGTCATTGAGGTGGAGTTTGCTGATATTTGTTATACCGACAGCACTTGCAATCACCCGTTCAGCGCGTGTAAGCCAAAAGAAAAACCATGTAGAAAATGCAAGATCAAGCGGCATGAAATATGTCAATCCAACGATTGCGAGATTGAAGTTCATTGAAACATAGCCGACTGCGTTCCAAGGTCTGTCTGTGAGATGTTGATCAAGTCGGTAACTTGAAGGAAAAGCAGGTATAACAGGAAATAGATCGTGTAAACCAGCGAGAACACGAACCGATGCGGCAATCCCAAACCCTATCCAGAGCGAACGTGAAGTGAAAAAACTACGGTTTGTTGTCATCTGCAATGGTAACTGTGTTAATGGAAAGCTTAATTTCTCGCGTTCCATCCACTGTTTCCGAAGTAGTAACCCCAAGCACAACAACGAACCGTATAGAAATAGTATAAAAATTGACCAGATTAGTACTGGCTTCACCCATATCCGCAGATGCTCCGGCAAATATAGACTTGATTCCCCTTCATAATAACCCGTCAACCACTCGGATTCATGTACCGTTAACCATTCGGGGATGTGGTGTAAAAAGAATTGTGCCCATTCATTTTCTGGTGTTGCGAACCAGAACGGGTGCGCAAGAGTCCCCATCAGGATTGCCATCATCGCATGTCCTGAGATGGTGGAGACCATCGTAACCATGATGTAGATGAGTAGCAATTCGGCAGGTGTAAATGCGAAACGTGGTGTTATTTTTCGGAGGATGACATTCAACGCGAGTAGGACTACCAGCGTAAAAACTGCATTAGAAAAAGGGGAAACGAGTGTGTAGACTGCATACCAGAGTTCACTTGCTATTCCGACCCAGTATGCGTTGACGATGACGAGGATTAAGCCAACAATTATCGCTTTTTTTGTGATGACCTCGGTAGTTTGCGAGGGTTGTGGATTCATTTATTTTTTGTGGGGAGAATAAATACTCAGCGGCTCCTGACTGTCAGGAGTTGGATAGAAAAACGGATGTCTCAGTGGGTAAAGTAAAACACAAATCTGAGTGGTATTCTTCAGGTAACTGCACCAACTGGTTGGTTACGACACGCGAGCGTGCCTATTACCATGTTGGGTTTTACTTCGTTCTATGGAACCTAAAAGTTCAAACGCCACGCACCAGAGTCTGCAATTCTTGTCCCATATATTTCAGCATCTGACCGAGTGTTTGATATAACTTAATAGTGCTTCCTACCTCATCTGCGTTTATGATACGAATTGCTTCCTGTAGCTGTGTGTCATGACGTAAATTTACAATTCGTTCAATACCAACATTGAAATTAAAGAGTTGTTCAGCTCGTATAATCAACCACCGTAAACTAACGCGGTATCCATCATCTGCAAGTTTATTTCTAAATTCTGGAAGTGTTTCCTCAAGTAGTGCGAAATCTTTGGGGATTTCCCCTATCCGCTTGACTTCATCTTCAATCCAATTGGTGACATAATTCTCAACCGATTTCTTTTCTGCGACAAGCCGCTGCATCATCTGTTCGATTCTTTCAGGTTGCTGTTCGGTGACAGGCACATGCGGGGTAATACCTGATTTGTCAATTGACGTTCCGTTGGGAGTATAATATGAGGAGATGGTAAGTGATATTGCACCGATACTTGTCAGCGGATATCGTTTTTGGACAACACCTTTTCCATAAGTTTTTGTACCTACGAGGATACCTCGACCTGTATCTTTTATTGCCCCTGCAACGATTTCGGATGCGCTTGCACTGTATTCATCAACAAGAACGACAACAGGTATTTCTGGCGAACACAAGATATCAGGATGTGCAGGATATTCTTCATCAAAATTGCTTTTCCTGCCTTTTGTAGATACAATAATGCCTTTATCAATAAATGCGTCTGCAATATGGTATGCGGCATCAAGTAACCCTCCCTGATTACTACGTAAATCCAAGATAAGTGCTTGCATACCTGCTTCGTGATGTGCAGCGAGTGCTTTGTTGAATTCCTCTTCAGTGCCACCTACCCGGTTTGTACCGATGAATTTGGTGATTCGGATATACCCGATTTTGCCATCCAGCATAGTAGTTGTCACACTGGGAATTGATATTTTTGCACGTTTCAATTTGACATCAAAGGGTTCGAGGAATTTTCGTTGTACTGTTATGGTGACATCAGTATCGACTGCGCCTCTAAGTAGGTCGACTACATCATCAACCGTCATGCCTGTTCTGTCTCCCAAGAATACTTGTGTTCCATTGACTTTAGTGATGTAATCTCCAGCCTGCAAATGGGCAGAGTCTGCGGGTGTGCCCGGTATAGGTTTAGATATTTTAATGAACCCTCGGTGATCGGGAAAAATTCCTACACCAATCCCACCGAAATTTGCATTGTATAGATTTTCGACGGAACGTTGATGGTCGCGTTCAGATAAGAGATATGTGTAGGGATCGCCCATAGCAGCGAGTGCCCCCTTGATTGCGCCATGGTACATTGCATTTCTGTCTACTGGTTTATAGTAATTTTCTTCTGCGATGTATATTGCATTCGAGAGTGCTTCACTCAGCATTCTGAGGGTGTACCGTTTATCATCACTCGTCGCACCATTCTCACTTGAATGTATGATAAGTAAAGGAAGTCCTATCGCGACCACTAAAACGATGAAGGACAAAGTAAATCTTTTCATGATAATACCCTACTATGGAAAATTGGCTCACAATTTGGTGTCGTATTTAGGCATGTTATTATATCATATCATGACTTGAACGATTGTGCAATGCAAATTTGTCACACTGACTATAGAACCATAGAAGATAATCGCATTCAGAAGGTCACTCCTACACAAGAGTGACATTATTTTATTCAACTACTTCGGTTGCGTTTTCCATCGGTTGTGTAACCAAAGCCACTGTTCTGGATATTGTTCTATGTATTTCTCCAATTTTTTCATAAGTATCGTTGTGTACTTTTCTATATCATGCTCAGTATCGTTGGATGGTTCCATATAAATCGGTGGAGAAATATGTACTTGATGTTGGTTATTAGGTTGACGAATATCCAAAGAAAAAAGTATCGGTGCATCTGTTTTTAGTGCGATGGCTACTGGACCTTTCGCAGTAGAAGCATGTTTTCCAAAAAATTCAATGAATACACCTTGTTCTCCTGCGTTTTGATCGGCAAAAAAACCTACGGCATCGTTATTTTTTAGTGCACGTAATGTGGAACGAATTGCGTTTTTTCGTGGTATTAATTCTAAACTCATAAGTTCCCTGCTCTGCCAAACGTAGTCATTGAGTTTTGCATTTTTGAGTGGAAATGCAATCGCTTTAGCACGGTTCGGGATGAGTAAACCATAGACAAGTGAAAGAAGTTCCCAATTCCCAAAATGTGGCAGAAATACAATTGCCCCTTTACCTTTGTCCAATGCTCTATTGAGATGTTCTACGCCATCTACAGTAACGTTGTTCCACATATTCTCAGGAGTCAATTTGCTGAAACGCATGAATTCAATAATTGTTTTACTGAAGTTGATAAAACTTGCTTTACATATTTCTCGTTGTCGTTCCTCATTAATGTCGTTCCCAAAGGCTATTTGTAAGTTGCTAAGTGCAATCTGTCGACGTTTTTTAAGTATTCGAAATAGAAGTTTACCAATTACAGTTCCAAGTGACATTGCCCATTTGTTCGAGAGGAGTCGGCATATCCAACCAAAAAACATAACAGTCTGATATACAAGACTGTCTTTCCACCTGTTTTGTGCCATTGTTTCTATCCGTCTGTAATGTCTATAAACATCTTTATTATGTATTACTATAAATTTAGAGTATATCACGGGTGATTGTATAAGGCAACTTGTGTTTAGTAGTGGGTGTGTAAAGTTTTTGGCATTAACCGCATAATTCTTTGTAGGAGGGAACTCTGATTCCCGATCTGTCGAGATTCGGAGATCGCTCCTACAAGTATTTTGATCATATTTTACCAAAAACTTTACACACCCGGTACTGGTTTTCAACTTGATAGGTGTTTAGTTGTGTGATAGAATGATGGCATGAAAGGAGAAAACGAATGTCAGAAACAGTTAGGACAGATATAAAAGGAATTGATCGTTTTATACTTGAGGCTGGGGCAGATAGAGAACAACTTAGTCTACATATATCAGAAGTCGGACCCGGTCAACGCGCACATCCACCACATACTCATGATGGACAGGAAATATTCTATGTTTTTTCAGGTGAAGGTGAAGTGCTATTCGGGGAACAGGCACACCGTATTAGTGATAACGAAGCGGTGCATGTTGACTGCCAAGTATTACATGGTATACGTAACGTTGGAGAGACACCGTTACGATATGCCGTAATAATTGCACGTTGATCAACATTTTTTGAGTATAAATGTTTAACATTTTTTATTCTGAAGGAGGTTCAGCCAATTCCGCATGTCGCAATTGATAGATACCGTAGATTCCGCCAATTATTAACAGTATTCCTATCGTGCTTATTCCTCGTCGTATCCATACTGGGTGTAAGAATTGCGATATATTGGCAAGTGGTTGTAACAATCGCGACACACCAATATTCACATAGAATACGCCATAGGCAATCAAACACATCTCGCTAAGAAGTTGCTGCTTCAATGAATTTACTGATAGACCGAAGGGGTTTATGAGGTAATCTCCAGAGAATATGAGTGTTATGCCGACAATAAAAAAAGTTACCAGTGTTATCATAGAATATGCGGACTGCCGTAGGACTATGGCTAACAGGATACTTACACCACCCAAAATCACACTAATAATACCCTGAAATATTTGAACCCCTCTGCTGTGTGCTATCATTTTGCCTTTCTAATGTTAACTAAAATGAATATAATACTGTCACAGAGACCAGTGGACCGAATTCAAACGCATCGCTTTCTTCAAATTTTACAACATCAAGCGCGTCAGTGTCATCATAAAGCGTTTTTTGATGTAATGGCAACAGCAACGAAACTGATAACGGGACGTTAAACGGTGTACTTATTGATGTTCCCATAGATGCCATGCCGAAAAGGAGTCCAGTATTTTTATCTATTTCTCCATCCCAATGCGCAAAAGATTGATATATCCCAAGGTAACCCGCTCGGAAAGAGAACCATTTATTCAGACGGTAATTCAACCCAGCAGTATATGTAAGTTCATTCGAACCGCGATATGTTTTGTTGTTCTCGTAAAACGGTAATTTTGCACGCAGGCTGGTATGCGTTGCCAATCCTTTATAAACAGGCAGGTTATAGTGCAGATTTACAATAGGGTTGAAAGTGCCAGTTCCGAATTGGATATGTAGATGTTCCTCTCCCTTTTTCCCAAGTTTCCACGGATCTTCCTCAGTATTACCAAATGGAATAGACATTCCGATACGACCCATCACATAATCTTTCTCAGCAAGAACACCTACTCTATAATGTCCAAGAAAAACTTCTGAATCTGTTAGACCGGTGTATGTTTCATTGCGATGATGGATACGTCCATTTTCTTCAATAGCATCCCATTGTTCTTGAGTATACTCAACGCCTTCGATCTTCTCTATACTTGCATCTTGGACTTTGGATTCATAGGGTAAGTTTGCTTCCAATATCCATTGAAGACCGATAAGGTATTTTAATGCGACATCAATGCGGTAAATGTTTAAATTGACATGATGCCTATGTTCTGGAACCGTGTCTATTTTTCGTATTCCGTTTTGGTCGATGAAAACGCCTTCATCTTCAAAGTGTCCACCTTGTGCATCAAACCATCGCATCATGCTAACAGATGCTTGAAATCTTTTTCCTTCTGAAGTCAAACTGACTTCACCCGACCCACCACGTGGGATTGCGGGATTGCTTCACGCGCCTCAGCTTTCCTGTCCAAATGCACTATGCAGGATACCGAATGGGAGTAATAGAAATTGTAGTAGGAGTATTATGTGTGAAATTCGAGTTTTCATTGTGTAGTTTTGAGTAGGCAATGTTTGCCTTTTTCCTTATTGTTTTGTGTTGACAACCCGTGTCTATTATGTTTTAGATTTGTCTTTATTCAGCAGGCAAATTCAAGTAAATAGGCGTTATACATTCGAAGATATGTACTTACGATCATGTTTATTTTCTTTCAAGGTTTAACCAAGCCATTTCGTCATCGGAGAGATCAAGATTCAATGCACCAAGTGAAGATGCCATCTCTTCTAAGTTAGCTGGACCGACGATAGGAAAGATAGGGAAAGGTAGGTGGACGCAATAAGCGAGAGAGACCTGAATTGCGGAAAATCCGTATTTTTTACCTAATTGTTTGGCGCGTTCGAGTCTTTCAAAGTTATCATCGTTGTAATACACGCGTACCATATCACCGTTATCTCGGTTCTCTTGTGTAAATGCACCACTAAAGAACCCTCGTGCTTGCGATGACCACGGCATCAAAGGGAATTGGCTTTCTACATGCCAACGGCGTGCATCAGCATCAACGTTTACACAGCCTCCCCACATCGGTTCCATTGGGACAGCAAGGCTTATGTTGTTACTACAAGCAACGAAACCGCTCAAATTGTTTTCTGAAGCGTAGGTATTTGCTTCAACGATACGGTTGGGTTGCCAATTTGAAGCGGCGATAGTTCGGATACGTCCAGCGTCTATCTCTTTGTTCAAATAATCAATGATCGTGCTTACTGGCATTGCAGGATCATCTCTATGGAGCATATAAAGGTCAATATAATCGGTGTTGAGACGAGTTAGGTTTTCGTCAAGGTCCTGTTTGATGTATTCTGGTGAAACACGGTTTGGTACACCACCATGAGGATGTCCACCTTTATCTATCAGAAACACCTCGTCCCTATTTCCACGTTCCTGCATCCATTGTCCAATTAACCTTTCGCTATTACCGCCTCCATAAATGTGTGCTGTGTCAAGTATATTTCCACCTGCTTCAAAGAATGTATCCAACATTTTAACACTATGTTCATAGTCCCCAGGTGAATACATCATAGTTCCCAGAATTAGTTGTGAAATCTCTTGGTCAACACCGGGAATTTTTATCCGCTTCATTTAATTGCTTTCCTCATTTCTACCTTTTCTTTGTTTCTAAACGCTACGATTTTGATGATTTACATCAGAACATTGTATCACATTAGATACAGGAATTCAATGTAAAATTCTAATCTTACCAGAGACAATTATTTCTCTCGAATCGTATTTACAGCAGGTGTTAACAAACTCAATTCACACACAATAATTGTTGTTTAGGGGTTTTCATACCTAACTATCCAACTTATAGCACAACCCTAAAAGTTTTAGAGTCAATCCTGACAAAAATTGTCATAATAAAGCCGTAATCCCTGTGCTGATAAGAGTTTGTAGCCTTAGTCAAAAATTGACAAAATTACGATTGACTCTAAAAACTCTAAAGTATGACATTTAAAACCCGTCAATAGTCGTGAATATATTGAGAATGTGTTTTCTTATCCGTATTATGTTTTCGGTGGTAAATCTTATTTGTTTAACAGACAGAATCCTCCTACTTTATTTCTATTCACCTTTTTAAAATACGACAAATGATTGTCTGTAAATATTGCCTTACCGTTAGAGGCGATTCTGGTAAATTGCTTGAACGAGTTCCATGGTTTTGATTGCATCAGCAAAACAAGTTAACGGTTGTTTGTCTTGCTGAATACAATCAACGAAATGTCTACTTTCTCCATAAAATCCGTAGGTCTTATGTACTGAATCAGAATTAGCTGCTTCTTCAGGGGTAATTTCAGTTTTTCCTTCATGCGTGTGTAGTATAGCAGCACCACCAGCATCCGGATTAATATATGCGGATATACCTTGTGCGTGCATCTCAAAGGTATGGATTCGTCCACCGACTGCCCAATTGGTGCATAAATACCCGGATGCACCGCTTGTGAACTTAACAAGTGCGTTGAAACTGTTCTCTCGTTCGGAGTAGAAACGATTGATGTCACTCGCAACTGCTTGAACATCACCACCACCGAGCCAACGAAGTGCGTCTACAGCGTGAATAGCATCACATGTCAATACATCAATAACACCATCATAATATAGAGCGTTTGGTGAATTTTTGTGGAAGGTAGACATACACTGAATAATTGGTCCATTCTCTTCAACGATCTGCTTAACTTTTTGCATAAGCGGAATAAAACGACGGTTGAAACCTACCATCGTTTTGCACCCATGCTTTTCTGCTGCCAATGCCATTTCCTTTGTTTGATGCATCGTGATTCCTGGTGGTTTCTCAATGAATACATGATGTTTCTGTGATAAACAGTGGATTACAAGAGGGAACAGATGTTGTGGAGGCATCAAGATGTAGACAGCATTTGGACTTGTTTGTTCAAGCATTTTCCGATAGTCAGTAAAGGTATGTTCTATCTGAAATTTCTCTGCGGTTGTATGGAGTTTGGATTCTACAAAATCACATAACCCTACGAGATTGACATCTTCAAATTCTGAGAGTGATGGATAGTGCACCCCGTTTGCCATACCACCTGCTCCGATTAAAGCGATGTTAACTTTGTTCATAATTTCCTCCGACCTGTTGTTTTTCTTGTATAATACAGAAGGAAATGTTAAAATGCAACATACTTCTAAATCCAAAATATCCTCCATCAACATCTTATGAACTTTGATCCAATCAAATTAGAACTTTATAAAAACCTACTTACCTCAGTATCGGAAGAAATGGGTGTTACGCTACAACGGACTGCTTTTTCTCCAAACATCAAGGAACGCCTTGATTTCTCTTGTGCAGTTTTCGATGGTTCAGGACAAATGGTAGCGCAGGCTGCACATATACCTGTCCATCTGGGTTCAATGCCACTTTCGGTTTTGGCAGCAATAGAACATACCGACATGAAACCTGGTGACATGATAGTGCTAAATGATCCATATCGTGGTGGTACACACCTTCCGGACATAACTTTGGTTGCTCCAGTTTTTGGAGAAGAATCTACAAGTTATCCGACTTTTTATGTTGCTAACCGCGCACATCACGCAGATGTCGGGGGTATGACTCCAGGTTCCATGCCACTTGCGACAAGTGTGATTCAGGAGGGGATCCGTATTCCGCCAGTAAAACTTGTACGAGGCGGTGAACTGGATACCGATCTGTGGGAATTGATCCTTGCCAATGTGCGGACACCGACAGAACGTCGTGGGGATATGGAAGCACAACTTGCAGCCAACCGTATCGGTGAACGTAGATTACAAGAAATGGTATCCAAATACGGTGTTCCAGAAATCAAGTCGTATATGCAAGAGTTATGTGCCTATTCAAGTCGGATGGTTCGTTCATTCTTACGTGACCTCCCTGATGGAAGATACGAATATACAGATTATATGGATAACGACGGTATTACTGATGATCCAATTGGGATTCGTGTTGCAATAGAAATTAAAGATGACACAGCAGTTGTTGATTTTACAGGAACATCTGGACAAGTTCGAGGTTCCGTTAATGCGATATACGCTATAGCGGTCTCAGCAGTCTTTTATACGTTCCGATGTGTTGCTGGTGTTGATGTCCCATCCAATGCGGGATGCATGGAACCGATCCGAGTTATTGCTCCTGAAGGTAGTGTTATCAATGCTAATTTCCCTGCTGCGGTTGCTGGTGGAAACGTTGAAACCTCGCAGCGAATCGTTGATGTGCTTTTTGGTGCATTGTCTCAAGCGTGTACAGACCTTATTCCCGCTGCAAGTAGTGGTACTATGAATAACATTACAATAGGTGGATACGATGCATTACGTGAACGGGATTATACATATTATGAGACTATCGCTGGGGGTATGGGTGCACGTCCAACTTGCGATGGGATTGATGCTATTCATACGCACATGACGAATACTATGAATACTCCTATTGAGACAATAGAGACGAGTTATCCGTTGCAGGTTGAGAATTACGCGATTCGACAAGGAACTGGTGGTGCTGGAGAATATCAAGGTGGGTCAGGGATTGTGCGTTCTTTCAGACTTCTCACAAATGCTGAGGTTACCATCCTTTCTGAACGTAGAGTGTTTCATCCTTATGGATTGCAAGGTGGGGAACCGGGGCAGTTAGGACGGAACGTGCTAATTCGTGATGAGAAGGAACAACCACTTGACGGGAAAGTTACCTTTTCTGCCCGCGAAGGTGATGTCATTCAGATTGAAACACCTGGGGGTGGCGGTTACGGAGAACCTGATAATAGTTCGTAGGTCGGCATTAAGTGTACGTAGTTCGACCATTTAAAAGAAAAAAGGAACGGTTAGAAAACCGCTCCTACCAGTATATATATAGGTTATTGCTAACTAAGATAAACCTTCTAATGTTCCTGTACTATCTCCTAATTTCCTTAAATTAACGTCCACTCGTTGTAACATAGAAAGCCATAAGTTGTTGAGTGGTGTTTCTTTGGGGTACTCTATATGTCGTCCACCATTTATTGTGCCACAACCACCGCCGGACAATAGGATGGGTAGGTCGTGGTGACTATGTCTGTTGCCATCTGAGTTTCCACTACCGTAGCAAATCATAGAATGGTCAAGTAGTGTGCCTTCACCTTCAGGAACGGAATCAAGTTTTTCCAGCAGATATGCAAGCTGCTCAATGTGGAAGATGTTAATCTTTCGTATTTTATCTATTTTCGCAGCATCACCACCATGATGTGAAATGTTATGATGACCATCGGAGATGTTTATTGTCGGATAGGTCTTATTACTGCCTTCATTTGCTAATGCAAAGGTCACAATACGGGTTACATCGGTTTGGAATGAGAGAACGATCAGGTCTAACATAAGTCGGACATGTTCCTGAAAATCTGCGGGGATCTTTTCCGGTGCAGAATATTCAATGTTTTCTATAGGTGGGAATTTTTCAGCGGATGCGATTCTCATTTCAATGTCTCGTATGGCAGTGAAATATTCATCAAGTTTTCGCGCGTCGTTTCCGCTTACGTTGTGGATTAGGTCCTTGGAATCTTGTTTCACAAAATCAAGGATGCTTTTTCGTTCTTCATCGCGTTGTAATATTGCTGCGTTAGGTTCAGTAGAGAACATACGGTCAAAGGCAAGTCTTGGATTAACCTCTTTTGGCAGGGGTTGAGTTGCTGACTTCCACGACATTGTTGCAGAATATACGCAGCTATAACCGGAATCACAATTACCAGCTCTATAGCCGGGTTCAATGCCGAGTTCCAACGAAGGAATACGTGTTTGGTCACCTATTTGTGAAGCTGCTGCTTGGTCAACAGAGATTCCAGCATGTATGTCTGTACCACTTGTTTTTCGAGGTTGTGCTCCTGTCAGGTATGCAGCCATTGCTCTTGCATGATCTCCACCACCATCACCATTTGCGCGTGCCTTATCTGCAGTTAGTCCACTGAGAACCAACGTTTTATCTTTGACGTTTTGCAACGGTTTCAAGATTTCAGTAAGTTCAAAGTTTGCACCAATCTGTTCAGGTTTCCATTTTTCCATTATTTTCCCGTTAGGACTATAAAGGAATGCCATCCGATTTGGCGCAGTTTGCGTTGACACCTCTTTTGTAGATGCAGTTGCAAAACTTGTGAGTGGTCCCATTGATTCTAACCACGGTAGGGCAACGCTGACACCTAATCCTCGTAAAAATGTTCTGCGTGAAAGTTGTTTAGAAAAATCCATATTTTCTTTACCTCATCTAAAATAGGGGTGCACCTTGTGCTTCTACATAAACTGAATATAGAGACTGACTTGCAGTCATAAAGAGTCTGTTCCTTTTAACGCCTCCAAAACAGATATTGGAACAAATTTCTGGGAGATGGATTTTGCCAATCATTGTTCCATCTGGCGCGAAGATATGGACTCCATCGTAACCTTCACCGACCCAACCTGCACCAGCCCACACATTCCCATCAACATCACACCGAAGACCATCAGCATTACCGGGTGCTGTCTCATAGAACACCTCTTTTTTACCCAGACGTTTACCTTCAAAGACATCAAAGACAACGATGTTTTTGGGTGGACCTGTGTCAGCAATATAGAGTTTTTCAAAGTCTGGTGAAAAGCATAAGCCATTCGGTCTTTCAAGATCACTTGTAACAACCGTTGCCTTACCAGTGTCCGGATTGAGGCGGTAGACAGAGGTAGGTAATTCAAATTCGGCTTTATGTCCTTCGTAATTATAAAGGATACCGTATCCAGGATCGGTAAACCAGATATGTCCATCAGGATGAACAACCACATCGTTAGGTGCGTTGAACCGTTTACCCTCAAAGTTATCAATGAGTACGGTTAAGGACCCATCATATTCAGTTCGTGTGACGCGCCGTGTGCCGTGTTCACAACTGATGAGTCTCCCTTGACGATCTCGTGTATGTCCGTTGGTATAGTTAGAAGGTTTGCGGTAGACACTTACTTTTCCTGTTGCTTCCTGCCATTTCAGGATACGATTGTTAGGAATGTCACTCCAGAGCAGATAGCCGCCATCACCGAACCATACAGGTCCCTCTGACCAACGCGCACCTGTCCACAACCGTTCTACAACAGTATTTCCAATTTTGTATTTGGCAAAACGCGGATCAATAACTTCAATGGCAGGATCAGGATACCGTTGAATGGATTTCCCATCTGTATCTGCCCAACTTGAAAATGCCCCTACAGATCCTAATAAAGGTAAGGCTGCACCCATACCAAGGTTGCGAATAAATGACCTGCGTGTATGTTGTTTTGAAGCACTCATAAGTATCACCTTTGATGTGTATTTTACCACACATCAAAGGTGTTGTCAAGTCAATTTACATGCGATTTAGAGATACATAACGTGCACCGTAGGTTTTCATGATCCGATTACGAATAAAGTCGTACTTTGCAGGGTTTATGGAACGAAGTCTATCTGGATAGACAAGATAGAATGCGAGGGTTTCCGCCATATCTTCGTTCGGGTTTTTTGTATGAGCGTAATCGGATACAAATGTTTTTCTATCTTTATTTGTTGACCAACCTTCTTCATTCTTCGGATCTTTATACCAACCTCCAAGTTCTTGCCAGTTGTTTTTTAGTTGTGCAGGAAAAAGATGAGACCATAAAAAATGCGCTTTTTCATGTGCGATTACGCGACGAGTATCACTCGTATAATTGCGATTAAACATTGACTGTACTAATTCAATATACTGATTAGTTGTCCATGCGACCCCCGCTGCTCTGATGTCATCATCAATCCTACAAATTATATACTTTAATTGCGGAACTTTATGTAATGCCTGTGGGAAATCTTCAAAAACAGAAATCAGCAGCATCAGGTCTTTATTCTCAAAATCTGCATAGTGTCTTGTGTTTTCTTTTGTTGTAAGTTGGGTTAGGATCTCGTAGGATGGTATATCAACTATTATATCATACCTTTCTTTTAATATCGTTACGAGGGCAGATCTATTCGTGCCATTTTCACTAATGTACACAACGGCAGCATTAAACAAACGTCTTTCAGGTGCTAAAATATCTACCGCACCTTCATTTGGGAAAACATCACTGCTAATCGCAACGGTTTTCATATTATTTCGAGATTCTATCTGGATATCATTTTGCATTTCATCATGACTTATTGTCCATTTCGATGGTATTAATTTCTCACCAGGATTTGGAGATATTGATTCCAAGATATTTTCCAAGGTTTGAGCATGTATTGTTGACCACGTAGAATCTAAATGGATAGAATATTTATATGCAAGTTGCTCAATCGGATTATCTTTACGGATTTCAAGTGGAACTGTATAACAACCTATTTGAATTATCAGAATTGTAAAGAAAACGATATATATTAATGGAAACAAAAATTTTCTATGCATGGTATTATCCTTTTGTTCCGCGTCGTAAAAGAAACGGATCGCTTTTGACTATTGCTGTAATCAATACGGATATTTTATAGTCTTTTGTTTCAAGTTCATTTACAATGTGTTCAATCGTTGGACGATCATAATACTCTAAACCTCTGCCTATGGCATAGATTAACATCTTTTCTGTTACACATTGTGCGAACTGTCTTTTTCTGTTTTTAAGAATTTGTTTTAGATCAGTAATACCTTCAAATGATGTACCGTCTGGTAGTTGTCCGGCAGTGTCTATTTCCTTCTCTCCATCCTTCGTTCGGTACTTTCCAATGGCATTGTAGTTTTCCATTGCAAACCCGATAGGATCCATTTTTGCGTGGCAGTTTGCACAAGCAGGATCATCTCTGTGTTGTTCAAGACGTTCTCTGAGTGTGGTACCGGTAATGGCATCATGTTCCTCTTCCAATTCGGGAACATCTGGCGGTGGTGGAGGTGGTGGTGCACCGAGTATCTGTTCTAAAACCCAACGACCTCTTTTTACAGGTGAGGTGCGTGTCGGATTAGAGGTTACTGTCAAGACACTGGCGTGTGTGAGGATACCTCCACGCGGGTGTTTTTGTAATGCAACGCGTTGAAAAGCATCGCCTTTAATCGGTTCTCCTTGGGCATTCCTCCAAATCTCGTAATGTCCTGCCAAACGCTGGTTTAGAAAAGTATAGTCGGCATCAAGTAGATCAAGGATACTGCGATCTTCACGGAATATTGACTCCAGAAATAGTTTTGTCTCTTTCATCATATCTGCACGTAGTTTTGGATTGAATGTCGGAAAACGTTTTGGATCAGGTGTAACGGTTTCCAGTCGTTGAATCTGTAGCCATTGTGCGCCAAAGTTCGTAGCTAATTCGTTTGCTTTTGGATCAGCGAGCATTCGTATGATTTGGGTTTCAAGTGATTCGGTTAGTTGGTTTTTCTCAGCGAGTTCAAGGAGTTCGTCATCTGGGATGCTGCTCCATAAGAAATAGGATAGCCGAGATGCGAGATGAAATTCATCAATCGGATGTGGTTCTTCGGTTTGTGGACGATCATCTAATTCTAATCGGAATAAAAACTTTGGTGAACATAGTATAACTTTAATCGCTTGTTGGATAGCTGCTTCCCATTTTGCACCTTCTGCTTGAAAAGATTCCGCAAACTGAACGAGTTCTTCTATTTCCTGATTGCTGGGTGGACGACGATATGCTTTTCGGAGTAATCTTGTTAACACCTCACGTGTCTGTTCTGTTTGAGAAATGTCTGGTGTGCATGCTAATATTTTTAGATGCGATTCGGGTCTGGTTTCCAGCGGTCCTACCGATGTGATAGCACGAATGTGAAGTATTGCTTGTGGTTCACCCTGTTCAGGTTTTACCATAGCAATTCCTGCCAATTGGATATTCGGTACTCGACTAACAAGGTGTCTGATTGTCTGAAGTTTCTTTGGATCACGCGCTGTAATTTCAAATATTTCTAAAATTTTAATTCCTTGTTGCACATTAGGGTCTACACCGATTAACTGTGAGAGTTCCTCTGGTGAAGAGACATCTTCAAGGTTCTCACCTTGAATGAAGAGTGCCACGTGGACGGGTATTTCACTCTCTGTTTCAACATAAACCGTTGCCCGTAAATATGTTTCTACATCGTGTAAGAGTTTGAGAGTGGAAGCGTTTGCTTTAAATGGTCCAGATAACCAAGGTTCTGTTGATTTTGGATCAAGCGGACGAAAACGCTGATCTCGAACACTATCGTGACGTGGGAGTAGGTATTTTGTATTCAGGTAATTTGTGGAGGGTTTGGGTGGATCAAGAATGATAACTCGTGTCGCTATTGCTTCTGCTGCTTCGAGATACCGTTCCATTAACAGTGGTGACATCGTCAGCACATCACCGATGTTATCAAATCCGTGTCCCACATCATCTGCAGGAAAACTTTCGGTCGGATCAAAATCTGCCCCCAATAAATCTCTAACGCTGTTTCTGTATTCGACTTTATTGAGTCTGCGGACGGTTACGCGACCGGGATCCGGTTTAGCGTTGCGGCTTGCATCCTCAAAAACCGCATTGATGTGTTGGACAAACGATTCCATTTCTTCCAATGAAGGTTGCTCGTTACCCTCTGGAGGCATGTGACGTGTTTCTACCATTTGAAGCACTATATCCCAGATATCACTATCTTTGATGAGTGACATGTTGTCCTCATAAGAATCAAATCCGAGACCTGCCTCGGGTTGATCACCTGCATGGCAGCCAAAGCAGTATTTCTCTAAGAATGGGATACCCTCTTTTGCAAAATTTGGAACACGATTTTCACCGATACTTGGTTTTAAGGATATAAATATCAGTAGCAAGGTTAGAAAAAGAGGTAATGATAGGTATTTGTAAAGGATTAATGGTTTCATAGTTATGAGCGTTTTTATTCTGTTGTAGTTCATCGGTGTAAATAGTAACTGAATTTATGCTTCTGTGTTTATGAATACATTATGTTGCAGTTGATTTCTCTTCATTATCCAATAAATTGGTTGTATGATAAACTTGAGTTGAGAATAAGCCGGATTCTGTATATGATGATCATTCATCTGGGATCAATGTTTCCATTAACCTCAAGCGGTTACCCGGAGACGAGGCGGACACACCTTTAAATGTCTCCATTTTACCTTGCTCCAAACGGGGTTTACCGAGCTCCATAAGTCACCTTATGGACTGGTGCGCTTTTACCGCACCGTTTCACCTTTACAACGTTGTTGGACGTTGTAGTCTACTTTCTGTTGCACTTTCCATAGCGTTGCCGCTCCTGGGGGTTACCCAGCATCCTGCCCTGCGGAGTCCGGACTTTCCTCATCTCATTTTGAGACGCGATCACCTACTCAACTCAAGTATTTCTTAAGGGTAACATATTTTAACTTTGGTCGGCAATATAAATATTGAATTTGG
Source organism: Candidatus Poribacteria bacterium (assembly GCA_026710795.1). Lineage (GTDB taxonomy): Bacteria > Poribacteria > WGA-4E > WGA-4E > WGA-3G > MSPOR6. The sequence continues at coordinate 41,251 of JAPOQK010000009.1, forward strand.
GTTATGGCTTAGATAAGAATTAGTTAAATTATTAGGACTTACACAACCTCAATGGTTCGTGTAAGTCCTAATGATATCAAAGAGGAGGGTTTATGAACATCCGCTTGTTGCACCACAATTAGTGCATCGGTAGCAGATACCGCTTCGGATCATTATCGTCCCACAATCATGGCAAGGTGGGGCATCTCCGTGACGAAGTGAAATAAGTTTTTCGCGATCAGTCCATGGATTTGCGTCCCCATTATTTCCATGTCCATGCGGACGAGTTTCTGTGGTTAATGCCATCTGGTCATCTAACTCAAGAACTTCCGTAGCCTCTTCCTGAACATCTTTCGGAAGGAACTCTTTACCGAGATAACGGAATATATAATCAACAATCGATTGTGCCATCGGAATATCAGAATTTTGCGTGAAACCCGACGGTTCAAACCGGACATGACTAAATTTATTGACAAGCGATTCTAACGGAACACCGTACTGTAGTGCGACAGATATGAGGATGGCAATAGAATCCATAAGTCCTGATATAGTAGACCCCTGTTTGCTCATAGTAAGGAACACTTCACCAGGCGTACCATCTTCAAAGAATCCGACACTCATGTAACCTTCATGTCCACCGACACTGAATTTATGTATCCTTGCATCGCGTGTATCTGAGAGTCGTCTTCTGATGGGACGTTCACTTGCTTCGTCCTGTGCATCCTGTTGACTGCTGGTTGATAGCGGTTGGCTGCCTTTGCTACCATCACGGTAGATTGCGAGACATTTGACACCGAGTCTCCACGCTTCTACATAAAGTTCCTTGATATCGTCTACTGTTGCTTCTCGCGGGACGTTAACTGTTTTTGAAATAGCACCTGAAATGAAAGGTTGCACAGCTGCCATCAATTTGAGTGGTCCCATATGATATATAAAACGTGTTCCATGCTTACCAGACTGTACTGCACAATCAAAAACAGGATAATGTTTAGATGACAGATGTGGTGCGCCTTCAACGGTTCCTGTACCACAAATGATTTCCTCAGCACTTGCGATTTCGCTTGGGTTGAATCCGAGATATGTGAGCAGGTTAAAATCAGGATCCGCAGCTTTTTCAGCTGTGATTCCCAGCCTTTCAAGGCATTCTTCTCCGAGAAAACCGGGTGCAAAAGCGAGATTGAGATCAAACGCACTTGGTAACATTTCTTCAACATGCGCGATGTCTTCCTCAGTGAAACCTTTGTATTTGAGAGATTCCGGATTGATATAAGGTGTTCCCTCAAGTGTCCCTGTTCCAACGATATGTGTGACAATCGCTTCAATGTGTTGTTGTATGTAACCGAGTTTTTCTAAAGCATCACGTACACTTTGGTTGACGATCTTGATGTAACCACCACCAGCTAACTTTTTGAATTTGACAAGTGCAAACTCAGGTTCAATACCAGTTGTATCACAATCCATAAGGAGGGCGATGGTTCCTGTAGGTGCGAGAACACTAATCTGTGAATTGCGATAACCGAAGTTTTCACCTTTTTGTTGACAGATATCCCAATCTTTTCGCGCGGCTTCTAATAGATCTATCGGACATGTTGTTGCATCAATTTTGTACGCAGCATCCCGATGCATATTGATAACACCCAACATTGAATCGCGATTCTTAGCATATCCGTCAAAAGGTCCGATACTCTTAGCGATTTCTGCGCTTGTTTGATATCCATGCCCACTCAAGATAGCAGTGATAGCACCAGCATAACTACATGCTTCTGCACTATCATAAGGAATACCTAATCGCATTAAGAGTGCACCTAAATTCGCATATCCAAGACCGAGCGGACGATATTCATGGGATTTTCTGGCGATTTTTGGAGTTGGGTATGATGAGAGGCTCACAATGATTTCCATTGCTGTGATAAATATTCGCACAGCTGCTCTAAAACCATCAATATCAAAAGTGTCATCATCATTCAGGAATTTGACGAGGTTTATACTGGCGAGGTTGCATGCAGAATCGTCTAAAAACAGATATTCACTACAAGGATTACTTGCGTAAATCCGATCAGATTGCTTACATGTGTGCCATTTCTGAATTGTGTCATCAAATTGGACACCTGGGTCCGCACATGCCCATGCAGCTTCAGCAATTTTATCTACCAACATTTTTGCTTCATATTCATTAGCAACTTCACCGGATGTGCGATAAGTTGTTTGCCATTTTTTCCCTTGTAGATAGGCATCCATGAAGATATCAGGAATTCGGACGGAATTATTGCTGTTTTGTCCACTAACAGTTCCGTAAGCCTCTCCGTTAAAGTCAGCGGGATAACCTGCTGCAATGAGTGCTTTTGCCTTCTCTTCTTCTTTCATTTTCCAGTCAATGTACTCAACGATTTCTGGATGGTCCATATCTAAAATGACCATCTTTGCGGCGCGCCGAGTTGTGCCACCAGACTTAATGCTGCCAGCCCATCTGTCAAACCCCTCAAGGAAGGAGAGAACACCGGAACTTTCTCCGCCACTGGAAAGGTGTTCACCTTTTGCACGTACCCTACTAAAATTAGAACCTGTTCCACTACCATATTTAAAGAGTCTAACTTCTGCTTTTTGAAGATCCAACATGGAATCTAACGAATCATCAACACTTTGTATGAAACATGCGGAATTTTGCGGGTATTGATATGCGTTTTCTGAAATGCTAACTTTCTGTGCTTCTCTATCCCAATAATAATTTCCACCGCCGCCTTTAATCCCATATTCATGCCATAAACCGCAGTTGAACCATACGGGTGAGTTGAAAGCACCTCGTTGCGTGACAAGGATGTGCGTTAACTCCATTTCGAAAGTTTCTGCGTCATCGGGTGTAGCAAAATAACCACCAATTTCTTCACCAGCACGACGAAGTGTACGAGCGACACGAGTTACTAATTGACGAACACTGGTCTCAGATTCTATCTCTGGAATTCCAGCTTTTCGAAAATACTTTGAGGCAGCAATATCCGTGGCGAGTTGTGTCCAAAAAACAGGGACTTCCACGTCATCCTGCTTAAAGATGGCATCACCTTTCTCATTGTAAATTGCGGCATCACGATGTTCCCACTCTATCTCATCATACGGATGTGCCGCCGAATTCGTGAAGTGACGTGGGAAGGTAAGTCCTGTCCCATCACCTTCCATCGGATGTTTCACTGCTTCATCAATTTCTTTGATATCGTTAGCAGCCATAAATTTTCCTCCTGTTAAAAAGTTTATCAAAATAGTGAAGATTCTGCAAGGAAAAAACGAGAATATCTACCTAATTTATTTCTCTATATATTGTCAGCGGCATGCATTTATATCTTCATCTCAAATATAAAATTTCTATAAATATAGTAATACTACACTCTCATGGTATATGGAAGTTATAAGTTAATGTGTGAAATATAACCAGTAATGTTCCTTTTTCATATTAACGCCAGAAATGTATTAATCAGTACAGTAAAATTGGAGATTTAATCTGATTAATTGTGAATGATTATTTTTACAGATTTTATGTTTATTGAAAATGAATTGGTGGGGTTGTAGGCAAACAACATTAAGGTAAATATATGCGGTAAATTGGGTTGACCTGAAGTGAGACGCAGCATACATAATTAACGCAAGATTGCAAGTTTTCCAATCTTTTCAACAGAGCTATTCTGCGTTTTTGCGATTACACGGTAAAGGTATACTCCATTGGCGCAGCGTATTCCTGTTTCATCCCTTCCATCCCAAAATGTCTCATTGTTTCCCCGCTCTGCACTTGCATCTGAGATGGTTTTGATCAACCTACCGCTAACTGTATAGATTTTAATGGTAACTTTATCGGAGGGTTGCACTAATTTGTATGTGAAAAAGGTTTTGCCATCTTCTACCGGATTAGGAACATTAAAAGCATCGCTGATATTGACTGCCTCATCAAGTGTGAAGATTGTATCAAGTTTAGTGGTGTTTTCACTTGTATCTGTGGCAGTTACTTGCAACCGATATGTACCGTTCGGAAGATCAGGTGCAAAACTGAAATCTGCTTTAACTGGATCCTTTTCATCAAATATCCATTTTGCATCATCAAATTCAGGATAGCGTCGTGTGGAATCACCCACATCAGTATCTGTAGTTATCATATTGAATGTAATGTTGAGAAGCGAATTGTCAAGAGCTGTTTCATCCGTGACACGGATTTCACAGTACGGTTGTTCTGTGATACGGTTTTTGTCAAAATCAACCCCTATCCCAGTTGAATTAGTATCAGTAACTTCTTCACCAATTAGGACTTCATCGTTTACGAGAATATCTATCACTGGAGGTGTAATGTCAGGCATTTCAATCACTACGAAACTGATTCGGATTTTCTTCTCCTTTCCACCAATTGAATTTCCATTAAAATCACTTGCTTCAATTTCAAAAGTGTACTCACCTGGAAATAATATAGGATGGTAATCAATCGGTACAGTGTTGACATTCTTTGGATTCCGTAATTTGTAGTCAGAGATAGGTTTAAGCGATTTACCGTTGTCACCTCGTCGAATAACCAAGGTATCCAAGTTAACACCATCAGTATCCTCAAGTAAAATAGAGATATGTGGACGTGGTGAAATGACGCTACCAGATTTAGGTTGAACACCATCTACCCATAGATTGAATGCAGGAGGTGTTACATCATCGCTACTAAGGAGTGTAAAAGGTGTAAGTTCAGTCGTTTCTGCGGTGATTGTAGCGACTTGTGCTGTGCTGAATTTTATCTTATCTCCAAATTGAAAAGGTTCCGAACTTGATGTGACAAGTATCTCAAACCCGAGATGACTAAGGTAGAGACTTTTGTTAACTTGTCCGTCCACAAGAGCATTGTTTGGTAAATAGACCTTTGTTCCATTCCTATCACGGATTTCATAGCTTTGATGAGAAGTAAAAAAGATGAACCAATCTCCTATTGCAAACTCATTATTGGGACCGAGTTTTGTCGTAATCGTGGCAGTTCCGTTACCAGCATTCTGACTTCGTGTCCCCTTTAGGAAAGATAAAGTCTCTTTATAATCTGTTTCAAAGATGAGAATATCTCCAAATTCAAATGGGACAATTTGTATTCCATCACCCAGTTCTGGTGGTTGTTCCCAATTTTTGGGTATTGTAAATTCTAATCCATAATTTTCTTCGGTAAATGGTATATCAAGTTCTCCGAGTTCTTCAAATTGCTCATATACAACATGATGCTTCCTTTTTAAGTATACCGCGTATTGGGTTGGGTCCACAAACAGGATGACCCAAATCCCCGCAGGTGTCCGCTGCGGGTCAATCTTGATGTTTTCTGTTTGGAGAGGCTGTATATTTGCGTTTTCCGCTTGAATAGGCGTAACATAGTTTTCCAGTTGAAAAATTGGTCCCTCATTTTCGGGTTGTGGTTTACCGTTCCCATTAAAATAATTGACCTTAGACGGCAGCCGTTTCCATTTTTCGTATTCAGGTTTCCATCTATATATGCTGAGTTTTTCAGCTTCCTCAATCAATGATGCACGATAATCCTTACTACCTACCTGCCACGGTGTGTTCTCTCTAACAGTATCTTCTAAACTGCTATCATCAAACCGCAGTTTAAGAGTTGCCGGTTTTTTCAATGTAATATCTGACGTGCGGAATGACACTTCATACTGTTGCGCATACTCATCCCCAGTTCGGAGTAGACCTCTTCGGAGTGCGGCGACACGAGGTATGGTGGCATAACTTAAGGATGGCTGTGTCAAGCCAAATGGATCGCTGGAAGATATCGTAAGTGGCACCCTATCACCTTCAATTTCTGCCGCCTCAGTTGGAAGATCTATATCAAAGACTCTGTCAAGACTAAATGCTGACAATGGTTCTGAAGGCGCGTAGTAGAATTCGTTAACAACAAAAGTAATATATAGGGTATTGTTAGATTCGATCGGTTCCACAACATTACCTTTGATATCTCCATCTTCGGTATCTACTTCTGGGTCAACCATAACATAAACTTTGTGTATTCCGGTTGGCAGACTTGTGTCTAACCTTAACATCGCAATTGTATGCTGTAAGACTGTATTTCCTTCCTGCCAGTCCTCGGGTTTCAGTGTAATTATGCCTAAGATATTAGCATCTTTATCTACAATCTGATTATTGTCTAAATCAGGATTTCCATTTGCGAAAACAACATCAACGTCAGTTTTGACAGTCCTTCCTCCATTATTTATGATCTCAGCAGCAAGGAAATATTTTTCTATTTTGCTATCAAAAACATAGCGTATTGGTGCGATACTTGCCCCATCGGTATTAATGGAGAGACTCGGTCCTTCTGGAATATTAACCTTGACCCTATCAGTTTTTGAGGGGTATACAATTTCAAACCCGTTGGTATCCGTAACGATGATGCGATAACGGATATACCGTCCACCCAGCGGTAACGGTATAGGTGTTTGAATACCGTACCACTGTCCCCCGGGTTGTATTTCGCTGGTGCCTTGAGGCGGCTGAATCTTGACCATTGACGTGTATACGTCTTGAGGATTGACAGTACTATTCCATTGGACAACAATGGATCGTATACCTTGGTTACCACCTTGATCATCATAAATGAGTACCTGAATGTTGAGTGTATGGGTTTCTATTGCATCTAATTCATCACGCACATCACCGATTATCGGTGTATCTACCCAAAACAGATCACCACCAATAGCTGCCCGTTTACCATCATGAGCAAACAGCTGCACTGCCCCTCTTCCGGGTATTGCTTTTGTTGGGACATTCATCCGGATTGTTCCATATTCACCTTGCCATATTTTTCTTGTCGTTCTTTGTGTAAATTCATTTCCATACAAGGAGTCAAAATTGTTCTGAAAAACTGCGGAGATGATAAAGTTTTCTGTATTAAACCTGTCTGCTTTCCACCACGCACCATTTGTGTCGTATGTGCCAACCTCGTTGTTCAAAATAACAATCTGTTTGTCAGAATTAAGTGCGAATTCTTCCAAATTAACCTTAATATCAAGGGTTGGTAATGCGAGTGGTGTTGCCGGATCCCCGAAGAGCACATACTGCTCAGTTCCCGGAATAAATCTCCTATTGCCAACACGAGAAATATAGCTAATTTTTGCTTCGTTGATTAGTTTACCGATACTTGGAGGGGTTGCACCTATTTCACTAGCACCTTGCTTAGCTTCAAATGGATCGCGAACAAACATAGCCGTAAACAGGTCCTCATCAAAATCTGCGTTTGCTTGTGCGTATGTTAACCGAGAAGCGGAAAGCGAAGCGATAGCACCGTATTTTCCATGTAATAGTTGTTCACTAAGACAATGTCTATCGAATTCTTGTGGTTTATCAAACTCTCCATTTAAGCATGTGGTTGTTACAACAAATGGCAGATATTCGTTCCGCAAGTTGATGGCATCTGGGAGTCTGAAAATGCCTTCGTCTGCCCATGTTTGATTTCCACCGTGTCCTGCATATTCGATGACAAGTGCTCCCTTGTTGAAAGCATCAAGTATGGCGCGGTGAGTTAGGTCAGGTCTCTTTATCTGTCGCAAATATATCTGTTTCGTGTTGTAGGCTACAGGAATATAATCTTTGATCAGTAAGTTTCGAGTTTTCTCAAAAATTTCATCAGAAGGATTATCTGTTTCGTCATCAGAAACTTGAACAAGAGTACCTTGCCACGGACCAATTTTGGGGTTCTTTTCAAAATTGATTATTTTCTCGACCATTGTGTCGAGTTGATCATTTGTCTGAACCGACAACCTTCCAATCATCATATCTGGAAGTGCATCATCTCCACTCACGTTCACAAACCTTTGATCTATTGCCGTTTCTCCACTTTCCGGTGACCATGCATGGTAAGTAGGTACAAAAATTGGGTATAGTTTAAACTCCGGGTTGTGTTCTACGCTAACTCTTTTATAATCATAATGTGCATCACCAACGAGTAAAACGTAGGTAGGAGCAGGTGGTTGCCATGTATGATATGCATACCGTAAAAAATATTTAATGGCAAACGGACTGAAAAGACCAGAACTGAATTCATTGTAGATTTCGTCTATATTCACAACTTTGACTGTCAATCCTTGTTCTCGACGGAACTCAACCAAAGGTTTTATGCTCTCTAAAAATGTTTTATGTGTGATAACGATGTAATCTGCTTGTGTTGCGGGATTCCTTAAGTTGCTTGGTGGAACTTCAACGAGACTCCCAATACTATGATAGGCGTTGTTAGCAATTGCATAGTAACCACTACGACGTGTCACATCTTCCTCAAACAAGATATTGTATGTATTAAAACTCCTTGTTATTCTTCCGTCAACCAATTTTTCAGATATTCCACTGCTATGATTTAATGCATATACATCAATTGCGTCGGATGAGAAATTGACAATTTCAAAATGTGTCTTACCGTCAGCGACTGGCTCTGTATCGGAGTTAAATTCGAGTCGGTTTGATGTTGCGCGAAAAACGTGCCAGTATTCAAATTCATACCAATCAAGATAGAAGTCAATAGTACCTCTTGGTGTATTGTTTGTATCCTTTGCTTCAATGACCAGATGATTTACTTCATTATGATGAATTTTGTTCTGTGGAAAAACTCGTGTCACAACAGGAGCATCTTGTCGTTTCCATTCCGCGTCATCACCAAGTGTATTATTATTGAAATGAATCGCAGCTGCATGTGGTGCTGCATTCTTACGGTGTGCTCCTTGCAACCTTACACGAATGATGGCATTTCGTTCATCAGTAAAATGATCTCGGTTTACTGCATTAGGCAACTCAACCAAAAAAAGTTTCTTACTAATTTCAGAATTATCACCTCTAAGCCCCGTCCAGAAATAGTGGTCAGCTAACTCCGATAGTATATCATCTCCATCAAGTGCATTATAGTGTACGTTTTTTTCAAACCTTAATTTCGTTTTAAATGCACTTGGAATATTGATATCATCTGATATCGGTGTGACGGACCGAGTACCTATACGAAGTGTGTCACTTACTCCTTGTGTAACTGCTGCTCCTTTTTCTGTAAAGCTGAACCAGTAGATATTTGTATCTGTAAATTTATTACTCAAAGCCCGTCCATAAAAGACAATCATATCCCCTTGATCTATAGTATCATTCTGGTTATTATCAAAGATATAATAACCCTGTTTTCGACTATTTTCTTCTACAGGAGTGCTATCTAAATCTATCAGTATGCTATCCAAATCTATCTTTTCAGGTGTCACACCTGCTGATTTAAGATTACTATAACTGATGCGATACATATTACTTCGTGTTATTTGAATCTTGAATCGTCTTCGCGTTGTATCAGTTGAAGCAGGAGCTCTCGGTATCTGCATGGAATGTATCCGAGCTGGCCTGTGCCGCCACGGATATGCTTGTGTGTTGTTAATCAACATCATCTGAAATAGATCTTCATAAGCGGAACTCTCAAGAGAATGTGATGTGAAAGGTGCAGGTGCATTTGTTGAAGCACCGAAAAAATCTATGCGAAAGGTGATGTCATCTGTGATTTTTATCTGATTAGTATTACTATTAAATTGTATCGGACAGATGTGGAGTACCCCAATCCGTTGTGAACGAACATATCCTACTGGCATGACATTTACCATTTCAGCAGGATATAAAGGTGATGGATTCGTTCCTGTAGATAAAGTAGATTCTGATGTAATATCGTCCCTATTATATGCATCTGGAAAAAAAGGATCTGTTGCTTGATTTGTAGATAGTGGGTACTCAATTTTCTTGAAGGAACTTTGCTTTTGAAGCACTGTAGCGGTGACACTGCTGGAGGATGGGAGACCGAGTGTGACGGAGTAAATTGGGAGTTGCGGTTTTCCAATTTCGGATGTCAAGTGTGCTCCATTAAAATGTAAATTTGTTACCTTTTGCTCGTTCTGTTGCGAGTTTTGTATGACCAGTTTGGGAAGACGGAAACGAAGTATAAGAAAATGTGGCTCCGTTTTTACTACCTCTATCAGATTAGCAGCTGTGTGGGAGTTGCTTTTCAGAACGGGAGATTTAAGTCCATTTGACAGTGGATTGCCTAATGTACCTACATTAAACTCAACATATAGGACACTCATTAACAAACATAATATAAAAATAGAAAATGGAAAACGTTTTTTCATATATTTTAAGAACTCACTATTTGTGATGCTGCAGCTAATGCAGCGATAAGGCTTGTATCGTTAGCAATACCTTTACCAGCAATGTCGAACGCTGTGCCATGGTCAACACTTGTGCGGACAATAGGCAAACCTAATGTGATATTCACAACCTGTCCAAAACCTATAAGTTTAATTGGAATATTTCCTTGGTCATGATACATTGCGACAACAGCATCCCATTGACCACGGATCGCCTTTTTGTATAACGTATCTGCCGGAAGTGGACCATCAACTTGATAACCCGCTGCGTTTGCCTGTTGTATTGCTGGAGTGATGTAGGTCTGTTCTTCTTTGCCGAACATACCCTCTTCTCCTGCGTGAGGGTTTAATCCCGCAACAACTAAACGCGGTTTTGCTAAACCGAATTGAACTAACGCGTCATGTGTTATTCGGATGACATCGCTGATTCTTTCCACAGATAATTGTTGTGATACTTCTGAAATCGGAATGTGGTTGGTGACAAAAGAAACAGTTAAATTTTCTACTGTGTTTGTTGAGTTAAATGTATTTTTCTTCTCTTTTTTTAAATTATCACTAAATCTGGATATAATTTGGGAAGGAAAATCCCAAGTTTTGAGCATCATAACAGTATTCGAAGTTTGTGTCAAACCTGAGAGCATTTCAGTGTGTCCAGGAAATGGTGATCCTGCCCGTTGAATCGACGCTTTACAAATTGGTGCTGTTGTAATAGCATTGACCTTACCATCAAGTGCAAGTTTTACTGCAGTCTCAATTGCTTGGATGGCGGCTGCACCGCAGCGTGGATCTATAGTGCCATACGATATTTCTTCTGGTTGTAATGTACTCGCTTCTAGTACATCAATCCTACCGTATTTTGCTGTAATGTGTTTTGTAAATTGGAATAGTGAAATGCTGGGGAGGTTTTCTTTACCTTTGGGGAGTATGTCTTTGTCGGCAAGTAGTTTAACAGCGTTCTGAATTATTGCTGGACTACCTATGACAATCGGATGACATATCTGGTAAACATAATTGTGTGTTAGGGCTTTGACGATAATTTCAGGACCGATGCCGGCAGCATCACCCATTGTTATTCCAATGCGTGGCAACATAGTGATTTTGTATGGAAAACGGAATGTCTATTGTTCTACTTGTCTACTTTATAAGTCGATACAGTGTGGTCGCACGTGTTTTAGAGACATTACCTGAAGGCACATCAAGAATTTCATAAGTCAATTCCTGTACATCCTCTGTTGGGAGTCTATCAGTAATTATAGTAATGCGGTCACCGACACTGACAACTTTACCTGCTTTTGCAGGATGGTTGTTGAGTAATACTTTTCCGCGACTACATAGGGCATTTGCAGTATTACGTCGTTTGACAAGTCGTGAAATTTGTAGAAATTTGTCTACACGCATTTTCTGTGTATAACCGAATATTTTTAGATATAACGGTTGTCAGTTTCCTGTCTGTCCGATTACATCTGGATTCTGTAAGGTTGTATCATCTGCTGTAGGTGTAATTCCATCATGTTCAGATTCAGATACACTTTCTGTGTCTTTTTTGAGTGCTAACTCCAAGACTTGTGTCATGTCACTTACCTGATGCCATCTAATGTTCTCGCGTATTTCATCAGGAACATCCACAAGATCTTTTTCATTTTCCTCTGGCATTATGATGTTGACGATACCGTTTCGATAGGCAGCGAGTGCTTTTTCTTTGAGTCCACCGATTGGGAGAACATGTCCCCGAAGCGTGATTTCACCTGTCATTGCGAAATCCTTCCGCACCATTTTTCCAGTGATAGCACTGTGAATCGCTGTAGCAACGGTAATCCCCGCAGATGGACCATCTTTTGGTACTGCCCCTTCAGGTATATGAATATGAATATCGTTCTTTTCAAAAGTGTCTTTAGATATGTCAAAATTGTCTGCTCGGGATCGGAGGTATGCGACTGCTGTTTGGACAGATTCCCGCATTACTTCTTGCAGTTGTCCTGTCATATCTAACTTACCTTCACCCGGCATAAGTGTTGCTTCAACAGAGACAATATCACCGCCGACTTGTGTCCAGACCATACCGGTTGATACACCTACTTCATCATGTTCTTGTGCTTTAGTCCGCGTCCACTTAGGTGGTCCCAGATAATCACTTAAATTCAGAGATGTAACTTTAACCTTCAGGTCAGGTGTGTCGTCCGTCACAATCTGTTTAGCGATTTTTCTACAGACACTGGTAATACTGCGTTCAAGACTTCTAACACCTGCTTCACGTGTATATTTATGGACTATGTCATAAATCGCAGAATCATCAAACTCAATATTCTCTTCAGTTAGTCCATGACTATTCAACTGCTTAGGAATGAGTCCATTCGGATGGAATGTTGCGATATTATGTTTCTCAAAATCGGTATATCCGGGTAGTTCAATGACTTCCATGCGGTCTTCAAGCGCGGGAGGTATTGTGATACGCGTATTCGCTGTGGTGACGAACATAATATCCGACAGGTCAAATTCAACATCCAGGTAGTGGTCACGGAAGGTTTCATTCTGTTCGGGGTCAAGAACTTCAAGCAGTGCTGATGCGGGGTCACCGCGCCAGTCAGAACTCAGTTTGTCTATTTCATCAAGAAGAAAGAGTGGATTTTTCGTTTGGACATCTCGCAAACCTTGAATGATGCGACCGGGAATAGCACCGATATAGGTTCTGCGATGCCCGCGTATCTCGGCTTCATCACGAACACCACCGAGGGACATCCTGACAAATTTTCTTCCGGTTGCACGCGCTATAGATTTACCTAATGATGTTTTTCCGACACCTGGAGGACCGACTAAACAGAGTATTGGTCCTTTAACCTGTTCAACCAATTTTAGGACAGCAAGGTATTCTAATACATTCGATTTTGGTTTCTCTAATCCGTAATGATCTTCGTTGAGGATCTTTTCTGCCTGATCAAGTTCGATGGTATTTTCAGTACGTTCTTTCCACGGAACAGCAAGAAGCCAATCCACATAGTTACGAATCACTCCAGACTCTGCTGACATTGGTGGTATTTGTGCAAGCCTATCAAGTTCTTTAAGTGCTTTCTTTTCTGCTTCTTCCGACATGCCAGCATTTTCGATCTGCTCGCGCAAATCGTCTATTTCATCTACCTCATTCTCCCTACCAAGCTTCCGTTGTATAACTTTTAGTTGTTCTTGCAGATAGAATTCACGATGTGTTTTCTTAACAGACTCACTCACTTCAGACTGAATTTCATCTTCAAGGTCAATTAAGTCAAGGTCTGCCTCAAGAAACGCAATAAGTAATTTAAGACGTTTGATTGGATTGAGTTCGGAAAGGATTTCTTGACGTCTGTGCGGTGGAATGTCCTCAACAAAACGCGCGATGTTATCCGCGAGGATTCCAGGCTCTATGATTTCATGTATATGCCTTTCCATATCAGGTAGTATCTGTTTTGAATGTGTCTTTGCATAACTACGAAATACACCCTGTGCTTCTTTAATGAGTGTTTTAGACGCATCTGCAACACCTGTAAGTTCGGATGCGATTTTGACTGATGCTTTCAAATAACCATCATCTTCAGAGCATTGTATGACGATTGCACGTACCGTAGTTTCTACAGCAATACGTAGTGTGCCATTTCCGGGATCATGTTCTTGGATAATATTCCCAACGATCCCAACATTATGTAAATCATCTGGTTCAGGTTCGGCATCGTCATCAATTTCATTGTTTTGATGAAGGAACAGAACTTTCCAATTTGTATTGATAGCCGATTTTGCGGCAAGAACTCCCATTTTTCGTTTAATTGTCAACGGGGTCCAATCTACTAATCTGTTATCTATAATAGCTTTAGTTTTTGGATAAAATGTCTCAAAATGCGGTGGTAAGACAATCACAGGTAATAAGATAGTTGAATCGTTCGCAAGTTTTTCAGCATCTTGGTTCATGGTTTGCTCCTTTACGCTGTTTTTAAAGCTTCAGAAGTTGTGTCAACTAATTCAGGAGGACTATTGCCTAAAACACTATCTTTGGTTATCTGACAAACACCCACTTCAGAAAGTGATGGTATCTTATACATTGTATCAAGCATGATCTTTTCCATTACTGCTCGTAAGCCACGTGCACCAGTTTCGCGCTCTATTACCTGATGCGCAATTGCAGAAAGGGCATCATCAGTCACATCAAATTTCACACCCTCATAGGCTAAAAGTTGCCTATATTGTTTAACGAGGGCGTTTTTCGGTTCGGTAAGGATTTTAATCAGGGCAGATTCATCAAGTTCTTGTAGAACCGCAACTACAGGTAACCTTCCGATGAGTTCAGGTATGAAACCATATTTAGTAAGGTCTTTGGCGGTAGTTTGTTCCAGTATCTCATGGATCTTTTGTTGGTTTTTGGATTGAATTGTTGATCCGAAACCGATACTATGTTTTCCGAGTCGGTCTTTAATTTGTTTCTCTAATCCGATAAATGTGCCTCCGCAAATAAAAAGCACATTTTTTGTATCCACCTCTAACATCTCTTGATGTGGGTGTTTTCTTCCGCCTCGTGGTGGAACGCTAGCAATAGTACCTTCCAAAATCTTTAGTAATGCCTGTTGTACGCCTTCACCGGAAACATCGCGAGTAATTGATGGATTTTCAGATTTGCGTGTAATTTTGTCAATTTCATCAATATAGATAATTCCTGTTTGTGCGCGCTTAATGTTTCCATCTGCTGCCTGAATAAGTTTCAGAATAATGTTCTCTACGTCTTCTCCAACATATCCTGCTTCAGTAACGGTAGTAGCATCGGCGATAGCAAAAGGGACATTTAATATCTTCGCAAGTGTCTGTGCAAGTAGTGTTTTACCAGTTCCAGTAGGACCTATCAACAAGATGTTACTTTTGTCTAATTCAATGTCGTCAGTATTTTCATGTTGCAACCGTTTATAGTGCGTATAAACAGCGACTGATAAGATTTTTTTAGCGTGTTCTTGTCCTATGACATATTCGTCAAGTTTTGCCTTGATTTCAGCAGGTTCTAAGACTAAAACAGGTGGCTCAATATCTTCCTCTTCTTGTTCCTCAGTGGCATCGGGTGGATCAGGTAAATCTGCAGCTATATTTTTCTTAACGAGTATTCTATTACATTCATTAATACATACATCGCATATCATCGCTTCTGCTCCCTGAAGGAGCTCAGTTACTTGGCTGCGTTCTCTATTACAGAATGAACAAAACATCCTGTTATCAATTGATTCTGACATGGTATCCTCCGACTTCTTTTCCGAATATGCTTATTAATAACATGGGTATGTGTTTATCATTTAATGCATAAAAAACATACCCAATTATATTGTTATTGACGATGCGTGACAACGGTATCAACGATACCGTATTCAAGTGCTTCTTGGGAAGTCATGTAAAAATCTCGGTCTGCATCTGTTTCAATTTTTTCTAAACTTTGCCCAGTATGTTTGGCTAATATATTGTAAAGTCGTTCTCGTTCTCTTAAGATTTCATTGGCATGGATACTGATATCCGTTGCTTGACCGCTAATTCCACCAGCCATAGGCTGATGTATCAGTGCTTTTGCATGTAGTAATGCGTATCGTTTACCAGGAGTACCAGCAGCTAACAGGACCGCACCCATGCTGTAAGCACGTCCTAAACACCATGTTTGGACATCTGCCTTGATATACTGCATTGTGTCGTATATTGCAAGTCCTGCAGAAACCGAACCACCGGGTGTGTTGAGATATAGGATAATATCTGCATCTGGGTCTTTCCCTTCAAGAAAAAGCATCTGGGCAGTAACCAGATTTGCCACAGTATCGTCTTCAATCATAGTACCGATCATGATAATTCGATCTTCCAGCAACCGAGAAAAGATGTCATAAGACCTTTCACCTCGGTTAGTTTGTTCAACAACAAAGGGTACAAGATTCATTTTGTGTCCGTAGGGGATATTTGTTTGGTTATATTGTTAAGTCTCATCGGGCAGTTAACAATATGTTTTCTATCAAGTGAATGTAATATAACAAACACGATACCATATACGTTAACAATCCAATTAATTTGAAACTATCCAGTAATAATTAATGTCTTTTTAGCTGATGCATTTTCAATTAAATACTGGAAAATCTTTTCGTGCTGTAATTGAACCCTGAAATCTTCTAAACGCTTGTTAGTTTTCAGCAATTCGGCATATTTTTGTGCATCCCGGTTCATTTGTTCGGCAGCACGTCGAATTTCCCACTCTAATTCTTCATCACTAACATAAATATTTTCAGACGCTGCAATTTCCTCAAAAATCCAATTCTGTTTTGTTTGCTGAATAACATCCTTACGCACGTCTGATGGTAACTTCTCAAAATCAATCCCTGCTTGTTCGGGGGTTTGTTGTTGTGCTTGTAACTGCTGACGTACATTTTGTAATGACTGTTCAACATATTGGTCAATCAGATCTTCGGGAATCGTTATGTTTGTCTTATCAATCAACTGTTCAAGTATCTCAACTTTTTGTCTTTCAATCTGCAGAATACGTTCATTTTCCACCAAAGTATTCCAAATAACTCCATGCATCTGGTTATAGGTTTCATATCCGAGATCTTTCGCAAATTCATCATCCAGTTCAGGAAGATGTTTCAGGGTGATTGCATGCAGCGTCACAGTGTACATTATTGTTTTGCCGGAAAGTGAAGCGGTAGCGTGTGTTGTATCATCAAAGTTAACCTCAATCGATTTTGTTTCACCAATACCCATTCCTATTAAGCCATCTCTTAAGTCAGTGTTAAGTTCCTTTGATGTAAGGTCAAGATCTATATCTTGAGCAGATTCGTTTTCTAGTTCTTCACCGTCTATCGAACAGATCCAATCCACACGGACACAATCGGATGCTTCAACAGGACGTTCTTCCTCAATCGGTTCAAAAGTTGCAGATTGTAATTGCAATTGTTCAATATGAGACTCTACATCCTCACGTGCCACATTGACCGCTGTCTTGTCGGTTTCGATCTCTTCATAAGCAGGAAGGGTAATTGAAGGTTTTACTTTGACGATGGCAGCGAAAAGAAGTGGTTGATTTTCGGTGACTTTCAGTTGTTCCAAAGGTGGGTCAAATGTTGGTTGTGCAAGAGGCATTAACTCTTTAGATATCAATGCATTTTCGTATGCTGTGGAAACGAGTTCCTTTACAACCTCGGTATTTATATGTTCAGGGAATCGGGATTTGAGAATGGTTAAAGGTACTCGACCTTTTCTGAAACCCGGTAGTGTAACGTAACTCCGCATGGTTTGGTAAGCTTCTTCTAATGCTTCGTCTACATCTACAGCGGGGACCTCAATCTCAATTCTTACTTGCGTGTTATCAAGTGTCTCTACTTCAATTCTCAAGTTAGAATCTCCATTTATCAACTCACAAAAGGTACGCTTATCGCAATTTCATTGTCTTGTATTTATCTTATATTGAGGCAGAAAATGCAACCTACAAGTTTTAAAACTTATACACCACATTTTGAATCCATGTTGTTTTCTGAAAGTGGGCGAGGAGGGACTTGAACCCTCACGAGGCGTAACCCCAATAGATCCTAAGTCTATCCTGTCTACCAAATTCCAGCACCCGCCCTTTTTTCTAACCCTATAAAGAGAAACAGTAATACGGGCATCCGTTCTATGTTAGAACCGATGCGCCGTGAAGGAATCGAACCTTCAACCCTCTGATTAAGAGTCAGATGCTCTGCCAATTGAGCTAACGGCGCACGCGTCCGGAGGGATTCGAACCCCCAACTTATAGCTCCGAAGGCTATTGCTCTATCCATTGAACTACGGACGCATACGAAAGGTGGATGATGGGATTTGAACCCACGACCTCCTGATCCACAGTCAGGCGCTCTACCCCTGAGCTACATCCACCATATACAATACACGCCTAGCAGGACTCGAACCTGCAACCCACAGCTTAGAAGGCTGTTGCTCTATCCAATTGAGCTATAGGCGCATGTGGAAATCGGGGCGAGAGGATTCGAACCTCCGACCTTCTGCTCCCAAAGCAGACGCGCTAGCCGGGCTGCGCTACGCCCCGATAATCATTGTCTTTCATTGGAAAAATGTCTCTATATTATAATACATTATCTTGACAATTGCAAGTTAAACATTAAATTTTCAGAGACCTGCAATTGTCGTATTTATGAACGGTGAACTGGCATAAAGTAGGAGGAATTTGTCCGTTGAACACACAAAATTTACCTCTGCACATAACTAATACGTTAGATACCACTTTTACAAAATATTCGCAGCAAATGATTGGTTTCAATGAGATATGAAATACACCAATAATTATAATTAACGACAATTGAATTGCTCTGTTAGATTCTTGCTAAATAGACGGTATCATGCTATTATATTTCTATGCGAAAAATAATGGTGAATTTCGGTTGTGAATAAAATGAATACAAGTGAAATTAAGTCTAATAAATTTATGTAATGTGACAAAAAATAAGGTTTTACATTTCCAACAATTAAGAATAATGCTAATGGATATAGTTTACCAAAAAAGCAGCTATGCTTTTACTATTGTGCTTTGGACTATTATATTCTCAATATCTCCATTTATTATACAAGCACAAACAACTGATACCGACGATAACAACGTTCAGAATACCAATCAAACAGCCCTACTGACATTTTCGAAAGATGATACAGCAATTTATATTGGGAACACGTTTACGCTGCACCTGAATGTAGAAAACATCACCGATTTAGCGGGTTGGCAATGTAATATTGTTTTTGACCCTAATGTGCTTGAAGCGGTTGAAGTAACTGAAGGTGATTTCTTAAAAAAAGGTGGTGGAACAACCTACTTTCAGGCGAGTACGATTGATAACACAGTAGGGACAATAACTGATCTTGTCGCTGCACGAACTTCCATAGGTGGTGTTAGTGGGACAGGTAGGTTGTTGTCCGTTACATTCAAAGCAAAGACTATTGGTAACACACAAATCACTGTTACCAACTTACATGCAGGTACAGGTGGTATATCAGTGACAATTCCTCTAACTACTCCTGAGATTGTCATCACTGTAGAAGATCAACCCATATTGAATATAGGTGATCCTACTTTTTCCTTTTTCACAGAAGCTTCGCCTATTCTCGTCGGAGACACATTCACTTTACATCTGAATGTGGAAAACATCACCGATTTGGCAAGATGGCAATGTGGTATTGTTTTTGACCCTAATGTGCTTGAAGCGGTTGAAGTAACTGAAGGTGATTTCTTGAAAGAAGGGGATGCAACAACTTTTTTTCTGGAAAGCACAATAGATAATACAGCTGGTAAAATCACCGGTCTTGACGTGGTAAGATTAAGCAGAGATGGAGTAAGTGGCACAGGTAGATTGTTATCGGTTACATTCATGGCAAAGGCTATTGGGGAAACACAAGTCTCACTTACTAACCTTTATGCAGGTACAAGCAAGTCGGTAGCAATCCAGATAAATATACCTGAAATTGCGATTACCGTATCGGATGTAGGCAGTACCAGACTCTACTTTTCTATAGACGAAATCCCCGTTCGCGTTGGAGATACGTTTACACTCAACCTTAACATAGCAGATGTTACAAATTTAGCAGGATGGTTATGTGATATAGTATTTGACCCAGCCGCACTTGAAGCGGTTGAAGTTATTGAAGGCGACTTTTTAAAGGAAGCAGATGCATCAACCTTTTTTTTCAAGAGTACGATTGATAACGCTGCTGGTAAAATAAACAGTCTCGGTGCAGTAAGAATGAGTAAAAGTGGTGTTAGTGATACAGGAAAATTGGTATCGGTAACATTTGTGGCAAAGAGACTTGGAGAAACACAAGTCACAATTACCAATCTGTATGCAGGCTCAAGTGACTTGATAACAATTCCTATGCACACTCCCGAATATATTATCACTGTGGAAGAACGTGTGTTTCAATCTTGGGATGTTAATCAGGATGGAGAGGTGAATATCTTTGATCTCATGCAGGTGGCACAATACTTAGGAGAAGATGCTTCGGTCAATCCACAGTCTGACGTGAACGAGGATGGAACGATTGGTATCTTAGACCTTATTGTTGTCGCACAACACATAGACGAATCAACAGCTTCTGCCCCTGGTAAGATTGCTAACAGTAGTATTGATTTTGCTAATGCAGATTTAAACAACACTGCATTGTCTGCAACAATACGTACGTGGATCACGCATGCCCAGGTAGAAAATGACGGTTCTATTGCCTTCAATAAGGGTATCGCAAACTTACAAAAACTGCTTAGTTCAATGAATCCTATGAAAACAGATCTTCTTCCCAACTATCCGAATCCATTTAATCCAGAGACATGGATTCCCTATCAACTTGTGATTCCTGCAAATGTAACTTTGACAATCTATGACGTGAATGGTAATAATGTGAGGAACTTCGCTTTAGGTTATCAGGATGTAGGTATCTACAAAAACCGTAGGCGTGCGGTATACTGGGATGGTAAAAACAGTTTAGGTGAAACAGTGGCAAGCGGTGTCTATTTCTATACACTTACAGCAGGAACTTTCACTGCTACCAAAAAAATGTTAATAAGGAAGTAATAAGTTAACTATACAATATCAATGATATTCTGATAAGCTGCTCCTACCATTGTATGTATTATTTCCAATTGCTACAAAATAGATAAATTTGGACATACCTACAATATATTAATTACTATTCATTTTTATTGACCAACAAAAAAATTTGAGATATAATTCATTTAGACAAAAAACAAATAAATTTTCAAAATAATTATTATTGTCTAAATATGGCTATTAATACGTTAGACATCAACTTAGGTTTTCGCATCTGCATACTATAATAATATAAGAAGGGGAATAAAATGAAATTGTTGAAGAATGTCGTCTTATTCAGTTGTTTATTAATGTTCATTTTAGGTTATCAAAATATAGAGGCACAGAATATCGCGCAAGAAGCGTATGCTATTTTTGAAAATAGTTGCAATGGTTGTCATGGTGAAGGTGGTTCCTACACGGAGCAACTCATCATTCAATATCCCGCAGTAATTGAAGACGGTTCTGTTATTCCGGGGGAACCAGAAAATTCTGAGCTCTATAAACGCTTACTTGGACCTACCGAAAACGGTCTTCAAATGCCTTTCAACAGTGATCCGTTGCCACCAGAGCAAATACAGACGATCCGTCAATGGATTTTAGCAGGGGCACCAGATTGGAATGTTGATCGTCCTTTAGATCGTAGCTTCATCACCACCGATGCGATGCTTGATTCCATACAGAATCATTTGGATATACTCGGTCCATCTGACCGTCCTTATGCGCGGTATTTTACATTGACACATCTTTACAATGCACGTGAACGATCTGATACACTGGTTGACTATCGCAACGCGCTTTCAAAACTGGTGAACAGCCTTTCATGGGGACGTGATGTTGTTAATCCGGAACCGATTGATCCTGATGAAACAATATTTTACATCGACCTGCGCCGCTACCAATGGGAACAAGGAATTAATCGGTGGACGCTGATAGAAGAAGTATTTCCTTATAGTCTTAATTTCAATTTAGAAACAGAAACAGGACTACTTAGAAAACTGACAAATTTACGTGAAGCAATGGAGTGTAACGTGCCGTTTGTACATGTGGATTGGTTTCTTGCGACTGCCTCCTTACCCCCGCTTTACAACGACATCCTTGGACTCCCCGAGACAGACCGTGCGTTAGAGGCAGAACTTAATGTGGATGTTGCAGCAAATCTACAGACAGCACCCGGTATCCGCGTATGGCGTGCAGGTTTCAATGATTCCGGTGTCTCAAGACACAATCGGGTTGTTGAACGTCACGAATCTCCCTACGGAGCATATTGGAAAAGTTACGATTTTGCTGGAAGTGTAGGAACGCAAAATATCTTTAACTACCCGCTTACCTTTACCCACGATGGTGGTGAGATAATATTCAACTTGCCGAACGGTTTACAAGCATACTTTCTTATAAACGCTAATGGCAATAGACTTGATGTTGCACCAACGGAAATTGTTTCAAATCCTGCTGCGAGCGATCCTGCTGTACGTAATGGACTTTCTTGTATTGGGTGTCACACAGAAGGTATGAAGCAGGACTTTGAAGATACAGTGCGTGCAGTAATTGAGGCAAATGCTAATCTATCCGGTAGAGACCATGCACTACGCCTCTATGTGGAAAAATCGGAGATGGATGCACTTGTGAGCATGGATACCGAGCGATATAGGGTGGCACTTGAAGCAACAGGTGGTGACATTAAAGATATTGAACCTGTGCATCGTTTCTATGAAGCGTTTCAGGCACCGATTTACGCAGAACAGGCTGCAGCAGCTGTTGGTTTAGAAACAGCGAATTTCCTTGAGAAGATAGATACAAATCCACGTTTACAAGACTTAGGTTTGCTACAACTTGTAGGTGATAATGGACAGATGCAACGAGATGCATGGACAGCAGGTTTCCCCCAAGTGATTTCCACGCTATATGATGACACCATCGTAGACCCGTTACCACCAGGTCCAGAACCAGGTCCCGGAGGTATAGTTTTTATCCCTGACCTGAACCTAAGCAGTGCAATTAAACGGACGCTCAACATGTCACCCGATGCTACAATTACTCCTGCGGATATGGAAAGATTGAGGATTATTGTGGCGGATGAGCAAGATATTAGTGATTTAAGGGGACTTGAGTTTGCAACCCAACTTGAACGGATAGAATTTCGTCGCAATTCTATCTCAGATTTATCACCATTGAGAAATTTAACCCGGCTAAATAACATCAAACTGCGGGGCAACCAGATAACAGACATTACTCCTTTGGAAAACTTAATCAGAGTGGATTGGTTAGGACTTGAGCAGAATCAGATAACCGATTTATCACCTTTGCAGAAATTAACCAAATTGCAAGGCGTAGGAATTTCCGGAAATCCTGTTACTGACGTGTCGCCACTTGCAGACTTAACGAGTTTAGAGAGGATAGATGCTTGGCGCACACCTGTGTCAGATTTCTCCACGTTAGCATCATTACCAAGGCTACGGTGGATAGAATACGGCAACGATAGAAATATTACTGATATGCCCGCTCTAAAAGAATTGAAACATTTAAGACGGTTAGAAATTCATGGTTGCACTATTTCAGACCTATCCGAAATATCGGAATTAACACAGTTGGAATGGTTAGAATTAGTAAACAACGCCATCACCGATGTTACCCATTTGCAAAATTTAAAAAATTTGACCGTACTGAATCTTGATGCCAATTTGATAAAAGACGTAACACCGCTTGCAGGGTTAACAAGATTGAATGTCTTATATCTTGAAAATAATGTTATATCAGACGTGTCACCGCTCAATAAGTTAAGTAACTTGGAACGGTTAGATCTTCGTAACAATGCAATATCCGACTTTACGTCCTTAAACAGTTTACCCGATGAAACATTTGTGCGAATGGTTGGGAATCCCGGGTTCCCAACTGGTGGTGATAAGATAAGTGGACCTTGGTTATGGGCAATAGTTCCAGGTACACGATTGGATTCGCGTACAGATTTTCTGGCACGCGCAACTGGCGGTGCGGCAACAGAAATAAAGGTTGCAACCAACGGGGCAATAGCAGGAAAGGCTGTTGGGGAGAGTACTTGGACGTGGCACTCGCTCGGATTGGGTGGAAATAACATCAATGAAATGACGGAATCGCTTGGTTGGGGTACAGGTTCAGAAATATATGACCATATCGTTTACGGTACTGTCACCATAGATTCTCCACGGGAACAGCAGCTATCTATGTTCGTCGGCAGTAGTGACTCTGTCAAGGTTTGGCTCAACGGTGAATTGGTTCACCAAGCCTTCGTTAACCGTGGTGCAAACGATTTTGAAGATTTTGTCTCTGTTACTCTGGAACAAGGACAAAACGTATTGTTAGTTGCTCTTGACAACCACGGACATGGAAGTTTTAGCGGTCATTTTGGTTTCGCACTTGACGCTCAATATACTGTATTCCGTGCTGGCACCAGATTTTTGTTCGACACAGATGCCACCAGTTTTGAAGTCGGGGATACGTTTACGCTGCATCTGAATACAGAAAATGTGAAAAATTTAGCAGGATGGCAGGCAGACCTTGTGTTTAATCCTGATGTCCTTGAGGCGATTGAGGGAACCGAGGGTGATTTCCTGATGTCGGAGGACGGAGAAACACGCTTCAGTGGTGGCACAATTAATAACGAAACTGGTAAGATTACAAATATTAATGTCACGCGTTACAATGGAGGGGTCAGTGGAAAAGGAACATTGTACTCTGTGACTTTCACTGTTATCGGTCCCGGTGAGTGTCTATTAACACTGGAAAACTTTCAAGCAGGTTCAAGCTCCGGGACCGCTCTTCCTTCTCTTCCACCAGAATATCTTATAACTGCGGAGGGGGAGGAACCTACCAGACCGCCGTGGGATGTAAATCAAGATGGAGAAGTCAACATTTTGGATCTGGTTCAAGTGGGTCAAGCCATTGGTACTGACGCTACTGTGAATTCGCATGCTGACATAAACGGTGATGGATCTATAAACATCTTAGACCTAATCACAGTTGCACAGAACTTCGGTGAATCATCTGCATCTGCTCCTGCATCAGTACCATTAAATAGTAAGGAACTAACACCTGCAATGATACAAACATGGATACAACTGGCACAGGCTGAAGATGACGGTTCTATTGTTTTCAAGCAAGGTATAGCAAATCTCCAAAAACTTTTGGAGAGCATCACCGTACCAAAGAAAACGATGTTGCTAACAAACTATCCGAACCCGTTTAATCCAGAAACTTGGATACCATTCCATCTTGCTGAACCAACTGATGTTATTTTGACGATCTATGCTGCGAACGGAACAAAGGTCCGGACGTTGATGTTGGGACATCAGACAACTGGTGTCTACCAGAGTCGTGGTCGTGCAGCGTATTGGAATGGAAAAAACGATGTCGGTGAATCTGTTGCGAGCGGTATCTATTTCTATACGTTCACTGCGGGGGATTTCTCTACTACCCGTAAGATGTTGTTAACGAAATAATTTCATGGCGCGCTGCTAAAGCGCGCCTATCTTAGAATAGGAGAGAATGCATGCTACGAATGAAATTATTGACATGTGTATTTACATTTTGGGTGGTGCTTTTAACCATTCCGTTGGTTGCATCCGCACAAACCGTTAACATACCTGACCCAAATTTGAGAGACGCAATTGCTGACACCCTCAATAAACAACAAGGTGTCGTAATTACTAAGGATGATATGGAAACATTGGTGAACCTTGAAGCACGGGATAGAGAGATTACGGATCTAACAGGACTTGCCTTTGCTACAAACCTACAAGAACTTGATCTTCGTAACAATGTGATAAATGATATATCTGAACTGACAGAATTGAACGAATTGAGTCAACTTCGATTGGGAGAAAACGCAATCACTGATATTTCTCCTCTCAATGGTAAAATCACTTTGGAAGTACTTACGATTGATAATAATTCCATATCTGAACTCTCACCATTGTCGAGTTTAGTCAATTTGGAAGTTCTAAATATCTCAAATAATGTAATTGACGACATATCTCCACTCTCCAGTTTAATAAGACTCGTAGAAATAACGATGAACAACAACTTACCTGTTGACTTGTCACCGTTAGAAGGATTAATCAGTCTGAGAAGATTCCATTCCTCAGAAACCCGTATAATAGACTTCACGGCTTTGGCTAATTTACCTAAACTACAGTTTATTACTATAAATAACGGAGAAATATCGGATCTCACTCCTTTAGCAGGATTAATTGGTTTGAGAGAGTTGCATCTTCCCAATAACGATATTGAGGACATAAAACCATTAGAAACTTTGACAGGTTTGACACGTTTGAGTTTAAATCAGAACGAAATATCAGATGTTACCCCGCTTGCCGCATTGCATAATTTGATATTTGTCAATCTTGAAAATAATGATATAGAAGATTTCTTGCCTTTGAATACTGCGATTCGTAGAGGTGCAATTATCCTACGCAATAACAATCCCGGATTCATAGTTGATGCTCCGAAAATAAGGGGACCCTGGCTATGGGTTATAGTACCGACTGGAGAACTGTCTGGATCTGAAGCAGCCGATTCTGATACAGATTTTTTGGCACAAGCAACCGACGGTGAAATAACGGAGAAAGTGATTGCGACTCAAGGTGCTGTTGAAGGTGATTCTGTTGGGAAAAAGAGGTGGAAAATTGGTAGACTCTCACGGAACGGCGGTAATAACATCAATGAACTTGTAAACGAGATAGGTCTTGGAATAGATGATATAAACCATCATGTAGCTTATGGCTCAATCATCTTGGATTCTCCAAGGGAACAATCCTCAACTATGTATGTTGGCAGTGGTGATGCTGTAAAGGTATGGCTCAACGGTGAATTAGCACATAAAAACGCTGTAGATCGAGATGCTGACGACTATCAAGATACTGTTGGTGTTGCACTCAAAAAAGGTGAAAATATCTTATTAGTGGCAGTCTACGAGGGTAAGGGTTGGTGGTCAGGTTTTTTTGGACTTGATCCTGCTGCAGAAGTCGATGTGCGTCTTCCGAATTATCGTATACCAGACCTACATCCAGCGGATATAAATGGTGATGGAAAAGTGGATATCCTTGATATGATCCGTGTTGCACGTTCATTTGGAATCCTCAAACCCGGTGGTTCACCTGCGGATATAAACAACGATAATGTTGTTGATATCAGGGATCTCATCAGTGTTGCACAACATATAGACGATCAATCAACCAATGTCTCTGCTGCCCCACTTTCCCCCACATTGGTTCAAGAATGGATAACACTTGCATGGGCGGAATTCGACGGTTCAATTGAATTTCAAAAGGGTATTTCGAATTTGGAGGAAATCTATAAGTCTCTGGTGTCAGAAAAACCAACAGAGATACCAGCAAGGAAGACAGAACTGTTCGCAAATTTCCCAAATCCCTTCAATCCTGAGACTTGGATACCTTATCAACTCGCAGCTCCAGCAAATGTAACTTTGACAATCCATTCTGCCACAGGGGCAATCGTGCGAACACTGTCTTTAGGACAAAAGTCTGAAGGGGTGTATAAGACAAGGCACCGTGCAGCACATTGGGATGGAAAAGATCAGGTCGGTGAAAATGTAGCAAGTGGCATCTACTTCTACACGCTAACAGCAGGAAACTTCACCGCAACGCGGAAGATGTTGATTTTGAAATAGTATCAAATGACCATAGGATAGCTGAAATGCTGATGTTTATTAGCTTCGCAACCATCGTTGATGAGTAGGTTAAGTTAGGATCGCTAAGCATTCTCTTTGAGAAATGATGCTGTTAGCGAATATAGTGTCTAAAGTATAGCAAAGCCGGTGACGGTTCTCAACCATATTTTCAAGGAAACTACCCCGGTTTTGCTGAATAAAGTCCATTAGGAACAGGCGGTTGGGGTCTCATTGTGTTTCTACTTGGTGTGTTGTTTCATCATTTGAAGATGAATTGGCAAGGTTTGCATCCATAGTTTGAAGTTGGTGCTGCGGAATAAGGTCAAGATATTGAGAGATGACGCGTTTAGACAGTCGTGTAATCTGTGAGATTTGGTCAATATCTGCGGTTGCTTTCCGAACGACTTTGACGCACTCATAATCGCGAATGTATCGGTCAACTGCCTCCTTTGAGTGTTTGGTTTTTGCGGCAATACTGGGGGTAAGATGTCCTTGAAGATAGCGCGTAATAATCTCTTTCTTGTGGGTAATAGCACCTGATAAATCATGGATATTGCCTCGTGTTGGCAAGAGTTCTCCACTATTGTTTTGCCATTCATTGACATAATCACTGACGACAGCATCACAGACATTGAGCAAGACGGCTAAGTCAAGTTGTGTCAATAAAGCACCTTGGTCATAAGCTTGATAACACCAGCGAACCAAGCGATTGATTCGTAGTTGTCGGGAGGTAAAGCCGTTTCGAAAAGATTCAATATCCTCTGTAGCGAGGTAGGTGAGGATGATGGGTTGCATCCGAGTTTTGACGATGGACTTTCCTCTTTGCGGATGTTCGTCAATAGGGACAGCCATCCAAACGAGTTGTCCATAACTTAGTAAACGCTCATCAGGGAGTTGATCCCCGGTGGCGAGTTTCTCTAAAGGGAGAGTAATCAAGAAGTAATGATCAACGATCTTGAGAATGTCATCAACAATAGCCGTCGCCGTGACTTCGCCTTTGTCATAACCGTAGTCATTGAGGAAGCGGTGGATGAGCAATTGTCGCAGGGATTTATCGTTGATGCGTCTGAACTTCTTCTCGTTGATTTGTGTTCGCGTCAAAGGTTTACTCATGAGAAGTCCCCCTTTTTGCGTTTTCAGGTTCTGGGTGAAGGAGTTGGGTCATGCGATCTGTGTGTTGGTATTCCTTATACAGCGAGAGATACTCGCGTATCAACCGGTCAGAGAGATGAGAAATCAGGCGTATCTGTGCGTTAGGAAACCCTTGATGATGTAGCGTAGCGACTTGTGTGAAGTCTTTCAAGTAGCGGTAGACAGCTCGTTCACTGTGGTTCGTCTTTTGCTCGATTTCGGTGAAGGTATAGGCTTTGAAATACAACTCTAAGATCTGCGTTTTATGAGAAGTGCCGGGACCCATGTCGTGTTTGGCACCACGCGTCATAACGAAATACCCATCCTGCTTCAACTGGCGAATGTCGCGTTTGACTGTGGCAGGACTGGTAGTTAATAACACGGCTAAATCTTCATAACTTAGCAAGGCATCTTGGTCATAGGCTTGTTTGGTTAATCGGAGGATCCGATGTCGTCTGAGTCCTGCAAGACCATAAGTCGCTAAGACTTCAAGATCGGCGTTTGTGTCATTGAGAGTGAGTCGGCAGGATATTTTTTTCGCTAAAGCGATGTGTTTCCCTGCGGGTTCCTCAGCGGCGACAGCCTCGTAGCAGATTTGTCCTGATGTCAGTTGCACATCGGCGTGTTGTTCAAAATAGGTAGAAATCTGTTTATAATAGGCTTCAGCAACGAGAGGCATTAGATTAAAGTCTGCTGAAATCTTCTGAATTATAGCGGCTCTGGCATTCTTGGATTCGAGCCGTTTAATACCGTAGGCGGTATCCTTTTTGCGTTTCATGTTGACCTCCATGAATAGATTATCAGGGATTCGAATACATCTACTCGTTAGTATAATGCATACTAATAGTATAACTCATGGGGTCATTTGATACAAACTATAAATAAACACAGTATTATGCTAAATCCTGAATTTCTCACACAACTTGAGCAATTCCGCATCCGATGCATACAACCATTTCGTGGGAAATTTCGGGGAGATCGTAGAAGCCTTAACCGAGGGACAGGCGTTGAATTCTCAGATTACCGTCTCTACGAACATGGAGATGATCTACGTTATCTTGATTGGAATATCTACGCACGATCGGAAAAGTTATTTATCAAACTGTTCCAAACAGATGAAGAATTACCAATCTCTATATTAATTGACACAAGCCAATCAATGCAGTTCGGACAACCGACAAAATTAGATTATGCAAAACACCTCGCTGCTTCGTTAGGATATATTTCATTGGTGAATTCTGATCGGGTGGTGTTATATTCATTAGCAGAACGACTATATCAAGTTTTACCATCCACATACGGTAAATCACAGTTTCCACGTTTTCAAAAGGCATTAACAACTATTGAATCCAGTGGAACAACACGTTTGACAGAGTCTTTCAAGCATTTGGCTACTTACCAACCACAAGCAGGAGTTGTAATCATACTTAGCGATTTTTTAGACTCGGAAGGATACACCGAAGGTATAAATGCGTTATTAGGACGTCGATTTGCATTGATGTTAATTCACATTCAATGCATTGAAGAAACTGATCCACCACCAATTGGAGATTGGCAGATGGAAGACGCTGAAACCGGTGAGACAAAGCAGATTACGATTAACGAAGAAACTATCACACAATACCGAAATCGTCAAATAGAATTCTGTGAGAACTTACAACGCTTTTGCACAAGGAAAGGTGTAGGATATATCCGTATATCCACAGATACTGCAGTTGATACTGTGGTTATGAAAGAGATGCCACGCGCAGGATTTATAGAACGGAGATATTGACTCTGCACGAAACTAAGTAAGGAGCAATCACATGGAAAAACAATTTGCACAAACGACTATAGAACTCATACAAGGTGACATAACAAAAGCAAAAATTGATGCTGTTGTAAATGCAGCAAATGAAAAACTCATCGGAGGTGGTGGTGTGGATGGTGCAATTCGCCGCGCTGGTGGTGAAGCAGTTGTAAAGGCATGCGACGATATCCGTAAACAGCAAGGGGGTTGTCCAACAGGACAAGCAGTTATTACCACCGGAGGAAAGTTACACGCAAAATATATCATCCATACTGTCGGTCCGGTGTGGAACGGCGGTAACTCAGGTGAGGCTGCACTACTCGCAAGTTGCTATAGAGAAAGCCTTAAGTTAGCTGTGGAAAATGACATAAAATCTATTGCTTTCCCATCAATTAGTACAGGTGTCTACGGCTATCCAACAGAAAAAGCAGCCGCTGAAGCACTGCAAACAATACGCGACATAGCGGAAAGTGAAGTAACAGTTCCCACCACAATTCAGTTTGTTTTATTTGATGACGCTACCTATAGTTGTTACGCAGATGCCCTTACCAAACTTTAAGTAGAGTCTTGCCAATAACTCGTTCTTCATTCTAATTTGCATTTCATTTTGTAAGAATCGCAGAAGACACAGAATTACACTATCCTGTCTAAACGCGATTCCTTATGTAACAACCTTTGTAGAACCAGTGTCTTTTTCTGCGTCTTCTGCGATTCTGACAGAAACACTTGCCAAAAACTTTACACTTTAGCAATATTAATCATCTTGAAATGTTAGATTTAATGTGTTAATATAATCAAAAAAGAACTCTCTTGGTCTAAACTTGCGGATCTGTGTTTCGTTAATAAACATCAGATCAGTTCAAACCCCAACACGCACCCAACCATACCCATCTGGAAAAAAAATGGCAATTGAAAAACATAAAACATATAGAAAGAAGCGACATTTGCATTCATTAATAATTTCACTTGTCATTCACTGTGTTGCGATTATTACGTTAGGAATATGGCTGTTAAAACCGCTCATACAAGATAGCGAAGATAAAATGTATGTAGAATTTATGGACACAGTTTCTGACCAGCGGCAGATTAGAAAACATATACCAAAACCAAGACCAAAACCTTTACCGAATGTGGAACGGAAAATCGCTACAACTGGTATCAAAGGAGTATCCAGTTCAGAAAGAGTCCCGACACCTGTAAACCCTGTTGCTCCAGTTCAAAATGAAATACCGTTAGATGCCCCAACAATGATACAAAACGTTACAAGACTTGCGCCTTCTCCAGAAAGTATCTTAAACAGTTCTAAACTTGATGGACCAAAATTAAGTGGAGGTGATGGTCCTATTGAGAGCGTCTCTCCTGTCCGAAGTAAGAGCAGTAGCGGTTCAGTAGGGGTTGCAACTCAAGGAAAGGGTAGTTCGGGAATCGGTAATTTTACAAAAGGGACAGGTACTGGTTCGGGATATGCCGATTTAGGTGGAGGATACGGTAAACTGCCAACACTGCGAGATGAAATTGGTGATAAATTAGGTGGAATCATAAAAGGTACTGGTTCAGACCTACAGGCACATATACGCGTTATACGGCTAAAGCATTCACTTAGTGACTGGTGGCAGGACCCGACTGCAATTCCTTCTCTGATTGAGTGGTTGGAAGTTAATACTCCTGTACGCGCTGATATGAGTTTCGCTGGGGGTGCTTTAAGAATGACAGACCCAGAAATTATGAACGCACCTCTCATTATTATGACCGGACATGAAAAAGAAATGACACAAAACCGTAATCTGATGCGCGGTGAAAAAAGGGAATCAGGTTTCTCAGACGAAGAACGGGCTGCACTAAGGAGATATGTCCTTGAAAGAGGTGGCACACTATTCTTTGATGATTGTGGATTAAAAGCAGGTTTTTCTGGATTAATTGAACGTGAATTAAATCAGATATTTCCTGAGCACCGTTTAGAAAAACTACCCCATGATCACGAATTATACAATATTTACTACCAACTGGATAAACCACCTGAAGGTGGTGAAGTATTTTGGGAAAGTGAAAATAAGGCACGACCAACAAAATATAAATTTCAACGCGGAATATATGTACCACGCACACCAGGG
The DNA here is from genome assembly GCA_026710795.1 of Candidatus Poribacteria bacterium. Taxonomy (GTDB): domain Bacteria; phylum Poribacteria; class WGA-4E; order WGA-4E; family WGA-3G; genus MSPOR6. Next base: position 73,665 of record JAPOQK010000009.1, read on the forward strand.
GCAAGAAAATCACCCAATCTCACCTTTAAAGATCCAAACGGTGTCCTACGAACCACTAACAGGTTAGGTGTTATTTTCAATAGAAAAGACTATCTCTGTGCGATGGAAACAGCGGAAATAGAATCCAGAACAGCACTTCGTAATCGCCGATCCACGGATGTATACCGGTTTATGACAAACCTTATGGTTTACGCACTAAGATACGGCGGCAATACTGACCGGTCTGAATATAAGGGCAAATAATTTACCAGAAACGGTCAATCCACAGTTATCCCAACAATTCCTCAAGCTTAGACGATCTATATTCAAATATCTTCTCTATATCAGGACGAACGAATAGTTTATTAATCAATTGTCCTCCCAGCACTGCATATTCCACCTCGTCTTGCACAAGTGTCCCTTTATCTGTTTCAATGAATTTGTGCTTGTGTATCCAGCATCGATAAGGACCTCTACGTTGTTCGTCTGCAAAAAAATGTGGAGGATTCCACTCTGTTATTTCGCTCTGCCATCGAACAGGAATACCACGTAATTTAAAACGATAGTCTATAAGGGTTCCAACCGCCATCTCTATCGGCGGATTCGTAAGAACTACTAAATGCATCTGTGGTGGTGTTATTTCTGTGAGATTATTTGCATCTGAAAAAAATGAAAATACCTCAGCCAGAGGTTTTTCAATACGATGTTCTGTTGAAAGTGTAAAGGTTTTCATTTTTTATCCTCAGTATATTTCTTTATGTTACGTTCTGATTATTCCTCAAGAATAGTTTCGGACACAAGTATGTTTTCGTTTATATAACGTGTAATCAACTCAAACTCTTCTTCTTCAAGATAGAGTCCAATATCAATCATTCGATTTATGATCTCAACTGTTTCCTCTTTGGACGTAGGTGGATAATCAATTACGTCTTCAAAGGGGTGGCATTGAGAGCATTTGTCCTCAAAAAGTGCTTTTGCTTCCTCCGCATCATAAGTAGGTGTTGTGGTAACAGAAATCGGTTCTGCGTTCATAGTAGCTGATGCAATTTCAACTGCAGCTTTTGCTTCACTCGTCCGCAGCATTTCCTCTCGTTGCTGTTTGACCGATGTCTTGATGTCGGGTGTGATTGCTATCAGATATGCAGATACACTCCACTCCTCTTTTTCGGTGATCGGTTCACCAATAACAGGTTTTATCGCCATACGATGAACTAAACGTACCCAATCTGGAGGGGTGCGTGGTTTAGCAAGAATAGTCCGTAAATCATGACAGACAACACATTTGCGCTGTAACACATTTTGTCCTTCACGTAATTTCCGTTTAGATGCCAGTTGATCAAGCGGTACTTCCGCAGGCAACTCTGCAATATCTAACAACTGACGTGTCCTCGCAATACCCTCCTCGCTAAACGCTCGTGTTTGAGACCTTAGAATAGTTTCATGAAATGAAAATGGCACTGACAATCCTATCAATAGATAGGTGCAAAGAAGTAACGATACTCCGATATACGGCATTGCTTCCTCAAAATGCCGAAAAAAACGAAGAATTGCAATTTTTACCAGAATTAGCACTCCAATTGTGATTCCGAGCATTAAATGTGCAACAGTACGTGGAGGTAATTCAACCTGATAACTCCATAAGCGTGGAACCATGTACCACATCATAAAAATATAGAGCAATGCATACGCATAACCAAGACAGCGATGCAAAAGCGTCAATGATCGAGGGGCTTCACTCTTATGGGTTTCCTTATCAAAAGGATATCCCCATAGTTTAAACATTAAGAAAACTGAGGCATTCGCCAATCCTAAAAATATTAGTCCGAAAATAGCACTTGTTGAAGATGACATAATCAAAATTCCTTATGTGGGTTGTTACCAATTGATTCCTCTATCCGTACCACTACATTGTAAAATATGTTCCTGTGACTGTCTCCTCAAATTGATAGAATGATAAGATCATCACATTGATATTATGTATCCAACATAGGACGATTCAATCGTGAATGATAGGGAGGTTCCATAACTGCCCTTTGTCTTTCGTCTGCCCATTCAGGTATCTCATAAGCAGGAACATAAGCCATATTACCTGCAGTGTATCGTGTTAAAATTGAACGTCTCGGATGGTCTGCTGTCCAGGGAAGCGTTCCATGTGTAGTAGCTTCACTGAAAATAATCGCATCACCAGCATTACAAACGAGTTGACGAATGTGTTCTTGATGTTTTTGGTAAAGACGCATCTCTTGTGGACAAGAATAGTTACTCTTATGACTTCCCGGTATCACAATAAGTCCACCAGCACCGGGAGGCACATCGGTGAGTTGAAAAGTAACCACAGTCAAACCGTTATGCATCCGTCCATCACGAAAAATGTAATATTGATTCGGATCGAACCCAGGACCCGATGACCCGTGGAAAATGAACCCTTCTGCACCTTTGTCCATAGATAGCAGGAACATCTGATGATCCATTCGGAAACCCTTACCTAATATTACATTTAGATACGGTACAAGTGTTGGATGTGCAAGCATGTGACGGAACGGATTACACCACGGTTCCTCCCATCCAAGCATCCCACCGAGTTCACCTCTACCCTGTTCTCCTCTCAGTTCCTCTGACCCGCCATCAAGCGTCTGTTCACGCGGACGTATACGCATCTGATCACTATGTTTGTCTATTGCCTCGTTTGCTAATGCCACCTCTTCAGGTGTCAATACATCTTTTACAATAATATAACCGTTCAGATCAAATAGATATTTCTCATCAGCATTCATCTCAATCTCCTTGCTTTGGAAACTGTTCTCTGTACCGGACACCACAATATTATGACTTACACGGCATAAGCAACTGACCCATCCTCACGCAACGGTGTTGAGCCAGTATTCATGGGACGAAACGGTGTCGCATCAATTAAACTATCGTCAAGTTCCACACCTAATCCAGGCACATCAGGAATTGGGATATAACCACCCTCACGCTGATATGCAACTTTGTAGACAGCAAATGCATCAGATTCATCACCTTTGGTATATTCTTGTGTTACAAAGTTCGGAATGCTCGCATCTAAATGTAGTGACGCAGCAGTTATCAGTGGACCCAAGAAGTTGTGTGTCACAACTGCACTGTGATACGATTCTGCAATTGCTGCAATCTTCTTACAATGTGTCAACCCACCTGCCAAACCAACATCAGGACGGACATATTGAGGACCACCTACTTCCAGGAGTTCACGGAACTCCCAAATGCTTACATTGCGTTCACCTAAAGCAAGAGGAGTTGTCATCCGCTTCGCTAATTCCGCTTGCGTTGTTATCGTATCTATCTGTATAGGGTCTTCAATGAAGTAGAGGTTGAAGGGTACCAATGCAGACTCCAGTACGATACTGTTCATAGGAGTAAGTTTCCGATGCACTTCAACAATAAGATCGAGATCAGGTCCACCACCTTCTCGTGCTGCGGCGACAATGTCTCGGGCTGTTTTTACCAATCGATCTAATGCCATATCCTGAAAATTTCCAACCAATGGATCAAACTTGAGTGCAGTAAAGCCTTCCGCAACAGCAGCTTTTGCCGCATCAAACATCGTTTCGGGTGTACCCCCACCACCAAGAAGGTGCAGACGGATTTTATCCCGACAATTTCCACCCAACAACTCCCATACAGGCACACCAAAATGTTTCCCTTTGATATCCCACAGTGCGATGTCAACTGCACTTATAGCACCACTCAGTGCGGTTCCTTTAAATGGACCCATTCTGTAAAGATATTGCCAATGATGTTCAATCCGCAACGGGTTTTGTCCAATGAGATATTTCTCAAAGGTATCAACAATCTTATCTACTGCCTCTGGATATCCCCAACATGCTGTCTGTCCAACACCACTTAAACCTGTATCTGTCCAAATCCGAACCACATATCCATTTCCAATAAAAAACGACTCAATTTTATCAATCTTCATATAGTCCTCCAACTAAGAAGCAAGTTATCTACACTTGAACGTATTGTATCACAACGCGTTGACATTTGACAATAGAACACCTGTAAATCTTGTAATCCCGGTGAATGCCAAAAGGCATTCATACCGTTGATTTGGTAAATCCTGGTTCAGACTATACCAAAACACTAAAAAACCTAAAACAAAATAATTCTGAGTCTGTAGGTCAGAGCGAGCAAAGCAACCTCCGACCTACAGATTCGATTATATTTGCTAACAAGTTTATGTTGAATTCTTGGCGAAACTTTGTTAAAATACTCTTCTAAGTTGAAAATATGTATTCATTAACATAAGGACACCACGTTGAAAATTCTGGTTATTGGACAAGGAGGACGTGAACATACCCTCGTCTGGAAGATTGCACAAAGTCCACTCGTTAAGAAAATATACTGCACACCGGGAAACGCAGGCATTGCGCAAATCGCAGAGTTTGTTCCAATGTGTGAGAATTTTGCTGAACTTGCAGACTGGGCAGAATCTTCTAACATTGACTTAACAGTTGTCGGTCCTGAAAACCCTTTAGCAGCAGGAATTGTTGATGTTTTCAGCGAACGCGGTTTGACTGCATTCGGACCTGATAAACAAGCTGCACAACTTGAAGGAAGTAAGGATTTTGCCAAACAGTTGATGACGGAAAACGACATACCAACCGCTGCATATCAGACGTTTGATAATCCGGATGAAGCAATAGACTATATCAAAACTGTCAACACATCTGTCTTTGTCAAAGCTGACGGTTTAGCAGCTGGGAAAGGTGTAATTCCGGGACGCACTATTGATCAGGCAACACAAGCCGTCAAAACAATTTTAGAAGATAGGGAATTTGGCGATGCAGGAGATAGTGTCGTCATTGAAGAAGAATTAATTGGAGAGGAAGCCTCGTTTACTGTCCTAACAGACGGGAATTACTGTATTCCATTCGTAAGTTCGCAGGACCATAAAATGTCACACGATGGAGATACCGGAAAAAATACAGGTGGGATGGGGGCATATTCACCCGCTCCCGTAATGACCCCTGAACTTCACGACTACGTGATGGAAAGTGTTGTGTATCCAACTGTAAAGGGAATGGACAAAATTGGGTGTCCCTTCAAAGGCGTGTTATATGTCGGACTGATGATTACAGATACAGGTCCAAAGGTATTAGAATTCAACTGTCGGTTCGGAGACCCAGAGACACAAGTTCTCTTGCCACGACTAAAAAGCGATCTCGTCCCTTTGATAATGGCATGTATTGACGGAACTCTTGATCAACACACTGACATAGAATGGCACACTCAGGCAGCTACATGTGTTGTCATGGCTTCAGGAGGATACCCAAATCCGTATCAAACAGGCAAAACTATTACAGGTTTAGAAGAAGCAGAATCAATTGATGATGTTAACGTCTTTCATGCGGGAACAGAACAAGATGAAAATAACATCGTTACCGCAGGTGGACGCGTATTAGGAGTTACAGCACTGGCAGAAGACCTAAAAACTGCTATTGAAAAAGCATATCAGGGTGTTTCTGCAATTCATTTTGATGGTGCACATTATCGGAAAGACATCGGATACCGAGCATTATCACGAATCTGAGGATTTGAACTTTTTTAGGTCTTAGTGTATGCCAGATGAACTTACTTATGTAATAGCAAAATGTTGCACACCCGAAGAAAATGAACCAATAATAGGTTATTTTAAGGAAGATAACTCCATTGCTGTTCACAACACAACATGTCCAAATCTGTCCGGATTAAGAACGGAAAGATTGTTAGATGTATCGTGGGAGGAGATTCAAAAATCCAATATACCGGATACCTCTCAAGACATACCTGTTGAGGTGACAGAATTAGACGATACTGATTACTACATATTGAAGCACCATCAAGAATTAGGGATGGACTATTCCATCGTTGTTGCTGAAACCCTGAGAATCCCGCTTGATGAAATGCATAAAAGACACCGCAAATTGAGGGAACTTGGCGGATTGAAACGTGTGGAAGGACGTATCATTCACTATAGAAAAAATATTGTTAAAGGCAAATGGATTAAACACAGAAACCATACATATTATGAACTGACACCTAAAGGCACTCAATGGATAAACGCCTTAGAAACAATTTCGTCAAGTACTGATTGAAGTCTTTATAAACATTAGAAGGAGAATACCAAATGTTAGATGAAATGGCAAACCGTTTCGCTGAAAAAAAACATCGCAAAGCTCGGATGCGATCAGTAATTTTGCTCTCTCTTATTTTTCACATGGCTGTCGCGATTGTATACCTATTCTTGCCGATGAGTAAGATAACAAATGAACAATCAGACGCACTCGCATTTGACCTTTTTAAAGAACCAGATCCTCTGCATGAGCGAAGACTTAGACCAAAACCACCTCTTTCAAAAAAGTTGCTTAAGCCAGATCAGAAACTCGCAAAAGATGCTGAACAAAAGAAGATAGATGCTGCAAAGAATGAGCGCGACGAAGTTGTCAAATTGAGCGAAAGGATTGTTATCCATGATGTTGAAGTCAACAACGCTCCAATAAATGAACTGGTTCCTGACTTGATGACTGACGCAAAACTAAGAGAAGCAGAAGCCTCAAATCTTAGCCGACTCATTTCACAACCGGGACGCACTGATGGCATAGGTCTTGTTACCGGACGTGTACGCGCACGTGGTGATGGTTCAGGAAAATACCGCGGTTCATCCCAAGGTGGAGGTGGAGACGGACTCCTTGAAGGTGGTGGTGCTTCTGGTTACAAAGATCCACTCGGCATTATCAAATTCCTAACCGGTCTTGACGGTCCACAAAATGTCGTTTTTTGCCTTGATATTTCCGCAAGTATGCAAGCAGCTGGTCTCAACAAACTTGAATTAGCTCTCAATGCAGTTAAAGATTCAGTTCTAATGCTCGGAAGCGATGATACCTTCAATATTGTTCCGTTTTCTACGACTGCAAGAATGATGAGTGAGAAACTCTTACCTGCGGACGAAAAAAATATCAAACATGCGCTGTTTTACCTCGATTCTTTTACTCCAGCAAGCATTCAGAATAATCGAGGAACTAACATTCTCGCTGCACTTGAAAAAGCATTCACGCTTGACTCCTCTGTTATCGTTTTGGTTACAGATGGTCTTCCGACGACAATTAAGGGACACGAGATTGAAACTAATCCACAAAAAATTCTTGATTTAGTAAATGAAATGAATACCAATAAAGCCAGAATCTATGTCGTAGCACTTGAGATTGATTTGAGACTTTCCGTTGGAGCATATTTACTTCAAAATCTCGCTCACGAACATAACGGTGAAATCAAGGTTGTTGGATCCAAAGACTTAGTTGAGATGAACAAACAAACCGGAAACACAGAATAGAGTATGAATCAAAATACCGTTACAAACACTATCAAACTCTTTCAGTTAGATGGCAAAGTAAGCCTTATAAGTGGAGCAAGTCGTGGCATCGGTAGAGCAATGGCTGAAGGACTCGCAGGTGCAGGTTCTGACCTTGTCATCGCCGGAAGAGAGATTGACACACTCACCCCTGTTGCCGAACAAATTACCGAAGAAACCGGTAGAACCGTCCTTCCTATTCAAGCAGACGTTGGTAACCTGCCGGACATTGATGCACTCGTTGATCAGACCGTCGCTACCTTCGGTAGACTTGATGTACTTGTCAACAATGCAGGTGTAAATGTCCGTAACCCTGCACTGGAATTCTCCGAAGAAGATTGGGATTTCGTCACAGATGTCAATCTAAAAGGAGCATTTTTTCTCGCAAAAGCATGCGGAAAAATCATGGAAAAACAGGGTGGTGGCAAGGTCATCAATACCCTTTCTCTTACTTCAGCGATAGGACTTCCAACCAGCGTGGCATATACTGCAGCAAAAGGTGGTCTCTTACAACTTACGAAGCTGCTTGCAGTTGAATGGGCAGAGCATAATATACAGGTCAACGGAATCGCACCAGGATTTATCAGAACAGAGATGACTGCTCCCGCACGGGAAGATAGCAGAAACGAATGGATCTTAAATCGCACCCCTGCTGACAGATGGGGTGAACCCGAGGACTTAGCAGGTTTGACGATCTTCTTTGCATCTAACGCATCAGACTTTGTTACAGGTCAAATGGTCTTCGTTGATGGAGGATTTATGGCGGGAAGTGATTGGAGAAGGCAAAAGTAGTATGGAAACACAGTCTGACCTTTCACCTATGAAGCAAGCGGAACAACTTATTGCAGAATTTGGATTTGAAGGTGTGTCACTATACGATCATAAACCTGTCCTAAGAATTCAGGTCCCCAATTCTCAGTTCGCTCGTGTTCTTGAACTTCGGGATACCCTCGTTGAAAAGCTAAAACCCACCGGTTTCCGTTTTATCTCCGTTGACCTTGACTCTAACATAGAATAAATAACACATTGGTCAGGATATGTAAAGTAGCACATTTTTCTGTTAGAATCGCGGTTAGCATAGAGAACACAGAATACACTGAATACCCACCTTACCCATACGCCAAACAGGTAAATACAACTTAAGCATACAAAAACCCTTCTGTGTCCTCTGCGCAGTCTGTGCTTTCTGCGATTCAGACAATTCCCCAAAAAAAACTAAAAACTGAAACATACATGAAACATACATGAAACATATTGTTCCAACCCCCACGTCCCCCTTCCAACCTCCCAAACCACGTGTTATAATACTATCACTATGAAAAACAAAACCACATACAAACCCAACATCACCGTATTCGTAGGTCGGAGCGAGCAAAGCGACCTCCGACATCTTACATTCTGTAGAAACAACCTCCGACAAATAGCCAAAAACAAAAGATACAGTTTTTCAAGTTTTTTTATACACAGTAAACCGATGAAAACAACCCATAAACTCAGACAGGCACAACAACCATACCACAACACAGTAAAGATACAGTCATGTAAAAAATGGCACAAAACTGTATCTTTCTATAGCATGAATAATCCAATGAAAAAAGATAGACAATTCGCAGTCAAATCTGATGTCCAAAGACCTGTATCTGGTGTTTCCGTTGTTATCTCTATGCGAAAAACTTTACACACACGATTCAGACAAAAAACTTGATTTTAATCACACGATGTGGTATAATTTACACTGATACATGCTATTATAGGAGAACTGATTGGAATAGACATTAAGGAGACCAATGCCGAAATCTGGGAGTGAACCAGCACCAGCCAAAGAACTCGTTACTGCATATCTAAAGGAAGTCAAAACAAGAGTTGATACATGTATCTTTGATTTTCTTCCCGATACACATGAGCACAAAGACGTACATCAATTATACCAAATGATGTTGGACTATCCACGACGTTCAGGAAAAGGACTAAGACCCGCTCTCTGCCTGCTTATTTGTGAAACGTTCGGTGGAGATGCAGAACGTGCCGTCAACACTGCCGCAGCACTTGAACTACTGCAAAATTGGCTCCTTATACACGATGACATTGAAGATGGCTCTGAACTCCGACGGGGTGAACCGTGCCTACATCAAAAACATGGTATCCCGATGGCTATAAATGTCGGAGATGCACTGCACTGTAAAATGTGGGAGATGCTACACAGAAACACCGAAATCCTCGGACCTAATCTCGCCTTCCAGATACTATCCGAATTCATACAACTGAGCAACCAAGTCGTTGAAGGACAACACATTGAACTGAGTTGGGTACACAATAATCAGTGGAACCTTAACGAAAAAGATTATTGGACAATGTGTATACAGAAAACTGCTTGGTACACATGCATTACACCATGTCGCGTAGGAGCAATCATCGGAGGCGCGAATACTGAAGAGGTAAATGCATTTATTGAAATCGGTAAAGCTTTGGGAATCGCATTTCAAATTCAGGACGACGTTCTGAACCTTATTGGTGATGTAGGAAGATACGGTAAAGAAATCGCAGGGGACATAAGCGAAGGGAAACGCACCCTTGTTCTAATTCATCTCATTAATTCCTGCACACAATCAGAGGCGAAAAAGGTAATTGACATCATGGCGCGCCTACGTGCAGAAAAAACAGAAGCAGAGGTACAAGAGGTCTTGCAGTTGATGGAAAAATACAACTCAATCCAATACGCACAACAGTGCTCTAAGAAACTACTACAAGAAGCAGCAGAACATTTCACTCAGAATTTTGCCCATATTCCAAATAATAGGGCAAAGCATCTGTTTTTATCTCTAATTAATTTTTTTGTTGAACGTGAATACTAAGAAGGAGAAACTATTTTAATGGATACAACGCCTATTTCATCTGGAAAACTGAGAGGTCTCATGAAACTTGCCGACGCAAGCGGCAGATTTAAAATGATGGCGATAGACCAGCGCGGGTCTATGGTTACCAAACTCGCAGAGGTACTCGGCATCGAAAAAACAGACGTAAAATACTCTGATGTCGCATCGCTCAAAACCTTGATAACAAGAATACTTGCCCCAAATGCTACAGCAGTGCTAACTGATCCAATCTACGGACATCCATATTCTGTTACGGAGATCCCACGCGATGTGGCACTCCTTTTGGCTTATGAAGAATCTGGCTACGTAAGTGAAGGTGTTAGCGAGAATGAACGCCTATCCAACCCAATTGATAACTGGACTATCGAAAAGGCACAGCGCGCAGGAGCTGACGCTATCAAACTACTCGCATACTATCATCCAGATGCTTCAAAGGTTACTTTACAGCATCAACAAGATTTTGTCCGACATGTCGGTGATGAATGTGAGAAACAAGACCTTCCGTTCCTACTTGAACTCGTCAGTTATGCTCTTGAAGGTACAACAAAAAGCGTTGAGTTTGCAAAACAGAAACCGGATTTGGTTATACGTAGCGTCCAAGAATTCACTGACCCATCATATAAAGTTGATATTCTAAAGTTAGAATTTCCAGCAGATCTGAAATACACGTCGGATTATAAAGACAGCGCATTTTATGAAGGGGATTCTGCTTACGACCTAAGCGATGTTAGAGACATCTGTCAGAAATTGGATGCAACATCAACGTTACCATGGGTTATTCTAAGTGCTGGGGTGGATATTGAGGAATTTATTGAAAACGTTAAACTCGCCACAGCTGCCGGTGCAAGCGGGTTCCTATGCGGACGTGCAATCTGGAAAGATGCAGTACAGTTCTATCCTGACAACGCTGCAGTTACACAGTTTCTCGAAAATGAGGCAACAACGAATTTCCATAATGCAAATACAGCTGCAGAGAACGCATTACCTTGGTTTGAGCACCAACACTTCGGAGGTGTGGAAAATATCCAACTCGCAAAACAATCTGAAAACTGGCATCAAGAATATTAAAAGTGTTGAAGGTAACGCAGGATATTGCTTAACGTGGATAGGCAGAGATAGATTTATGTTAGATGGCACAACCTAAGTTGACTATCCACATAACACAAAATGCTGAATCTATTCTTACTTTAAAACGTTGTTAAGTTTATCAAGGATTTTGCGTGCAATTTGGAGGGTAGTCTCAGCAGTTATTTGTCCTCCGATTTCACCAACTAATACCACGACGGTGTCCCGAACAAAAAGCCAATTGGCACCATCCTGCCAGACAGAATCTGCAAGTTGTAACTGATCATTGGAAACTGACTGATAAACTGTCTGATGTCCGCCGAATTTTGGCAAAGTTCGTGGGGTCAAACGGACGCGACCTATGTCTGCGGCAGTATAAGCATCATCGGGTGTTTCATAAAACCAATAATTAAGCGACAACTGTTCTGCCGGAGCACTATTAAGCCACCATCTATCACGCCAACCGAATTGAGCAATAGGTTTGGCAGGGGCTGTCAGCGAATAAAGTTCTTGTGTTGAACTAAGACGCGCAGAATAATCTGATAGGTCCGTTTCAGTTAGCTGAATTGATTCCAATGTTATGTTCATAATAAACATGATAACATGTTCACAACGCAATTTCTAATTAAAATCGCAGATTTATTAAACATTTTCTTTCTAGAAAGCAACTAAAGTCGTAGATTGCATCTTGTGGACTTTAGTCTAATCAGATATTTAGCATTATTTCTATACCTTGTCATAATAAGAACAACTTTACTAATACTTACTTGATTCTATGATATAGACAAAGAATCAAAATAAATATGAAAATACTGTCACGTTATTGTCTAAAAGAGTTCATTCCACCATTTCTTATTTCACTCATCTGTTTTACCTGTATCATTCTTTTCGATGAACTTTTTCGACTTGTCAAACTCTTCGTAAAAAAAGGGGTGAGTCCCCTTTACTTAATTGAATCCCTGATGTATGTGATGCCAGCAACGGTTGTCCTATCCATTCCAATGGCAGCGTTGGTGGCGATTCTGTTAGCATTAGGACGACTATCTACAGATTCAGAAATTATGGCAATGCGGGCACATGGAGTTGGATACCATCAACTCATGATACCGCTGCTGAGTGCAACTGTCATATTAAGTGTTATTGACTTAGTGTTGATGGAATATGTATTACCCAAAGCAACACTCGCATCGGTTTCTCTCAAACGTGACATCCAAAGACACAACCCCGCCCTCATCCTTGAAGAAGGAACTGTCATGAAAGAACTTCAATCTGAAGGCAAAATCTGGATGTATGAATCCACTGACCCAGATACAGAACGCATGCAGAATGTGAAAATTTGGGACGAGTATTTACCGGGAAAACCGCGCTTCACCCTTGCAAAATCTGCAACTCTCGGTTATGAAAATGGCGATGCTAAACTGAAACTATACGATGGACATACCTATGAACCCCTCTCTGACGACTCAGAAGGTTTCAGAATAACCCAGTTTAAGCAACAAACACTTGCACTTGATTTCAAGAGAGATTTAGAACGTGGTGATTATAAATCACGGCATCCACAAACAATGCAGGTTGGAGAACTTAAGGAACATATCGGACAATTGGAAGATACTATTAAACAGAGACCCGATAGAACATCTGAGTACACATTAAATAGACTCCGCTATGCCAGGGTTGAATACCACAAGAAATTTGCTATTCCATTTGCCTGCTTAGCCTTTGGTATCATCGGCATTCCGCTTGGGTTTATAGTTAAAAAGAACGGGAAAATGATTGGGTTCGGCATCGGATTAGCCGTAATTTTGCTATACTACCTTCTCCTCCAGGTTGGGCAAAGTAGCGGCTTAAGTGGAAATATACACCCAGCTATCGCAATGTGGTTTCCGAATATTGTGATCGGTTTACTCGGTATAGTATTCATTACAAGGATGTTTGGTGAAGGTAAACTACATTCTTGGCGTGATAGAGATCGCAAAGTGCAGCTCGTTGTCAATAGAAGCGCAGAATCTTAAGGAATAACAGGAATATCGCTTGAACATCTTAGATCGCTACCTATTAAGAGAATATATCAAGGCATTTTTTGTTGGGTTCATATTCTTTAGTGCTCTTGTAGTTGTTGTCCGACTATTAGATAAGGACATCAAACACTTTGAGGAAAATATAACCTATTTCACCGCAGTGAAAATAGTGCTGTTTCAAGCACCCCGACGAATAATGGAGATTGTACCTGTATCCGGGTTTGTCGCCATTTTCTTTGTCTTGGGCAGAATGGTACGTAGCAATGAATTTGTAGCCATAAAGGCTGGTGGAATAAGTGTATATCGAATCCTTGCTCCTGTCTTAATCGTAACGTTGATTATTTGTGCGTTCTTTGCTTTTTTCTATGATCGCGTCGCCTCTCCTGCATATCATGAAGCAAACCTACTGCAGAAAAAAGTCAAACCTCGGCACGGAAGATACCTTGTGTTTACGGGTAAAGGAAATCGTATCTTCTATTCACATAGTATCAATTTGAAAGAAAAGGAAATACGCAAATTGACAATATGGGAATCCGATGAAACTGATGAACTTGAACGCATAATTTATGCAAAGGATGCTACATGGACACCAACACACTGGAAGCTATCAAACGGAGACATCCGACACTTTGAAAATGGATCAGAAGTGGCGTATGAGACTTTTGAAGAGAGGTCTATTGAACGCTACGAAGATCCGGCACGTTTCATCGGTAGCGATAAAGACCCGCGCGCTATGACGATAAAGGAACTTAAAGAACAGATCGCATATAAAAAGGAAGCAGGTCAAATTTCACGGATTGAACAGGTCAAATTACACCACAAAATGGCATATCCGTACGCTGCTGTTGTGGTTGTGTTGTTAGGCGCACCCATTGCAATCCGATTCGGTAAAGCTGGATTTTTTGCAGGTTTAGTCATTGCATTCTTCCTTGTCTTTATCTATTGGGCACTCTCTTTTGCAACTCTTGAGGGGTTAAGCGAGAACGGTAAACTTCACCCGTTATTAGCCTGTTGGGGTGCAAACGTATTATACGGAATTATAGGCACTATTCTAATTTGGCGCACTCCAAGATAGATATAATTCCGCAACTCTTACTTATCTGTTATCATTATCCCCATCATGCTTGCCCAAAAAATTGGTAATTTTTTCTTTAAAATCCGTAGTTTCACACCTATTCCATATATCATCGTACTCCTCTATTTCGCAAATCCCACATGGATCAGTATATCCATAAGTATTCTATTTATTACAATAGGAGAATCACTGCGAATTTGGTCAGTCGGATATGCAGGGGGAATGACACGCGCCACAGCACTCGGTGCTGCTCGGGATCTAGTCACTACAGGTCCATATAGCTATGTTCGTAACCCACTCTATCTCGGTAACTTACTACTCAGTATCGGAGTTACCTTATTTACCAACGTGCATTGGCTAATTCCTATCCTTATTGTTGGATACATTATTCAATATCTACCCATCATTACTGTAGAAGAGGTATATCTGTTGGAATCATGCGGAACTGTATATCAGACATATCAGGAACAAGTGCCGCGTTTCTTACCTCACTTTCATCCATATCCAAACCCTTCCTATCATGACTTCTCTTGGTCCCGCGCCATCAAAAGTGAAAAACGCACTTTAACCGCAATTATTTTTGTCATCGGATTGATTCTAATCAGAACAGCATATAACGCATAATTACCCAAGTTTATTTAGTTTTATGGTTTTTGATAAGATTTTATCACAAACGTTGTTGATTTCTTGATTTGGTAAATCCTGGTTCAGACAATCCCTCTTATCCTGAAAATCCTGGTTCAGACAATCCCCCTCTTCTCTTATCCTGCTAATCCTATAATCCTGAAAATCCTGGTTCAGACAATTCTCACACCTCTTTGTAGCACAAACTGTTAGTTTGTGCCTCTTCCTTCAGTGTCCTCTGCGTCCTCTGCGCCTTTAGCGATTCAGACAAAAAAATCCGTAAAAATCCGCCCAAAAAAACCAAAAATCCGAAACATACATGAAACATATTGTTCCGACCCCCACCTCCCCCTTCCAACCCACCAAATCCCATGTTATAATACTACCACTATGATAAAACGAAACAACAAACCCAACATAACCGTATTCGTAGGTCGGAGCGAGCAAAGCGACCTCCGACATCTCACATTCTGTAGAACCAACCTACGACAAATAACCCCAAAACAAAAGATACCGTTTTTCAAGTTTTTTTACACAGTAAACCGATGAAAACAACCCACAAACCCAGTCAGACATTACAATCAGACCACAACACCAAAAAGATACCGTAATGTAAAAAAAAGATACCAAACGGTATCTTTTTCAAGGAGGATAATTCCAATGAAA